>JAYPVK010000016.1:47026-70827 GCA_038134565.1 Pseudomonadales bacterium | reverse complement strand
TACAGCAGGCACACAGGATGCACTCGTAAAGCCCATCCAGCTTGGCGCGGTCTTCCGGGGATTGCAGCCTCTCGATCGCAGGCGGCGGATCGTTGTTGATCAGGTATGGCTGAACCTTTTCGAACTGCTTGTAGAAGATGGACATGTCCACTACTAGGTCGCGGATTACCGGCAATCCTGGCAGGGGGCGCAAAACCAGCTTCTTCGCCGGTCCACCGACCTGGGAAATAGGCGTTATACAGGCCAATCCGTTGGTGCCATTCATGTTCATGCCATCCGAGCCGCAGACACCTTCACGGCATGAACGACGATAGGCCACCGTGGCATCCTGCTCTTTCACAAGAGCGAGCACATCAAGGACCATGATGTCCTTACCCTCTGGAACCTTGACTTCAAAATCCTGCATATGAGGCTTGTCATCGGTTTCCGGGTTATATCGATAAATACTTACTAACACTTGTCACCTGGCACTTTATAGAATCAATATCATTTCAGAAAATCTGATCTGCGTTGCGCAGCACGCATTGCCAACCAGACTAATAAGTTCTCACCTTTGGTTCGAAGGTATCTACTGTCTTCGGCTTGAAATTCACGCCACGCTTGCCTACTCGCTTGTCCTTCGGGAAGTAAAGTGAGTGACAAAGCCAGTTGTCATCATCCCGCTCGCGGAAATCGTCACGGGCATGGGCGCCCCTGCTCTCATTGCGCGCTTCGGCGGCGATTGCCGTTGCCTCGGCCACTTCGAAGAGGTTTTCCAGTTCCAGCGCTTCGATGCGCGCCGTATTGAAGGTGTTGCTCTTGTCTTCGAGATGCAGGTTCTGCAGTCGTTCACGAATTCCCTGCAGTTTGACAATGCCTTCCTGCATGAATTCACCTTTGCGGAATACACCGAAGTGGTTCTGCATGACCTCCTGCAATTCGGCACGCAACTGCGGCACGCTCTCGCCAGAACTGGATTCATTCAGCCTGTTCAGACGCTGGGTAGCCTCATCGATATCCGTGTCACTGGCATGACGCTGTTCAATTCCCTGACCCAGCATTTCCTCGATATGCTTGCCTGCCGATCGGCCGAATACAACTAGGTCCAGCAGGCTGTTACCGCCGAGGCGATTCGCGCCGTGAACGGACACGCAGGCAACCTCACCTACAGCGAACAGGCCCGGAATGATCTCGTCTTCGCCGGCACCGTTCTGCATCAGGGCCTGACCATGAATATTGGTTGGGATACCACCCATCATGTAGTGACAGGTAGGCACCACGGGAATCGGTTCCTTGATTGGATCGACATGGGCAAAGGTTCGCGACAGCTCGAGGATTCCTGGCAGCTTGGCGTTAAGCACATCGGCTCCCAGGTGATCCAGTTTCAGCATGACATGATCGCCCTTGTCGCCGCAGCCGCGGCCTTCCAGGATTTCCAGCACCATGGATCTGGCTACCACATCGCGACCAGCGAGGTCTTTGGCATTCGGGGCATAGCGCTCCATAAAACGCTCGCCATCCTTGTTTATCAGGTAGCCGCCCTCTCCCCGGCAGCCTTCGGTCACGAGAGTACCCGCGCCGTAAATGCCGGTCGGATGGAATTGCCACATCTCCATGTCCTGCATGGGATACCCGGCACGTAGTGCCATACCAACACCGTCACCGGTATTGATCAGGGCATTGGTAGTTGAGGCATAAATGCGTCCCGCACCACCAGTAGCGAATACCGTTGCCTTGGATTCGATAAACACCACTTCGCCAGTCTCGATACAAATCGAGATTACACCGACAATGGCACCGTCCTGGTTGCGCACCAGGTCCACGGCATACCATTCATTGAAGAACACGGTGTTGTTTTTCAGGTTACCCTGGTAGAGCGCATGCAGCAGCGCATGGCCGGTACGGTCTGCCGCCGCACAGGTGCGCGCCGCCTGGCCACCCTTGCCGAAGTCTTTAGACTGGCCGCCAAAAGGTCTTTGATAGATGCGGCCGTTTTCAGTACGGGAGAAAGGCAAGCCCATGTGCTCGAGTTCGAACACAGTCTGCGGGCCCTCACTGCACATGTACTCAATGGCGTCCTGGTCACCGATGTAGTCAGAGCCTTTAACCGTGTCGTACATGTGCCAACGCCAATCGTCATTGGGGTCGGCACTGGCGATCGCGCAGGTTATGCCGCCCTGGGCAGAGACTGTGTGGGAACGGGTCGGGAATACCTTGGAAATCACGGCAGTTTTGTACCCGGACTGTGCCAGTTGCAGCGCCGCACGCATGCCGGCGCCACCGCCACCCACGATCACCGCATCGAATGAAATGGTCCTGAATCCAGACATCTAGCTACCCCAAAAAATCTCTATACCCCAAAGCAGATAAACTGCAATGAGTACTACACACACAGCCTGGTAGGCCAGGCGAATAAAAGTGGCTCCCTTGCCCAGGTGACTGGCTGTCAGGTAATCCGTACCCACAGTCCACATACCGATCCAGGCATGTCCGCAGAGGGCGATCAGGGTGATCATGCTGAACATACCCATGGCCGTGGAATCGAACATGTCGCGCCACTGATCGTAAGTCATATCCGGGGTCGTCAGCAGACTGCCCATGACGCAGAGCGTATAGGCACCCAGTACGATGGCGCTGAAGCGCTGGATTATCCAGTCGGTAAGACCGGAGCGACTGAAACTCGTTGCGTTAGTTACCATAACCACACCCCCGCCAGCACGGCACTGATGAGGAATAACACCAGGGTCACTGTGGCACCGGTGCGAGCGCCCTCCCGGGTCTCGCCGATACCCATGTCCATCAACAGGTGCTTGACGCCCGCAATCAGGTGATAGGCCAGCGCAGCCACGATCAGCCAGAGGATGATCTTGCCCGCCGTGGAGGCCACAATCTCCAAGGCCAAATCGAAGCCGGCCTGGGATTCAAGGGATAATTGTAATAAATACAACAGGATAGCCGTGCCGAAGAAGAGCGCCACTCCAGAGATGCGATGCAGGATGGAGGTAAGCGCGGGCAACGGCCACTTGAAGAGAATCAGGTTGAGATTTACAGGTCTGGTGTCTTTCACGTGGCGCTTTTTCCGTTTGCTAGCTTGCAAGAGTTCCAGGCAGTCGCTGAAATGCCATGAGAATCTGCAAACTGCTTGAAATAATTACACAAATTGGGACTATAACGGGCGCAAAGTATATGACTTTCGACTGCTCAAAACCAATAAATCCGGAGATTCGACGCCCTAAAGTGACAATACATTGTCTTCAAATGGAAAATACGGCGGGTAATGTGCGATAGCCCTTTATTTGTAATTGCACAAACTGATCAAATTGCCCTCACGCCATTAGCGGCAGACCCGCTCAGGCACCGAATTGAGGCACATTTATGACAGCGCCTGATCCCGGCTGGGAAGGCGCAAAGATTTGACAAAACACGGACTTACTCCCTATTCTCTCCACCCCGATTCGGACCGGACACAGAGCCTGCTGTACAGGCCACCAGCGCCAACAGGGAACGAACCCGGCGCGTCCGCCCTCCCTATTCGCCACAGTTTATAAGTAGCAAGTTACCCAGGAGCCACCTATGAGTGAGAAGAAGGCCCAGTTAAGTATTGATGGGAAAGACAGCCCGATTGAGTTGCCCGTCTATTCAGGAAGTACTGGACCTGATGTCATCGATGTTAGAGGACTGGTCGCAGAAGGCGTATTTACCTATGACCCGGGATTCGTTTCCACCGCAGCCTGCGAATCTGACATAACTTACATCGATGGCGGTGCCGGGGTGTTGCTGCATCGCGGTTACCCAATCGAACAGTTGGCAGAAAAATCCAATTTCCTCGAAACCTGCTATCTCCTGCTCCACGCTGAACTTCCGAGCAAGGAAGCTGCCGATAAATTTGAAAACACGATTCGTTACCACACCATGGTAGACGAAGCGATCCACCAATTCTTCCGCGGCTTCCCTCGCGACGCTCACCCCATGGCCATGCTCTGTGCTGTGGTTGGCGGCCTGTCTGCCTTCTACCATGAGGACCTGGACATCGATAACCCCGAGCATCGCCTGCTGGCCGCCCACCGTGTCATCGCCAAAATGCCGACACTGGCGGCGATGTGCTTCAAGCACGGCATGGGACAGCCTTTCATGTACCCGCAGAATCGCATGGGCTTCGCAGAAAACTTCCTGCACATGATGTTTGGTACACCCTGCGAAGAACCCAATGTCAGCCCGATCCTGGCCAAGGCAATGGACACCCTGTTCCTGCTGCACGCCGATCACGAACAGAATGCATCGACCTCAACCGTTCGCCTCGCTGGCTCCACCGGCACCAACCCCTATGCCTGTATCGCGTCCGGCATCGCTGCCTTGTGGGGTCCCGCCCATGGCGGTGCCAACGAGGCCGTGCTGGATATGCTGAATGAGATTGGCGACGAATCCCGCATCGAGGAGTTCATCGCCAGGGCCAAGGACAAGAACGATCCCTTCCGCCTCATGGGTTTCGGTCACCGTGTCTACAAGAACTATGATCCAAGAGCGACTGTTATACGCGGCATCTGCGATGAAGTGCTTGATGAGTTGGGCGCTGAAAACGATCCGCTGCTGCGCATGGCGAAGAAACTCGAGAAGATTGCGCTGGAAGATGATTACTTCATCGAGCGCAAGCTGTTCCCGAATGTGGATTTCTATTCGGGCATTATCCTGAAAGCCATCGGTATTCCCACCGAGATGTTTACCGTGATCTTTGCAACTGGGCGTACGCCTGGGTGGATTGCTCACTGGCATGAAATGTTGAGTGAGCCCTATAAGATTGGCAGACCCCGACAGTTGTATAAAGGACATACAAAGCGGGATTATCCAGGCTAGATGATCATCCCAGGGCGTGTCCTTCGCCCTGACATGGCAACAGATTCTCTTGAACTTCTGAGTCTGACTAGCATGCATGCTCGGTGCTAGTTAGCTGAGGGAGTCGGCATGATATGCTCAGCGAGCCCTATAAGATTGGTAGACCCCGACAGTTGTACAAAGGACATGCAAAGCGGGATTATCCAGGCTAGTTGATCTTCCCAGGGCGTGTCCTTCGCCCTGACATGGCAACAGATTCTCTTGGACTTCTGAGTCTGACTAGCACGCATGCTCGGTGCTAGTTAGCTGAGGGAGTCGGCTAGCAATTGCTTGCTGGAAACGCTCCTTTCGACTCAGCAACAGACACTTTCGATTTATGCGCCTGGGCTGCAAGGAGACTAATGCGCGTAAGTAACGGGAGTTTCCTTCGATGAATTCACTGCCCGACGAATGGAACGCACACTATGAGCCTGCAGAATCGTGCTGTCCTTCAGGCTAGCGTTAGCAGGACAACTGGAAACCAGAGGATCTATTTGACTGACCTAGAGTTTTTCTTTTACGGGGAAGTCGATTAACGAACGAATTCAATGCGCCGTGAGACCGCCACATCCTGCCGTCCTTAAGACCAGCGTTAGCAGGGCTACTGGGAACCAAAAAATTTGTTAATCTCAGCTAGAGTTCTTCTCTTGCAGGGGAGTCGATTAACGAACAAAATTTAGCGAGCGTAAGCGAGCTAAGTTGGTGGAGCCTACCGGGATCGAACCGGTGACCTCAACACTGCCAGTGTTGCGCTCTCCCAGCTGAGCTAAGGCCCCACATGCGCTGAGCGAAGGACTGAGCATTCTAAGCACACTCCTCCGTACTGTCAATTTCAAAACCCGCTAATTACAGATTCTGGAATTCGCTCTCCAGACGCTTTGCGGCCTTCTTGGAAACGCCGCCCAGTACGTCGATGCCGTGGCGGATCCGGGCTCGGGAGATGTCCAGACCGAGAATGGCCACAGACTCGATCACCGAGGTTGACACTGCCTTGCCGCTGATGACGATGAACAGCGGAAACAGGAAATCCCGGATTTTCAGCTGCAGTTGGCTAGCCAATTCCTGGAAGCAGGACTCAATGCTATCCCTGTCCCAACCCGGCAGAGCCTCCAGGCGCCACAGGCTGTATTGCAGGATCTTCACCATGGTCTCATTGTCCAGCTGCTTGTGCTTGAAATGCTCGGCTTGCAGCTGAATCAAACCGTCGATGAACAGGCTGCCGAGGCCTACCACGTCGGTAAATCTCTCCACCCGTTCCTTGAGCAGCGGCACTACCCGCTCCAGTCGCCCACCCGCCGTGGCCCATTGCACGAATCGCGCTGCAAATTCCTCATCGCTGAAGTTTTCCCTGAGGTAGCGACCATTGAGCCAACTCAGCTTCTCCACATCGAAAATTGGCCCCCCCAGGGAGACGCGGTTGATATCGAAGCTGTCTTCCATCTCCTGCAGGGAAAACTTTTCCTCCCCGGAGGGCATCGACCAACCCATCATGCCCAGGTAGTTGACCACGGCTTCCGGCAGATAACCCATGTCCCGATAGTAGTTGATACTGGTCGGGTTCTTGCGTTTGCTCAACTTGCTCTTGTCGGGGTTCCTCAGCAGGGGCATGTGACAGAACACGGGTTCCTGCCAGCCGAAAGAGCGGTAGAGCTGGACATGCTTCGGCACGGAATTGATCCATTCCTCCCCGCGTATGACGTGACTGATACCCATCAAGTGATCGTCTACGACATTGGCAAAATGATAGGTTGGCAGTCCATCGGACTTGATCAGCACCTGCATATCGACCTGTGACCAGGCGATGCTGACGGTACCACGCAACAGGTCCTCGAATTCACACTCGCCCTCTTCAGGTATCTTCATGCGAATTACATGTGGGATACCTGACGCTAGTTTCTCGCTAACCTCCTCCTGTGACAGACCAAGGCAGTGACCGTCATAGCCCAGCTGCTGCTTATCGACCATCTGTTGCTTGCGCAACTCGTCCAGGCGCGCGGGTGTGCAGAAACAATGGAAGGCATGACCAGTCTCGAGCAGGGTCGCGATGTGCCGCCGGTAGATCTCGCTGCGATCGCTTTGCCTGTAAGGACCACAGTCCCCCTCCACGCCCGGCCCCTCATCCCAATCCAGCCCCAGCCAGCGCAGTGAATCCAGGATGTCCTGCTCCGACCTGTCTGTACTGCGCTGCTGGTCAGTGTCCTCGATCCTGAGAATGAATTTGCCGCCCTGGCTATGGGCAAAGCAACGATTAAACAGGGCTATATAAGCGGTTCCCACATGGGGGTCTCCCGTCGGTGACGGGGCGATTCGGGTTCTAACTTCAGTCATGCTTTTCGATGTACCAGACACGGGCGATTGAAGGCGCCGATTATACGCGAATGCCGGTTAATTCCCATGGGACGGCGGAGGCCCCGAGCGCTCATTCGGGCTCCGGCATGGCCGCCAGAGCCAGCAATTTGACAGGCCTGTTGGCTTCCGCTACAAACACTCCCCTTTTGCCAGCGACAAAGCTGAATGACAGCCCTGCACCCATGCCACAGACCCCGCTACAAAGCCAGGTAGGCCCCACCACCGCTCCGCAGCATCGCTTCTGCGTGGCACCCATGATGGACTGGACCGATCGTCATGATCGGATGTTCCTGCGGCTGTTTTCCCGCCACACTCTGCTCTATACAGAGATGGTCACCAGTTCCGCGCTGAAGCATGGTGACGCTGACTACCTGCTGCACTACGACAGCGCCGAGCATCCGGTGGCGCTGCAGCTCGGGGGTAGCAATCCCGCTGAATTGGCCGAGGCCACGGAACTGGGCAACAAGGCTGGATATGCCGAGGTCAATCTCAACGTCGGTTGCCCCAGCCCACGCGTGCAATCGGGTGCCTTTGGAGCCTGCTTGATGGCCGACCCGGCGCTGGTAGCCCGCTGTATCGCCGCCATGGACAGGGAGTCTGACGTAGCCGTCACCGTCAAATGCCGAATCGGCGTCGATGACATGGACTCAGATCTGCAGCTGATGAATTTCGTGGAGTCGGTGGCCAATGCCGGCTGCGCGCTGTTTGTTATCCATGCCCGGATTGCAATCCTCAAAGGCCTCAGCCCCAAGGAGAATCGGGAGATTCCTCCCCTCAACTACGAACGTGTGTTCAGGGTGAAAGAACGCTTCCCCGAACTGGAGATCGTGATTAACGGTGGCATCGCCAGCCTGCAACAAACCAGGGAAATGCTGCAACACGTCGATGGTGTCATGATGGGTCGGGAAGCCTATCAAAATCCTTTCATCCTGCACGGTATAGACAGTGAGCTCTTCGACGAGCAGGCCAGCAACAAGCCCCGGGTCCAATACCTGCTCGACTATATACCCTACATGGAAAAGGAATTGTCAGCAGGCACTCCCCTGCACCATATGACCCGGCACGTGCTGGGTCTGTTCAAGGGGCAGAAAGGCGGGAAGCAGTTTCGTCGCCACCTTAGCATGCATGCACACCGCAAAGATGCTGGTATCAATGTCCTTTGCGATGCTATAAGTTTTGTCACTTAAGAATGATTAATCGGATAAGCCTATGTTGAATTCCATAAAGTCCTATTTCGAAGCGAAATTGAAATCGAACGAGGGTACTAAAGGGGAAATCAGAACCTCCAGCTCCAATCTGGCCAGCGCGGCCCTGCTGATCGAGGTCATGAAGTCTGATCACGAACTGGATCAGCGGGAAACCGATGAATTCCTGGACCTGCTTCAGTCCAGTCTCAATATCCCCGAGGAAGAACTCGATGCAATGCATCAACTGGCAGAAGAACAGGCCAGCAAGGCGACCTCGCTGTTTGAGTTCACCCGATTGATCAACGACGAATACGACTACGATGAAAAACTGCGCCTGATCGAAAATATGTGGCGAATGGCGTTTTCCGACGGTGAGCTGGACAAATACGAAGAGCATTTGATCCGCAAGGTGTCCGAGCTGATCTATGTCTCACACAGCGACTTCATTCGCATGAAGCTCAAGGTGCGGGGCTAGCGTCCGGTCAGGGTGCGCGACGATGCACTGTTAGCAATGCGAAGTCGTCCGGTGCATCGGAGATATTTTCCAGGTTGAGTCGCGCCTTGATCGATTCAAAATCCCCATCGGAGCCGGCGATCAACTCCAGCAGGGCAACTTCCTTCTCCTCCAGGGAGTCATGGTCCATGAGCTCCAGCACGCCATCGGAGAACAGGGTCATCTTGAAGTCATCCCCTATCTAAATCCGGTTACACTCATAATCGGTTTCCGCCCTCACTCCCAGGGGCAGACTGCTCCCCTGCAAAAAGCCATGCTCACCACCCATGCTCAGAATCGGCATCGGGTAGTGTCCTGCGGCTGCATACTCAAGATCCCTGCCTTCGGGATCGAGAATACCCAGGAAAGCAGTTGCATGCTTTTGCAGATTTGTCTGGTACAGCTCCCTGTTCACGGCATTGAGCAAGCATTTAGCTGAAAGCTTGCTGTATTTCTGACTCTGCTGCCTGGCGGTGTTCCTGCCCACGTATTTGAGCAAAACCGTCACGAAAGCCGAAGACGCACCGTGCCCGGAGACATCCGCCACGTAGAACACCACGCTGCCATCCTCCGCCTCCCAGTAATCAGTGGAATCACCGCTGAGATAGAGAGACGGGACTATGCGATGCTGGCAGCAGAAGTGTTCTGTGTGAAACGGTGTTTCAGGAAGTAGCTGGGTTTGTACCGAGCGCCCCGCCTGCTGATCGAGGCGCAGCAGATCCAGAGAGTGGCGCAATTGAAAAATTGTATTCTCCAGTTGTTCTGCATAAGACTTGTTCTGGGCGATCAACTCAGCATGATTCAGGCTGCGGCGAATCGAGTGTTCCAGTACTTCCAGGTCCTTGATGGATTTGGTCAGGTAATCCGCTGCCCCGAGCCGCAGCGCCTGTACGACGTCGTGCACCTCACCCAGGCCAGATATGACAATGACCGGGATATTGATGCCGGTAGATGCGACGCTTCGTATGACCTCGAGACCATCCAGATCCGGGAGGCGTAAGTCGCAGAGCACCAGGTCCGGTTGCTGTTCGGCGCAGATCGAGACCCCCTGCTTGCCGCTGTCCGCCTCCAGCACGGTAAAACCACTGTCTTCGAGGAAGCCTCGGATACTCGTGCGCACGGACGCATCGTCATCGATGACGAGTAGGCGCGCAGGGTGAACAGAGGCCGAATCAGCCAGATCGGAGGAAATCATTGCGGTGGCGCCGCTCAAATAATGAGCCGTTTTGTCTACACCAGTTGTAAAGCACCCAGGCCAGGCGTCCCTGTTGGGTACTCACCTAACCCCTGTCAGGGCTATTGCAACCCATTAGTGTAGTGCAATTTTTGCCGCTTGGCTTGTCGAAGGAAGCTAAAATGCCCCAAACTCGTCATCGACTTCCCCGTCATTCACAAGGTATTCGCGGCGCTGGATGTAGGCCTCACGGACGAACAGGTAACGATCCCCGGTCACCAGTTCATCCAGTGCCAGCAAGGACGCCCTGGTATCGATCTCCTGCAACAGGATCAAGGGCAGACGGACCGAGGTCTCGTCGTGATACTGGATAGGGTTGAACAGCGTGTCCAGGGTGAGACCAAAGGCATCCCTGACGTTGCTGGCACCGAATACCGGTAGCATCACATAGGGGCCCGTTCCCACTCCCCAGAAGCCAAGCGTCTGACCGAAGTCTTCTTCATTCTTTTTCAGCCCAAGGTCACTCGCAATATCGAGAAACCCGCCGACGCCGATGGTGCTGTTGATCAGGAAGCGTCCGGAATCGGTTACTGCGCCATCGAACTTAAGCTGCAGCAGGTCATTCACGAACACATTGATGTCGTTTATGTTGCTGAAGAAATTACCGATCCCTTGCCGGGCAAAACGCGGCACGAAGGTGGTGTAGGTGGCTGCGATGGGACGGACCAGTAAGCGGTCGAAGAAATCATTGAAGGCAAACACGCGCTTGTTTCCCCGCATCCAGGGGTCCGCCGTCTGGGCGTGACTCGCAAGCGGCAACATCAGCAGCAGCATGCAGCCAACACGCATCGAGCTGCGGAGGAAATAGCCAGACCTTCTATGACAGTTGTGTTTCATAACACTGATAATGCACTTCGTCCTGGTTTAGACCCCAAATCCCAAGCTTTGTTACAGGAGGAAAAATCGAATGGCCGGTTAATCCGGGATTCACTGGCTTCGTAACTGCTCCCAATGTTTATTGAGGCGTTTAGCAGAGACTGGAATGTGTGTGCCGAGAGACTGTGCAAACAACGATACACGGTATTCTTCAATCATCCACCGGAACAAGTCAATTTCCTCTCTGGAACTCATGTGCCCAAGATCACAAAGATCGAGATAGCGTTGCCAGAATCCTTGTAATTCCTCCGACTGCGCCTGATCTCGCGGCCCGAGACGCGGCGCCAGTTCCAGACGCTTGCGGATAGCTTGCAGGTAACGAGGATATTGTTGTAGCCACATACGGGGGGTACGCTGCAAAAAGCCTTCCTTGAACAGCATCTGTAATTGCGCCTCTATATCATCGCAGGCGTAGTCCAGGCCAGCCCTTCGCAAGTCGGACAGGGTCTTGATAACTTCGTACCGGTTCTGCAATACCTGGCTCAACAACGACTCCAGCCGGGATGCCTCCTCAAACAGCACTTGCCTGCCCTTGTTCAGACATTGATCGAACTGTGCCCGATTCCTCGGCTGCTCCTCATCGACGTTGAAGGCTCCCCGGTAACAACTCACCACCGCTTCATCGGCCAACCGTGTCAAAGTAGGCGGCAATATCAGCACATTGCGCTTCTCAAACGCTGCCAACTGTTTTTGCAGCATGCGTCTCTGCTGTGCGGTTCTTAGCATATACAGACGTATGAGCCCCGCCGCGTGGGAGTCCCTGGCTTCGTCGGGATCGGCAAACAGGCTAACACTCACCGAGTCCTCGCAGTCCACCAGCGCCGGGTAGCGTATCAGGATTAATTCATCACCGATTTCCAGTTGCGGCGGTAAATCACCGATACTCCAATCGCTGAGTCCGGCCTCCTCGATTTCATGCAAATCAGCCGTGCGCACCACTTCCTCGCTGGCTGCCCCGTCAAGCGCTCCCGCCAACTCGTTCTTGAGAGTATCTATATCATCTCCCAGCGTGACTTCCTTGCCATGCTCATCTACCACGGAGAGCTTGATGCGCAAGTGTTGTGGAAGCTCCACGTTAGCGAGCATCTGTCTTTCGATCTGTAAACGTTTATTGAGCCTGATCTGCGCCAGCAAGGTGGAAACGAGATCACCCTCTCCGGGGATCATCTGCGGCATGATCTGGTCCACGAAGCCGCTCACCGGTATAAAGTTCTTGCGCAGGGACTTCGGCAAGCCCTTGAGCAAGGCAATACATTTCTCCCTGACGATGCCAGGTACCGCCCAGTCCACATCGGTCTGGGTCATCTGCGGCAATATTGCCAGCGGTATCTGCACCGTCGCACCATCACGCTGATGCCCGGGTTCAAACTTATAGTCGATCGAGAGCTTGTTTTGTCTCAGCGGCGCATGGTCAGGAAAGGCCTGGCTGTGATCCATGGCTCGCTCCGCGTCCAGCAGATTCTCTACCGACATCTGTAGCGACTGCTGTGCCTGCTCACCGGATTTCTGCAGCCACTTCTTCAGGGAGTTGGTGGAATTAACGTGCTCGGGGATTCGTTCCTCGTAGAAACGCACCAGGTCGCGTTCGCTGACAAAATATTCCGGCCGGCGAATCTTTTCTTCAAGCTTTTCCAACTCCGTCAACAAGGTCCTGTTATGAACGAGGAACGGCGGATCGTAGGACAGCTCTTCCGGGATGAGGGCCTCGCGGATGAACAGCTCTCGCGCCGTCTTGCCGTCGATGTTGTTCAGTCCCACCGCCCGACTCTCGATAATCGCCAAGCCGTAGAGACTTACCTTCTCATTCACCATGGCCTGCTGGCGCTTCTTGGACCAGTGGGGATTGAAGTGCTCTCGCTTGACCAGGTGTAGCGCCTTTTCCTCGATCCACTCTGGCTGAATCTTAGCGGCCATGGTGGCAAAGGTTTGTGAGGTCTCGATGAGATCGCCGGTAACGATCCATTTGACTGCCTTGCCAGCCAGAGTCGAGCCGGGGAACAGGGTAAACTTCTTGTTGCGATTACCCTGGAACAACTTACCCTCATGGCGCATGGCGACCTGGTTCAGGGAACCGCTGATGATTGCCTTGTGAACCGCCGCGTACTCGGCCTTTTCCCTGTTCAGGCGCAGACCCAGTTGCTGGCAACTGAGCAGGAGCTGACGATGGACTTCACGCCATTCGCGCATTCTTATGAAAGAGAGGTGGTAGCGCTTGCAGTATTTGCGCAACTGACCCTGGGTCAGGTTCTGCCGCTGGGATTCATACGCATGCCAGAGCTGAACCAGGGTCAGGAAATCAGAGTCCGGGTGCTGAAACTCTGCCTGCCATTCCTGCGCCTGCTGCCGGTTGTCGGCACCCGACTCCCGGGGATCCTGGATACTGAGCGCACTGACGATGATAAGGATTTCAGTCAGGCAGCGCTCGGCATCGGCTGTCACCAGCATACGGCCATAACGGGGGTCGACTGGCAGTACCGCCATCTGCCGACCGGCCCGGGTCAGCTCTCGCTTGTTACTCAGGGCATTGAGTTCGATTAGCAGCTTGAAGCCTTCGTTGATGGCCCGATTTTCCGGTGCCTCAAGGAATGAAAACGCCGCAACGTCGCCCAGCTTCAAGTGCTGCATACGGAGGATGACTGATGCCAGGTTTGTGCGCAGGATCTCCGGATCGGTATAGAGCGGCCTGCTCTCGAAATCCTGTTCTGTATAGAGCCGAATACAGATACCGTTGGCGAGACGCCCACAGCGCCCCTTACGCTGGTTGGCCGAGGCCTGGGATATGGCCTCGATCGGGAGGCGCTGCACCTTGTTCTGCAGGCTGTAGCGACTGATGCGCGCGAGGCCCGTATCAATCACATAATTGATGCCGGGCACAGTGATGGAAGTCTCTGCCACATTAGTCGCCAGCACGATGCGTCGCCCACTTTGGGACTGGAATATCTTCACCTGTTCGGAGTGCCGCAAGCGGGCATACAGTGGGAGGATTTCTGTGTTCTGGATGCGTTGTTTGCGCAGCACCTGTGCCGTATCCCTGATATCCCGTTCGGTCGGCAGAAAAACCAGGATATCGCCCGACAATTTACCCCGTTGCCTGTCTTCAGCCTGGATTGTCTTGACAGCCTCAACGATGGCATCGGCGACAGGATCGCCACTGTCCCTGCTCTCCAGCTGGGCATCCATTGGCTGGTAACGCACCTCGACTGGATAGGTACGACCGGACACCGTGACGATTGGGGCATTGTCAAAGTGCGCTGCGAATTTCTCCACATCGATCGTGGCCGAGGTAATGAGCAGCTTCAATTCTTTGCGGCGAACCAACAGGTGTTTGAGGTAACCCAGCAGGAAATCGATATTCAGCGAGCGCTCGTGAGCCTCATCGATGATGAGCACTTCATACTTGTTGAGAAAACGATCCTGCTGAATCTCTGCCAGCAGGATGCCGTCGGTCATCACCTTGAGGAATGTAGCCGGGGACAGCTTTTCCGTGAATCGAACCTGGTAGCCCACGCCTTCACCGAGATTCACACCTAACTCTTCTGCCACCCGGTTGGCCACGGAGCTGGCCGCGAGTCGCCGTGGCTGTGTGTGCCCTATCAGCCCCCGGCGACCGAGGCCGGCCTGCAGGCAGATCTTGGGCAACTGGGTTGTTTTTCCGGAACCCGTATCGCCCGCGACAACAAGCACCTGGTGCTTCTGTAACAGGGCAACGATCTCCTCTGCCTTGGCAGAGAACGGCAGGTTTTCAGGGTAATGAATGTGCTGCGGTATCGCCTCCGCTCGCGCAGCACAGGCCTGCCTGGAAAGGGCGATGTCTTTTTCCAGCGCAAGGAGCCTGGATTGCTGGCTCTGGCTGTTGCGGGTGCTGCGTGCCTGATCCAGGCGTCGCCTGAATCGGTGCAGGTCGGCGACCTGGCACTCGGCCAATGCAGACTCCAATTGATCCAACACGGTCGTCTGGTATTCCGAAGGAGTAGAAGATGTCAGCGAGAAGACTTAGTCGCGCAGTTTCCTGCGGATAATCTTGCCGATGATAGATTTAGGCAAGTCATCAACGTAGACAATACTGCGAGGTACCTTGTAAGGCGTTAATCCCTCCCGGCAATGGGCAATGAGAGCATCCTGATCGGGCGCGGGCTCGGAGCAGACCACAAACAGTTTAATCGCTTCGCCAGTGCGCTCGTCGGGCACACCGATGGCCGCCGATTCATCGACGCCGGGCATCTGGTTAACCCAGTCTTCGATCTCGTTGGGAAACACATTAAAACCGGACACAAGGATCATGTCCTTCTTGCGGTCGACTATAGAGATAAAACCGTCATCGCTGAGCTCGACGTAGTCCCCTGTCTTGAACCACCCGTCTTCGGTGATACCCCTGCTCTGAGCATCGTCGAATCCCCAGTAACCAAGCATTACCTGAGGGCCCCGAATCCAGGCTTCTCCCTGCTCACCGATGGGAAGCTCCTCACCCTCTTCGCTCACCACCTTTATCTCGGTCTCTGGAACCAGGCGGCCGACGGTGCCATAACGCACGTCACCCGGTACGTTTACCGATACGACAGGCGAACACTCGGTCAGACCATAACCCTCGTATATCTCACAACCGGTGAATTCCCGCCACTCTTTGGCTACCGAAGTGGACAGCGCCATACCGCCTGCCCCGCAGAACTTCAATGTAGAAAAATCCACGCCGGCAAACTTCCTGTTACGCAGCAATGCCAGGAACAGGGTGTTGATTCCGACAAAACCGCTCACCGGAAACTTTCTGAACAAGGCGATAACACTGTCCAGATCCCTGGGGTTCGGCATTAGCAAATTCAGATTGCCGGCATAGGGCATTGCCAGGCAGTGCAACAGGAATGCATAGCTGTGGTAAAGGGGTAAGGGTGCCCCTATCACCTCGGTCTTGTCATCGATTATCAACAGGCAGCGCGAGCGCAGCTGCATCATATTGGCAATCAGGTTACTGTGGCTGAGCATGGCCCCCTTCGACACACCGGTGGTGCCACCGGTGTAGAGAATGACTGCCACGTCATGTCCGCCTCGCGTCCTGCCAGCCGTCTCGTCCAGTTCGAACTGATTATCCAGGCAGTGCAGTAACTTCGTGCTGCCAGGCAGCTGATATCTCGGCACCGCCCTCTTGATGTAGCGTGCGGCAAAATTCAATAGCCCACGTTTAAGCGGCGACTGCAAGTCACCCAACTCGGTGATGATTACCGTCTCAATGCCTGTCTGGGGAAGTATCTGTTGCAGCTTGTCGCAGAAGGCGGACAGTATGACGATGGCCTTGGCTCCCGAATCGGTGAACTGGTGAACCATTTCATGGGCCGTGTAGAGAGGATTGGTGTTAACGACGATCAGTCCAGCCTTGACCGCCCCCATCAACACCACCGGAAACTGAAGCAGATTGGGTAGCTGTAGGGCGATGCGGTCTCCGGGTTGCAGATTCGTTTCATGCTGCAGGTAAGCTTCAAACCGGGTAGACAGACGATCTACTTCGGCGTACTTGAGGGTTTTACCGAGGCAGTAATAGGCATCACGCTCGCCATGCTCACGGGCAATGTAATCATAGACATCCGTGAGCGAATGGTACTTCTCGGGCCGGAGTTCTTCGGGCAATCGTTCTATCATGCGAGATTCTTCATTTACTTAACAGGCCCATGGCATCTTCCAGACCCTTGACGGTCAAAGGAAACATACGATCCTCGACCAGTTCCCTGACGATCTCTATGGAATAGCTATGTTCCCAGTAGTCCTTGGGAGTGGGATTGATCCAGACAAAATTTTCGAAGACGTCTGTCAGGCGCTTTATCCACACCGCTCCCGCCTCTTCATTATAGTGCTCGATGCTCCCACCGACGTGAGTAATTTCATAGGGCGCCATGGTGGCATCTCCCACGAAGATAATTTTGTAGTCCTTGCTGTACTTGTGCAGGATGTCGTAGGTGGAAGTAGTTTCGGCGTGACGGCGCCTGCTCTTGGTCCACACCGACTCGTAGAGAAAATTATGGAAGTAGTAATACTTAAGATGCTTGAACTCCGTCCGAGCTGCAGAGAAAAGCTCTTCACATAATTTTACATGGGGATCCATAGAGCCCCCGACATCGAAGAACAGCAAGACCTTCACCGCGTTATGACGCTCGGGCACCATCTTGATGTCCAGCAGACCAGCATTGCGCGCCGTGGATGAAATGGTGTCATCCATATCCAGCTCTTCCTCTGCGCCAGTCCGGGCAAACTTCCTGAGTCGGCGCAGTGCCATCTTGATGTTGCGGGTACCAATTTCCACCGAATCATCCAGATCGCGGTAATTACGCTTGTCCCACACCTTGGCGGCACGCTGGTTGCGGCCCACGTTCTGGCCTATGCGTATGCCTTCGGGATTATAGCCATAGGCACCAAAGGGCGATGTGCCACCGGTGCCGATCCACTTGTTGCCACCCTGATGCCGTTTTTCCTGTTCGTCCAGCCGCTTGCGAAATTCTTCCATCAGCTTTTCGAGGCCACCGAGCGCCTCGATCCTGGCCTTCTCCTCGTCGCTCAACATGGATTCGAACTGTTTGCGCAACCACTCCTCCGGGATCTCGTAGAGAGACAGGTCATCGATGAGGTCGTTATTCTCGAAGTAGCGGGCGAAGGCCAGGTCAAACTTGTCGAAATTTTTCTCGTCCTTCACGAGGCAGGCACGCGACAGATAATAAAAATCGTCGACATTGCCAAAGATGACATTCTGCTTCAGACACTCGAGCAAGGTGAACAGCTCAGAGAACGAAACCGGCAGTCGTTCCTGCCGCAATGTCATGAAGAAATTGATGAGCATTAACGCTTGGCTCTATGCATGAATGCCAGTTTCTCCAGCAGCTGAACATCCTGCTCATTTTTCAGGAGAGCCCCGTAGAGCGGCGGAATAGCATTCTTGTTGTCGTGGTCCTTCAGAATCTCAGCCGGTATATCGTCAGCCATCAATAACTTGAGCCAATCGATGAGTTCAGAGGTCGAGGGCTTCTTCTTCAGGCCAGGAATCTTGCGCACATCGAAGAATACATCCATGGCCTGGCTAACCAGCTGCTTCTTGATGTCTGGGTAATGCACCTGCACGATTTTTTCCATGGTTTGGGCATCGGGGAAGTCGATGTAATGGAAGAAGCAGCGCCTCAGGAACGCGTCAGGTAGCTCCTTTTCATTGTTACTGGTGATCACAACGATAGGACGAGTACTGGCCTTGATCTGTTGCTTGGTCTCGTAGACATAGAACTCCATCTTGTCCAGTTCCAGCAGCAAGTCGTTGGGAAATTCAATATCAGCCTTGTCGATCTCATCGATCAGCAGCACGCTCTGGGTATCCGACTCGAAGGCTTGCCATATCTTGCCCTTCAGAATGTAGTTGGAAATATCGTGCACCTTATCGTCACCCAGCTGGGAGTCACGCAGCCGCGATACGGCGTCATACTCATACAAGCCCTGCTGAGCCTTGGTGGTTGACTTGATGTGCCACTGAATCAGGGGCATGTCCAGGGCGCTGGCTATCTGTTCCGCCAGCATGGTCTTGCCCGTACCGGGCTCGCCCTTGATCAGGAGGGGTTTCTGCAACTTGATAGCGGCGTTGACCGCGAGCTGCAATTGAGGGGTGACTACGTATTCTTCGGTACCAGTAAAATTCATCGGGTGCCCAATCAGCTAATTCCGGTTTAATAAACAGCGTTAATTTTAATCGGCAAGCCGCCATTAATACAGCCACATTGCCCACCGCAGGAATGAAACGGGCAACCAATTGCTGCCCGTGTAGGTTGAAAGGACTCTGGTTCTGGTTCAAAAAACCAGGCGGGTGACTGCCCGGATACCGACCAGGGGTGAAATCAGGCCCCCATTTCGATCAGCCGGCGACCGCGCTCGGTGATGTACCAGCGAACCCCCTTGCGCCCACCCACCTTGCCAGCCAGGGATTTGAGGGTGAGGAAACCCAGGGTCTTGAGTACCTTCGACGAGGTGTTATCCAGTTCCTCCGGCGCCGTTTCTGCCGCCGGGACGGCCTCGGCCAGGGCGTCGTCTTCCGTTTCCGTGTCGATCAGGGGCAGTAATTCTTCCTGCAACTGGCGCAGCTGGTGCAGGTATTGCAACAGGTCCACCTTGTCACGGGTCAGGCGAGCTTCAGCCACCACGTCATCGGACACATTGCTCATGAAGAAGCGCGGGGAGATGGCGACAGCGAGGCAGATTGCGACATAGTTCAGCAGATTTGCCTGATCACCTGCCGAGTCCACGATCAGGGTGCTGCCGAATACGCTCAACACGAAGGGCACCAGGAAAGTCACAAAAATCCCCAGCATCACTAAGCGAGTCAGCAGGTTGAAATCGGAAACGCGCTTGGTAGACAGGGTGTAGTAGTTAATAACGCCGCCCGCGGCTCCGACCAGTATCATGATAAAAACTAGCGAACTAAAATGGCCCATGACAAACCTCTACTATCTAAGCTGTTGTTTTATAACAAATTAAAAGAATACTTCCGGTGCGCCGCAGCCCCTGAGGCCAGCGACTACCCGGAGTTTTCCAAGGGAAAGAAAGTCTACTTTATTGGTGAGGGACTTTAAATTACTAAATTAACTTTCTGTTTTTACAGTCTTTTTACTTTTTCTTTGCAGAAAGTAGTAGCCGGTGGCCACGGCCTCGGCCAGCATGAGTGAAGTCAGCAGGGGCACCAGCGCCCTGCCGGCTGCTCCGCCACCGATGGTGATGATATCGAGGGCGAGGACCATCAAGGCTGGCGCCAGGGTGTTGCCCTCGATATTCGCATACCAGGGAGTCAACATCAGGGACAACATGAGTGCCCGCAGACTGTAACTCAGCCAGAGCGACCGGGGTATGCGGGTCATTTTCCAGTAGACCCAGTAGAACGCCCCGCAGGCCAGGCAATAGATCAGCCAAATGAGCCAGTAATTGGTTTCCGCATCCATCCTCGTTTATCCAGCCGGGGTCGGTCTGTCCAGACACACGACAGGATTGGCCTCGGTTTCGGGCGGCCGCACCGTCATGATTTTACCCATCGAATGATGTGCTCATCATAACCCAGCGGATGCACATGATCCTCTGCTATCACCTTGTCTTTAATAGTGATACCTGCCTCCTCCATGGCCTGCCGGGAGCCACTCAACAGTGGATGCCAGTCGCAGAGCGGCCTGTCTTCCATGCGTAGCCTGTAGGCGCAGGTATCCGGCATCCAGTGCAGAGTCTCCATACCCATATCCGCGACATTCATGCATTCCGGCACTCTCTGATTGCGCTCGGCATAGCAACCGCAGGCACCCTTTTCGCTGTCGTGATACCTGCAGACGATGCGGGTCCAGTAGAGCTCCCCGTCCTCCTCATCTTCCAGCTTCTTGAGGCAACAGCGCCCACAGTGATCGCACAGGCGCTCCCATTCGAGGGGGTTCAGTTCCGCCAGGGGCAACTCCCAGAACCTGCTGCGCAGGTCTTTGTCTGTCGACTCAGCCATCGCTCGCCAATTCATTCAGTACAGCACTGAAACCCGGTTCCAGCATCTCCTGTCGCCAGCCACGCAGGGATTCGGGCCAGGCATTTTCAGCACCAGCGAGGGTGTCTTGCAGCAAGTCGGTGATCCAGCGCTTTCGCGCCAGCAACTCGGGTGCGATACCCAACTCTTCCGCTTTAGCCACGACAAGCTGGCGTAATTTCTTCAGCAGATTGCGCTGGCTGGGCGGCAAGGGTGGCGACAACTTTGCAGTACTGGCCGAACTGGCCGTAACTGGCTGTCGAAACAGTTCGATGATCCGGTCGCCGTTGTGCCGAATGAATCCCTGGTTGACCGACTTTACCCGTCGCCAGTTTTCAAAGGCAAGGTCCGGGTCGGCGGCGAATACCTGGGCGATCTCAAATAAATCGGCGTCCTTCGCAATCCAGTTGCGCGGTTTATTCCGCCGCCGCGCCTGTAGCTCGCGCCAGTAGCAGAGCTGCTGCAGTAATTCCAGCTCTCGCTGATTGAGACGCCAGGCGTTACTGATCTTCTCGTAATAGTGCTCCCAGTTCGACTTGTCTTCCTGGGCTACTGCCGTAGCGAGAAGCTGTTGGCTGTCTTCTTCGAACCACTGATACATGCCCTGAGTCTGCAAGGCTTCCGTCAGTCGCTCCCGGATTTCAAGCAAATATTCCACATCGAGCGCGGCATAGCGTTCCTGCGACTCGCTCAATGGGCGCTGCAGCCAGTCTGAGCGGGTTTCATCCTTGGGAATCTCGGCTCCCATGATCTCCTTCACCAGCGCCTGGTAACTGAGACTGAACCCCTTATCGAGGTAAGCTGCGGCAATCTGTGTGTCGAACAACGTTCTGGGCAAATCATTAAATGTGGTCTGGAATACGGTGAGGTCTTCGCCAGCCGAATGCATAACAATCACTCGCTGGGGGTCGGCTAGCAGATTCTTGAATGGCGACCAGTCTTCGATTCGCAGAGGATCTACCAGGTATACTGCTTCACCATCAGCCACTTGCAACAAGCCCAGCCGGGGATAGAACGTATTGGTTCGCATGAACTCGGTATCCACTGCCAGGGCCGATAGCTGCTGCCACCGCTCGCAAATGGACGCGAAAGCCTGCTGGCTTTCGATCATAATCCAGGAATTCTCATTATGGGCTGTCATGGAATCAGTTGCTTCCCATGACCTTGCGCCCCATGAACGCGTGACTCAGGGTACCGCCGTCTACAAATTCCAGCTCTCCGCCAACGGGAACGCCGTGCGCAATCCGTGACACCACAACCGGCGAGCCTTTGAATTGTTCAGCGATATAGTAGGCAGTGGCATCCCCTTCCACGGTAGGGTTGCAGGCGATGATCAACTCTTCTATTTCCTGTTGCCGCACCTTCTCCAGCAAGGCATTTATACCCAACTGTTCCGGACCAATTCCGTCAATGGGAGACAGGTGCCCCATGAGGACGAAGTAGACCCCACGGAATGTTCCGGATTGCTCGATGGCGAAGATATCGGCCGGCGACTCCACGACGCAACAGAGCTTGCGATCACGTGATTTGCTGGCGCAGATTCTGCAAAATTCTTCCTCTGTGAAAGTGCGACAGTCCTTACAATTGCCAACGTGCTCAATAGCAGCTTGCAGGGCTTCGCTCAGCTTACCCCCGCCCGCACGATTGCGCTCGAGCAGGTGCAAGGCCATGCGTTGCGCAGACTTCGGACCCACGCCGGGAAGGCAGCGAAAGGCTTCTATGAGTTGGTCGATTAGCGGGCTGGAGTTCATCTCGGGAATTTCTTGCAGGCGGAAGTCGCACTAGAATGGAAATTTGAAGCCCTCTGGCAGATTGAAACCGCCGGTCATCGCACCGAAGGTTTCCTTGTTCTTGTCTTCCAGTTTACGCGCGGCATCGTTGAACGCGGCGGCGATAAGGTCTTCTACTATCTCCTTGTCTTCCTCTAATAAACCCGGGTCCAGATTGACCCGTGTTACATCGTGCCTGCCGTTCATGCTGATCTTGACCAGTCCGGCGCCGGACTCACCCTCTACGATCTGCTCGGCCAGGTCTTTCTGGGCCTTCTGCATCTGTTCCTGCATCAGCCGGGCCTGTTTCATTAGTTCGTTTAAATCTGCCATTGCTTGCCTCAGTTCTCAAGCGGGGTAATACTGTCCTTTGCGATGGTTGCAGAAAACGTGTCGAGCAACTGGCGCACATTATCATCCTGCTCAAAGTCTTCGATCATTTGTTCGTGCTCTTCCTTCTTCAAGCGTTGCGCCATCTGTGCCGGCGTTTCCGATTCGGCCTTGTCAATTATCACCTGTACCGCAATCGCCTGCTGGAAATAATCCGACAAGGCCTGCTCCAGCCTGGGGACTATCTCCTCGCTGAATACCGCACTCTGCTCCGTATCCAGAGTCAATTCGATGCGCGAGCCTGACACACCGGATACCGTGCAGTTGGCGATGATATTGGCGGCAATACCGGAAAGTTTGAGACCTGGCGCCACCCGCAACCAAGTGCTGTGATCCAGCGCCCCCAAGGCAACAGTCGCCGTCGCGCTGCCATCATCATCGCTACTGTCCTGGCTCGCAACCAGGCCAGCATCGGGACTGTCCGGTAAGGGTTCAGGCGCTGCATTGTCTTCGCAAGCGACCTCGACGGTCCTGTCTTCTGCCGCGGCTTGCGTCGACTGTGCTTGCCCTGGATCTCTCCTGGCCTCTTCCTGCACGCTATTACGGGCATTCTTCTCGGCCGCGGCCGGGGAAACCTGTATGGGTTGCGAGCCGACAGCAGGCGCGCTTAGCTCAGGCTTTTTTTTTACCTGTTTTGCGGTACCAGCATCCGCTTCCTGACCTTCCTCGGGCAGCGGGCTGAGATCATCACCCACGATCGAGGGTGAAAATAACATCATCCGGATCAGCAGCATTTCGAAGGCAGCCTTCATATCGGACGCCATTCGCAGCTCGGCGCGACCACGGCTTCCAAGCTGATAGAACAACTGGATATCTTCGGCCGTGAAACGACTGGCCAGCTCTTCGACCAACTGCTTGTCACCAAAACTGTTATCGATGCTTCCCGGAGCTACCTGGGAGATGGCGAGCCGGTGCAGGGTGCTGAGCAGACTGTCCAGGGTGTGACCATAGTCTGGCGTATGCTCGGACATGGCAGTCACCAGCGACAGCACTTCCCTGATGTGACCCGCCGCCATGGCAGACAATAAGGCGTGCACCTGCCGTGGGGGGGGGGGCCCCCGCCCCCCCCCGCCCCCCCCGGGGTTGGTTTAGGGCAGGGACGATGATAATTGCGGATGCACCCCGGGCAGGGGCGAAACCCAGCAGGCCA
>JAYPVK010000016.1:44409-47016 GCA_038134565.1 Pseudomonadales bacterium | reverse complement strand
TTCGCCCTGGCAATAGGAGATTGCCTGATCCACCAGGGTCAGGGCATCACGCATGCTGCCACTGGCGACACTCGCAATCTGCCACAGGCTTTCCTCGTCGAACTCGATGCCCTCTGCCTTCAATACCTGCTGCAGGTACTCGGCGATGACCTGGGGACTGAGGTTCTTCAAATTAAATTGCAGGCATCTGGACAGGATAGTGATCGGCAGCTTCTGCGGATCGGTCGTGGCCAGCAGGAATTTCACATGCGGCGGCGGCTCCTCCAGAGTCTTCAACAGCGCGTTGAAGCTGTGGTTGGAGAGCATGTGCACCTCGTCTATGAGGTACACCTTGAAGCGGCCACGGGAGGGTGAGTATTGCACGTTGTCCAGCAATTCACGGGTATCCTCCACCTTGGTGCGTGACGCGGCATCCACCTCGATGAGGTCGATGAACCGCCCCTCATTGATCTCCTTGCAGGCCGAGCATTCCTCGCAAGGCACAGAGCGGATGCCGGTTTCACAGTTGAGGCACTTGGCGAGGATGCGCGCCAGGGTTGTCTTGCCTACTCCCCGGGTGCCGGTGAACAGGTAGGCGTGATGCAGCCGCTCGTTGTCGAGGGCGTTGATCAGGGATTTCAGGACGTGTGCTTGACCGGCTACCTGGGCGAAATTGGAAGGTCGCCACTTGCGGGCGAGTACTTGATAGCTCATGTCAACATTGCATAGTGAAGTCTACGGCAAGGGTCGGTTAGCCTGGCTACGCCCATGGGCTACCCTAAAAACAGTGCCGCGCCCTGACGTACAGTGTAAGTGGTAGCCCTTGCCAGCCACACCACGGCACATGAGTCAGCTACTACCGTTGCTCCCTTCCGGGCCTGGCGGGGTTTATAACCTATCATTGCGCGGGGACCGACAAAAGCTACCGCCGGCAATGATAACACGAGACTGGCCTGCTCTGGCACGGTCTATGCGTATCAAGGCGGATATCCGCCCCGACCGGATCCAGATTGCGGAAACCCGCCGTGTCAGGGCAAGGCCAGCGCCACCAGGCGTGAATCGCCCCCTCCACCCACGGCGATACAGATGTATTGTTTGCCGTCCACCATATAAGTCATAGGGGTGCCTCCTGGCGGCAAGGGCAGTTCAATTTCTGCAATGATCTCGCCGTTAGCCTTGTTAAAGGCACGGATCAGGTTCCTGTCACCGTCCCGCTGCGCCATGAACAGCAAGGTGCGGGTGAGAACCGGACCGGTTCTGCTTGTGCTGCCGACGGGCCCGGGATCCAGGATACCCAGGTCGATGATCTGCTGCCTGGGGCCTTCGCCGTGGGGCACCATCCATTCGTGTTCCCCGGTGTTGAGATTTATGGCGGTGATGCGGCTATAGGGTGGCTTCGTCAGGGGCAGTCCCTGGGGGCCTCCCACGTTCATGGGGCCACCGCGAACATAGCCCATCTCCTCCCGTTCGCGGCGCGCTTCCCGCAGTTGCACCACGATGGGTTGGGAGGCCGAAGGAATGTAATACAGGCCCGTCTCGGGATCGAAGGCCGCACCGTGCCACTCCCCGCCCCCAGCCCAGCCCGGGAACTGGATCGTTCCCCTGAGCGACGGCGGCGTGAACAAGGGTCCGTAGTCATACTCTTCAATGATCTGCAGAGCCTCCTTGCGCAACTCGGGGGTGAAATCGATCAGGGTTTCGTCTGTGATGCCCTGGGGTTCAAAGGGTGCCGGTTTGGTGGGAAATGGCTGGGTGGTGGAGGCAATCTCGCCGGGTACAGTGCTTGGAGGCACCGCCCGCTCCTCGATTGGCCACACCGGTTCACCCGTTATCCGATCGAATACATAGGTGAACCCCTGCTTGGAGATAGCGGCCACGGCCTTGATGGGACGGCCATCCACCGTGATGTCGAGCAAAGTAGGCGCCGCTGGCAGGTCGTAGTCCCACAAGCCGTGGTGAATAGTCTGGAAGTGCCATACACGCTCACCGGTGTCGGCTCTCAGCGCCACCAGGCTCTCGGCGAAGAGATTGTCGCCGAGGCGCTTACCCCCATACCAGTCATTGGTCGGTGTTCCAATGGGGATGTAGACAATACCCAACTCATCGTCCGCGCTCATGATGGTCCATGAATTGGTGTTGCCGGTGTATTCCCAGGACCCGTTTTCCCAGGTCTCGTTACCGAATTCACCGGCCTGGGGAATGGTATGGAAAATCCACTCCATCTCGCCGCTATCGGGATTAAAGGCACGCACGTGACCAGGCGGCATTTCGATGGAACCGGGCGCGTCATGCACCGTGGAATTGACCACCACCACACCATTGCTTACCAGCGGCGGGGAGACCACACCGTAGAGTACCCTCTCGAATGTCCTGCCAAGACCGAGTGTTAGGTCGATCCTGCCCCCATCGCCGAATGCAGCATCTGGCTCACCGGTTTCCGCATCAAGGGACCACAGGTAGGAATCATAGGTCGCGTAGAAGATTCTTTGCTTACCACCCCGCTCCCAGTAAGCCACGCCCCGGGTGTTGTAACCGAGGTTGTTTGGTCGCCCTTCCATTTCCCAGGCGCGGGTATCGAATTGCCACAATGGCTCACCGGTAGCCGCGTTGAGTGCAAGCACTCGACCG
>JAYPVK010000016.1:0-44399 GCA_038134565.1 Pseudomonadales bacterium | reverse complement strand
CGACCGAAAGACGTGGACACATACATGGTGCCATCGATGACGATGGGTGTGGCCTTGTAGCCGGCGGGAACCGTTCTGGCGTTGCCGGCGGCGAGGTTGGCGGCAACGGTTTCGTTGTCCACACTGTCCCAACTCCAGGCCTGTTGCAGCCGGCTTACGTTGCTGGCATCGATCTGGTCCAGCGGCGAGTATTTGCTGGATCCGTTGTCGCCACCGTAGCTGGGCCAATCCTGCGCCAGGGACAGTGGGGCTGCGAGACAGGCTATGGTGGTGAGGATTACTCGATAGCGTCTAGTTTTCATTGATCCCCCCGGGATGCTTCTTTGAGCTTTGGGCGAGGATACTATTTACTTTCGGGGCTTGGCACCAGCTAGTTTGGCGCTGCGGTGGATGGATTGGATTGGGGGGGGTGAACGTGTTGCTGGATTGTGTTGGGACGGCGGCAAGGGGTTGGAAGAGCGCCCCGTTCGGTATAGCTGGCTTCCTTGATGAATCCTGCTGGCACGCCGGTCGGGATTGATTCAGAATTTGCGGGGACGCAAATTCTTCACCCCTGCGGGGCAGCCTTCGGCTGTCTGCGCTGCTTCGCAGCTTTCGAACCGAAGGGTTCTCATCGCGATCCCGTCACGGATAAATGAAAAAAGGGCCCCATGGGGCCCTTTTTTCATTTATTGGCGGTGAGGGAGGGATTCGAACCCTCGATGCCTTTCGACATACACACTTTCCAGGCGTGCTCCTTCGGCCTCTCGGACACCTCACCGTATTCAGTAATTCTTTTCGGCACATTGCGAGCCGGTTTTATAGGCCCGCTTCGCGAGCCTGAGGTCGGGATGGATTCAGAATTTGCGGGGGCGCAAATTCTTCACCCTGCGGGCAGCGCTTTGCGCTGTCTGCGGCGCTAACGCGCCTTTCGAACCCTCGATGCCTTTCGACATACACACTTTCCAGGCGTGCTCCTTCGGCCTCTCGGACACCTCACCGTATTCAGTAATTCTTTTCGGCACATTGCGAGCCGGTTTTATAGGCCCGCTTCGCGAGCCTGAGGTCGGGATGGATTCAGAATTTGCGGGGGCACAAATTCTTCACCCTGCGGGCAGCGCTTTGCGCTGACTGCAGCGCTAACGCGCCTTTCGAACCCTCGATGCCTTCCGACATACACACTCTCCAGGCGTTCCCCGGCCAACGAGCGTAGCTCGTTGTCGTTCGGGCTGCACTCGAAGCTGACGCTTCGAAAGCGTTTGCCCTTACCCCGCCTACAGGGACGTAGGCGTGCCGAAAAGTGCCGGGAGCAGTTTCGGCCCGGCCTCGCGGACACCTCACCGTGCTCTTTAAGGGCGCGTACCATAGCCTAGCCCCGTTTCCATTACAAGTCAGCTACTGCCGAATCGATCTCCGGATAATCTGCTCGAGCGCTACCGGGCCAGAGCTTCTGTAAACATTGATATCCAGCCCTCCCCGGCGCAGGAAGTTCATGGACAGGCGCAACTCCTGGGGCTGGCAGCGTAGCGAGATATCCCTGAATATCCGCTCCCCGCACTCTTCATGATAGCCCTGATGCTCCCGGAATGAGCACAGGTACCGCAGGAGGCTGCCCTCCTCGATGCGATTGCCCGTGTAGCTGAGCTGGACACTGGCCCAATCCGGGGCGCCGGTCACCGGGCAGTTGGATTTGAACAGGTCGGAACGCAGCTCCTCGTCGAAGACCCATTCATCCTCTGTGCGCAGCAGAGAGCAGTCTGGCTCATAGACCTCGATCTCAATGTCCAGGCCGTCGATGGACTTACCGCGCCGCTGGGCATCGGTTCCAAAACCGGGGTTCTCCACACCGTGGATAGCGACTGTAACCTGGGACTTGCTCACCGCTGACAGGTCATTGACGATTACCTCGGTGATTTCTGATGAGCTGGCGAAGGACTCCTGGGCCAATGAATTCAGATAGAGCTTGAGCGACTTCGATTCGACGATATTTTCAGAGTCGGCATTGAAGAAGAAATCGGCGACTGCGACAACCGGTTTCCGCTTGTTGTTGAGCCAGGACAATTCGTAGGCATGCCAGTGATCCAGTCCATACATGCTGAGCTTCTTGTCGATGTCCAGAAGCGAGCGCGCTGCCCAGCGGGGTATGGGATAGAGCACCCCTGGATCATACTTGCTGGGACTCGGAATGCTCTCTCCCAGCGGATTGATAGCGGTATTTTCAGCCATATCAGTGCCTGATCCCGGTGCCGTGGCGCAGGAGCCAGAGGCAGCTGCAATACAGGACAACAACAGAAATCCCTAGGATCAGGAATGCCCAGTAAACATCCACGTCGGAGCTACCGAGAAATCCATAGCGGAACGTATTCACCATATAAAAGATAGGATTGAAGCTGGACAGGGTCTGCCAGAAGCCCGGCAGCATCTGCACCGAGTAAAACACGCCACCCAGGTAGATCAGCGGCGTGAGCACGAAGGTAGGAATAATGGAAATATCATCGAAGCTGTTGGCAAACACCGCATTGATGAACCCGGCCATGGCGAAAACAATCGAGGTCAGCAGGATCACGGCGACCGTAATAACCGGATGCGCTATCTCCAGGTCTGCAAAGAACAGGGACATTGAGGTTACGATCGCGCCGACAGCCAGTCCGCGCGCCATGCCACCTACTACGAATCCTGCAAGAATGACGTAATTGGGAACCGGCGATACCAGCAATTCCTCAACGCTGCGCTGAAATTTGTGGCTGAAGAAGCTCGACACCACGTTGGAATAGGAGTTCTGGATCACGCTCATCATGATCAGGCCGGGGATGATGAACTCCATATACTGAAAGCCGCCCATCTCACCAATACGCCGCCCCACCAGGTTGCCGAAGATGACGAAATAGAGACCGATGGTAATCGCCGGCGGCACCAGAGTCTGCAGCCAGATCCTGGAAAAGCGCCTGACCTCTTTTATTACAATTGTTTCGAATGCAATGAACTTGTGATTATTCAATAGTGACATCGGTCTAATTCTGATTACGCAGGCGTGAGATAAAGAGCTGTTCCAGGCGGTTGGTCTTGTTACGCATGCTGCTGATAGCTACCCCCTTGCAATCGAGCTCGGCAAACACGGAATTGACGTTCACCCCTGCCGCAACGGTCACCTCCAGGCAATGCTCATCCACGCGTCGCGCGGAAACGCCGTCGACATTGAGCTCAACCACCTCCGGCAGCAAGCTGGGGGAGTCCAGCAAAAACACCTGCGAATCCAGCTCGGAGAGCAGTTTCTTCATGCTTGTGTTTTCGATTATTTCTCCGTTGTCGATGATGGCGATATTGCGACAGAGTTGCTCCGCTTCTTCGAGGTAGTGGGTAGTCAGGATGATAGTTGTCCCGTTATCGTTAATCTCGGTGAGAAAGTCCCACATCGAGCGCCGCAACTCGATATCCACTCCCGCTGTGGGTTCATCCAGAATCAGCAGGCGTGGCTCGTGCACGAGGGCCCGGGCAATCATCAGCCGACGCTTCATACCGCCAGACAGGGAGCGGGAACGGTCCATGCGCTTCTCCCATAGCCCCAGTTTCTTCAGGTATTTTTCGGTGCGCTCAGCGGCCAGGGAACGGGGCAAGCCATAGTAGCCCGCCTGGGTCATCACGATATCCTTCACCCGCTCAAACTGGCTGAAGTTCACTTCTTGGGGCACCACACCGAGATCGAGCTTGGTTTCATAGACGTGGGTGTCTACATTTCTGCCAAACACCTCAACCGTCCCGCCGCTACGATTGACCAGGGTCGAAATCACACCGATGGTTGTAGATTTACCCGCACCGTTCGGCCCCAGAAGTGCGAAGAAATCTCCCTGCTCCACTACCAGGGATATGCCTTTCAGGGCTTCAAAGCCATTGGCATAGGTCTTCTTCAGGTCCTTGATTGCGATTGCGACGGTCATGACAGCTTGTGCTTAATACTACGACGTTATGAAACTGTTAACTCTATAAAGAAATGCAGGCGCTAATCTACGACAGATTCCCTGCCAAAAAAAAGCCCGGCTTGTGCCGGGCTTTTCATGAGGCCTCAATCCATACGATGGGCCAATAATGGCGTCCCCTAGGGGTTTCGAACCCCTGTTGCCGGGATGAAAACCCGGTGTCCTAGGCCTCTAGACGAAGGGGACAAGTGGATTACCACAGGGGGTAATCCCGAGAAGCGGGGGATTCTAAGAAGCTTGGCTAATTCAGTCAAGAAAAATCCCAGCCAGTTACTACACTTTATAGGAAGTACTCTCATTTTTTCCGACCCGATGCACCAATATCCGGATTTTTGGTGGCTTGGAATGATTTCAGGCAGCGATACGCGCACAGAGCGACAAGGACGAACGATGACACCCAACCTGCTCGCGGGAATTATGGCGGCCACCATCCTGGCCGGGGCGTTCGGCTATCTGGGATTTCGTAAGAATTACAACGCCACCCTGCGCCGCAGGCATACTAACAAGTATCGGGACCGCATGCGCAAACTGGACAATATTATCCTCGGGCTGCCAGCCAACTACTTCCCCAAGACACTGAAAGCCCTGGTCTATGCCAGTATCGCCAACAGCCTTGAGCATATGGCGCAGTTTTCCGGTGAAAGAAACCACGGCGAACAGATAAAACGTGTCAAACAGCAGTTGCAGCTGCTGCAACAGCAAACTGACCCGCAAGAGAAAGTAGCGTTGAAATTGGACAGTCACAGCCTGCGGGAATACAAGCACATATTGAAAGACCTGCACGCGCTGATTCTGGACTTTCACAAGGAGGGTATGTTGTCGCAGAAGGAGGCTGAGGTTCACCTCAAGCTTGTCAATAATTTGATGATCGGTGTAACCCTCGATTTCTACTGCGAGGAAGGACTACTGCCCAATTTCAGTGTTGTCGCCGAATGGGAGGCGCTGAACAAGGAAGAGGAAGAGGAAGAGTTGCGCAAGAACTACTATTAGGCGAGGCTCCGCGGCACGCACGAGCCGGGCAGGACGATCGACCAGCCGCCCCCGACTTTGCTAAACTGGGACGGTCAGCTACGCTACCCCACTCCTTTCGTAACTTAGTTTAGGCAGTATCAGGATTGCCCTGGATGTTGGTTTTTTTTTCCATAGTTATCGCACTACTGGTTACCGGCGTGACCGTTTACGGCCTGCACCGCTACCAGGCCATGGAAGTGGAATACACTGTCGATCGCACCATGCCGCTTCCGCCGCTGCATGAAGGATTCCAGGCCGGAATCACCGCCAAAAACAACAAGCCCCAGCCCGAAACCTCGGTACCCACTCAGAAGAGCGCACAGAACGAGAGTGAAGCTGCTGCGCAAGCCAGCCCGGGCTCCGGGGCAAAAGCCAGCACCTGGCAGGCGCAGGTCAACGCCGCCAAGAAGTCCGGCAATCTGGATCTCGCCTACCAGATCTGTGCAGATAAATACCCGCTGTGGGGCGCCTATAATCAGGCCTGCATCATCCTGCGCAGCCGCCTGAAATCCATGAATTTGAGCCGCCCGGAAAGCGAAAAACTGCTGGGCGAACTCTATCGCTGTGCGGTCGTGGCGGAACTGCTGCACGACAAGTCCGATGCTGCCGAGCATCGCACCCTCAACCAATTGAAGCAGATGCCACTGACCGCGCTGGCCGGGGAGGAATTCGACTATTCCTCGATCGGCTATGCCGAGCTACGACTGATCCGCAAGAGCGATGTGAAGCTGCTGCTGAATCACTGGGGGCGCCCGAAATCCCACCAGTTACCCAGGCAGGCAATGCCCGACCTCTGGCAATTCCTGACTGAGAAGCAACCTGCTTAAAACCATCGGGAATATACCCGCCCTCGTTCATAGCCTTTTCAATCTTGACCCCAAATTTGGCCTATGACATCCTGAACCGGTGCCGATAAATCGGCTGTCGAAACAGGTTTGCGCCTCGAATCCGCTTTCCTTTATGGATAATCAGTCTTAAAAAGGCAGGCGAAGCTACTGATTTTAAAGCGCTTCAAATGGCCCAGGAGAATACCCGAAACAGATAGAGGCCAGAGTTTCGGCAGGACCTGCCAGGTCAGGAATAGAACACCACTAAAAAGAACAAGCGGCGCTGGTCGTAGGTTATTCTTCTCCGGCACTGTGGATCGATCAGATCAGGTCTTCCGCCCGGTATACAGGGGCGGGCCTTCCGGGTCTGGTGATCGGGTCTGAGAACTAATGGAGCGGGCGCAAGCAATGGGAACCAAGCAGACTGAAAGAATGGAAGACGGCAATATCAGCATCGATCAGAAACTGATCGAAGAAGGCACTTCCCAGCTCAATTCAGAGATTCAGGTGCTCGAAGCCTGGCTTCGGGAACTGGAGGCGATGGATAGGAACGATGCCGAGGTGATTGCCGCACGCAAGTCCTACAGCGATATGCTGCAGAGCCGCAAGGAAATGTTAAGCAGTCTGGCCCGCCAGGCCAAACTTCAGGCTGTCGCCGCCGAATAGCCAGCCTCACTCCCAATAGCGTTAATCGATATACCGTCAAACCCCGCATGCTGTCATCAGAACAAGCCAAAATCATGCTGTCGCTGCAAAACAGCATGAACAGCAAGGTCGACCCGGATTGGGTCGCAGCCCGCTACCCCTATCTGCGGGCGGTCGCCATCGAAGGCGCCGAAGCCATCGAGCATCACGGCTGGAAATGGTGGAAGAAACAGGACAAAGACCTCCCCCAATTACAGATGGAATTGATCGATATCTGGCACTTTATCCTGTCCGAAATACTGCTGCGCAGCACCGAAACCAACACCAGGCCGGAATCGGCGCTGGAACGGGCACTGCAGGAAAGCCAGGCGCAGCACAGCCTCGACTTTGATGGTGCCAGCTATGACTTTGCGCCCATGGACCTGGTCTCCAAGCTGGAATTGCTGATCGCAACTGCCGTGGCGCGACGCATCGAGATCGGGCTCTTTGCCTCTATCATGGCCGACTGCGATCTCGACTGGACCGAGTTATTCAGGCAATACGTCGGCAAGAACGTGCTTAACATGTTTCGCCAGGACAAGGGCTACAAGACCGGCACCTACCTCAAGGAATGGCATGGCCGCGAGGACAACGAGCACCTGGTGGAGATCATCCACCGCCTGGACCCGTCGGCACGTGACTTCAAAGAGAAGATATACAGCGAGTTGGAAATCGCCTATCCAGCCTGACCTGGCAGCCAGGCCGGATTGCGGTTTGGACATCCAGGGTCAAAACACACGCCTGAATAGTCGCCAGATTTATCGGTAGTAGGCGTTTTCCGTCACGGTATGATCCGTCACGTCCCGCACTTCACTCAGCTGCGGGATCTGGGAGAGCAGGGTTTTCTCCACGCCATCTTTCAAAGTGACGTCCACCATGCCGCAGCCCTGGCACCCCCCGCCGAAGCGCAGTACAGCTATTGTCCCGTTGTGTATCTCTTCCAGGGTCACCATACCACCATGGGCTGCCAGCCCCGGATTAATCTCGTTATACAGGACATAGTTAACCCGATCTTCGAGGGGGCTATCCTCGTTGATCTTCGGCATGCGGGAGTTGGGCGCCTTGATTGTGAGCTGCCCCCCCATGGAGTCTTTCTGAAAATCCACCACAGCGTCTTCGAGAAAGGGTATACTAGGGGTGTCTATGAAGGCTTTGAAGCTTTCATAAGCCTGTATTTCGTCGTCCTCTTTCTCTTCACCCGGCCGACAAAAAGAGATGCAGGTCTCAGCCCGCGGCGTACCCGCATCCAGTATGAAGATCCGGACGGCGATCCCGTCTACTTCCTGTTTTTTCAGTAACTCCGCCAAGTATTCCTGGGCGGGTTCAGTAATGCTGACCATTGGTTCCTCACTTCGCAGTGTCGAGCCACAATGATACTGGATAAGTGCGCCATTGAGAATACTTGAGTAAAATGCTCAATTATTTCTCAGGCCCCGCCGGCAGGGAATTCGAGCAGACATGGGCCACTGCCGGGTTTCGGGCTATCTGGTAGAATTCACGCCCATTTGAGTCGGCCCGGCGCACGCCAGACCCCTTACAGGCAAAACGATGACAACGAGCAACACCGAACAACAACTACGCAAGATCCTCAGCGAACGCATCCTGGTGCTGGATGGCGCCATGGGCACCATGATCCAGTCGAGAAAGCTTGGCGAGGCAGATTTCCGCGGGGAACGATTCAAGGATCACCCGAGCCAACTGGGTGGCAACAGCGACCTGCTGTCCCTGACTCAGCCCGAAATCATCAAGGACATCCATCGCGCCTATCTGGCGGCGGGTGCCGACATCGTGGAAACCAATACCTTTACCTCCAGCCGTGCCGCGCAATCGGACTATGCGCTGGAATCCATCACCTATGAGCTCAACCTGGAAGCTACGAAACTGGCCCGGGCTGCCTGTGATGAGGCGACCGCCAGCACACCGGACAAGCCACGTTTCGTCGCGGGTGTACTTGGCCCCACCAATCGCAGCGCGTCCATATCGCCTGACGTAAACGATCCAGGGTTCCGCAATACCAGCTTCGACGACCTGGTGGAAGACTACAAGATCTCCACCAATGGACTGATCGACGGTGGCGCAGACCTGATTCTCATCGAGACCTCTTTCGATACGCTTAATGCCAAGGCGGCCATCTTCGCCTGCAAGCAGTGCTTCGATGAGCGTGGCGAAACTCTGCCCATCATCATCTCCGGCACCATAACCGATGCCAGCGGTCGTACGCTGTCCGGGCAGACCGTGGAAGCATTCTGCAATTCCGTGGCCCATGCCAATGCCCTCGCCGTTGGCTTTAACTGTGCACTGGGCGCCGAACAGCTTCGCCCCCACATCGAAGAAGTATCAGCCATCGTCCCGGCCCTGGTATCCACACATCCGAATGCCGGTCTGCCCAACGAGTTCGGCGAATACGATCAAACGCCCGCACAGATGGCCGCTCTCATCGCTGATTTTGCCGAGTCCGGGTTCGTCAACATTGTGGGCGGCTGTTGCGGCACAACGCCTGCGCACATTACCGCCATCGTGGAAGCCGTCGCGGGGGTCGCACCACGCAAGATTCCAAGCATCAAACCAGCCTGCAGGCTCAGCGGCCTCGAGGCATTCAACATCGGTGCAGATTCACTGTTCGTTAACGTCGGGGAGAGAACCAACGTGACCGGTTCGGCGAAGTTTGCCCGCCTGATCCGGGAAGAGAACTATGACGAAGCCCTGGAGGTAGCCCGCGAACAGGTCGAGTCTGGCGCCCAGGTGATCGACGTCAACATGGACGAAGGCATGCTCGACTCCGAGGCTGCCATGGACAAGTTCCTCAAACTGCTGGCCAGCGAGCCCGACATTAGCCGCGTACCGCTGATGATCGACTCCTCGAAGTGGGAAATTATCGAGGCAGGACTCAAGTGCGTACAGGGTAAGGCCGTGGTCAACTCCATCAGCCTGAAGGAAGGCGAGCAGGAATTCCTCGAGAAAGCTGCCCTCTGCCAACGTTACGGCGCGGCAGTAATCGTGATGGCTTTCGACGAGGATGGCCAGGCCGACTCCCTGCAGCGCAAAAATGACATCTGCAAGCGCAGCTATGACCTGCTCGTTGAGAAACTCAACTTCTGCCCGCAGGATATAATTTTTGACCCCAACGTGTTCGCCATTGCCACAGGCATTGAAGAGCACAATAACTATGCGGTCGATTTCATCGAGTGTTGCAAATACATTAAAAAGAATTTACCTGGCGCCTTGATCTCGGGCGGTATTTCCAACGTCTCCTTCTCGTTCCGGGGCAACAACACGGTGCGGGAAGCCATTCACTCCGTGTTCCTGTTTCATGCAATCAGGGCCGGCCTCAGCATGGGCATTGTGAATGCGGGACAGCTGGCGGTGTATGACGACATTCCTGCAGACCTCAAGAAGGCGGTGGAAGATGTGGTGCTCAATCGCCACGAAGATGCCACAGAAGCCCTCATGGCGGTTGCCCAGAATTACAGCGGCGAAAAGAGCCGCAGCAGCAGTGAAGATCTGGCCTGGCGATCAGGCGACGTAGTTGAGCGCCTCTGCTATGCCCTGGTGAATGGCATCACCAAGTATATTGAGCAGGACACTGAAGAAGCCCGGCTCCAGGCCAGTCGCCCGATCGAAGTCATCGAAGGTCCCCTGATGCAAGGCATGGGAGAGGTCGGCGACCTGTTCGGTGCCGGCAAGATGTTCTTGCCACAGGTGGTAAAAAGCGCTCGCGTCATGAAACAGGCCGTAGCCCATCTGCTCCCCTTTATCGAAGCCGAGAAAACCGGTGATGCCCTGGAGAGTAAGGGCAAGATTCTGCTGGCGACCGTGAAAGGCGATGTACATGACATAGGCAAGAACATCGTGGGCGTCGTGTTGGGTTGCAACAACTACGATGTAATCGATCTCGGAGTCATGGTGCCAGCAGAAAAAATTCTCGAGGAGGCCAGAAAACATCAGGTAGACATCATCGGCCTGAGCGGCCTCATCACGCCTTCTCTCGATGAGATGGTGCATGTAGCCACCGAGATGCAGCGCCTGGGATTCAGGGTTCCATTGCTGATTGGTGGCGCCACTACCTCGAAGGCCCATACCGCCGTAAAAATCGAGGAGAATTACCAGAATGACAGCACGGTCTATGTCCCCGATGCATCGCGTTCGGTCACGGTCGTCAGCAGCCTGCTAAATGCCGAGAAGAAGGCTGAGTTCTGCGATGCAGTACGCCAGGAATACGCCACCATCCGGGAGCGTTCCGCGAGCCGTACGAACAAGCGTGTGCTTGTGGACTACAGTGCTGCCAATGCCAATGTATTGCAGTTCGACTGGAAAAATTATCAGCCCGTGCAACCCGCGTTCCTCGGAACTCGCCAGTTCGACGACTACCCGCTGGAAGAGCTGGTGCCCTACATCGACTGGACGCCTTTCTTTATCACCTGGTCTCTGGCAGGAAAGTATCCGCAAATTCTGCAGGATGAGAAGGTGGGCAAGGCAGCCCGGGGCCTGTTTGAAGATGCACAGGCCATGCTGAAGATGATCATCGATGATGGTTCACTAATCGCTCGCGCGGTGGTCGGTTTCTGGCCCGCCAGGCGCAAGGGTGAAAACGACGTGGAATTGTTACAGGCCAACGGCTCCAGTGATCCGACCACCCCACTCGCTACCCTGCACTTCCTGCGGCAGCAGATGAGCAAGGAAGACGGGTTGGCTCATCTGTGCCTCGCTGACTATATCGCACCCGACTCGGCGGACTACGTCGACTACATCGGTGGATTTATCGTGACAGCAGGGATCGGTGTCGACAAGCTCGTTGCCCACTACGAGGCTGAACACAACGACTACAACGCCATCCTCGTCAAGGCCCTGGCAGACCGTCTCGCCGAGGCATTCGCCGAGCGCATGCATGAGAGAGTACGCAAGGAATTCTGGGCCTACCGTTCCGATGAGTCCCTGAGCAACGAAGAACTGATCAAGGAACAGTATCAGGGCATCAGGCCCGCTCCCGGCTACCCTGCCTGCCCCGATCATTCCGAGAAGGATACCTTGTTCAACCTGCTCAATGGAACGGAAGCAACTGGCGTCAAACTCACCGAGAGCTATGCCATGACCCCGGCTGCCTCTGTGAGTGGATTCTATTTCAGCCACCCATTGGCCAAATATTTCCCGGTCGGCAAGATCACCGATGAACAGGTGAGCGATCTCGCCCGGCGCAAGGCAGTGGATGTGAAGAACGTGCGCCGCCTGCTCGCACCCAATCTAGACTAAGGCAGGTACCGCGCGTCGATCACGGCGCGCAACCCGAAAATTCCAGAGGAACAAAAAGGATTTATGTACCACTACGATAAATACGATCACCAGATGCTGGCCGATCGGGTCGCGCAGTTTCGCGACCAGACCGACCGCTACCTGGATGGCAAACTGAGTGACGCGGAATTTCTGCCCTTGCGCTTGCAGAATGGACTCTATGTTCAGCGCCTGGCCCCCATGCTGCGCATCGCCGTGCCGTACGGCCTACTGTCTTCAACTCAGTTGCGCAAGCTGGCGTATATCGCCCGTGAATATGATAAAGGTTATGGGCACTTCACCACCCGGCAGAACATCCAGTTCAACTGGCCTGAACTCGAAGATGTGCCCGACTTGCTGGCAGATCTCGCCGAGGTAGAGATGCACGCCATTCAAACCAGCGGCAACTGCATCAGAAACACCACAACCGACCAGTTTGCCGGCGTTGCTGTTGATGAATTGGAGGACAGCCGTCCCTGGTGCGAAATCATCCGCCAGTGGTCAACCTTTCACCCGGAATTTGCTTACCTGCCGCGTAAATTCAAGATCGCGGTATGCGGCACCAAAGTAGATCAGGCGGCCACCCAGGTGCATGACATCGGTGTCTATCTGATCGAAGGCCCCGACAGGCAGCGTGGATTCAGAATACTCGCCGGTGGTGGACTCGGTCGTACCCCCATGATTGGGCAGGTCGTATTCGAGTTCGTGGAGAAACAGCACCTGCTGACCGCACTGGAAGCGATCCTGCGAGTCTATAACCGTGAGGGTCGGCGCGATAACAAGTACAAGGCAAGGATCAAGATTCTGGTAAAGGAACTCGGCATCGAGGCATTCCAGGAAAAAGTCTTCGCCGAATGGGAACGCATCAAAGACGGACCACAGACACTGACAGACGAGGAAATCGCACGCTGCAAATCCTATTTCGTCGATCCAGCCTATGAGCTGCTGACCGATGCGCCTGATGCCCTGACCGGTGCCCTCAAGGAAAACCTGTTGTTCGCCAGCTGGTATAGCCATAACGTGCGTCCACACAAGAAACCTGGCTACGGCATCGTCACTCTCTGCTTCAAGGAGACGGGTGTCGCGCCTGGCGATATCACCGACAGGCAACTGGACTATCTGGCGGAACTTGCCGAGCACTACAGCTTCGGTGAAGTGCGCATTACCCACGAGCAGAATATCGTGCTGGCCGATGTGCGACAGGACCAGCTATTAGAACTCTGGCGCAAGCTCTCCGAGGTCTCCCTGGCCACCGCCAACCTCAACCTGATGACCGATATCGTCTGCTGCCCCGGCGGTGACTTCTGCGCCCTGGCCAATGCCAAATCGATACCCATCGCTGAATCCATTCAGCGTGAATTCCCGGATCAGGACGAATTAACGGAGATAGGTGATCTGGATATCAACATTTCCGGCTGCATGAATGCCTGCGGCCACCACCACGTGGGCAACATCGGCATCCTGGGAATCGACAAGAAAGGTGAAGAGTTTTACCAGTTCTCCCTCGGCGGCTCATCGAAGCACGACGCCAGCCTGGGCAAGATAATCGGTCCAGCCTTCGCCCAGGAAGAGGTGCCGGCTATTATTCGACGCATCGTGGATGTCTATCGTGAAAGACGGCAGGAAGGTGAAGATTTTCTGGCCACCTATAGAAGAATTGGTATTGAGCCGTTCAAGGAAAGGGTCTATGCAAAGGTTGATTAAGAATGGCGAACTCGCAAACGATCCATGGACGCTGCTGCGGGAAGCCAGCGGCCCCGAGATTCTGAAAATAGTTACGGGCAAGAACTTCATCGTTCCCTTGCAATTTCGGAAACTGTATCGTAGCGAAATGGATGACTATGCAGGCGCATTTGGCCTGTGGCTGGACAGTCATGAAAATGTAAGCGACATCGGTGAGGACCTGCACAGTTTTCCAGTCATCGCGCTCAATTTCCCGACCTTCTCTGACGGTCGCGTCTATACCAATGCCCGTGAACTGCGGGAATACTACAAGTACGAGGGAGAGGTACGCGCTATCGGCGATGTACTCAGGGACCAGCTCTTCTACATGATGCGCTGCGGCTTCGATGCCTTCGAGCTACGTCACGACCAGGACCCGGCAGCCTGCCTGCGCGCCTTCGAAGATTTTCATACAGGCTACCAGGCGAGTATCGATCAACCACAGCCGCTGTTCCGCCGCCGCTACATTACCAGCCCAGGCAGACAGGCTTAGGGCAAAGGCCCGGTTAGATGCAACCAGACTCACTGCTATTTTCGTTCTTCCTGATTTTTACCAGTGTTGCGCTGTTAAGCACCATTGCACTGTTCTTCAGGCAGCCACTATTGGTGGCCTATATCGTGGTAGGTGTGACGCTTGGCCCCTATGGCCTGTCCTATGTGTCAGACCTCTCGCTGCTGAACGACATCTCGGAGTTCGGCATCATATTTCTGCTGTTCCTGCTGGGGCTGGACATGCAGCCAACAAAGTTATTCGTCACCCTGAAGAAGACTTTTCTGGTCACCCTGATCAGTTCCCTGCTCTTTATACTGCTAGGCTATAGCACCGGCCTGCTATTCTCCCTCTCCCATACGGAGAGTCTGGTGATCGGTTTCACTCTGATCTTTTCCAGCACCATCATCGGTATCAAGCTGCTACCCACCACGGTACTGCACCAGAAACACATGGGAGAGATAATGGTGGGTATCCTGCTGATGCAGGATTTCACCGCGATATTCATCCTGGCATTCCTGGACTCAGGCAACCAGGAAAACAGCAGCACCCTGGAGGTACTACTTGCCTTCCCCGTACTGCTGGTAATGACCTACCTGGTAGCACGCTTCGTGCTCATCAGCCTGATTGCCCGTTTCGATCATTTTCGCGAGTACATATTCCTGCTGGCCATTGGTTGGTGCCTGGGTATTGCCGAGCTCGCTGCCGGCATCGGACTCTCTGCGGAAATTGGCGCATTTGTGGCCGGCGTGTCCCTCGCCACGAATCCGATCTCGCAATTTATTGCCTACAGCCTCAAACCGCTGCGTGATTTCTTCCTGGTGCTGTTCTTCTTCTCCCTCGGTGCCCAGTTCAATATTGGCTTGCTGGGGGAGATCATCGCGCCGGCCATCGTATTGGCCGGCCTCACTCTGACTATAAAACCGGTGGTGTTCAGATACCTGTTGCGCCGCTTCAGTGAGCGCAACAAGTTGGCCTGGGATGCGGGTCTGCGCCTCGGGCAAATCAGCGAGTTCTCGTTGTTGATCGCCTTCGTAGCAACCCAGTCCGGCGTCATCGGTGAAACTACTTCCCTGATCATCCAGGGTGCGGCGATTATTACCTTCCTGATATCGAGTTATGTGGTTGTGTTGTTCTGCCCCACCCCAATCGCCATATCCAGCAAGCTGCGGCGGGACTGAACCTCAATCATCGCTTGAGATTTAGTATCCAGCGCCCCTCTGCCTGGCCGGCGAGTACTTTTTGCAGGCAATCCTGCAAATCGTCGAGGCCGATCTCGGTAGCAAGCGTATCCAGATTAGCCAGTTTCCACTCCCCAGCCAGCTTGTTCCACACCGACTTCTTGTGAGCCAGAGGCAACTGCACCGAATCAACTCCCAGCAGGTTTACACCACGCAGGATAAAGGGAAAGACCGAGGCACTGAACATTGGAGACTGTACAAGCCCACAGGCTGCCACACTGGCGCCATAGCGCAGGCTCTTGATGACATTGAACAGGGTGTCGCCACCTACCACATCGACTGCCCCCGCCCAGCGCTCAGCCACCATCGGCTTGCTGTTGCTCTCTGACAACTCGCTGCGATCGAGAATCTCGCTGGCGCCCAATGCCCGCAGGCGGTCGTGGCTCGCCATTTTACCCGTGCTGGCTACCACCCGGTATCCCAGCTGGGACAACAAAGCCACGGCGACTATACCGACGCCGCCGGTAGCTCCGGTAACCAGCACCTCACCTGTTTTGTCATCCAGCCCATTGAGGAGCAGTTTTTCCAGGCACAGGGCAGCGGTGAATCCTGCCGTGCCCAGGATCATGGACTCTCTCAATGACAGGCCATCAGGCAGGGGAACTACCCACTGCGCCGGTACACGAACGTACTGACCAAAGCCTCCGGCGGTATTCATACCCAGGTCATAACCGATTACGATCACTTCCTTGCCGACAGCGAGACTGGAATCGCCAGATTCCGCGATGACGCCTGCAGCATCGATACCTGGCGTGTGGGGATAATTGCGGGTAACGCCCTTGTTGCCCGAGGCAGACAACGCGTCCTTGTAATTGAGTGACGAGTAATGTACCTCGATGAGCACATCACCCGCGGGCAAGTCTGCTATGGATTTTTCAACCACAGCGGATTCAAATTGCCTGTCGGCCACTTCGGTAACTTCAAATGCCTTGAATGTGCTCACTGCCAGCTCCAACGGGTTACTGATATTTGTCTACGTGGGTCTGCTGAAACCAGCGCGAAACTGCTCTCGCCACACCTTCTTCCAGAACCCTGCCCAACTTGTCCTGGATACTCTTCTGGAATTCGTACTCTATTTCAAATACGTCTGCGTTCTTGCAGGCATCGATGATGTATTCATCACTGGTCTTGATGTCATCTACCATATACCGTTCCTTGGCCTGTGAACCAAGCCAGGTCTCACCGGTAGCCACTTTATCAATCTCGACACTCGGACGGTGCTCTTTTACCCAGCTCTTGAATATGTCATGAATCGACTCAACGTCTTCCTGCACCTTGTCCCTGCTCTTCTGCGTGATCTCACCGAAGGTAGTCAGGGTGCGCTTGTATTCGCCGGCGCTGATCATTTCGTAATCCACGTCGTACTTTTTCAGCACCTTGTGGAAATTGGGGAGTTGCACCAGCACACCGATGGAGCCAATGATAGCGAACGGTGCCGCAACCAGCCGGTCGGCGAGACAGGCCATCATATAGCCGCCGCTTGCAGCAACTTTATCGACACAGATAGTCAGCGGAATCCTGGCATTTCGCAACCTGACCAATTGTGACGAGGCCAGGCCATAGGCGTGAACCATACCGCCCGGGCTTTCCAGCCGCAGCATAACCTCATCCTTGGTTTCTGCCATGGTGAGGATTGCGGAGATTTCTTCGCGCAGGCTGGAAACAGCATCCGCCGCGATATTGCCCTTGAAGTTGATCACAAAGACACGCTTCTTGTGAGTCTCCCCGGACTCATCAGAGTCGGCATCGTGTTTTGCCGCCTTCGCTTCCAGTTTCTCCTGCTTCTTCTCTTCCTTGTGTAGCTGCTTCAGCTCCTTCTTCTCCAATACAGAAGCTCGCAAGGTGTCTTTCATCTCGTCGAAGTGTTCATTCAGGCGCGAAATCTTCAGACTACCCTTCTTGCCTGGTTTCCTGGAACGCTGCCCGGAGGCTGCCAGGACAGCAATCACGATAACGATGGCAAGCACGATGGTTGCCGCCTTCGCGAGGAACATGCCGTATTCAATTAAAAATTCCAAAAACTCACTCCTGCTCTGAATATCCGGGTCACTAGTTTACTTGCCACCGGTAGATAGCTCAAAATCGACCATTCCTGACCTGCTCTACATAATGCTCTATAAGCTCGCCCGCAATACTGATCGTGGCCGAGGGCACCTGCGGCAGCTCATCGATATCGAACCAGTCCGCCTCCTCGATTTCGGCTGCCTCGGGAACGATTTCCCCACCAGCATAGTCAGCATAGAAGCCCAGCATGAGCTGTGAGGGAAACGGCCAGGACTGACTCTTGAAATAGCGCAGATTATGAACCTCCAGGCTGCATTCTTCCCGCACTTCTCTGTGTACAGTTTGCTCGGCCGTTTCCCCCGCTTCGATGAAGCCAGCCAGGCAACTGTAGAAACCGCTCCGGGTCCGTGCATTTCGCGCCAGCAGGATTTCCCTGCCCCTTACCACGAGCATGATGACACAGGGATTGATGCGGGGAAAAAAATGGTGGCCGCACTGCCTGCAGATAAGCGCCAGTTCATTATCGGAGGCGACCGTCCGGGTGCCGCAATAACCACAGTGCCGATGAGACCTGATCCAGTGCAGATACTGATTCGCCTTGCCCGCCGTCAGCAAGGCCTGCTCGGAGCGAAACAAGAGCCCGCGCAATGAGACAGGCTCAATACCCTCGGGCAGACTCGCCTGCTCTGGCACGTCGCTGACCAACAGGCGCTCGCCTACATCCTCGAGCAGGATTAACTGCCCCACCTCTGGCAGTGAGGCCGCATCGTTACCGTTCCACAGGTAATCGTCGCCGCACAGCAAGACCTGCTCGCCCTGCATGAGCACCAGGCGATCGTTCGGCCTGATGTCTTTCTTGTCTAAAAATGGAGCCGCCATGACCGGTTTCACGAATTAACTGACTTACAAATGAGAACGGGCGCATTACGACCTGTCGTAATGCGCCCGTAGATTTTATGGAGCGAGACTGGAATTAGTGGCCAGCTTCAACCACGCCGGAAGCATCAAGGATTTCCAGAGGATTCGAATAGAAGTCCCAGAATGTCCACATGATGATCGTACAGGTTACCAGGGTGATCAGCATGATGGGCAGCCCCTTGCGCATCCACAGGCCCGGCGTAATTGCCAGACTGGGATCGCCCGCATCTTTTGCCATCTTCTCCGAGATTGTGACGATGAATACGTTAGCGGTCGAACCAATATGCGTGCCGTTACCACCCATGCCTACTCCAGCCGCCAGACCCCACAGCAAGGGCGTCACGTTGATGCCCTGGCTTTCCATGCCAGCGATGATGGGAATCATGGCCGCAGTGAACGGGATATTGTCGATGGCTGCAGAGAGAATTGCCGCTACCCACATCAGCAACAGGGTCGCAGTCAGCAGGTCTTCCTGCACGAATGGGATGATGAACTGCCCAATGTATTCCAGGAACTGGCTGTGCTCAACACCGCCTACGATGATGAACAGGGAGATGAAAAACATCAGGAGTGCCAACTCGGTGTGAGCGAAAGCCTCTTCCATGTCAATGTCTTTGCCAACAAATGCTAGGGCAGTCAGGCCGAGGGCTGTCACGAACCAGGGTTCCCAGTGCAACGCGTTGTGCATGATGAAGCCGATTACCATGATACCCAGCACACCGATGGCGCCATACCAGGTCTTCGGGTCGGACAGGGGTTCACGATCGGTGAGATTCATCTCTGCCGGAGTGACAGCCAGCTCCTGTTTGAACAGGAGGCGCAGCGCGAACAGCACCACCAGCCAGGCCACCAACACCATAATACCCATGTGTATGAGGAAGGTGTTGAAGTCGATGCCGAAGGCTGAACCGATCATCAGATTGGGCGGATCACCCACAAGCGTCGCCACCCCTCCGGTATCGGACAGCAGGGCCGCCGCCAACAGGAAAGGTATGGCGCTTACCCGCAGCGACTGGCAGATAAGGATGATGAGTGGACCAAAGATGACCACCGTGGTGACGTTATCCAGTAGCAGTGAAAGACCGGTAACCAGCGAACCGATCATGGCCAGCAGCAGGAACAGGCGACCTTTACTGAAGTCGGCGGTCCAGTAAGCCAGTTGCTGGAAACCACCGGTGGGAATCATGATGGCCACGATAGTCATCATGCCGCCGAGCAGGAATACCACGTTCCAGTCGATAGCCTCTACGGCTCCCTCCGGGCTGTAGAAACCCATGATCTGACCTGCCAGGATCATGGCGGCTGCACCGCCCATGGCACATTTCACACGGTGAACCTTGTGAATTTCCTCGGTAAAGACGCCGATGAATGTCACCGCCAGGATGATGGCGGAGACCATCATGTCAGTATTCCACTCAAGGATTTCCATATAACAACTTCCTCTTAGGGTGCTTTAATAATTATTAGATTTTCGAGGCAGGTCTTTGACGTGGGGCATGCCGCAGCCTTATCTGCCGCAACACTGCTCAGCCCAATTTCTTACTTGTCCCGCTCAACCAATCCCTTCTCATCTGAGTATAGCAATCCTGTTGAACTGCATGAGATCAGTTGCTCGGGATTGAATTCCAGGCCATGAGCGCACTTGAATGACGCTGCCTGACCTTGGTATTAGTCTTTGTTTTTATTAGATTTTGTTGCTTTTCCACCAACACGGAAAGCGCGACAAATAGTATAGCTTTAGGATGCCCTGTTCAAGGAAAATCCGGCGTTTTCAAAGCCTTGTAGGCGATTAGCCGATGTCCGGCTGCTGTCCCTGGAGTTTGCGCCAGAGGCTTCCCCCTTCGCTCTCCTTGTCCAGTTGATCCAGCCGTCGCTCGTGGCTGGCCAGTTCTTCAGCACTGGCCTGAATCACCCTCAATGGGGCGCGATTGGGATCCAGGCTACGTTTCAGCCCGCCGGCACTGGCTTTCTGTTTCGGCTCTTCACGCAGGGACAGACTGGATTGTCCGCTGGTCATGACCAGGTACACATCGGCCAGGATCTCGGCGTCCAACAGGGCGCCGTGCAGGTCCCGCTGGGTATTGTCTACACCGTAGCGCTTGCACAGGGCGTCGAGATTGTTGCGCTGCCCCGGGTGCTTTTCCCGGGCCAGTAGCAGCGTATCCAGCACCGAACACAGGCTGGCCATTCCCTCATGGCCAGCAGCGGACAATCTCAATTCATGGTCGAGAAAACCGATATCGAACGGCGCGTTGTGGATGACCAGTTCCGAACCCGCCACGAATTCCAGGAACTCATCCTGGATTTGCCTGAAGCGGGGTTTGTCCGCGAGGAAACTGGTGGTGAGCCCATGCACTTCGATCGCCGCCTCATCAACTTCCCGATCGGGGTTGAGATAGCAGTGATAGTGATTGCCAGTGAGGCGGCGGTTAATGATCTCGACGCAGCCGATCTCGATAACCCGGTGTCCCTGCTGCGGTTCGAGTCCGGTGGTCTCTGTGTCCAATACAATCTGGCGCATGGTGTTTCTTTTTTGTTGTTCGTGTCCTTTGTGGCGAGACGCACTGTCAGTCCAGTTCATCGATGCCCTGGTTGGCCAACTGGTCGGCTAACTCATTTTCGGGGTGGCCACTGTGGCCTTTCACCCACTCCCATTCTATCTCGTGCTGGCCCACCAGCGAATCGAGTTGTTGCCACAACTCCATATTCAATACCGGCTTCTTGTTCGCGGTTCTCCAGTTTCGCTTCTTCCAGTTCGTCATCCACTCGGTGATACCGCTCAGCACGTATTTGGAATCGGTGGTGATCTTTACCCGGCAAGGCTTCTTGAGTGCTTCCAGCCCCCTGATCACCGCCGTCAGCTCCATGCGGTTGTTGGTGGTCGCTGGCTCGCCTCCATACAGGGTTTTCTCGGCCTCACCGAAACGCAGCAACACACCCCAGCCCCCGGGTCCGGGATTACCGCGGCAGGCACCGTCTGTATACATCTCAACTCTATCCGCCAAAATCAGGTCCTGGTGTGCATCTCAGTGGATCTTGACCCTGGCATTTTCTGCAGCGGGGATGACTGCGGCGCGTGGTCGGAGCGGCCGCCAGCGCGGCATGATCGGCGTGATCGTCACCACCTGCTTCACGCAGACAAAGACATAGGCCCCGCCGAGAGGGCTACCCACACGGCTGCCGAATTTTTCCATGCGATTGGCGTGACCAAGGATGCGCCCGAAATTCATGGGCAGGAAATGCAGCCCATAGTGAATGGCGCCTATATGCAGATTGAGCAACTGCAGCCAGTCACTCAGGCGCCGCTTGGACAGGAAACGTGCTCGCCAGGGAATGTGGGTCCTGCGCTTGAACAGCTTCCAGAACCCCCAGGGACTCAGGGGGTTAAAACCAAGAATGAGCATATGACCACCCGGACGCAGGACCCGGGTCGCCTCCCGCAAGAGGCGATGGCTGTCTTCGGTGAAATCCAGTGCGTGATGAATGACGACGACGTCGATGCTGTCGGTGGCCAGGGGCAACTCTTCATTATTTGCCACCGGGCAGGTGGAGCCTGGCCGCCAACTGGGGGCAAACAGGATCTTGTGGCCAACGGGGCTATCCTTGATGAGGGAAAATTCTTCGTTACAACCAATCTGCAGGATGTGATAACCGAACAGGCGGCTCAGGATAGGATCGACTATCGCTTTTTCGGCATTGAAGACCGCCTCGCCCTGGGCAGACTGGAACCACTGTCCAACCAGGGTTGCCAACAGGTCGGCATCCGGCGCACCGCGCAGCAGGCGGCGACGTGTCTCGTGCTTGGAAAATACATTCATGCCGAAAATCTGGCTCGGTTCTGCTTGCTCAATCCACGATTCTAGCTCGCTCGCAGAGCCAGCACCAGTGTAGTTTCTTTTTAGAAGTCAATAGCTTGTAATCGAGCATAATCCTTATATCATGGGCGCTGCGCGAACGACGCGGCGCGGTGTGGGACTGGATCAGGACCCAGGTTCAGGATCAGGATCAGAGATTGCAATACCGGGCGCTCAGAATCAGCCATGTGGCTTGCGACAAGCTGTCTGGCGAATTACGAAATCAAACTGAATAAAACCACTAGCAATGATCAAATTGATATATCCCATCCCAGCTTTCACCGATAACTATATCTGGGCAATACATGCGGGCGATGGCAATCAACTTGCGGTTGTAGACCCGGGAGACGCGGCTCCGGTCATCGCCTATCTACAGGAGAATGACCTACAACTTAGTCATATCCTGATCACCCATCACCATCCCGATCACACTGGCGGATTACAAAAACTCAAGTCTGCCTACAACCCCATCGTTTACGGACCAGAGCCCAGCGGCATCGCCGGCATAAGCGACTTTCTCCACGAAGGCGACAGCATCGATCTCTTCGATCAGACTTTCGACATCTTTGAGGTACCAGGTCACACACTCGACCATATCGCGTACTCCTGCCAACAGGCCGACCAGGAAATCCTGTTTTGCGGTGACACCCTGTTCGCCGCCGGCTGCGGCAGACTGTTTGAGGGAACACCGGCAATGATGGTCGAGTCATTGGCTAAACTCAGCAAGCTCGATCCAGCGACACGCGTTTACTGTACCCACGAATACACCCTGGCCAATCTCAAATTTGCCCAGGCTGCCGATGGAACAAATGAAGAATTACAGCGTCGAATAAGCCGGGAGGAGAAAAAGCGACAGCAGGATCTACCCACCCTGCCCTCCACCATCGAACTCGAGCTGGCTACCAATCCGTTTCTGCGCTGCAGCGACAGCAAGCTGGTCGCCACCGTAGCCAGCAAAACAGGTGCGAAAGCGGATGATCCCGTAGAGGTCTTCGCCGCCCTGCGTAGTTGGAAAGACAACTTCTAGACGCTATCGGATAACCAAGAAACAAAAGATGCGAGCCAGTCCCAGCCTATCCAGAAATAGCCTTGTATTCATAATACTCGGCATCTTTTTAAATGCCTGTCAGAGTGTCTTGGACACTACCGAATCCACGGCCACGGAAAACGCCAGCCAGACTGCCAGCAGCAGCGAACAAACCCGCCCCCTCGATCGGCAAAGACCCCGCCCCTCTCAATCTGCCAATATCCCTTCCGTTGCCGAAGAAACTATCACTTACGACAACATCTGGCAGCGCATCAATGCCGGCCTGGTCTTGCAGGAACACTATCAGCGACCCGAAGTTGAAGCGCAGTTGCGAAACTATGCCGGGCGCCAGAATTATTTCGATCTGGTAAGCCAACGCGCGGAACCGTTCCTATACTGGATCGTTGAAGAGATTGAAAGCAGAGGCCTGCCCCTCGAGCTCGCACTGTTACCCATGGTGGAGAGTACCTACAATCCGCGGGCCCGCTCCCGCGACAATGCAGTTGGCCTCTGGCAGTTCCTGCCGAACACCGGTGAGGGCTACGGCCTGCAGCAGGATTTCTGGTATGACGGTCGGCGTGATCCCTATGCCTCCACTCGCGCTGCGCTGGACTATCTTGAAGTGCTCTACCAGCGATTCAATGAGGACTGGTTGCTGGCGCTTGCAGCCTATAACACAGGCGGGGGCAACCTCAGTCGCGCCATTCGACGTGCCGGTTCGGAGCTGGGCGAGGCCAGTTTCTGGGATTTGCCCCTGGCACGGGAAACCCGATCCCACGTTCCAAAGTTGTTGGCGCTTTCCCGTATCGTCGCCAATCCCGAACACTACGATGTCGAGTTGCCCGCCATCGCCAATGCCAACCCATTGAGCCCGGTTGATATTGGCCAACAAATCGAACTATCCCAGGTGGCCAGCCTCATTGGCGTGGATATCGATACCATACAAGCCCTCAACCCCGGATACCTGCAATGGGCTACCCACCCCCAGGCTCCGCAGACCTTGCTCATTCCGAGTGAGCAGCAGCAACAGCTAAGCGCGGGGCTGGCAGGACTGGAACCGGACCAGTTCGTTACCTGGGAGCACTACCGCATTGAGAGCGGCGACACCCTGTCTGGCATTGCCGCCAAACTCAACACATCGGTTGCCCTGTTGCGCACTGTCAACAAGATTAATGGCAGCCAGATTATTGCTGGCAGGGACCTCCTGATACCCCGGGGACTGGCCGCGTCCGACAGCCGCCTTACCCAGCTAAGACTACCGACAACTCGCCTGCCTGTTGCGGTTCCCAGCACGTACACCGTACGGCCCGGTGACAATCTCTGGACCATTGCCCGGCGCTTCGATTTACATTCGGTGGATATCGCGGCCTGGAATGGCTTCGCCATGGATGAATTGATGCATCCTGGACAGGTACTGGACCTGAGCTTCGCGCAAATGAATGATGAGAGCATCGCGGCGAGCACACCGGCCGCCGATATTGAAGACAGTTTCTACGTCGTGCGACGCGGGGATTCACCAGCCAGAATAGCTGGCAGACTGGGCCTCAATGTCGAAGATGTGTTGGCCTGGAACCGGTTGGCGGCAGGTGAAATCATCTATCCGGGCCAGCGCCTGCGCGTCAGACCTACCGATGGGGATTAAATATAATGACTGATGCGAGCGTCAGCCCGGTTTCCGAAAAAGATTTCCTCGGCCACCCACGAGGCCTCGTCATCTGTTTCCTCACGGAGATGTGGGAGCGGTTTAGCTATTACGGCATGCGCGCCCTCCTCATCTTCTACCTTACCCAACACTTCCTGTTCAGCGATGAAATCGCGGCAGGCATCTATGGCGCATACATCTCTCTCGTTTACATCACACCTGTTATAGGAGGCACCGTTGCCGATCGCTACCTCGGCCCAGCCAAGGCAGTCGTACTGGGAGCGATACTGCTCGTCGCCGGGCACATGGGGATGGCGATAGAAGGCTCCCAGGCTGTGGAAGTCATGGTGCAGGGAGAAACCTTGGTGCAACGGGATCCATTCTACCTGCAGGTCTTCTATCTCTCCCTAGCGCTCATCATCATGGGAGTTGGCTTCCTCAAGGCCAATATTTCCACCATGGTGGGCTCGCTCTATGAGCGGACGGACCCGCGGCGGGACGGTGCATTTACGCTTTTCTACATGGGCATAAACCTGGGTTCATTTTTCGGAGCCATCGTCTGCGGTTTCCTGTTGCAGTGCTACGGCTTCAGTTTCGGTTTTGGCGCCGCCGGAATTGGCATGCTGTTTGGCCTGCTGGTTTTCCTGCGGGGACAACACTACTTCGGCGACCTGGCCAAACCCAAGTATCCTGAGCTGCTGACCCAGCAGGTACTACCGGGCATCAACCGGGAATGGCTGATCTATGGCCTCACCCTGCTTGGCGTCCTCGTCTGTTGGCAACTTATGCAATACCGCACCGTCGTGGGTGGCTTGCTGGGAGCATCACTGGTCATCATGACCACGGCGGTTGTGGCCTATGCCTTCATGAAATGTGAACCTCACGATCGCAATCGCATGCTGGTGTGCCTGGTGCTCATGAGTTACCAGATCATATTCTGGTCCCTCTTCGAGCAAACCGGCAGCTCACTCAATCTCATGACAGACCGCAATGTCGACCGGGAAATCATGGGGCTGACCATACCGGCGGCAGCCTTCCAGTCGGTGAACGCGTTCTTCATCATCACCCTGGCTCCCCTGTTCAACATGATGTGGCTCTACCTCGCGAGGCGCGGCTGGGAGCCCTCTACCCCGATGAAGTTTGCCCTGTCACTGATTCAGCTTGGACTGGGTTTCCTCTTCCTCGTATACGGAGCCTCGCTGGCTAGTGAACCAACCCAGGTAGCGGTGATCTGGATCATTCTGCTGTACCTGCTGCATACCACCGGAGAGTTATGTATCTCACCGGTAGGCCTGTCCATGACTACCAAGCTCTCGGTTCCCCGGGTGGTTGGCATGATGATGGGATGCTGGTTCCTGGCATCGGCAGCGGGTAACTATGTATCCGGTACCATCGCCGCCATGACCGGTTCCGATACCGTGGGCGGGGAAGTGGCCGATCCCGCCGCCGCCCTGGCCAGCTATATGGACGTCTATTCAACAGCAGGCTGGTACAGTATTGGCGCGGGCGTTGCGGCCATTTTATTAGTACCATTACTCAAGCATTTCATGCATGGCATCAAGTAACGGGCAAGCCCCCGATTGCGCCAGCAGGACCAGACACAAGCCGATACACCAAGAAGGAATAACAGCATGGGATTTATGGCGGGCAAGCGAATTTTAGTACTGGGAGTAGCCAGTAAATTATCTATCGCCTCCGGCATTGCAGCGGCAATGCATCGTGAGGGAGCTGAGCTCGCTTTCACCTATCAGGGAGACAAACTCAAGGATCGAGTACTGAAATTTGCCGAAGGCTGGGGCTCCGACCTGGTCTACCCCTGTGATGTCACCAGCGATCAGGAAATCACTGATCTGTTCAGCCAACTCGGCGAGAAATGGGATGGCCTGGACGGTATCGTTCATTGCGTCGCCTTTGCCCCGGGCAACGAACTGAATGGTAACTACGTGGACGTCACCACCCGGGAGGGATTCCGCATCGCCCACGAGATCAGCTCCTACAGTTTCGTCGCCCTCGCCCAGGCCGGCCGCGAACTCATGGCAGGACGACAGGGTTCCCTGCTCACGCTCAGCTATCTGGGCGCCATGCGTAGTCTTCCAAATTACAATGTGATGGGTCTGGCCAAGGCCAGCCTGGAAGCCAACGTACGCTACATGGCGGCCAGTCTCGGTCCCGAGGGTACCCGTGTAAATGGCATATCGGCCGGACCAATCAAGACTCTGGCAGCCGCCGGAATCAAGAGCTTCCGCAAGATGCTTGAGTACAACGCACACCAGACACCCCTGCGCCGGAATGTCACAATCGAAGAGGTCGGCAACGCCGCCGCCTTCCTGTGCTCAGACCTGGCATCGGGAATATCTGGGGAGATCATGTACGTGGATGGCGGCTTCAATACCACCGCCATGCGCTCACTGGAAGAGAACTAGTTCAGGCAATGCCCTGACCCGGTTTTATTGTCGAACTCGATCCCTGAAACAGCCTGCGAGCTGAAACGAATCGAAGCCTAGAATTGCTCCTCTTCCAGTATGGGGGCGCTGATGTCTGAGTTTTCACGCAGATTGATGATATAGGAACTCAGATCGGCGCCTCCGAAATCTGATTTCATCTGAGTCACCAGTTGCGTGCGACTCGCTTCGTCCATGTTGGCCACCGTACCCACATTCACGGCATTTAATTCGACCAGCACGAAGGTATCGTTACTCAGGGTCACGCTGGAATAAGCCGGTGTTTCGAGCGGAGCGGGTTCGGCGAATACATGGGCCACAAGCTCACGGTTGACATTGAATGCGCTGCGGTCTGTGCCGTTGGCATCAACCCACTGCAAGCCGTTCTCAGTTATCAACTCATCGAGTCCATTGCCAGACTCCACCACGATCAATAACTCTTCACCCAGCTCCTGAACCGCTTCCCGCTCCATCTCGGTGCGCAGAATTACCGCGATCTCAGCCTGCACATCTTCCAGGGGCAACGGTCGCGCTTCATTAAACTGTTCGACACGCAATACCACTGAACGGCTGTCGTTGAGCTCGATTACATCACTATTGTTACCTTCCAGCAGCACTTCGTCAGAGAAAGCCGCATTGGAGAGCGCCGAATTGCTGAACAAGCCTGAATTGCCTGATCGGAAAACTGCTTCGCTGAGCTGGATCTCAAGGCCGAGCTCGTCAGAAATAGTCTGCAGATCGGCCGTCTCGAATGCCAGGTTGGACAGATCTTCCAGACGGCCTGCATAAATCTGATCTACCTGCGCGCTCTTGAGGTCTCTCTCGATACGGGCAGAGACTTCTTCGAAACTCTGGAATTCGCGCGTATCGTCCTCGGTCAACTTGACCAGGTGAACACCGAATTCTGAAACAACAGGTTCAGAAATCTCATCGACGGCGAGCACATTCAACGCCGCTTCGATAGGCTCTGGAAAAGCAGTGCCATCGGTATACCCGATGTCTCCATCAGCCTCGGCCGATACCGTATCTACGGAGTATTCCAGCGCGAGCGCACCGAAGTCTTCTCCATCAAGGATACGCTGACGCACACTGGCGGCGAGCTCGATTGTCTCTGCCTCGGAGGAACTGCCAATATCGAACAGGATATGGGCTGCCCGCTTCTCTGCAGAGCCTTCATATTCACCCCGTTCGGTTTCGTACTGTGCAAGCACATCTGCCTCATCGACCGCGATCTCGCTGGCAATGATGTCCTTGTCCAGAATCACGTATTCCGCGATAACAGATTCAGGCTCGGTAAAATTATCAATATTTTCTTCGTAGTACCTGGTAATTTCTTCATCACTGATGGGAGTACCGAGGGTCCGGGTTCCCAGAGTAATGGACACATAGCGAAAATCGCGAGTCTGCTGGGTAAGCTCCGCGACGGTTTCCAGTTCCGCATCGGTGACGAAGTTCGAGCTCGTGAAGGCGTTGACGAGCTGGCCCATTAGCATGGTCTGATTAAGGGCATCCCGATACAGCGGGACGTTATAGCCCTGGCTGGCCATGGTTCGCACTGCCAGATCACTATCGAACACACCATTGATCTGGAACTGGGGGTTATCGATGATGGAGCGATCGATGCGATCAGAGGAGACAATCATGTTCGAGCGATCGGCGGTCTGACGCATCATGGTTTCTTCGATCAGCTGATTGAGCGCAATCTGTTCCAGCAAGGTCTGGTCGAAATCGCCAGAAGCACCCAGCGAGGTCAACAGGTTTTGCGTATTGAACTGAAGCTGGGCTTCGGTGATCTCTTCCCCGTTCACCTCAGCAACCGGGGGCGAGCTGATGAAACCGCCGATGATGGATTCCACCCCAAACAGGGCGAAAATGGCGACGATCAGGCCGATAATGACTTTGGCGATTACGCCCTGGGTATTGTCTCTGATATCTTGCAGCATAGTGTCACGTTGTGTCTGTATTTAGGCCATCTCAGCCATCAGGTTGGCTCTGGCCGGTCAAAATCCGGGGGACTAGTCTATACGAATTTCCCTGCCTTGTGATGCCCCTGTGAGCCACTTATTTCCCCGAAATAACAGGTCTTCCAAAACTAAAAAAGGCGCATCAATGATGCGCCCTGTCTAGTGTCGATTCATTCGGTGGTTCGCCCGGTGTAGCTAGTGAGGTCTACTGGTTTTCCTGGAAGCTCTCAAACTTGCTCAAACTCTCTCAAATTCTCCGCCTGACCCATTCGACTTTCTCGAACTTGGGTCTGCTGGCGGTTCCGGGTTGGCCGCAGCCGAATGCTGTATCCCTGTGACCTGTTATGAGTTAACAGAATCCTTCAATGCCTTACCCGCTTTAAAGCTGGGCACGCGAGCCGCTTTAATCTCGATTGGCGCTCCGGTCTGAGGATTGCGTCCGGTACGAGCCGCCCTGTTCTTTGTTGCGAATGTACCGAAACCTACCAATACGACTGGATCATCTTTCTTCAAAGAATCTGTAATAGCATCGAGCATAGCATCGATAGCTCGACCAGCAGCCGCTTTTGGAAGATCTGCACTTGCAGCAACAGCATCTATTAATTCTGATTTATTCACGTTATCCCCTTTTCAATTTGAGATTATTTTTATTCAAATCGCTCAACTAACAACCCAACTTCAACCGGTAACATCGACCGAAAAAAATGCTCGTTTTTAAGCTCTGAAAGATTTGAATGGTTACCTAAAAGTGGCATCGCACTTGGCGTGAGACCGAATCTTTATACCAATTGCCCAAAAGCCGTGTCAACCGAAAACACTGGGTTTAATGGGTATTTATGTGCGTTTCATCACCACTTTGATCTTTGTCTTCTTTACTTCTTTCCTTTTTCTGCGCCGATTCTTTTTCGTCACTTAGAGGCGTCGGTTGATACTGCAGGGCATGCTCCAAAACCTCATCAATCCACTTCACTGGAACGATTTCCAAATCAGCTTTGATATTGTCTGGAATTTCTGAAAGGTCTCTCTCATTGTCGGCAGGAATGATTACTGTTTTAATGTTTCCACGATGAGCCGCCAGGAGTTTTTCCTTCAGACCGCCAATGCGCAATACCTGTCCACGCAGGGTAATTTCACCTGTCATCGCCACGTCTGCCCGCACCGGGATATTCGTCAACACGGACACCAGTGCAGTACACATGCCGACGCCGGCACTGGGACCGTCTTTCGGGGTCGCACCTTCCGGGACATGGATATGCAGATCGAATTTTTCGTGGAAATTGGCATCGAGACCGAGCGCCTTGGCCCTGCTCCGTACCACGGTAAACGCAGCCTGAATCGATTCCTGCATGACATCGCCGAGGGATCCGGTCTTGATGGTCTTGCCCTTACCCTCGACAGCGATTGCCTCGATGGTCAGTAATTCACCGCCGACCTGGGTCCATGCCAGGCCATTGACCTGACCGATCTTGTTCTCTTCCTCGGCCTTGCCATAGTCAAACTTCTGCACGCCGGAATATTTTTCCAGGTTGGCTGGATCCAGCTTTATATGCGCGGCCTTCTTGGTCAGTGAATTTTCCTTCACGACCTTACGACAGATCTTCGCGATTTCTCGTTCGAGACCACGCACGCCTGCTTCTCGTGTGTAGTAGCGAATCAGGTCACGAATTGGCTTCTCGCCTATCTCAAGCTCATCCTCTTCGAGGCCATTGTTCTTCATCTGTTTCGGCACCAGATAGCGTTGGGCGATATTAACCTTCTCGTCTTCTGTGTAACCGGGTATGCGAATAACTTCCATACGATCGAGCAGCGGTTCTGGAATGTTCATACTATTGGACGTACAAACAAACATCACCTCGGACAGGTCATAGTCCACTTCGAGATAATGATCGTTGAAGCTGTTGTTCTGCTCTGGGTCCAGCACTTCAAGAAGTGCTGAGGCGGGATCGCCCCTGTTGTCCATGCCCATCTTGTCGATCTCATCCAACAGGAACAGCGGATTCTTTACACCCACCTTGGAGAGTTTCTGCAGGAGCTTGCCTGGCAAGGAACCGATATAGGTGCGGCGATGACCACGAATTTCAGCCTCATCACGCACACCACCCAGCGCCATACGCACAAACTTGCGATTGGTGGCACGAGCGATGGATTCACCCAGGGAGGTCTTGCCGACCCCCGGTGGTCCCACCAGGCAGAGAATGGGGCCTTTGAGTTTCTTCACCCGCTTCTGCACGGCCAGATATTCCAGGATGCGCTCCTTGACCTCTTTCAGGCCATAGTGATCGCTTTCCAGGATTTCCTCCGCCTTGGCGAGATCCAGGCGTACTTTGCTGCGCTTCTTCCAGGGGATGCTGACCATCCAGTCCAGGTAGGTACGGATCACGGATGCTTCGGAAGACATGGGCGACATCATCTTCAGCTTGTTCAGCTCTGACATCGCCTTTTCCTTGGCTTCCTTCGGCATGCCAGCATCATCGATCTTCTGCTTCAGCTCGTCGGCTTCATTGGGCACATCTTCCAGCTCGCCCATTTCCTTCTGAATCGCCTTCATCTGCTCATTAAGGTAGTACTCACGCTGGCTCTTCTCCATCTGCTTCTTGACCCGCCCACGAATACGCTTCTCAACCTGGAACAGGTCGATCTCGGATTCGATCAGGGCCATCAGGTGCTCGATACGCGCCTGCAAGCCAGCCAGCTCCAGCAGGTTCTGCTTTTCCTGCAGCTGCAGGGACATGTGAGAGGCGATGGTATCTACCAGGCGACCGGGTTCGTCGATGCTGGAGATTGAGGTCATGACCTCTGGTGGAATTTTCTTGCTCAGCTGCACGTACTGATCGAACTGCGACAGCAGCGACCGGATCAGCAGCGCGGATTCTTTTTCGGGCACCTCTTCCGGCTTCAATACCTTGATGTCAGCCTTGAAGTGATCGCCATCGAAGTTCACGTCCTTGATTCTGGCCCGGTCCAGGCCTTCCACCAGCACTTTCACCGTGCCATCGGGTAGGCGAATGAGTTGTAGGATCGTTGCCACGGTTCCGATATCGAACAGGTCATCGACACCGGGCTCGTCTTCTGACGCATTCTTCTGCGCCACCAGCAGCACCTGCTTGTCGCTGGCCATGGCCACTTCCAGGGCCTTGATGGATTTCGGGCGCCCCACAAACAGGGGCTGGACGATCTGTGGGTAGACCACTACATCGCGTAGCGGAAGCAAGGGAAAACTGGAGGTATCGGACTCGTCAGTGGGTAAGCTCATACACTTCTCTTTGCAGGAATTCGCACTCCTGATTTGGTGCCAAACCTTGAGAATTCAAGGCCGGCACCATGACTATTCGTCGGCGGCAGATTTGCTGGACTGCTCAATATTCTCATACATCAGCAGCGGCTCGGACTCACCGTTAATCACAGCTGCATCGATGATGACCTTACTGACTTTTTCCAGCGAAGGTATCTTGTACATGGTATCCAGTAGCACGGCCTCCATGATGGAGCGCAGGCCACGGGCACCCGTCTTCCGCTCCTGGGCCTTGCGGGCAATGGCACGCAGGGCGTCGTCACGGAACTGAATTTCAACGTTCTCCATTTCAAACAGCTTGGCGTACTGCTTGGTCAGAGAGTTCTTGGGCTCGCGAATGATGCGCACCAGGGCATCCAGATCCAACTCGTCCAGCGTGGCAATCATGGGCAAACGGCCGACGAATTCGGGAATCAGGCCGTATTTCACTAGGTCTTCCGGCTCCACACTGCGCAGGGTCTCCCCCACCTTGTCTTCCCGATCCTTGCTGCGAACCTCGGCGGAAAAACCGATGCCACTCTTCTCCGAGCGGTCACGGATGATCTTGTCGAGCCCGGCGAATGCCCCGCCACAGATAAACAGGATATTGGAGGTATCGACCTGCAGGAATTCCTGCTGCGGGTGTTTGCGTCCGCCCTGCGGCGGCACTGACGCCACGGTGCCCTCGATCAGCTTGAGCAGCGCCTGCTGTACGCCCTCACCGGATACATCACGGGTGATGGACGGGTTGTCGGACTTACGGGAAATCTTGTCTATCTCATCGATGTAGACGATGCCGATCTGAGCCTTTTCCACATCGTAGTCACATTTCTGCAGCAGCTTCTGGATGATGTTTTCCACATCCTCACCCACATAGCCCGCCTCGGTGAGGGTTGTGGCATCGGCGATGGTGAAAGGCACATCCAGCAGGCGCGCCAGAGTCTCCGCCAGCAGGGTCTTACCGGTTCCGGTAGGCCCCACCATCAGGATATTGCTCTTGCTGAGCTCAACGTCGCCGTTGCCCTTGTCGTAATTGAGCCGCTTGTAGTGGTTGTACACGGCCACCGAGAGCACTTTCTTGGCGCTCTCCTGGCCGATCACGTATTCATCGAGGGTATTCTTGATCTCTTCCGGGATGGGCAGCTTGCGAGTCGTGGTCTCGGAGTCCTTCTCCTGGATCTCCTCGCGGATGATGTCGTTACACAGATCCACGCATTCGTCGCAGACGAAAACCGAGGGACCGGCGATGAGCTTGCGCACTTCGTGCTGGCTCTTGCCGCAGAAAGAGCAATACAACAACTTGCCGTTGTCATCACCCTTGTTATATTTATCGTCCGACATATTCCCTAACTACTTGAAATTACTACTATAAGCCTCTTCGGCTTGTGACCTCAGCAGGGCTTGATTCGCACTGATTCAGGACCTGTTCCGGTATTGAGCCCCGCGCTACCCGCTGTGCGCTAGACGCTGGATTTTCCGACTCCCACACAGCGTTTAAAAATGAAGGCATTGCCCCCCGAATGCAAGTGAAACCTGCGTAATTACTTAGATTCCGGGGACTTGCTTCCCTTACTATTATCTACTCTTCGTTCGATTACTTTATCCACCAGGCCGTATTTGAGCGCCTCACTGGCGCTCATGAAATTATCGCGCTCTGTATCGCGGGCGATCGTCTCCTCGGTCTGGCCGGTGTGCTCTGCAAGCAATACATTAAGTCTCTTTCGTATCTTTATGATTTCATTAGCCTGAATTTCAATATCAGAGGCCTGACCCTGGGCGCCACCACTGGGTTGGTGAATCATCATGCGGGCATGAGGCAGGGCCAGCCGCTTACCCGCCGCACCACCGGCCAGCAGCATGGCACCCATACTGGCCGCCTGGCCAATACACATGGTGCTGACATCCGGCTGGATGAACTGCATGGTGTCGTAGATGGAGAGCCCGGCGGTCACCGATCCACCCGGAGAATTGATATACAGATGGATATCCTTGTCCGGGTTTTCTGACTCCAGGAACAGCATCTGCGCCACAATCAGGTTAGCCATGTGGTCTTCCACCGGGCCGGTAAGGAAAATCACCCGATCTTTCAACAACCTGGAGTAGATGTCGTAGGATCTTTCGCCTCGAGCGGTCTGCTCTACAACTATCGGTACCAGGGCTGAAACGGGCTCAATCTGACTGCTGGGCATGAATGCACTTCCTGTATCAAAAATTCGTCTGTTCCCACAGGCTTACACTCAAGTGGAGCCTGCAAGAGCCGCGCGGGTTGAACTAAATCGGCGGGCTTGCGGGCCCGCCGGCAATGCTGCTAGTCGTCCGAGGAAGTCTCGGCTGCACTCTCTTCAGAATCGGCAGTAGCGCTTGCCTTGGGTTCCTCGGCCTTGATGACATCCTGGTAGGAAACCTGTTTCTCGCCGATACCCGCTGTTTCTATTATGTAGTCAAATACCTGATCTTCAATGACAGACTGCTCAATGGCATTGAGCTGCTCTTCATTGTTGTAGTACCACTTGACCACTTCCTCGGGCGATTCGTAGGTCGATGCCAGCTCTTCCACGGTTTCCCGAACCTTGGCCGGGTCAGCATGCAGGTTCTGTTGCCGAATGATCTCACCCAGCACGAGACCCAGTATCACGCGGCGCTCCGCCTGCTCGGTGAAAATCTCGTCGGGAAGCTGGTGCGGATCCATGCCGCGCCCACCGCCCATTTGTTGCACCATCTGGTGCTTGAGCTGGTGGATCTCGCTGTGAACCAGAGCCTTCGGTGGTGTGACATCCACCATGCCGATCAGGGAGTCCATTACGGCGTTCTTGAGCTTGTTGCGGCTCGCGGTCTTCATTTCACGCTGCATGTTGTTGATGACTTCCTTGCGGAACGCCTCTTCACCGCCCTCTTCCACGCCGAAGCTCTTGTAGAACTCCTCATCAACCTCGGGCAACTTCTGTTCGCTGACTGAATTCAGCTTGATGGCGAACTGCACTGCCGCACCCGCCAGGTCATTGTTGTGATATTCCTCGGGGAAAGTGAGGTCGAGGGTGAATTCATCACCGGCAGACTTGCCGATGATGCCTTCCTCGAAACCCGGAATCATGCGCTCCGAACCCAGCACCAGGCCCTGGCCTGCTGCCTTGCCCCCGGTAAATTCTTCGCCATCTTTGGTGCCGGTGTAGTCGATATTGACCAGATCCTTGTCGGCGGCCGCACGCTTGACCTTCTCCCAACTCATACGCTGCTGGCGCAGGGTTTCGATCATCTCATTCACGTCCTTGTCGGTCACATCGGCGGTGAGCCGCTCCGCGCTGACCTTGCCCAGGTCCGGCAATACAATCTCGGGGTAGACCTCGACGATGGCGGTGAATTCCAGATCCTGACCTTCCTCGTCCTTGCTTTCCTCAATACGCGGCTGACCCGCTGGCTTAAGGTTTTCGGCGGTTACGGCCTCATAGAAGGACTGGCTCATGATTTCGCCCAGGACTTCCTGCCTGACTCCCTTGCCAAACTTGCTCTTCACGACCTTCAGCGGCACCTTGCCCTTGCGAAACCCATTGAGACGAATGTTCCTTGCCGCTTCCTGCAGCCGTTCATTGACGGCGGTATCGATTCGATCTCTGGGCACAGCTATTTTCAGCTTACGCTCCAATCCTTCCATAGTTTCTACTGAAACCTGCATGTTCAAACCTCGTTGGTGATCAATTGACCACTTTTTTCAATGGGTAAATAAATTAGGGTATTGGTCAAGGTGTGACCGGGCTGCACTGCACAGTCGGCGGAATGACTTCGTCGCATCGCCATCCGGAGTGCTTCGATCTTGATATTTCAAGATAATTCAATGAGTTAAGTTGATTTGCCACAGTCGCGAAGAGCGCGATTTTCCCACATCAATATGGCAACTTCAATGCTTGCCTCCCGGGCGCTGCCGGACGCCGAAAATTCGATGATTCTGCTTGTCAGTGATCGACCAAAAGTGGTTCATTGCAGGCATGGTGGAAAACCCCGAAAAAGCATCAATCTACGGCATCATCCTGGCAGGTGGACGTGGCCGCCGCATGGGAAACCGCAGCAAGCCCCTCATGCCTTTGGGCAATGGCTGCCTCATTGATCAGGTCGTTAGCCGTGCATCCCCCCAGGTCGCCGCTCTTTGCCTGTCGGTGAATCACAATCAGCAGGACTATGCCTACCTGGGTCTGCCCATGATCGCCGACGGTAATCAGGCCTATGCCGGGCCCTTGAGTGGCATCGTGAGCGCCATGGGCTGGCTGACCGAAGAAGTGGGTCTGGCGAGGGAGTCCGGACTCCTCGCGTGCTTTCCCGGCGATGTCCCCTGGTTTCCCAATGACCTGGTTGAGCGATTGAGCCAGCGCATGCGACAGGAACGGGTCGATGCGGTGCTGGTGGAAACCGATGGGCAATTGCAGCCGCTGTTTTCATTGTGGCGACTCAGCGTTTTTCCGCTTCTGCAGCAGGCCCTCGAAGAGGGGCTGTACGGCCCCAAACTGGTACTGCCCCGCATCAGGCATGCGCTGCTGAAGATAAGCCCCGCCAGTGCGGGCGAGTTTTTGAATGTCAACACCGTTGATGAGCTCAAGCTTGCTCAAAAATTAGCCAGAGACGGCTAAAAAGTTCGCGAAATAAATTGACCGGCTTTTTTCGGCAGAAAAAGCGACTATGAAGTGATGCCTGTAATCACTTGTTTATTCATGCAAAAGCGGCCCGCCCGATTTTTTCAAAAGCATCGCTACCCCGTTGTTTTTATTTGATATTTCTAACTCCGATGCTGGTATGGACAAGAGAGCGGGAAATCTCGATGGCACATTTTTTGCGGACTTCAAATGCGCGACAGCTCGCACTATATTCACTCTACTCGCTAGTTTGAGGTTGCCATCCGTCCCTGGGACGAAGCCGGCTACGTCGGCGGTAACCTTAAACTAGCGAAGACCAACCCGGCTGGGACAGGGGGCCAGCAAAGCCAATTGCGGCTGTCGGAACTACCCCCAGCCTCCTGGAATCTTTTGCAATCCTATCTGTCCAACAATTGACCGAGGACAATGATCACATGCGAAACACTGCGTAGACTAAAATTGAGCAAGTGCAGCAAAATTCAAGGCAAATTGATTCCCGATGCCCTGGCAGTTGACCGGGAATCAGGCTTGATCACCAGCAGGTGTTCACAAGCAAGGAATTACCACCTAGAATTCGGCACAACAATAAACAAGAACAATTCGTTGTTCTCATTCCATCAATTCATTATCTGATTGATAGCGTGAGCCATGACCCAGACTCGATACCAAGACATCCCAAGCAGTGAACCGCCGAAACGCAGCGAACGCGTCTTTAGCGAACAAGACCTCTGGTACTTTCGCACGCGCGAAGGTAACGCCATCGGCCCGTTTCGATACCGCTCCGAAGCTGAGAGCAATCTCGATCATTTCATGGCGGAATTGAGGGAGCGACTGGAAACCCAAACCGTCGAATAAACCGAAATTTCTCGCCTCTGGGCAAGCAGGTCGCCCCGCTTGCCCCTATCTTGCCCGCAAAAAGCCTATGGCTTTGCGCTGCGTTAAACTGCGTGCAGCCGTGTTGCCAGTACCCGCAAAATGAACTCCTTCGCCCAAACCCAGCGCACAATTACCATTGCGTATGGACCCGGATATGCCAATAGCAATATCTGGAAGGATCTCCATTCCAATCTGATTATCGCGACGGAAATCGTGTCCAGTACCGCCGCCCAGCGTTACAACCCGGCCCTGATCCTGATCGACCATCACCTGCTGCGCGAGAGAGACTTCAGCAGTTGGCGTGATGAATTTCCGGACGCCATTTTCCTCCGCACGGACTCCGTCGACGTCGATGCTGACCTGATCCTGGAAAACGAGCTGCCCTATCGCCAGACCTGTAAACTGCTGGAGATGGCCTGTTATCAATGGGTGCTGAAGAATGAAAAAGCGGAACGGGCTCGCTTGCGGGACACCAGCTTCCGCTATCTGAACAAGCTGGCCGACATCAGCATCTCCCTCTCGGCTGAAGATGACCTGATGACGCTGCTGCGCAAAATTCTGTCAGAAGGTCAGAATATAGCCTGCTGCGATGCGGCGTCCCTGTTCCTGATCAACGAGATCAATGACAACGAACGGGAACTTGTTTTCAAGCTAACCCAGAATGACTCCATGGAATTCCCTTTCGAGGAGATGCGCTTTCCGCTGGATGAGTCATCGGTGGCCGGCTATGTGGCCCTGACCGAAAGTGAATTAAATATACCTGACGCCTATCTGCTGTCAGACACTGTACCCTACAAGTTCAACCAGTCTTTCGACAAGCAGACCGGTTATCGTACCAAATCCATATTTGCTATCCCGCTGGCCAATAAACAGAAAGAAGTCATCGGCGTTCTGTAGTTCATTAATCGCAAGAAGGCACGCTCACTGAAGATCGCCGATGAAAAATCCGCGCTCGCCTATACGCTGCCCTTCGACAGTGACATTAATGTCTTGCTGCAGGCCCTGGCCAGCCAGGCAGGTATCGCAATTGAGAACACCGTTCTTCAGAACGACATCAAGGCGCTGTTCGAGGGCTTCGTGAATGCGTCGGTAGCCGCCATCGAACAACGGGATCCAACCACCAGCGGTCACTCATTCCGGGTGGCCGATCTCTGTGTGGATCTGGCGAAGTCGGTATCCCTCTCGAATATCACACGCCTGCGTAACGCCCGCTTCACCGAGACCGAAGTGCGGGAATTGCGCTATGCTGCCCTGCTCCATGACTTCGGCAAGGTTGGTGTACGCGAATCGGTGCTGGTCAAAGAGAAGAAACTTACCGCGGGCAGCCTGGAGAAGATTCAATATCGCATTCTGCTGGCCAAGGAACGTCTGAAAACCCAGGCACTCACGAAACAGATTGCCATGTACCGCAATGGTGGTTTTGATGAGTCACGCTACACCGACATCGATCGCCAGTTGCTGAATGACACACACCTGCTCGATGAGTTCTACAACTCGATCGTCGAAGTAAACGAGCCCAGCATCCTCAGCCAGGATAACAAGGAGGTGCTGGAGAAGATCAATGCCTACCGCCACGACAGCCATGACGAAGAACTTGCCATCCTGACCCCGGATGAGTTCGCCCTGCTCTCTATTACCAAGGGCAGCCTGTCCCCGACCGAGCGCAAGGAAATCGAATCCCACGTCGTGCACACCCAGAACTTCCTCAGCCATATTCCCTGGACCAAGGAATTCCAGAACGTACCGTCTATCGCAGCAGCGCATCACGAGAAACTGGATGGCAGCGGTTATCCCTACGGGATGACGGAGTCAGAGATCCCCATGCAGTCAAAAATCATGACGATCTGTGACATCTATGACGCGCTCACCGCCTCAGACCGCCCCTACAAGCCAGCGATGAAAACCGAGCAGGCCATCGACATTCTCGTGGAGGAATCCAACAAGGGACTGCTCGATGGCGACCTTGTGCAGGTCTTTGTGGATGCCAAGGTGTTCCGCGTCATCGACAGCAAGGAATACGCTGACTCGTCAGAATTTTCCAGCTTCAGCCACCACCCCTGTGATTACGATCTGCATGAAGAAGGCCATGGTCACGGTCACGAAGGACACAAGCACCACGACCCCTAGTCGGTCGCCGCATTCACCTCTCTTCTTATAATTTCAGGCCGCGCAGGCTATTGAGGCAGGCTTGTGACCATGCATGCGGGAGAACACCGAATCCATGCCACCGAGAAAAAAGAAGTGGCCCCGATTGGGAACCCGGAAATAGCGCGCCGTAGGAATGCGCGACAACATGAATTCGCAATCTGTACGCTGGGAAAGATTGTCCGATTTACCCTGCCAAATGGTTACCGGCACTTCCAGGCCATCCAGGGTAAAGTCCAGTTTGCGGTAGCAATTGGCCAGATCCTGGGCCAGACCCCGGACCCCCTGTCGAATCACTTCCTGCTGATCCAGCGCCAGTATGTTTCGTGTCCTGGATTCCTGCAGGGCACGTCGATCTGCATCACACAGAATCTCGTTCAGATGCTCCCTGGATAGCCACTGTGTATCCCGGCTGAAGGCGTGCTTCGCTCTCACCAACAGGTTGATCAGCGGGGGGGTTAACTGGTGCCAGTAGCGCCCGAGGCTGGCGCCGGGGTTGGCTTCCTTGAATGCGCTGCCGGGGACACCGCCCAGACTCAAGACTTCGGTGACCCGCTGGCGGTGGTGGAAAGCCAGCATGAGGGCGAATATCCCACCAGACCCGAGGGAAAGCACTGCAAACTGATCGATTTTCAAGCAATCTGCCAACTCTGCGGCATCATTGGCCACAGATTCCGGCGAAGGACTATCGTAGTAGTCACTGCAGCCGATGCCGGGACGGTCGATCGCGATGAGGCGGTAACCGAATGCCTTGGCAGCACCATGGAAGAATGTACATTCCAGGCGGGAACTGCCGCTATCATGGAAATAGAACATGGGAAAACCAGTGGGCTTGCCGTATTCCTGATAGGCGACCCGGTGACCACTGGCGAGTTCGATGCAATTGGTGGGTTGCGGCTGCAGTACGAGCCCCCTCGCCCTGCTTGCTGGCTCGGTAGAACCGGAGAAAAAGCCCGTATTTACTGTCATTGCGCGCTCTCTTTTCAAATTCAGCGGTTTTATGATAGGTGGGAATATTTCCCACGTCAAATTGTATCAAGCCCAAATGACAGTTTTGTGACGAAGCAGGCATTGTTGCGTGGGAATATTTCCCGCTTTTTAAACTAGGCGTGGGATTTATTCCCACCTAAGCTATATACTCGGCAGCATGGCAAGCGACTCCAGCAATCCAGCCCCGGTTGATCCGCCCAGATCCCTGGTGCGGGCACTGGAGAAATTACTGCGCCCTCTGATCAGGCTGCTGCTGCATTACCAGTTCACCTACCCCCAATTCATAGCCATGCTCAAGGCCCTCTACGTGGATGTGGCGGAACAGGAATTCCAGGTCGGAGACAAACGCCAGTCAGACAGTCGCATCCACCTGTTAACCGGCGTCCATCGCAAGGACGTCAAACGCCTGCGTGCCGAGCAAAGTGAAGAACTGCAGATTCCTGAAACAATTTCCACCGGTGCACGCCTGATTGCCTACTGGCTCGGCAGCCCGGAACTCACTGACGCGATGGGTAAACCAGTTCCCTTGCCCCTGCGTTCCATCAGTCATTCGAGCAGCAGTTTCGAGTCGCTGGTGGCTGCTGTAGTGAAGCAGGACATCCGCCCGCGGGTGATACTCGATGAATGGATACGGTTGGGGATTGCAGAGCTGCAGGATGACCTGGTCGTTCTCAATTCAGGTGCCTTTACACCCGAACGGGGCTTCGATGAAAAGGCGTTCTTTTTTGGCAAAAATTTACAGGATCATATTGCAGCGGGAAGCAGCAACCTGCTTGGGCACAAGCCTTTTTATTTCGACAGAAGTGTTTATTATGACAAGCTATCAGAGCAGTCGGTGCAGGAACTCACCAGTCTCGCCAGCAAGCTGGGCATGGATGCGCTCACGACCATGAACAAGGAAGCACTCGCCAGACAGCAATCCGACGCCGGGAACGCGGAGAAAGGCAAGGCCAGTCATAGAATCAACTTCGGCATCTTCAATTACAATTCCGTTCCGAGAGATAGTGATCCCGGGAATGCCTCATCAGAGGAGCAGGACTAGACTGAATGGCCACACTAGCAGTCACAGGCTTAAACACCTCGCTGGTAACCACTGCCGGTAGAGCATGCATCTGATGCCTTTCTCCTTTTCCTTCACTGAAGCCCTCAGGCAACCCAAAACACTGTGGGCTATGCTGCTGGTTCTGCTGCTGAGCCTGCTTACCTATAACAGCAACGGCATCATTCGTGGCGGCGGCGATGACGACGAAGGCAGCGGACTGGGAGGCACCGGACGCAGCCTCAATAATTTCGCAGAACCGGGCGCCGGTAGTGGTCTCGGCGGCACCGGCTTCCGCCCCTACCTCGGGGTCAACACACGCGGCGACAGCAAGCCTGCCGAGCTGGTGATTATTGACCGGCCGCAGCTTGGGGTCAGCACAGAAGCGGGGGCTGACCTGCCCACTGCCATTGCCGCAAGCCAATCCGGCATACAACTGCCGGGTTCAATGATGGCAGCCCGCATCGAAACCCCACTGGATAATCCCGTAAGAGTTGCAGACCCGGCGACATTCACCCGTGACTCATCGGCAATATCTATCGAAGAATCCATGCAGTGGGAGTTGGACCAGCGGGTACTGACCCTCGAGGTCGCGCAAAATCTGCTCGTCGAAAACCGGACAAGCAATGCCGAAGCAACCCATGCACAACTGACTGCCGGGGAACCCGCTACAAGCGAAGTTACCGACAGGATGGATCAATCAGCAGAACCGGAGCAATCTGGCAGCATCAGCTGGGCGAACCTGGTAGGACAACTCAACCAGCAATCCAGCACCGACCAATCTGACTCGGAGCAAGCCGATTCCAGTACGGTGAGGCTCGCCGAAAATTCGCTAGAAAAGACATCCACGGCTGCAGTCATGCAGCGACCGGAGCGGATCCAACGCCCCGCCCTGCCTCCGGTACAAAGGATCCGGCCAGTGCAACGCGCGGGTTTGTTGCCGCCCAGAATCCGGCCGTTACGGCTCTAAACGGCTCGATCCCCCGCGGCCCCCTTGCATCGACCATAGCTACCAGCTGTAGCGCAGGGACGCGTAGAAACTCCAATCGGGGCTGGCTTCTGTATAGCCCCTGCTCAAGAGGCTGGTGACGCTCCAGCTATCCGACAATCGCCAAATCAGGTACGGGCTTATGTCGTGGCTCTCCGGCGAAAAATCAGACGCGGGTTCGCGGTAATCGTAAAGCACCCCACCGGAGAGCCGCTCGCCGAGATTCAGCGCCGCACCCAATTGCAGGTATGCCCCGTCGCGCAGCCCCATGAACAAATCCGACCGCCCCCGGACGCTGTAACCCAGGCTGGAAAACAACAGTAACTGGCGCCACTGCTGACTGACATCCAATTGCAGGTTGAAGTCGAACTCACCGGTTCCCAGCCCCTTCTCCTCGCTGGCAGTGGGTAGCTTTACGTCAAAACGCAGGTCGAAAAACGCTGCATCGGGCGAGTACGAGTCAAAATGGTAGATGGCCGAGACGATGCTGTCGCCCAGACCGCGTTCGCTGCTGATGTCCGTGTCAGCCACCGCCTGGTTTACCCCACCCAGATTGATGAGGACTGCACCCGGTCCCTCTACCTCCAGAGCCGCGGTCAGAAACTGAAAGCCCCAGTTGCCGCGGTCAACTTCATAGCTCAGGGGCAGATAGCGAATGCTGGTATCCAGGCTAAGGCCGAAATCACCCTGTGCCCGATAATAGCCGGCCGTCAGCGCCTGGCTGACGACAGCCTGCGATCCCTGCTGCGCGCTGGCAGACACTGACAGAAAAGAGAAAAGTGACAGGAGGACGATAGGGCTGGAGTTCAAGCGAGAATCCTGTGGTTCTGCAGCACATTGCCTTTGGTGATTCGCATTCTATAGCAAACCATAGCTCTCTCGCCCCTTTCCATCGAAGGCAATCCGGTCGAAGGCGTTTGCAGGGTACCGGTTACCACAAGTCTCGTGACAGCATGCCTGCTAGAGCCCTGGGGTTATAAACGTGAATCCCCTTAACCTACAAATTTACTGGGAAACTTGAACCGATTCACACTTTCGTATGCCCCCCGATCAAGTGCTATTGCAGCACCCCGACAGGAAGGTAGAGTACGACAGTCGCGAGCTTTTTGTTACAGTTTGATACAATGCCGGAACCTCAGGGGCCGCATCAGCTCTGGTGTTCCAGAAACTGAAGTTCGCTTCCAACAACAAAAACGGAAAACAGCATGAAAACCACCCGTCTGCTCCTGGCACCGCTATTTTGCATAGGGTTCCAGTGGTCTGCTTATGCCGCCGAGAATGCGTCTCCTTTTGAGGAAATGGATCGTTTGAACAACGCCGGGCAATACCAGCAAGCTTACGACCTTGGATTCGACAACCTGGAAGAGTGGGAAGGCGATCCACAATTCGACTTCGCCTTCGGCCTGGCGGCACTGGAATCGGGCGAGC
>JAYPVK010000015.1:12461-78995 GCA_038134565.1 Pseudomonadales bacterium | reverse complement strand
GTACTCGAGCCAGCACCATATGCGGCGCACTATAGCCGAGCACTTCCCGAATATCTGGCTTGGGTATGCCGGCAGGGAGGCATCGGCAGCGGCAGCGGCTGGTTATCCTGCTCTGCACATTAGTCAGCAGCGGCAATTTATAGACGAAGCATTGAGCTGATTCGCCAAGTGCGACAGCAAAGAAGCAACTTAAAAGAAAAAAAGAGGGCGATGAGCCCACTTGCGTTAATTAATCAGGATCAGTCATGACAATTGAAATCAAGGCGCCAGCGCTACCAGAGTCAGTCCCGGATGGCACTATTGCCACCTGGTACAAGAAACCGGGTGAGAGTGTTTCCCGGGATGAACTGCTGGTGGATATCGAGACCGACAAGGTAGTCATCGAAGTCGTTTCACCGAACGATGGCGTATTAAAGGAAATTCTCAAGGACTCTGGTGACACGATTGTCAGCAATGAAGCGATCGGTGTTATCGAAGCGGGCGCTTCGGCTCCTGCGCCAGCACCTGCCGCCGAGGTAACGACCGCTGCGGCTCCTGCCGCCAGTGCCGCTGAATCGGCTCCGCCATCGGCGAGCGAACAGGCAGCGATGCTGAGTCCGGCCGCTCGCAAGCTTGCGGAAGAGAACAACGTGGACATTGATTCGGTACTCGGCTCCGGCAAGGACGGGCGTATTACCAAGGAAGATATCATCAAGCACCTGGAAACTCCGTCGGCAAGTGCGGCCCCGGCCGAGTTGAACCTGACGGCCAGTGCCAGTGGCCGTATCGAAGAGCGGGTTCCCATGAGTCGACTGCGGGCCAAGGTTGCGGAGCGCCTGCTGGAGGCGACCCAAACCACAGCCATGTTGACCACCTTTAACGAGGTCAACATGGAGCCGGTCATGACTATCCGTAATCGTTATAAGGATGAATTCGAGAAGGCCCATGACGGTGTTCGCCTCGGTTTCATGTCATTCTTCGTGCGCGCATCCATCGAGGCGCTCAAGCGCTTCCCCGCAGTCAATGCATCCAACGACGGTAACGACATTGTTTACCACGGCTACCAGGACATAGCGGTTGCAGTATCCTCACCGCGCGGCCTTGTGGTTCCAGTCCTGCGAAATGCGGACAACATGGGCTTGGCCCAAATCGAGAAAGAGATACGTGGATTCGGCGAGAAGGCCAGAGATGGCAAGCTCGCTATCGAAGAAATGACAGGTGGTACCTTTACCATATCCAATGGTGGCGTTTTCGGATCACTCCTCTCCACACCTATTCTCAATCCACCGCAGACTGCGATATTGGGCATGCACAAGATTCAGGATCGCCCCATGGCGGTAGATGGTGAGGTCAAGGTGCTGCCCATGATGTACCTGGCCCTGTCATATGATCATCGCATGATCGATGGCAAGGAAGCGGTGCAGTTCCTGGTAACGATCAAGGAGTTGCTGGAAGATCCCACGCGGCTCATTCTGGAAATCTGATATTTCCACAGTAAAGGCGACTTAAAAGCTTATGAGTAAGGAATTTGATGTAGTAGTGATTGGTTCGGGTCCGGCGGGTTATCATGCCGCGATTCGCGCCGCCCAGTTGGGTTTCAAGACGGCCTGTATTGAGAAGTGGCTTAATAAGGAAGACAAGACTGTCTACGGTGGCACCTGTCTTAATGTTGGTTGTATTCCATCCAAGGCACTGCTGGATACTTCCCATAAGTATTTAGAAGCGCAGCACGATTTTGAAACCCACGGCATCAAGGTCAGCAAGGTGGGTATCGATGTACCGGCCATGATCGAGCGCAAGGACAAGGTGGTCAAACAGTTGACCGGTGGCGTCGCAGGTCTGTTTACTGCCAACAAGGTGGAAGGTATCAGTGGTACCGGCAAGGTCATCGCGAAGGACAAGGTTCTGGTAACCGGCCATGATGGCAAGCAGGAAGAATTGCTCGCCAGGCACATCATCATTGCAGCAGGTTCTGTGCCCATCGATATTCCGCCGGCACCGGTGGACCAGGATACTATCGTCGATTCGACCGGTGCACTGGAATTCCAGACAGTGCCCAAGCGTCTTGGCGTGATCGGAGCCGGGGTGATTGGCCTCGAACTTGGCAGCGTCTGGTCGCGTCTTGGCGCGGAGGTTGTGATTCTCGAAGCGCTGGATGAATTTCTTCCCATGGTGGACCGGCAGATTGCCAAGGAAGCGAGCAAGATACTGACCGCACAGGGGCTCCAGATCAAACTGGGGGCCCGGGTAATTGGCAGCAAGGTCAGCAAGGGTGCCAAGAAGAGCGTGACGGTCGAGTACACCGACAAGGACGGCGAGCAGAAAGCCACCTTCGACAAATTGATTGTGGCGGTGGGCAGGAAGCCTTACACACAGGACTTGCTGGACCCAGCTGTTGGTATCGAGCAGGACGAGCGGGGTTTTATCAAGGTCAACGATTACTGTGAGACCAGTGTGCCGAACATCTATGCAGTAGGCGACCTGGTTCGTGGCCCCATGCTTGCCCACAAGGGCATGGAAGAGGGCATCATGGTGGCGGAAAGGCTGGCCGACCAGAAGGCACAGGTGAACTACGCCCTGGTGCCATCGGTGATCTACACCCATCCCGAGATCGCCTGGGTGGGCAAGAATGAAGAACAGTTAAAAGAAGAAGGCGTCGACTACAACGTCGGCGTCTTCCCCTTCGTGGCCAGCGGTCGAGCCCTGGCAGCCAACGATGCCGAGGGCATGGTCAAGCTGATCGCCGATGCCAAAACCGACCGTATTCTCGGTTGCCACATCATCGGCCCTAGTGCCGCCGACCTGTTGCAACAGGCGGCCATCGCCATGGAATTCAGCGGCAGTGCGGAAGACCTGGGTATCACCATGTTCTCGCATCCGACCTTGTCGGAAGCCCTGCATGAAGCGGCCCTGGCGGCGAACGGCCATGCGATTCACATTGGCAATCGCCGGCGCAAGAAATAGTCTCGCGCCAGGATCAAAACAACAAAAAGTTCTACTCAATCGGAGCATTCATGAATTTACACGAATACCAGGCAAAGCAGTTATTTGCCGAGTATGGCCTGCCAGTATCCAAAGGCCTGGCGGTCGACACACCAGAAGCCGCAGCGGCCGCTACGGCCGAAATAGGTGGCAACAAATGGGTGGTGAAAGCCCAGGTGCACGCCGGTGGCCGGGGTAAGGCCGGTGGCGTGAAACTCGTCGACTCGGCTGCCGAAGCGGAAGCATTTGCCCGCCAGTGGCTGGGCAAGAACCTGGTTACCTACCAGACCGATGCCAATGGTCAGCCGGTGAGCAAGATTCTGGTGGAATCCTGCACAGATATCGCGCAGGAACTGTATCTCGGAGCCGTGGTGGACCGTTCGACCCGACGCATCGTCTTCATGGCCTCCGTCGAGGGAGGTGTTGAAATCGAGAAAGTTGCCGCTGAGACCCCGGAAAAAATTATCAAGGCCACGATCGATCCACTGACCGGGCCGCAGCCCTACCAGGGCAGAGACCTGGCGTTCCGTCTCGGTCTCGAGGGCGGTCAGATCAAGCAGTTCACCAAACTGTTCCTCGGCCTGGCCAAGCTGTTTGAAGAGTTAGACCTGTCCCTGCTGGAGATCAACCCGCTGGTGATCACGGATGAGGGGAATCTGCATTGCCTGGATGGCAAGATTAATATCGATGGCAACGCGCTGTATCGCCAGCCCAAGCTGCAGGCGATGCATGACCCGAGTCAGGAAGATGAACGGGAAGCCCAGGCCGCTCAATGGGAACTGAACTACGTGGCGCTGGATGGCAATATCGGCTGCATGGTAAATGGCGCAGGCCTGGCTATGGGTACCATGGATATCGTGCAACTCTGCGGCGGCTCGCCTGCCAACTTCCTCGACGTGGGAGGCGGTGCAACCAAGGAACGGGTGAGCGAAGCCTTCAAGATTATCCTTTCTGACGAGAACGTGAAGGCGGTACTGGTCAATATCTTTGGCGGCATCGTGCGCTGTGACCTGATTGCCGAAGGCGTGATCGGCGGAGTGGAAGAAGTCGGTGTCGAGGTTCCCGTGGTGGTTAGACTGGAAGGCAACAATGCCGAGCTTGGTCGCGAGGTGCTGAGCAAGAGCGGCCTGAACATTATTGCGGCTGACTCCTTGTCAGATGCAGCGGAAAAAGTAGTTGCTGCAGCGGGAGGTGGCAAATGAGCATTCTGATCGACAAGAACACAAAAGTTATCTGCCAGGGTCTTACCGGTTCCCAGGGAACCTTCCATACGGAACAGGCGATCGAGTACGGCACGAGAATGGTGGGCGGTGTAACACCGGGCAAGGGTGGTCAGGTGCATCTGGGCCTGCCGGTATTCAATACCGTAGCCGAGGCCGTGGACAAGACCGAGGCCGATGCGTCCGTTATTTATGTGCCCGCACCGTTCTGCAAGGACTCAATCCTGGAGGCCGTGGATGCTGGCGTGAAGCTGGTCGTGTGCATCACCGAAGGCATTCCCACCCTGGACATGCTGGTGGCCAAGGAAAAATGCGATCAGGCCGGTGTGCGCCTCATCGGACCAAACTGCCCGGGCGTTATCACACCCGGCGAATGCAAGATCGGCATCATGCCTGGGCATATTCACCTGCCGGGCAAGGTGGGTATCGTGTCCCGTTCCGGGACCCTGACCTATGAGGCGGTGAAGCAGACAACTGATCATGGTTTTGGCCAGTCATCCTGCGTGGGAATCGGGGGAGATCCGATCCCGGGTTCCAACTTCATCGATATCCTGAGCATGTTCGAGAAAGATCCGGCCACGGAGGCCATAGTCATGATTGGCGAGATCGGCGGCACCGCAGAAGAAGAGGCCGCGGCATTCATCAAGGCCAATGTAAGCAAGCCCGTTGTGGCCTACATTGCGGGTGTCACCGCGCCCCCGGGTAAGCGCATGGGTCATGCCGGCGCCATCATCTCCGGTGGCAAGGGTACGGCAGACGAGAAGTTCGCCGCCCTTAATGATGCCGGGGTCAAGACTGTCCGCAGCCTCGCGGATATCGGCTCCGGACTGAGTGAAATAACCGGCTGGTAGCGCCTGCTGCCAGCCACTCTTTTCTGTCTCTTTTCCTTCCTTTACTTGCACTTCTAAAGAACCTTTTGTCTGCCCGAATTTATCGGACAAAAGGTTCTATCTACGCGATATGTTGTGATACGCTTAGCCGCGAATTCAGCTTAACGCGCTGAATTTCAGGGAGTATTTGGACGTGTCGTTACTTGGTGAAAGTGCTACACAGTCAAGTCGAATCTGGGGTTACCAAGCTTCTCAAATATCACAAAATTGAGTAGTTTGGTAACCCTTGTTCGGCGCTTTTTCAGGGAAAGCTGTCGTTATTGAGGGAGTAGAAAACTCACGGAATCCTCAGGCAGTTTGATAGGGAAGGAAGGACGAATAAATAGAAGTTTTCCGAGTCTAATTTGTTATCTGACTTGATAAAGGGAAACCTGATAAAAATCCCCGCAAATTAGACCCGCTTTCAATTAAATAAAATAGGATGGCACATGAAAAACCGTCGCATTAACCGATTGAGCATGCCTGCTCTGGTGATTCTGATGTCCGGCCTCTTCGGTACTGCGCAGGCGCAGGACATACTGGTCGACAGCAGCATTCTGGACAGGGCAATGGATGTCCTCGGTGAAAAATATTCGGAGTCTGCAGCAGTGCAGGAGGAAATTACCCGCCTGGCTAGTGAGGCAAGTTCCACTTTCGAAGAATTCAAACGCGCTAATGACAACCTGGAATCGCTGCTGGTATTGAATGCCGGCTACCGACGCCAGATTGCCGCCCAGGAAGAGCAAATTGCGACTCTGGACGAATCCATTGCGTCAGTAGAGGAAGTGACTCGCGAAATTCCCCTGTTAATGGAGAAAATGCTGAGTGGCCTGGAGCAGTTCGTGGCTCTGGACTATCCATTCCGCCTCGAAGAGCGTCAGGCACGACTGCAGTTCGCCCGCGACGCGATTGATAACCCCGATGTGTCCATCGCGGAGAAATTCCGCCAAGTGCTGGTGATGTACCAGACCGAGGCCGCCTTTGGTCGTACCAACGAAACTTACCCCGACACCATCGAAATTGGTGGCGTAGAGCGTGACGTGAACGTCGTGCGAATTGGTCGTGTAGCCCTGATGTACCAGACCACTGACCGCCAGGTCACCGGTGCCTGGGATAACAGCGCCCGCCAGTGGGTTGAACTGCCTGCCGGTGCCTATCGCCAGGAAGTACAGCAAGCCAATCGCGTAGTCCAGAATCTGGATGCTCCTGACATTCTCTTCTTGCCCGTTCAAGCTCCGGAGGCAGCACAATAATGAAAGCACTAAAGATACTTGGCGGAATTTCCGCAGCCTCTTTTTTCCTTATTTGTTCTACTCAGCTCTCGGCTCAGGCGACTTCACTGTCTGAATTGCTCGACGCGGTTGAAAACGATCGCGTGGCTGAATCTGCTCAATACCGTGAGCGTCTGCAGGAGTTCGAGCAGAACGCCGCACGACAGCAACAAATTCTGGATACCACCAACGAGCGTATTACTGCAGAGGAAGATCTGCAGGTACAGCTGAGTGACCAGTTCGAAGCCAACGAAGTCATCATCGCCGACAAGCGCGAGATTCTGCGTAATCGACGTGGCGACCTGAACGAGTTGTTCGGTACCCTGCAGGGTGTGGCCGGTGACTTCCTGAGTAACTTCCAGAACTCCCTGATCAGTGCCCAGTATCCGGGTCGCAGTGCAGAACTGGAAAGAATCATCCAGCGTGCAGGCAGCACCATCGAACAGCTCAACATCTCAGAGATGGAGCGCTTCTGGTACTTCATGCACCAGGAAGTAACCGAGTCTGGACGTGTTGTTACCTATAATGGTGATATCGCTCTGCCGAGTGGTGATACTGCAAATCGCACCATCACTCGTATCGGTGCCTTCAATGCCATTTCCGATGGTGAATACCTGAGCTATACCGGCGCTGTCGGCCATCTGCAGGTGCTGCCGCGTCAGCCTGCTGCCGACGTGCTGGCTTCAGCCCGTGAATTGCAATCCGCTTCTTCCGGCCTGGTGCGTGTAGGTATCGACCCGACTGGTGGTGTGGGTGGTCAGGTAATGGCCAACCTGGTGAACTTCCCCAGTGCCCAGGAGCAGGTTGAAGCGAACGCCGGTGTAATCGGTTTCATCATCATCGGTGTGGGTGTGGTAGGTATCCTGCTGGGCTTCTACCGTCTGCTGATGCTGACCCTGGTTTCCATCAAGGTGCGTTCACAGCTGAAGAGCGACAAGCCAGCCAAGAACAACCCGCTGGGTCGTGTACTACTGGTAGCGGAATCCAACCCCTCTGCGGATACTGAAACCCTGGAATTGAAACTGGGCGAGGCGATCCTCAAGGAAACGCCATCCCTGGAGAGCATGCTGACCCTGATCAAGATGATCGCCACCATCGCGCCCCTCGGCGGTCTGTTGGGTACGGTGACTGGTATGATCCAGGTGTTCCAGCAGATCACGGTTTACGGTGCTGGTGACCCGACCATCATGGCCGGTGGTATTTCCCAGGCACTGATGACTACGGTACTGGGTATTGTGGTAGCGATTCCTACCATCTTCATGCACACCGTGGTCAAGAGCCGCAGCGACAATATCATCCATATCCTGGAAGAGCAGGCTACTGGCATGATTGCACAGAAAGCGGAACGTTCCGCAGGCAGTCGAGCGTAAGTAGGGAGAGATAAGATGCCTCTGTTTCTTTTAGACATCCTCGACGCCATTGAGGCCTTCATGAATCGAGGTGGACCCGTGTTGACTATCATCATGGGTCTGCTCCTGATCAAGTGGTCGCTGGTGTTCGAGCGGGTCTGGTATATCAATACCACCCATAGAAAGAACGTCAAGAACACACTGGCGGAATGGAATGCGCGCACCGATAAGTCATCCTGGAGCGCGCACCAGATCCGTACCATGATGATTTCCAAGATTTCACTAGATGTTAAGAACACCATGCCGATCATTGAGGTATTGGTCACGATCTGCCCACTGCTGGGTCTGATCGGGACGGTAACCGGAATGATCGAAGTGTTCTTTGTCATGTCATTCAGTGGCGGCGGTGACGCGAAATCCATGGCCGGTGGTGTATCTAAAGCCACGATTCCTACCATGGCAGGCATGGTGGGGGCTATTTCCGGCATCTTCGCGTTCAACTATCTGAAAGCCAATATCGATCGGGATCTGGAATTGCTGGAAGATCACCTTCCCATCAACCAGTAAAACAGATTCGGATTCAGGGTTAATTTATGAAATCAGGTTTAATGAAACAAAGAGACCAGGAAGAAGCCGGTGAGATTGACCTCACGCCGATGCTTGATGTGGTCTTTATTCTGCTTATCTTCTTTATCGTAACTTCGGTCTTCGTGACCGAAGCCGGTATTGATGTCAGCAAGCCGGAGGCATCCACAGCGGGTGATACATCCGGCGACTTGATCCTGATCGCGGTAGGTCCAGGTGGCGACATCTGGATCGACGGCGACCAGATCGATCCACGCTTCATACGCTCGCGTTTCGAACTGCGTCTCGCGGATGCGCCCAACTCGGCGGTGATCATCCAGGCTGACCAGAATGCGAATAACGAGCAGGTGATGCTGATCCTTGAAGCGGCAAGGGAAGCCAATATAGAAGACGTCAGAATATCTGCGGAGGCTTAACATGATCGTAGTCAGATGGGCAGTATCAATGGCAATGGCCGTAGTGATTACGCTGGGGCTGTTCTATTTCATGCAGGCGCTGATTGCTACCGGCGAGCGTTTCGACCAGCGGGTCAACGTGGTACGCATCGTGGACGCCACCATGCCGGATATCGAACTCGAGGTGATCGAGGAAATTGACAAGCCGGAGATGATCGAAGAAGTGGTGCAGGATACACCGGATACGCCAGATCGCCAGATTAACCTGGATTCCGGTCCGGCACTGAACATTGAACGCGCCAGCGTCGAAATCGACACCGGGCTCGATATCAATACGGCTGGCATCTCAGCCACCGATGGCGATTACCTGCCACTGGTGGCTATTGCGCCCCAGTATCCTACACGGGCCGCACAACGCGGTATACAGGGGTGGTGTCTGGTGTCGTTCACCGTGGACGGAATGGGCAATGTTATCGAGGACACGATTGTTGTGGTCGATGCAGAACCCCAGAGCATATTCGATCGTTCCTCCATCCGAGCGGCGGCACGATTCAAGTTTCAACCTCGGGTAGTTGATGGCCGGGGCGTAGACGTCCCCGGCGTTCAATACCTGTTTCGCTATCAATTGGAAGAGTAAGGGTTAGCCAGAGGTCTGAATAGCATTATGAAAAAAATTAACAAACTGTCGCTGGCGTTTCTGATCGGTTTGATGGCGAGTCCAATCATGCCGCTTCAGCTTGTCTACGCCGGAGAAGACCAGAGAGCACCACCCGAAGCGCGCACCGCCGGCACCCTGAGTGAGCAGGTCATGCGTGTGTTGAGTGAGGTGCAGGAGTTGATGGCGCCGGAGGATGATTCCGACGAGCCAGACTTCGAAGCCGCCAAGGCTGAGTTGGATCAGCTTCGTGAGCGTCGCTGGAATCGCATGAACGATTTCGAGAAATCGAGCACGCTCAACTTCTACACGAACTACTATCTGAGCAACGAAGACTTCGCCGGTGCGCTGCGCACTTTCGAAGAGATCCTGACCATCGAAGAGTTGCGTCTGGATCAACGCCTTCGTACCTTGCGCTCGCTCGGACAATTGTACGCGGCTGAAGAGGAGTGGCAGCGCTCGCTGGATAATTTCCAGGAGTGGCGAAACCTCTCTGAAACCGAAGACACCATCGTGTATAAGAGCATGGCCTACGCCCATTACCAGCTTGAACAGTTCAATGAGGCACTGCCATTCTGGCTGGACTACATGAACCTGGCGCTGGCAACCGGTGAAGAGCTTGGCAGGGACGATTACCAGTTCCTCAACGGCGTATACTTCGTGCTGGAGGATTTCGAGAGTGCGCTTGAATTGACGAAGACCATGATCGTCAAATTCAATAACACCACAGACTGGCTCAACCTGAACGCGGTGTATGCGAGTCTCGATAATGAAGCCAGACGGGTACAGTCGCTTAATCTCGCCTATATCGGCGGTCATGTTGACGACGAGAACCGCTACCTCAACCTGGGGCAGTCTCTGGCAGGCATGGAGATTTCGCTTACTGGCGTTAAAATTCTCGAGGAAGGCCTGCAGTCCGACATCATCGAAGCGAATGAGGACAACCTCACGATCGCTGCCCAGGCCTATCTGCTGGGTTCTGCATACGAGGAAGCCTTGCCCCATGCCCTGCAGGTCGCCGAAATGTCAGATAGTGGCGATGGTTGGGATACCGTGGGCTACATCCACTATGTTTCCAACGACTATGAGGAGGCTGCTGAGGCATTTCAGAAGGCCATCGACAAGGGCAACCTGAGTAACCGCTCTGATACCCTGTTGTTCCTGGCCCGTGCCCTGCTGGAGCTGGATGATTTCGACGGCGCACGCCAGGCAGCGACACAAGCGGCCGATGCCGGTGATGAACGCGGTCGAACCTCGGCTCAGCAATACCTGACCCTGGTCAATAGCACCGAGCAGCGCTATAACGTCATCGAGCAGCGCAAGCAGGAAGCCATAGACTTCTACCAGCCTTATCCTTCGCTGATCGACTAGTGGCAGGGGTTCCCACCCCGAACGCTTGAAATCGGGGGAGAAATCCCCATCTAGAAACCCGGGAACTGAAAAGTACCCGGGTTTTTTATTTGCAGGCAAAAGGCCTGCTCAGGACCACGAGTCCAGAGACCAAGCGAACACATGAACAGCATTGACACATCGAGGATTGGGGAATGACTACCAAGACACAAGCCGAAACCCGCGGATTTGAGACCGAAGCCAAACAGTTGCTTCACCTGATGATCCACTCGCTGTACTCCAACAAGGAGATATTCCTGCGCGAGTTGATATCCAACGCATCCGACGCCGCCGACAAGCTGAGATTCGAGGCCCTGTCCAATGCCGAACTGCTGGCTGACGATGCAGAGCTGCAGGTACGGGTAGACTTTGATAGCGACAACAAGACCATTTCGATTTCCGATAACGGGATAGGCATGACCCGGGAAGAGGTGATTTCCCACCTGGGTACTATCGCGAAGTCAGGTACTGCCCAGTTCCTGGAATCCCTCACCGGGGACCAGAAAAAAGATTCACAGTTGATTGGCCAGTTTGGCGTCGGCTTCTATTCTGCCTTTATTGTTGCCGATGAAGTGGAGGTGCTGACCCGCAAGGCAGGAACGGGCCCGGCCGAGGCTACTCTGTGGAGATCCAGGGGTGAGTCCGAATACAGCGTCGAAGCGGCAGAAAAAGCCGATCGGGGCACCACGGTGACCCTGCACCTGAAACAGGATGAAGCCGATTTCGCAGATGCTTTTCGCCTGCGTGGCATCGTCAAGCGCTATGCCGACCACCTCTCAATCCCGGTGCTGATGGAGAAGCAGGACTTCGCTTCAGCAGAGGACAGCGAAGAAGGCGAAGAGTCCACAGAAACCAAACAGCCCGAGTACGAGGCAGTCAACGCAGCGAAGGCGCTGTGGACCCGAAGCCGCAGCGATGTCTCGGATGAGGAATACAAGGAATTCTACAAGCACATCAGCCATGACTTCGACGATCCCATGGACTGGAGTCACAATAAGGTAGAAGGCAAGCTGGAATATACCAGCCTGCTATACATCCCGGGTCGGGCGCCTTTCGATCTATGGAACCGTGATGCGGCCAGGGGGCTCAAGCTCTATGTGCAACGTGTATTCATCATGGATGATGCCGAGCAGTTCCTGCCGCTCTATCTTCGCTTCATGAAAGGTGTAGTGGACTCCAATGATATCTCCCTGAATGTGTCCCGTGAGATCCTGCAGAAAGATCCTGCGGTGGATTCCATGCGCAGCGCCCTGACCAAGCGAGCGTTGGACATGCTCGCCAAACTGCGCAAGAAAGACAAAGAGAAATACCAGGAGTTCTGGGGCCAGTTCGGCCAGGTATTGAAAGAAGGTCCGGCAGAGGACTATGCCAACCGGGAAAAGATTGCACAGCTGCTGCAGTTTGCGACCACGAAGTCGGAGACCGATACCCAGGACCAGGGGCTGGATGACTACATTGCTCGCATGCAGCCAGAGCAGGAAAAGATTTACTACCTGGTAGCGGAATCCCTGAAGGCGGCACGCACCAGTCCACATCTGGAGATATTCAAGAAGAAGGGCATTGAAGTCATTCTGATGGTGGATCGAATCGACGAGTGGCTCATGGGTCACCTCAATGAATACGAGGGTAAGCAGTTCCAGGATATTTCACGCGGTGAACTCGATCTCGGCAAGCTGGAAGATCAGGACGAAAAGAAGCAGCAGGAAGAATCAGAGAAGGCCCTAGAAGGCCTTGCCGAACGTATCAAGAAGACACTGGACGGACGGGTGAACGAGGTGCGCATAACCCACCGTCTCACCGACTCGCCTGCCTGTCTCGCCATCGACGAACATGCCATGGGAGCGCAAATGCGCAAGATCATGCAAGCCTCCGGCCAGGCAGTGCCCGAGGTGAAGCCGCACTTCGAGATCAATCCCTTGCACCCGCTAATCGAGCGTATCGACAAGGAGCAGAACGAAGAGATGTTCGAAGATATCGTGGAAATCCTGTTTGGCCAGGCGAGTCTCGCCGACAGCGGCCAACTGGATGATCCGGGCGGCTTCTCGGCGCGTCTCAATAAGGTGTTGTTGCAGGTAGGCTAGTACTCTGTGTTCCCTGTCTAGCGGCGGCCACTGACCTGGCAGTTTGTGAAGGGGCAGTGAAAGAGAGGTGAAAGTACAAAAAAGCCCGGCATTGCCGGGCTTTTTTTACATCTGCTCGAGGGTTTCGATGCCGAGCAAGCCCAGGCCGGTATTCAGGGTCTCGGCGGTCAAACTGCACAGCGCCAGCCGCGAGTTCATCGTGTCTTCATCGGCCTTGAGTATCGGGCAGGCTTCATAAAAGCGCATGAACAGGCCTGACAGTTCATAGAGGTAATTACACAATTGGTTGGGGAAGCAGTCGCGAGCGACAGCTTCCAGTACTTCCGGCAACTGCAGGGTCTTGAGCAGGAGTGCCCGTTCTTCATCGGCCTCGATCTTTACGATGCGTTCGCTTGTCGCACTGCCAGGTGCCTTGCGCAGGATGCTGCGTATTCGTGCGTAGGCATAGAGTAGATAGGGTGCCGTATTGCCTTCGAATGAGAGCATTGTCGACCAATCGAATACGTAATCGCTGGTGCGGTTCTTGGAGAGATCGGCGTATTTCACTGCGGCGATTCCAACTCGTTGGGCAACCAGTTGTCGCTCTTCCTCGCTGAGGGCAGGGTTCTTCTCCGACACGATCGTATGCGCCCGGCGTACACCTTCGTCCAGTAGGTCAATGAGCTTGACGATGTCGCCGGAGCGAGTCTTGAAGGGGCGACCATCGCTTCCCATCATGGTGCCGTAGGCTATGTGCTCGAGTGAGATACCATTTTCGGCAAAGCCAGCGGCACGGGCGACTGCAAAAACCTGCTGAAAATGCAGCGACTGCCTGGCGTCCACCACGTACAGGGAGCGATCGACCTTGTCTCTAACTCGCAGGCGAACAGCCGCGAGGTCGGTTGTCGAGTACAGAAAACCGCCATCAGATTTTTGTACTATCAATGGCAGGGGGTCACCTTCTTTACCCTTGAATTCGTCCAGAAAAACACACCTGGCACCTTCGGATTCGGTGATTAGCCTCTTCGCTTCCAGATCCGCGATCACCCTGGGGAGATCGTCGTTGTACCTGCTCTCTGCGTCGAGGTCATCTCGAGTCAGTGATACGCCGAGCTTGTCATACAGGGCTTCACAATGCTTCAACGATTCATCAATGAAGCGCTCCCAGGCTGCCAGGTACTCCGGGTCACCGCTCTGTAACTTCACGACGCTCTTGCGTGCGGTATCGGCGAAAGCACCGTCGTTGTCGAACCTGTCCTTCGCAGCACGGTAGAAATCTTCCAGATCGGAGAGGCCAGCATTCAGTGCGGATTCGTCTGCTGAAAGCTCCTGCATGTAGGCGATCAACATGCCGAACTGCGTACCCCAGTCACCCACGTGATTCTGGCGGATGACTTCGTGTCCGAGCCGCTCCAGTATGCGTACCAGACAATCTCCGATGATGGTGCCGCGCAGATGCCCCACGTGCATCTCCTTGGCGAGGTTCGGGGATGAATAGTCCACGACAATCTTCTCTGGCGCCGGCGTCTTGACTACCAGCAAACCGGGTTCGCCGATGGCAGCATTGCCGGCGTCCTGCAGTGCAAGCGAAGAGAGGTGGATATTGATGAACCCCGGACCGGCGATCTCTATTTTGTCGATGAGGGGATCTGCCTTGCAATCGATCGCTTCAACGACCCGGGCAGCCAGTTCACGGGGATTGGTCTTCTGCTGCTTGGCAATGGCCATCACGCCATTTGCCTGGTAATCGCCAAATTCCGGCTTGGAGGCGGTGATGACATTGGCATTACTGTTTTCGAGGCTGGTGGCCTTGTTGATCGCCGCGGCGACAACATCGCTGAGGTGTTGCTTGATGGAACTCATTCTGGCTGCTTTGTCTGGTCGGGTGTGTAAGGGGTGTGTAAGGCTGGCGCCTGAAAAAGGATGGGATTGTACACCATTCGAAGGCCCCGGATTGAGGTAAAATAGCGGCCCTGGCCATCTCACCGCAGGTATGGCCGGGAAATCGATCAACCAGGCCACAGCAGTACGACGTCTTGAGCACACAGCACCAGGTCCAACTCATTCGAATCGAACCAGCCCAGCAAGGGCAACGGGTCGACAACTTTCTCATGCGTGTCCTCAAGGGGGTGCCACGATCCCATGTCTACCGGGTAATTCGCAGAGGCGAGGTGCGGGTCAACAAGAAGCGCTGCAAGCCGGAGACCCGACTGGAAATCGGTGACCTCGTGCGGGTCCCGCCCTTCATCGGTACGGACCCGGCTCAGATACCCAGGCCCAGCCCAGCACTGGCCCAGCTGCTCAGGGACAGTGTGCTGTTTGAGGATGAAGAGCTACTCGTCATCAACAAACCGGCGGGGATCGCCGTTCACGGTGGGTCCGGGATTCGCCTGGGCTTGATCGAAGCTATTCGCCAGATCACCGATGACTGGGCCCGGGCGGAGCTGGCACATCGCCTGGACAGGGATACCTCTGGATGTATCGTTCTCTGTAAAAACATGAACTATTTAAAGGATATACAGAAACAACTTAAGGCGAAAACTGTAGAGAAGCACTACCTGGCCCTGGTGCATGGGCACTGGCCTAAGCACCTGCAGGAGATAGCGGCCCCGCTGCAGAAGAATACGCTCAGTTCCGGTGAGCGCATGGTCCGTGTGGATCCGGCGGGGAAGGCGTCACGGACCGGTTTCAGGGTGCTGGAGCACCTGCCCGGAGCGAGTCTGGTCGAGGCCATGCCAGCGACTGGCCGTACCCACCAGATTCGTGTGCATTGTGAGTATGCCGGGCATCCCATAGTCGGCGATCCTAAATACGGTGATGATCGCAATAAATCGGCGCTGGCTGGCTATCCCGGCGCGAATCAGCTGTGCCTGCATGCCTGGAAGATCAGTTTTTCGCGGCAGGGCGGCGACGGTCTTGTGCATGCTGAGGCCGATCCGCCAGACAAGCTGCAAAACCTGTTAGCGGAATTGCGAAAAAACAATTAAAAAACAGCAGCCTATGTGGTCCGAAATATTCCCAAATGGGGGTATTTTGGCTTTGACAGGAACGCCTCAGGGCCCTAGAATTGCGCGCCTATGTCCGGGGGCCAGATACCAGCCTATATCGATGCCAGAAAGGCATTTGTACAGGAAATCGAGCTTCAGGGCGCAGTAGACCTTGAGCGACTATCCAGATTTGCCGAAACCCTGGCCAGCGACAAAGCAGACGTCGTGGTCAGTCTCCGTTTTGCCAGGGGCGAAAACGGTCAACGGACTATTACCGGGCGCCTGCGGGCCGCCACGGAAGTGAGTTGCCAGCGCTGTCTGGAGCCGCTGCCGGTGAGCTGGGAGGATGATATCGCCCTGGTGCTGCTGGAGGATGCGTCGCTGGCTGAAAGCCTGGAGCCCGAATGGGACCCCTGGGTGTGGGCAGAGCCGAAACTCACCCTGGCAGACCTGGTGGAAGAGCAATTGCTGCTATCGATGCCCGTGGTCAGCTATCACACTGACCAGGAATGTGCCGATAAACTGGGTTACGTTCCCGCCGCCGCTACCGGCAGCGATGCGCCACAGGCGCAGAGAGAGAATCCGTTCGCAGTGCTGAAAGCACTGAAAAAGAACGATTCAAATGATTGATTTTATTTAATACTTAACAGTTTTACCCCGGAGAAATTCCATGGCCGTGCAAAAAAGCAAAGTGACGCGATCCAAGCGAAACATGCGTCGTACCCACGACTCGCTATCGGGTCCTACCTTGTCTATTGACAAGACCACTGGCGAAGTGCATCGTCGTCATCACGTAACCGCTGATGGCTTCTACAAAGGCAAGAAAGTAATCGATCGCGGCGAAGACTAATTGACTGCCCTCAAGCGCATAGCTATTGATGCTATGGGCGGCGAAGGCGGGGTTGAAACCACCGTCCCTGCATCCCTGCAGGCGCTTCAGCAAAACCCGGATTTACACCTCATTCTGGTAGGGGACGAGCAGCGTCTCCAACCCTGCCTGCACGCGGCAGCCCTAGAGCTACGCTCGCGCTATACCGTTGTGCACAGCGCTAAAACCATCACCGATCTTGATAATCCCCGGGACGTACTGCGCAGCAGCCGTGATTCTTCTCTGTTCATGGCCACAGAGCTGGTACAGAAGGGGGAGGTGCAGGCCATGGTGGGCGCCGGCAATACGGGCGCCATGTTGATGGCGGGTCGGCATCTGCTCAAGACCATACCGGGTATCCAGAAGCCAGCTATCGTGGCAACGATCCCGGGGGCGCGGCAGCAGAGTTACTTGCTGGACGTCGGCGCCAATCCCCAGTGTGATGCCCAACAGCTGTTTGAATTCGCGGTGATGGGCACAGTGCTGGCCGAGAGTCTGGGCGGTCGCAACTGCACAGTTGGGCTGCTGAATATCGGTGAAGAACAGTATAAGGGCACAGAAGAAGTCAGGGCCGCGGCCGATATGCTTGAGGCCTGTGAGGAACTGGATTACATCGGATTTGTCGAAGCAAATGCCCTGTTTGAGGGTGTGGCCGATGTGGTGGTGTGCGATGGCTTCGTAGGCAACGTCACCATCAAGTCCAGCGCCGGGGTGGCGAATGTCATCAAGAACCTGCTGGCAGCTCAGGTAGAGGAGAGCTTGTTAACTCGCTTGTCGGGTCTGTCCTCCACATCAATCCTGTCACGCCTCACGGAACAGATTAATCCGCAGCGCTTCAACGGAGCCAGCCTCCTGGGCCTGCAGGGTTCCATGGTAAAAAGCCATGGCAACGCCACCACGGAGGGCTTCTTCTACGCCATTCAGCAGGCGGTGCGTGAGGTAGAACATGCGGTGCCTCAATTGATCGCAGACAGGGTTGCTGCGATCATGGCAGCCAATAACCAGAACACATAGATGCGCTGGCTGGCGCGATCCTGCTCTCAGGGTCAGCGCCGTCACAAGATCCTGCAGGTCAACGCCGCCAGATAAGGTCGAGAGGATCAACAGGACTTCCGGCCATTCAGGCTAGAGTATTGGGCCAGGATAGACAGGCTGGCACCCAACAGACTCAAAAGAGTCGAGACCGGCCAGGCAAGCGTCGAAAGAGAGACGAGAGCGGAGAGAAACTCAGGTCATGCAAAAATTTGGTTTCGTGTTCCCCGGGCAGGGATCCCAAAAACTCGGCATGTTGTCAGAGTTGGCAGCATCCCATGCCAGCGTGGGAAAAACCTTCGAAGAAGCATCCGATGCGCTGGGCATGGATTTGTGGGAGGTCACCCAGCACGACAGCGGTAATACCCTGGATCAGACTGCGGTAACCCAACCGGTGCTGTTGACGGCATCCATCGCCATCACCCGGGTCTGGCAGGAACTCGGCGGCAGTACACCGGCGATTGTTGCAGGGCACAGCCTGGGAGAATACTCGGCTCTGGTCTGTGCCGGTGCCATGGGATTCACCGATGCAGTCAAGGCGGTGAACCAGCGAGGTCATTTCATGCAGGCCGCCGTGCAGGAAGGGGCAGGCAAGATGGCGGCTATCGTGGGCTTGGAGATTTACCAGATCGATGAGATCTGTGATGAGGCTGAGTCCCAGGGCATAGTCTCCGCGGCCAACATCAATTCTCCCGGACAGGTCGTGATCGCCGGTGAAGCAAAGGCCGTGGACCGCGCCATCCAGCTGTGCAAGGAGGCGGGTGCCAAACGCGCCTTGCCCTTGAATGTCAGCGTGCCCTCTCATTGTGCCCTGATGCGACCGGCAGCCGACCAGTTGCTGGAGGTGCTGGATGGCATGACCATCAACAAGCCAGCTATCCCGGTAGTACAAAACGTCAATGCTGAAATTACATCCGATCCGGAACAAATAAAGAAGAATCTGATCAAACAACTCTATGCCCCCGTGCTCTGGGTGGATTGCGTCAGGGTCATTCACAAATCTGGCGTCAACGGGCTGGTCGAGTGCGGCCCGGGCAAGGTGCTGTGCGGACTCATAAAGCGCATCGAATCCGACATCGTGTGCTTCGGATCGGAAGACCCCGCCAGCCTGGAAAGTGCGCGCGCGGAAATGAAAAACTAGGCGTCAGGGGCGCTGGATTTAGACAAGGATTGAATAATGAATGAAGAGGCCACAATTGCACTGGTCACCGGCGCCAGCCGTGGAATCGGGCGCGCCATAGCTGAGGAACTCGGACGGCGCGGCATGACCGTTCTGGGAACGGCCACCACCGAAGCGGGGGCCGAAGCCATCAGTCAGTATCTGAAAGAGCAAAACCTGCCCGGAAAAGGCTATGCAGCCAATGTGGCCGAGGACTCTTCCGTGGCGGAACTGATCGCGGCAATCGAGGCCGAGAACGGCACTCCGACAGTGCTGGTCAACAATGCCGGTATTACCCGTGACAACCTGCTAATGCGTATGAAACCCGACGAGTGGGATGCGGTAATCAATACCAACCTCACATCGATGTACCGCCTGTGCAAGGCCTGCGTCAAAGGCATGACCAAGGCACGCCGGGGGCGCATCATCAACATCAGCTCAGTGGTCGGATCTTCAGGCAATGGCGGCCAGACCAATTATTCTGCCTCCAAGGCGGGCATCGAAGGCTTCACCCGTTCGCTGGCCAAGGAAATCGGATCACGGGGAATCACGGTCAATGCCGTGGCGCCGGGCTTCATCGAGACAGATATGACCCGGGACCTGCCAGAACAACAGACCGCTGCACTGTTATCCCAGATTCCCCTTGGTCGCCTGGGGCAGCCCGAAGAGATCGCCGCCGCCGTGGGTTTCCTTGCATCGGAGCAGGGGGCTTACATCACAGGTGAAACCCTGCACGTTAATGGCGGCATGTATATGGGCTAGGTCTGACGTTTCAGATCTGGAATCAACAGTATCGGGCAATTCTGGTGGCCAGCGTACAAAGCAATAAACCCTTGTCGCTGCTCAATTTTTGCTCAATCAGGAATTTTTATTTTAGGCATTACATCCACGGCAAATAGAGGTAAAATCGCGTCCTGATTTGCATGGTTGCGCCGTAAGGTGGCATTCATGACAGAGAGGCTAAGCGATAAAGCCTTTAGATACAAAGAGTTAGGAGCTAATTAGATTATGAGTAGCATTGAAGAGCGCGTTAAGAAAATTGTCTGCGAACAACTTGGCGTGAAGGAAGACGAAGTAAAACCTTCTGCTTCATTTGTAGAAGATTTAGGCGCTGATTCACTAGATACTGTCGAATTGGTAATGGCTCTGGAAGAGGAATTCGAAACTGAAATCCCTGACGAAGAAGCCGAGAAGATTACCACTGTCCAGCTCGCTATCGACTACATCAACGAACACCTGTAAGACTTTCCCCATGAATTCCCGTAAAGCTACTCTGGAGTACTCTGGAGTAGCTTTCGTGTATTGGGGGTTTCTAATCCTGTGTTGGAGTGATCGCAGTGAGTGAAAGAAGGATAGTAATAACAGGGCTGGGGATTCTGACCCCGGTTGGCAATGATGTCAGTACGTCCTGGGATGCTGTCTGCAATGGCAGGAGTGGCATCAGACCTATTACCAATATCGATGTCAGTGAATTTTCTACCCGTTTTGGTGGATTCCTGAAAGACTTCGATTGCGACCAGTTCCTGGAGAAGAAAGAAGCCAGGCGCATGGACGTATTCATGCACTACGGTATTGCTGCGGGTGTTCAGGCCTATGAAGACTCAGGCCTGGCAGACTCGGGTTTCGTGCCCGAGCGCTTCGGTGTCGCAATCGGTTCCGGCATTGGTGGTATAACCGCCATCGAAGACAATGCCGTGCTGGTGAGAGAATCGGGTCCGCGCAAGATATCTCCTTTCTTCGTTCCCGGTTCCATCATCAATATGATCGCCGGCAACCTGTCTATTCGTTTTGGTCTGAAGGGGCCAAACATCGCTGTTGTCACTGCCTGTACCACGGGCACCCATAATATCGGTCTCGCGGCCAATATGATCAGCAACGATCAGGCCGACATCATGCTGGTAGGGGGTGCCGAGATGGCCACCTCGCCGGTGGGTCTGGGTGGTTTCTGTGCGGCCCGTGCCCTGTCCACGCGCAACGATGACCCGGAGCGCGCCAGTCGCCCCTGGGACAAGGATCGCGATGGTTTCGTACTCAGCGATGGTGCCGGGGTCATGGTGCTGGAGGAGTTGGAACACGCTAAGAAGCGGGGTGCCACCATCTATGCCGAGCTCTGCGGTTTCGGCATGAGTGGCGATGCCTATCACATGACGTCACCGGCACCGGGTGGGGAAGGCGCGGCCTCCTGTATGCGCAATGCCCTTAAACATGCGCGGATGGATATCAAGGATATTGATTACATCAATGCGCATGGTACTTCGACCATTGCCGGCGATGTTGCTGAAACTCAGGCCATCAAGTCGGTGTTTGGTGACCATGCCCATGAACTGTGTGTTAGTTCCAGTAAATCGATGATCGGGCACTTGCTGGGTGCATCCGGTGCGGCAGAGGCCATCATTTCCGTGCTGACCGTGCGTGATCAGATCATTCCGCCGACCATCAACCTCGACAATCCTGACGATGAATGCGACCTGGATTATGTGCCACACACGGCCCGCGAGCAGGAAGTGAATGCCGTGCTCAGCAATTCATTTGGCTTCGGCGGCACCAACGGTAGTCTGATTTTTCGCCGTTACAGCTAGTTCTCCCTTTCCAGTTCTCTTTGGGGCTCTCCAGTGCTGATTGGGGTGGGTGCGCCTGGACGCCCACTAGCGTCTATAATGCTAGACTTCCGGCTTCGATAAATTACTGATCAGGTCCCATTGGGTATGGATCGACCGCTGTTCTCGCCATGGCAACGGCGTATAACTGTAATTCTTGCGGCCTTGTTGTTGCTTGTCGTGGGCTCGCTCGGGGTTCTGGGATCGAGCCTGTTTGCCGCCAACCAGAACCTGGGTAGCCCTGTGGTCTATGAGGTCAGGGCCGGCAGTTCCCTGACCCGGGTCAGCAATGAACTTGAGGAGCTGGGTTATATCGGGAACGGGCTGTTACTGAGGCTCTATGCCCAGTGGCGTGGACAGGCCAATGCTATACGCAGCGGCGAGTATTCCATAGAACCCGGCATGAGCGCGGTCGATATCCTGGACCTGCTGGTGTCCGGTGAAAGCATTCAATATCGGATTACCCTCGTGGAAGGCTGGACCTTCGCCCAGGCGCTGGCCGAGATTCGCTCACTTGATACAGTCAGGCATACCCTCGACGGCCTGGGCCGGCAGGAGATTGCGGCGGCACTCTCCGTCCCGCATTCCGACCCGGAGGGGATGCTGCATCCGGATACCTATTTCTTCACCCGCAACACCACCGACCTGGAAATTTTGCGCCGGGCACGACAGCGGCAGGAAGAGTTATTGCAGCGGGCATGGGACAATCGGCTGGGTGCTTTGCCCTATGCGACACCCTATGAAGCAATAATCATGGCATCAATCATCGAGAAGGAATCGGGCATTGTCAGTGAACGCGGTGAGATTGCCGGCGTCTTCGTGCGGCGCCTCGAAAGAGGCATGCGCCTGCAGTCGGATCCGACGGTAATCTACGGGCTCGGCAATGCGTATGATGGTAATCTTACCCGTGTCCACCTGAATACAACGACGCAATACAATACCTACCGGGTCAATGGTTTGCCACCTACTCCCATCGCCTTACCTGGAGAAGCTTCCTTGATTGCGGCGCTCAATCCAAACCAATCCGATAGCCTGTATTTCGTCGCCACCGGTGATGGCGGGCATTACTTCTCTGCTTCTTTGGAAGAGCACAATGCCGCCGTGGAGCGCTATCAGATTCAGGTCAATCAACCTACCGGGACCCAGTGATGGAAAAAGGAATTTTTATAACAATTGAAGGTGGCGAAGGCGTAGGCAAGAGCACCAATATCGATGCGATCAAATCGTTCCTAGGCGAGAAGAGCGTGGCATTCATTCAGACAAGAGAGCCAGGTGGCACTCTTTTGGCGGAGAAATTGAGAGCCTTGCTGCTTGAAGAGCATGGTGAGGAATTCGATTCGACTGCCGAGCTATTGCTGATGTTTGCCGCCAGGGCGCAGCACCTGAATACCCTCATCAGGCCAGCTCTCGATCGTGGCACCTGGGTGTTGTGCGATCGCTTCACGGATGCCACCTATGCCTACCAGGGCGGCGGTCGGCAGCTGGATAATAAGTTAATCGCACAACTGGAGACTCTCGTGCAACGGGACCTTCGCCCTGACCTGACCATTATTCTGGATCTGGAACCCGAGGCTGGCATCGAGCGAGCCCGACTACGCGGTGAACTGGATCGCTTCGAGCAGGAGCAACTAGCTTTCTTTCAGAGAGTGCGAGCAAGCTACCTCAAGATAGCCGAGAATGAGCCGGTGCGTTGTGCGGTGGTGGATGCATCAAGACCCGTGGAAGAGGTCAGGGCAGCTGTGCAGCAAATTCTGCAGGAGAGGCTGGAAAGATTTTTGTCATGACAGCTAGCACCGCGCTGGAACAATCAGCACCGCTTCCCTGGCAGGAGAACCAGTGGCAAAGCCTGCTCGGTCAGGAGCAGGCTGGCAAACTGGCCCATGCCTATCTACTGGCCGGGCCGTCAGGCCTGGGCAAACTCATTTTCGCCAGATGCTTCGCTCGATACCTGCTGTGCAGCAACAAACAGAAGGGGCAAGCCTGCGGTTCCTGTCATAACTGTTCCCTCGCCAGGCAGGGCCATCCTGACCTGTTGATGATCGCGCCGCAAGAAGGATCGCGGGACGTCAAGATTGCCCAGATCAGGGAGCTGGCTGATTTCATTCTGCTTACCAGTCACGCCGGGGGTGCCCGCATTGTCATCGTGGATCACGCTCATGCCATGAACAGCAGTTCGGCCAATGCCCTGTTGAAGACACTGGAAGAACCTACCGAGCAGACCTACCTGTTTCTGATTAGCGATGCACCTGGCACCCTGTTGCCGACGATTCGTAGTCGCTGTCAGCGTGTGCAGTTCATAACGCCAGCACTGAGAGAGGCTGCAGCGTGGTTGAAGCAGCAGCTGGTCGCTAGCACCGAGGAGGATGAGGTGAGCCTGCTGGCCGCCGCGGGTAACCGCCCCCTGTTTGCGCTGGAATTAGCCCATAGCGGAAATCTCGAAGTACAGCAGGATTTTCAGCGCAAGGTATGCAGGCTGCTGGAAGGGAAGGAATCCATTCCGGCCCTGGTGAGCCTGGCCGGCAAACTGGGAGAGAAGGCCGCTGTCGGGTATTTGTCCCAGACATCGACTATATTAATTAAATACCTGTTGGAAGAAAGTCAGAGCGATGCTGGCGACAGTGCTGTGGTGGCCCTGGCGCAACAACTCCAGTCTGCCACCCTGTCCCGGGGCGATTCGCTGAAGGCCAAGCTGACGAGCCTGCTGGAATTCCACGATCTCGCCCAGCAGGCCCAGCAACAGCTGGCTAGCAGCAGTAACCCCAACGCCCAGTTGATCATTGAATCCCTGCTGTGGCGCTGGCGACAGCTGCCCCTGGGATTAGCCCCCTAGGGACGTCCAGCAGTCGATTTTCGGGTAAGCAAGGGCATAGAGGCTCTATGGCTGGTCACGGCGTACTGTCACTGACAATCAAGGATGAATCGGTACTCTACGCCGCCTACATGCCCTATCTGAAGAGCGGCGGCCTGTTCATTCCCACCAATAAGAGCTATGAGATCGGCAATGAAGTCTTCATGTTGCTGCGATTGCTCGAAGACCCGGAAAAGCTGCCCGTGGCCGGCAAGGTCGTCTGGGTAACGCCTGCCCGAGCCCAGGGAACCCGGGTGAGGGGTGTGGGAATTCAGTTCAATGACCCTGAGGGCGCCGTGAAAGGGCGCATCGAGAACCTGCTCGCCGGACAATTGTAGTCAGGCAAAGCCAATCACACCATGTAGCGCCAGGCCTTGGCGAAGCCGCCCCCACCCCCCCCACCGGGCTGTTGTCATTCGCGCCGTTTCGCGCCCAAAAAATGCCTGAAGTCGGGGCAGACTTCAGGCAAATACCATTAGGAGTAACACATAAAGGAATATTCGAAACCCGGAGGTCTCTGTGAGGCAATCTCCAAGACGGGTTCAAGGGATTGCTTCAGTAATCTAAGTAAAGTACAGATTTTGGGGAATGCCAGTATTTTCAGTAATCGCCTGTTTCCTCGCTATTTACGAATCTGCAGAGAAAACCATAAGTCATTTAAAACAATAAGATAGCATTCATACTAAATCTAATACCTTCTCTGCCAGTGCCAGGCTGGAAGTCAGCCCCGGGGACTCGATTCCAAACAGGTGGTACAGGCCGGGATGTCCGTGCTGGGCGGGGCCAGCAATCTGGAAATCGGCGGCGGCTTGCCCGGGACCTGCCAACTTGGGGCGGATACCGGCGTAGGCGGGTTGCAGGCGGGACGCCTCGATCGCGGGAAAGTAGCTGCGTATTGCCTCGGCATAGGTGCTTGCCTTGTCGGCTTCCACGTCGAAATCGAGGGTCTCCACATAGCATGCGTCCGGCCCGAACCTGAGCTGACCTCCCAGGTCCTGCGTGCTATGGATGCCCAGGCCCCGCAGATTCGGCTCTGGCTGGGGGTAGATCAGGTGCTTGAAAGGATTGCAGCCACTGTAACTGAAGTAGTCCCCCTTGCAGGGAAACAGCGCTGGAATATGGCACGAATCCATGGTCAGGCAGCGGCTGGCCATGTCCTGGGCCTGCAGCCCGCAGGTATTGATGAACAACTCGCTAGCGAAGCGGAATTCACTGGCTGCTGCTGCCACGTCAGCACTGCCGTTGCCGGTTTCGCTGATAATTTCGAGCCCCTGTGCTGAGGCCTGGACAGCGGAGATACGGGTATTGGGGGCATAGACCATACCGCGTTCCCTCGCGAGTTGCAGCAGGCGCTCCATATAGGCGTGGCTGTCCAGGATACCGGTGGAGGGGGAGAACAGGGCGCTACGGGCGCGCAGGGCGGGCTCTTCCCGGCGCAGCCTGTGCCCATCCCACCACTGCAGGTCTTTGACGCCATTGGCCTCTGCATTGGCGGCAAGCTGCGCGAGGCCATCGGAGTCTGATTCGTTTGAAATTATAAGCTTGCCGAGCTTTTTATAAGTGATTTTGTAAGAGTCGCAGAACTCATAGAGCAGGGCCTTGCCGCGCACGCAGCACTGAGCCTTCAAGCTGCCCGGCGGGTAGTAGATGCCGGCATGGATTACCTCGCTGTGGCGGCTGCTGATGTGCTGTCCAATACGGTTTTCCTGCTCTACAAGCAGAATCTGCTCCGGCTGGAAACGGCCGCTGCGAGTAAAGACATGGGCGAGGGCAAGCCCGATTACCCCGGCGCCGGCGACGGTGACTTCAAATCTGTCCATTGCCTGCTCCGCTTGCTGCCTTCGCAGCCCTGCTCGCTCTGGCACCTTGACGATCCGGCAAAATACGCGCAAGCCTATCATTTTGTTTGGTATTACCGTGAATGCCGGTAGTTGGGCAGGGGGCTGGTCTGTGCGTCATGTCTTCGCGCGGGCTCAGCGGGAGGCCATGATCTGGCGGAAAGTCAGGTTGATCCTGGGCTCATTTATGGATTTTTGCTTAGGAACCTGATGCAACCATCTGTTTTGTATGCCCTTATCCATGATTAAAAGGCTGCCATGGGGAAGCTCGAGCTGGCACTTTGCGATGGATTTGTCCTGTCTGTGCTTCATCTGGAAGCGGCGTACCGCGCCCAGGCTCACGGAGGCAATGACCGGGTCTTGTCCCAGTTCGGCCTCGTCATCGGCATGCCAGGACACGCTATCCTGACCGTCCCGGTACAGGTTGAGCAAAACGGAATTGAACTCTAGCCCGGACAGCGCCTGCACCCGGTCCCGGATGTGCCGTACCGTGTCATTCCAGGGCTCGGGTTCCAGCCGCATGCCGGAATAGCCATAGCGGGAACCGGCATCGCCCATCCAGCATTGCAGCCGGGGTACCGGGATCTCGCGGCCGGCTATCCACAGGCTGTCCTGGCGCCAGGGTAGTCCGCCAAGCAGGGCCTGCAGCAATTCTGAGGCCTCTGCCGGGTCGAAGGCGGCGGGTTGCAGGCGTAATTGCCCATCACCCAGCTGAATTGTCTCCAGTGAGTGGGAAATGTCTTGAAAAAGCGGTGCCTGCATCGTCAAATTCAATCGGAAACTGGGTCAAGCCGTGGCGCTGGGGCATAATGCCCCTGCATTCGGGCAACAGCAAACAGTAAGCAGAGAAGGATACCTTAGGTTGAGTGAATATCAGTACGACCTGTTCGTCATTGGCGCAGGATCAGGAGGGGTACGAGCATGCCGAATCGCCGCTTCCCTGGGCGCGAAAGTGGCTGTGGCAGAGGAGCGTTATTTCGGCGGGACCTGCGTCAATGTGGGCTGTGTACCCAAGAAGCTCTACAGTTACGCGGCCCACTACCGGGATGACCTCGAAGACAGCAAGGGCTTTGGCTGGAACATCGCCACCGAAGCGGCCGAAAAGCAGTTTAACTGGAAAATTCTAAAGCAAAATAAAGACAATGAGATCAATAGATTAAAGGGTATTTATAAATCAATACTTGATAATAACAGGGTGACGGTATTTGAAGACCGCGCCCGGCTGGTGGATGCCCATACCGTGGCGGTTGGCGGCAGTATCTACAAGGCGCGCTATATCCTGCTTGCGGTGGGTGGCTGGCCCTGGATACCGGATTATCCAGGTAATGAACTGGCCATGGATTCCAACGATGTCTTCGAGATGGAAGAACTACCGGAGTCTATTGTCGTGGTCGGCGGCGGTTACATCGCGGTGGAATTCGCCAGTATCTTCGCCCGCCTGGGTACCGAAACCACTCTGGTGTACCGCGGTGAGCAGCTCCTGCGCGGCTTCGATTCCGATATCAGGCAGTTTATCGGAGCTGAGATGGCCAGGCATATGCGCCTGGTGCTGAATGATGATGTAGTAAGAATAGATAATAATAACAAAGGATTAAAAGCTACTCTTAAGAGTGGAAATGAGATTGACTGCACTAAACTTCTGTCTGCCACCGGCAGGCGCCCGCTCACGGCCGATCTCGGCCTCGAAAACGTCAATATCGAGCTCGCCAGCAACGGTGCCATCGTTGTTGACGACAAATTCCAGACCAGCGAGCCCAGCATCTACGCGGTTGGCGATGTGATAGACCGGGTGGCCCTGACCCCGGTAGCCCTGGCCGAAGCCCAGATCGTAGTCAGAAAACTTTTCGATAACTCTTCCAAGGCTCTGAATTACAAGAATATTCCCACTGCTGTGTTTTGCCATCCCAATATCGCGACCTGCGGTATCAGTGAGGATATAGCGCTCGCAGAAGGCCTGGATGTGGATATCTACAGCGCCAGGGTGAAGCAGCTCAAGCACACATTGAGCGGCCGGGACGAATTCAGCTTCATCAAGCTGATCGTGGACAAGTCATCTGACAGGGTGATCGGTGCACACCTGGTCGCACCGGATGCCGGTGAATTGATGCAAGGGATCGCTGTGGCCATGAACGCGGGTGCAACCAAGGCCGATTTCGACGCTACCATAGGCATCCATCCGACCCTGGCTGAAGAGATTGTCACCATGCGCGAGAAGCGTAAGAGCCACGATTGAGCATGATGCACCCAGCGGGAGCTGATCTGAAGTAGTTACGGTAACTAACTCGATTAACGTAAAAACAGCCCCTGGACACTAGATCCTCCGCTATACCACTATTTCCGGTAATAAAGATTACCGGAAATAAAATAGGAGGTCTGGGTGGGCCTGGCCCACGCCAGACAAGCTCTGCCCCAGAACGCTCTCCAGCACAGAATGCTCTCCAGAAAGACGCGCCGTGTCGGGCTCGGCAGATCGCCTGATCCGAATACGCCGCCGTCGCTCGCTGCGGCATGCCGGGCGCGGTTACACCGCCAGACAGCTGTACGCTAGCTTCCGCATAGGATTGCTACTGAGGGATCCAGGTCAGGTGACATGACCTGGGTGGCCGCGCTACCTGGTATTGACCATTCAGGGATGTCTGGTCCAATTGCCGTACTTAAAGATTGGCTGGTTTTAACCGACAAACCTGTTACCGGAATCCCTTTCTGCCGTTCAGACTATGCCGGTCAGGTGCCTGACCCGTTGCTTGCAAACCTTACTCCCTCAGAAATAATATAGAGTTATTACAAAGCTATATATTCAATAATTAATGTCAGCCATTAAGACTCCTGTGCCCTTCTTCGATACCCTCGAGGAAATGCCGAATCCCTTCAAAAACCCGGTTACGGACCTGGCGCACCTGCTGTCGGATGCCCCGGACGATGCCCTCGCCGATTACCAGCACGCCAGCGAGTTCATTTACAGCTACCGCGGCAGCCCCGACACCTTCAGTACCTACCGTCGGGAGATCGAACATTTTCTGCACTGGTGCTGGTTGGTGGCGAAAAAGTCCCTAAAACAGATCGTTAGGGAGGACATCGAAGAGTATGTCGAGTTTACGCGGCAGCCACCGGCCCAGTGGATAGGCCGCAAGAACGTGCCCCGCTATCTCGACCGTAGCGGCGAACGTAGCCCGAACCCGGAATGGCGCCCCTATATCGGTGGCGAGGGAGAATTCGTGGCCTCGCAGGCCGCCATACAGTCATTGTTCAGTGTGTTGAGCAGCTTCTTCAATTTCCTCATCCAGGAAAACCAGTTGGCGGCGAATCCGGTGGCCCAGATGCGGCAGAAGAGCAAGTTCATCCGCAAGCACCAGGCCCAGAACAAGATCCGCCGCCTCTCGCCCCTGCAGTGGGAATTCGTCGTGGATGCCGCGGAATCCCTGGCCCGGGAGCAGCCCCAGCTGCATGAACGCTCCCTGTTCATCATGAATGCCCTGTTTGCTATGTACCTGCGTATCTCGGAACTGGTGGAAACCCCCCGCTGGCAGCCCCAGATGGGCCATTTCCAGCTGGATCAGGAAGGCAACTGGTGGTTCCAGACCGTGGGCAAGGGCAACAAGGAGCGTGAAATCTCCGTCAGCGATGCCATGCTGGAATCCCTTAAGCGCTACCGCAAGTCCCGCGGCCTGCCGGCCCTGCCCAGTCCCGGGGAGGCCTCTCCCCTCATCCACAAGACCCGAGGCAAGGGTGGGATAAGCAGTACCCGCCAGATCCGGGGTATTGTGCAGACCTGCTTCGACAAGGCCGCCGAGGCCATGCGCCGTGAGGGCTTCGTGGAAGAGGCCGAACGCCTGGGCGACGCTACCGTGCACTGGTTGCGCCACACCGGCATCTCCGAGGATGTGAAGCACCGGCCCCGGGAACATGTGCGGGACGATGCCGGTCATGGTTCCAGTGCCATTACCGACCGCTATATCGACGTTGAGCGTGCCGAACGCCACGCCAGCGCGCGCAACAAGCGAATCCGCTAGACTTGAAGAAGCCGGACATTAACCGGACATTTTAACCGACGGAATGTTGCAGAATGTGACTAGTTCTGACTCTAGAAATGGCATAGTCTCTGCCATTGACGTACATTCATCGTGAAGCACTCATAAAGTAGAAGATACAATCGGCACAATCTGAATGGTGGAAAATGGGTAACAGTAGAATCGGAAGCACTCTCCTCCAGCGAATTCGACAGGCTGCATTGGCTGGCCTGTTGGTTACTTCCTTCGGCGCAGCCGCGCAGGAAGACCTCTCTCAACTCAACATCGTTCTCAACATCGATGCACTCTACCAGCCGGTAGCCTCCAAGCCGGTGCACGGCGACACCGCCATCGAACTGCTTCGTGAGCTGCAGACCAAGCACTACGCAGCCGTCGAAATCGATGATAATTTTTCCTCCATCGTCTTCGACAACTATCTCGATGCCCTGGACGGTTCCCACTACTACTTCCTGAAGGAAGACGTGGATGCCCTCAGCGCCTACCGTTACACCCTGGATGACACGCTCAAGCAAGGCAGCGTGGAGCCCGGCTTTGAGATCTACAACACCTATTACAAGCGCGTACTCGAACGCCTGATCTATGCCATCAATCGGGTAGAGAATGACATCGCCAACATGGATTTCACCGTCGAGGAATACATCGACATCGATCGCGAGGACGATCCCTACGCGGCCAGCGTGGAAGAACTCGATGAGATCTGGCGCAAGCGCATCAAGAACAGTGTGCTGAGTCTGAAGCTGGCAGGCGATGACGACGAGGAGATCAAGGAAAAGCTCAGTGACCGTTACCGTAACCAGCTGAGCCAGGTGCTGAAGACCAACGACCGGGACATCTTCCAGATTTACCTCTCGACGGTAGCCAAGGCGGTAGATCCCCATACTGATTACTACTCCCCCCGGGACTCGGAAAATTTCAACATGCAGCTCTCCCTGTCGCTGCAGGGCATTGGTGCGCAGCTCACCACCGAGGACGAGTACACCAAGATCGTCGAACTGATCAAGGGTGGCCCCGCCGAGCGCAGCGGCTCCCTGCAGGAAGGCGATCGCATTATCGGCATAGGTCAGGGAGTGGATGGAGACATCCAGGATGTTGTCGGTATGCGTCTCGACGATGTGGTTGCCCAGATTCGCGGTGAGAAAGACACCGTCGTGCGTCTGAACATTATTCCAGCGGATGCCATCAGTGAAACCAGCGCCACCATCGTCAGCCTTACCCGCGACACGGTGAAACTGGAAGACCAGTCAGCGAAGAGCGAGGTCCTGGACCTGAGCTATAACAATAGCGACTACAAGATCGGTGTTATCCACCTGCCCACCTTCTACTTCGATTTCGAGGCAGCCTCTCGCGGTGAGGAAGACTATAAGAGTTCCACCCGCGATGTGCGCGTACTGCTGGAAGAACTGAAAGAGCAGGAAGTGGATGCCGTGGTCATGGACCTGCGCAACAACGGCGGAGGCAGTCTCAGTGAGGCAAACCAGCTGGTTGGCCTGTTCATCGAGACCGGTGCTACGGTACAAATACGTTACTCCGGTATTCGCAACGGCTTTACCCGATCATTCGGCGACAACGATCCTGAAGTCGCCTACACAGGACCGTTGGCGGTATTGGTAAACAGAACCAGTGCCTCCGCCTCGGAAATATTCGCCGGCGCGATCCAGGATTACCAGCGCGGTATCGTGCTGGGAGGCCAGACCTTCGGTAAGGGTACCGTGCAGGAAATCATTCCCATGGACTATGGCCAGGTGAAGGTGACTCGCTCCAAGTTCTACCGAATCTCTGGTGCCAGTACCCAGCACCGCGGTGTGATCCCGGATATCGAGTTCCCTGACCTGTATGACGCCTATGAAGATATCGGTGAGAGCAGCCTCGACGGTGCCCTGCCCTGGGACACCGTGCGTCCGGTTGAGTATCGAGCCTACCACTCGGTGCAGGCAATGCTGCCGGAACTTCGCGCACGCTATGAAGAGCGCGCAGAGGAGTCTCCAGACTTTATTTACCTGTTGGACCAGATAGAGCGCACCAAGCGTTATCGCGACAGGGAGCAGTTGTCCCTCAATCAGGAAATGGTAAAAGCCGAACGTGAGCGTACGCGTCGTGAAGAATTCGATGCCGAGAATATGCGTCGTCTCCTGAAGGGCTTGCCGCTGCGCGAGTGGGTGGATGAAGACGCCGAAGAGGATACGGTCAAAGTCGCGGCGAACGATGACGCCACGAACGCTGAGCCTGAAGCGGCGGAGCCGGAAGAGGAAATCGAAGAAGACGATCCCCTGCTCCTAGAAAGTGGCCGTATCCTGGCTGACTTCATCGCCATGAGCGAGAACCGTCTCAGCGCCGTTGACAGGCTTCCTGCTCCCCGTTAATTCCCTTTAGATCCCGCAAAAAAAAATGGCCCTCCAGGGTGGAGGGCCATAACAGAGCGGGGTCGAGCTCTTAGGAGGACTCAATCAATTTGAAGTTGATTGAGTCTCCATTAAACCAGCTGAATATGACGATACCCGCGGCCAATGAGGGCTATGTGGGGGTCAATTGTGGCAGCAATATGACCTCGTCTCGCTGGGCCTGGTGCGCGGATGTCTGCATTACTTTCAAATAAATCTCTAGTTTTCCCAGTCGAAGGGCTTTTCTGTTTTTGGCTCCCCGCGCATTCGGTTTTGCACTTGGCATTCCCGACTTTCCCACGCAAAGCAGATGTTGTAAGATGCGGCCTCCCGCGGAGGGGTGGCAGAGCGGTTGAATGCACTGGTCTTGAAAACCAGCGAGGGTGAAAGTCCTCCGAGAGTTCGAATCTCTCCTCCTCCGCCATTTTTCCACCCAGCCAACTTCCCCCCAACTCTTCCAAAAATCATTGATTTTACCCCCCCTCCCGGTATCATCATTCCGGAAAAGGTGGAACTATTGCGGGCCAGATCCAGTCTAAGGTATTGAAATACCAAGATATTGAAATACCCGGATCAACCCCAATATAGATCCTGATAGGAAAATTTAGTCCCTCAGCGCCCGGTCGCTAAACTTAGTATCCTGCTTACTAACGGAGATGAAGATGAACGAAGTAGATTTGGCAATTTCCCAGAGTCAAAGTTCGACCCTGGCTGTCAATAAAGTTCTCAAGAATACCTATTTGTTGCTGGCCATGACTCTGGCCTTCAGCGCGATGACGGCTGCGCTGAGTTTTAATGCCCCGGTACTCAATCCCTGGGTGTTTCTCATTGGTGCCTATGGCTTCCTGTTTGCCACTCACGTCCTGGCGCGAAGCCCATGGGGTCTCGTGACCACCTTCGGCTTCACCGGTTTTATCGGATTCGGCATCGGTCCCCTGCTCGGTTACCTGATGTCCAGCCAGTCTGGCAGTGAAATCGTGATGACAGCGCTGGGTGGCACGGCATTTATTTTCTTTGGTCTGTCCGGTTGGGCCTTGGCCTCACGCAAAGACTTCTCTTTCCTGCGTGGATTTATCGCTGCCGGTTGTCTGGTACTGATCGCTGCGATAATCATCAGTCTGATCTGGCCAATGCCAGCTCTGCAGCTGGCCATGTCGGTGGCGTTCATGTTTTTCTCCAGCGCCATCATCCTGTACCAGACCAGCGAGATCATCCATGGTGGTGAGCGAAACTACATCCTCGCGACCATCACCCTGTATGTTTCCCTGTACAACATCTTCATGAGTCTCATCCATCTGTTGATGGCTTTTTCTGGTGACGATTAAGGAAACAAACTAGATCGAACGAAAGCCCCAGCTCGTCTGGGGCTTTTTCTTTTTGCCAGATGATAACGACCCAAGTCATTTTCCAGCGTCAATTCTAAGCAACCGTGAAATTCTCAATCATCGTCTATGCTGCTCCCGCCTCTTCACAGGCTGCGAGCACGGCTCTGCAATTCGTAAAGACATTGCTGCACGAGGGCCATGATATCTATCGCCTGTTTTTCTTTTCCGATGGTGTGCATAACACCAATCGCCTGGTTGTCGCTCCCCAGGACGAAATGAATCTGCCCCGTGAATGGCATCGGCTGATCAGCAACTATGAAATCGATTCTGTGGCCTGTGTGAGTTCGGCGATCAAGCGTGGCATTCTCAATGAGCAGGAGGCGAAGCGGCATGAGCTTGATTCCAGTACCTTGCTGGACAGTTCCGAGATAGCCGGCCTCGGTCAGATGGTAGATGCCATGGTCAACTCAGACCGCGTCGTCCACTTCGGTTAAGACTATGCCTACTCCCCAGAAGCCCAGGACGTTTACCTTCATCAGTCGCTCGGCGCCCTACGGCAATAATCGCCCCCGACTCTGTCTCGATGCGGCGTTGGCCACTGCGGTTTTCGAACAGAAGGTGAATTACCTGTTCATGGACGATGGGGTGTTTCAACTGCTGGCAAACCAGAACGCCGATGGCATCGCCAGCAAGACCCTGGGCAATGCCCTGGAAACCCTGGAACTCTATGGCATCGATCAGGTAATGGTATTGGAAGAATCTCTGGCCAGTCGGCACATCAACAGCGAAGACCTGCTGTTCCCTGTGCAACTGCTATCGAATTCAGATCTGCAGTCCCTGATCGAGTCGTCTGACTACGTGATCAACCTATGAGTACCCTGCATACCCTCAACAAGGCGCCTTCGGCGCAGCTACTGGCCAGTTGCATAAAGACCCTGCGCAAAGGTGACGGGCTAATCTTTATCGAGGATGGTGTTTACCATGTACTCGAGGCGGCACTGCTGGAATCCATACCGGCAAAAGTCGCGGTCTATGCGTTGCGCGAAGACATAAGTGCCCGGGGCCTGACTGACAAATGCGATGAGTCAGTAGAGCTGGTTGGCTATCGGCACTTTGTCGAGCTGTGTGTGGAGCACGAGAAAATCATTAGCTGGTTTTAGCCTGTGGAACTCGACCTGGACAAGGAAGGCTTCCTGCGTGATCTCGACCAGTGGGATGAACAGGCGGCTGCCACGCTTGCCAGCAATGAAGGTATCGAACTCACCGCGGCCCATTGGGAAATACTGCGACTATTGCGTGAATTCTATCGCCGCTACCAATCCTCGCCTGCCTCCCGTGCCTTGAGCAATTATGTAAAGCGCGAACTGGATGCGGAAAAAGCGCGCAGCGCCTACCTGATGCGATTGTTTGGAGGCAGTGCGGCGAAGACTGCTGCCAAGCTGGCTGGACTGCCGAAGCCGGACAACTGCCTGTAACGGGATGCCCCTTACGCGGCATCGTCCGTTGGTCTTGCCTGGTCCCCCGCTTCTGCCTCGGCCTTGCTGACGAACCAGTCTAATTTTTCCCGTAGCCGGATCACCTCGCCAATAATGGTGATCGTTGGCGCCTGCAGTTTGCTGGCAGCAACCCGCTCGGCGATGTTGGCAAGATTTCCTTCCACTATCCTCTGGTTATTCGTTGTGCCCTGCTGCACCACCGCGACCGGTGTATCCCTGTCCTTGCCGCGTGCGATGAGCTGCTCACAGATCAGCTCAAGACTCACCAGCGCCATATAGAAAACCAGGGTCTGTTGTGGCGCGATCAGTTGCTCCCACTGCAGGTCCAACTCACCATCCTTCATATGCCCGGCGACAAACTGTACCGATTGGGCGTGGTCGCGATGGGTCAGTGGAATGCCGGCATAGGATGCACAACCCGAAGCGGCAGTGATACCGGGGACGATCTGGAAAGGTATGTGGGCTTCAGCGAGGCGAGCCAGTTCCTCCCCGCCACGTCCGAAGATGAAGGGATCGCCACCCTTGAGGCGCAATACCTTCTTGCCCGCCCTGGCATGCGTGATCAGCAGTTCGTTGATCTCTTCCTGGGGGACGGGATGGTTCTGGCGCTGCTTGCCCACATGAATTTTTTCCGCATCGGGTCGCAGTCTCGCCATGATTTCCTTCGAAACGAGTCGGTCGTAGAGAACGATGTCTGCCTTGTGCATGAGGCGTAGCGCCTTCAAGGTGAGCAGGTCGGGATCGCCAGGGCCGGCACCTACCAGGTAGACCTCACCTCGCAGCGCTGATGAATCTTTCCCGGCCCGCTGCAGCATCTGCTCGAGCAGTTCGTGGGCCTTCGCATCCTGGCCACTGTAGATGAGTTCGGGGACTGCGCTGTCGAACACCGACTCCCAGAAGCGCAGTCGCTTGTCGAAATCCGTGACGGTGGCTTTGACCCGGTTACGGAAGCTGTCGAGGATGGCGGCCAGTTCCCCTGCCCGTGCCGGCAGGTGGGTTTCCACCAGCTCTTTTATCTTGCGGGACAACACGGGCGAAGAGCCGCTGCTGGAAATGGCGACTACCAGCGGCGAACGGTCAACAATCGCGGGTACGATGAAGGAACACAGAACTGGCTGGTCGACGACATTAACAGGAATCCCCTTCCCTGTTGCGGTTTCGCTGACCTGACGATTGACAGATTCGTTATCGGTGGCGGCGATGGCGAGCACGGCGCCGTCGAGATGGCTGTCATGGAACTCCGCGTGAAGGTACTCGGTAGACTGGGGATCGCACGTTGACCGGAGCTGATCGGAAACAGAGGGTGCCACTACGCACAGCTTCGCACCTGCCCTGTTGAGCAGTGCTGCCTTGCGTGCCGCGACCTCCCCGCCTCCTACCAGCAAACACTTCCTGCCCTTGATGTTCAGGAAGATGGGCAGGAAGTCCATTAGCCGATGATCTCGAGGCCGTTCATATACGGTCGCAGTGCGGCGGGTACCCGTACCTGGCCAGACTCGGTCTGGTAGTTTTCGAGTATGGCTACCAAGGTGCGACCAACGGCGAGGCCGGAGCCATTAATGGTATGCAGCAGTTCGGGTTTACCGGTTTCCGGATTGCGCCAACGCGCCTGCATGCGGCGCGCCTGGAAGTCAGTGAAACTGCTGCAGGATGAAATTTCCCGGTAACAGCCCTGTGAAGGCAGCCATACTTCCAGGTCGTAGGTCTTGGCCGCAGAGAAGCCGAGATCACCACCGCAGAGGATCATCTTCTGGTATGGCAGTTCCAGTAACTGCAGAATCTTTTCAGCATGGGCGGTCAAATCTTCCAGTGCTTGCTCGGAGGTGTCCGGTGTCACAACCTGAACCAGTTCTACTTTCTCGAACTGGTGCTGTCGAATCATTCCCCGCGTATCCTTGCCGTAACTGCCTGCTTCAGAGCGGAAACAGGGAGTGTGGCAGGTGAACTTCAGAGGCAGTGAATCCTTGTCCAGAATTTCATCGCGAGCGAGATTGGTAACCGGAACCTCTGCTGTTGGGATCAGGAAATAGTTCTGTTCACCTTCGAGGCGAAACAGGTCTTCGCCGAACTTCGGTAGTTGACCGGTACCCTGCAGGGAATCCTGATTCACGATATAGGGTACGTTTAGCTCGGTATAGCCATGCTCCTGGGTATGCGTGTCCAGCATAAGCTGCACCAGCGCCCTGTGCATTCTCGCGACCATGCCCTGCATCACCACGAAGCGGGAGCCGGTGAGCTTGGTGGCGGCGGCGAAGTCCAGGCCGTTGGCCAGGGCCTCACCGATCTCCACATGGTCTTTCACCTCAAAAATGAATTCCGGGACTTCGCCCCATCTGGCGACCAGCTTGTTGTCACTCTCTTCGGCGCCCTCGGGAACAGACTCGTCGGGCACATTGGGCACACCCAGCAGGTAGTCGTTGAGTTCGCCTTGCAAGGCATTGAGTTGTTCTTTCTTCGCCTCGAGTTCCGACTTCATGGACTCCATTGAGGACACGATGGCGGAGATGTCCTCACCGGCTGCCTTGGCCTTGCCGATTTCCTTTGAGCGTGAATTACGCTCATTCTGCAGAGCCTCGGTCTCCAGTTGCAGCGCTTTGCGCTGGCTGTCGAGCGCGGCAATGCGGCTGACATCCAGCTCGAATTTCTTCTTCTTCAGAAGTTCCGCGAGCCGCTCTGGCTCACTACGAATCCATTTGGGGTCTAACATCGTTTGATCCAGGTTGTCTGACTTGGTTTAAAGCAGGCCTCGTGCCAGCAGCATTCCGGCGAAGGCAGCGCCGAGACACAGCATCACGCTGCTCAGGACGTAGAAAAGAGCGGTATTGTAGAGGCCTTGCTGAAACAACAAAAGGGCATCCAGGGAGAATGTTGAGAAGGTGGTCAGACCTCCGAGGAAACCCACGGTGAGCAGCGGTCGATAAACGTCCAGGGCGGGCCGTTCGGTAAACAGGACAAACAGGATGCCGATCAGCAGGCTTCCCAGTACGTTTACGGTGAATATCCCCCAGGGAAAATTGGTGGTGTTGAATTTCTCGACATGCAGGCCCAGCCAGAAGCGCGATACTGCACCCAGCGCGCCTCCCAGGGCGATTGCCAGATAAGTGCCCATGGCTCAGGCGCCGCTTCTGTTGTCGATGACTTCGATGCCGCGGGGCACCTCGAACTCGAATTGTTTAATGGCCAGGTCCTTGTTGCGTTCCACCCTGGAGAATTGCCACACGGTCTGCTCGCCATTCTTGCTGGAGACGTGAATCGATTCGATCTCTGTGGCGAGGAAGCTGATGGTAATGCGGGCGTAGACACTGTCTGTTGCCACGGGCAGCAACTGGAAGCTGACGAAGCCGTCATCTTCAGACACTGCCTGAATCTCGTAATCTTCACCCAGAGCCTCGGTTCTGCCGCTGAGCAATTGTGCCGCCAATTCAGACTCATCGCTGTTGAAATCCTCGATGACCACCTGCTCGAGATCAGGCTGGTAATTCCACAGGGTCTTACCATTGGTCACGATCAGTTCCGGGAACGGGTCCAGGGTCTCCCAGTAGAAACCGTTGGGCCGCAGCAGGTGCATCTGGATCAGGCTCTCTTCCAGCACACCACCGTCGGACTCGATAATGAGTTGGGTCACCTCCGCGCTCAGTGAGCTAATGTCGCTGAGTAGCGCTTCCAGCCTAGACGTGTCCTGTTCCTGGGCCCAGCTGGACGTTGCCCCGGGCAGGACGGGCCCGAGCGCACAGACGATAGACAGGGTTGCGAAGGCAACAGAAGCACGTTGCATGGTAAGAGTCTCTGGAAAGAATCAGTCCCGAGGCGGTGGAGGTGCGATAACCTCGCGGGAACCGTTGCTGTTCATCTCCGATACTACCCCAGCGGCTTCCATGGATTCAATCATGCGCGCGGCCCGGTTGTAGCCGATGCGCAGCTTGCGCTGCACCGCGGAAATTGAGGCCTTGCGGGATTCTGTCACGAAGCGCACGGCTTCATCATACAGGGCATCGCTTTCCTCATCCCCTTCACCGTCGCCCATGCCGCCACCCAGCATGTCATCGTCATCGGAGCTGCGGGTGATGGCATCGATATAGACGGGCTCGCCGCGGCGCTTCCAGTCTGCCACGACCCGATGCACCTCCTCGTCACTGACGAAGGCGCCATGGACACGGGTAGGCACACCGCCACCGGGGGGCAGGAACAGCATGTCGCCATGCCCCAGTAATTGCTCCGCCCCACCCTCGCCGAGGATGGTGCGGGAGTCCACCTTGGACTGCACCATGAAGGACAGTCTGGTGGGTACGTTGGCCTTGATCAGACCGGTCAGTACATCCACAGAGGGACGCTGGGTAGCGAGGATCAAATGAATGCCGGCGGCCCGGGCCTTCTGGGCGATGCGGGCGATGAGTTCCTCGACCTTCTTGCCCACCACCATCATCATGTCGGCCAGCTCGTCCACGATCACCACGATGCTGGGTAATGCCTCCAGTTCCGGTGCGGACTGTTCTTCTTCCAGCAGCATGGGATCCATCCGCCAGATGGGGTCCAGAATGGGTTTGCCGGCCTTCTTGGCGTCCACAACCTTCTTGTTGTAACCCGCCAGATTGCGCACACCCAGCGCCGACATCAGCTTGTAGCGTCTCTCCATCTCCGCCACACACCAACGCAGGCCGTTGGCGGCATCTTTCATATCGGTGATTACGGGGGTCAGCAGATGGGGAATACCGTCGTACACCGACAGCTCCAGCATCTTGGGATCGATCATGATGATCCGCACCTGTTCGGGGGTGGATTTGAACAGCAGGCTCAAAATCATGGCGTTAATGCCCACCGATTTACCGGAACCGGTGGTTCCCGCCACCAGCAGGTGGGGCATCTTCGCCAAATCCACGATCACGGGCTTGCCCACGATATCGTGCCCGAGGGCCATACTCAGGGAGGAGCCCGCACGGTCGAACTCGGTAGAAGAAAGCACCTGACTGAGCTGGATGACTTCCCGGGTTTCGTTGGGAATTTCGATACCTATGACGGTTTTGCCCGGTATGACTTCAACTACACGCACAGAGACGACAGCCAGCGAGCGGGCCAGGTCCTTGGCCAGGTTCGTGATGCGGCTGACCTTGATGCCCGGTGCGGGCTGCACCTCAAACCGGGTAATCACCGGGCCGGGATTCACGGCGGTTACCTCGATCTCGATACCAAAATCCTTGAGCTTCAACTCCAGCAATTTGGACATGGCTTCCAGGGATTCCTTGGAGAAGCCGGATTCGTTGGTTTCCTGCCAGGCATCCAGCAGGCCAATGGCGGGCAGTTCCTTGACAGAGGCACTCTCGAACAGGCTGCCCTGCTTCTCTTTCTGCACCCGCGGGCTGGGAGCCTGCTTCTTCGGCTGCGGCGCGGTGATCGTGGGCGGTACCCGCTTGCGCTCTTTTTCTATATATATGTCCAGTACTTTCTTGCGGGATTCCAGGCGCTCGCGGGTGGCCAGCTCCTGCTTTCGCTCTTCAATCCATTTGCGGCTCTTGATCATCACCGTGCTGCCCAGGTTCAGGGTAATGCTCCCTACCCGATCGATCACGTCCAACCAGGAAATCGTCGCCGTAATGGTGAGGCCAAACAAGAAGATAGCGAGGTAAAGTAATGTGCTTCCAAGGGTGGCGAGCATGGGTACGCTGATATCCACCACGATGGAGCCCAGAACGCCACCGGCGATATAGGGCGTCTGCTCCGAGACTTCGAAATGCAGGGTCGTCAGTGCACAGGCGGCGATCATCAGCAGGACAAAACCCATGGTCTTGATGCCAAACATCGGCCAGGAGAAATCGGCCTCCAGTTCCTCTTCCCGGAACGAGGTGTACACCTTGAAGGCCAACAGACCAGGAAAACCGTAGGCGAGATAGCCAAACAGGTGCAGGAGTATGTCTGCGATCCAGGCGCCATACACACCCACGGCGTTGCTCACCTCGCCGCCGTCGCCGGTGGTGGTGAAACCGGGGTCGGCCGGCGAATAACTGAACAGCGCGATGAGCAGGTACAGGGCCAGCAGGAAGTACACGATCAGGGTGCCCTCGCGTACTACGCGCTGCACAATGGAATTCACTTCGGTGTTGGGATCGTTTTTTGACACTGCTGCATTTTTCAATTTATTCAGAGACCTGCGCTTAGTTTATATGATCAGTTCTAGAAAAGTGAGGGCTGCTCCGCAAGTATGCGAGTCATCGGGAGGGAAGCCTGAGCCCGGTGCTTTCGCGGCCAGCGACTAAAACCGGCAAACAGGCGTCTGCCCAACCGTCGAACCTATCCTCTTGTTATCGGGCAGAACGCCCGAGTATTAAGGTATCTGTTACTGGCTTTGCCTCAGAATTGGCTGCCCACCAGGCGCCAGAAAGTGCTTAAATACACCCTCGCCGGGTCTTTAAATACACCCGTGCCGGCTACACATACGGGTTAATCCATTTCTATCACCACGGCCGCCCATCCCGGGCATCCGGCCGTGGTGTTGCAGCAAAGGTAAGGAATAGGCAATGTCAGACGTTCAACACCACAAACTCATCATCATGGGATCGGGTCCCGCGGGCTATACCGCTGCGGTCTATGCCGCCAGGGCCAATCTGGATCCGGTAGTGATTACGGGCATGGTGGCCGGGGGCCAACTCACCACCACCACGGATGTGGATAACTGGCCCGGCGATGTGGAAGGTCTGCAGGGGCCAGCTCTTATGGAGCGCATGAAAAGTCATGCAGAACGCTTTGATACCAATGTGGTTTTCGATCATATCAAGAAGGTTGACCTGAGCCAGCGTCCGTTTCGCCTCACTGGCGATGCCGCCGAGTATAGCTGCGATGCCCTGATCATCGCTACCGGTGCCTCCGCCCAGTACCTGGGCCTGCCCTCCGAGGAGGCCTTCATGGGCAAGGGTGTTTCTGCCTGCGCCACCTGCGATGGCTTCTTCTACCGCAACAAGCCGGTTGCCGTTATCGGTGGTGGCAATACCGCCGTGGAGGAAGCGCTCTATCTCTCCAACATCTGCTCCCATGTGACCCTGGTACATCGCAGGGATTCGCTGCGGGCCGAGAAGATCCTGCAGCAGAAGCTGTTCGACAAGGTTGAAGAAGGCAAGGTGTCCATTCAGTGGGACCACGTGCTGGATGAAGTGCTGGGGGCCGAATCCGGCGTGACCGGCATCAGCATCAAGCACGCTCAGAGCGGCGAGAGCAGCAAGCTGGATGTGGATGGTGTGTTCATCGCCATCGGTCATGTGCCAAATTCGGAACTGTTCCAGGGGCAACTGGACATGAAGGGTGGCTACATCAAGATCCACAGCGGCCTTGATGGCAATGCGACTCAAACCAGCGTGCCCGGCGTATTCGCCGCAGGTGACATAGCAGACCAGGTCTACCGTCAGGCGGTCACCAGCGCCGGCTTTGGCTGCATGGCCGCCCTGGACGCCGAGAAGTTCCTCGACAGCTGATTGCCGCACGCACATGCCACTGCCCTGGCTGGACATTGAAGAACCCTGGTTTCCGCCACTCGACGAGGCGCTGGATGACCCGAATGGACTGTTGGCTGCTGGTGGCGACCTCAGTCCCGACTGGTTGCTGCAGGCTTATGCCCATGGTGTGTTCCCCTGGTATGAAGCGGGTCAACCCATCCTGTGGTGGTCACCGGATCCACGCCTGGTGTTGGTGCCGGAGCAGGTCAAGGTCTCTCGCTCCTTAAAGAAGTTTCTGAAGAAGCACCCCTACCGGCTGAGTATGGATACCAATTTCTCTGCAGTTATCGAGAACTGCGGGAAGTCGCGTCCGGGGAATACCGGCACCTGGATCACCGATGAGATGGGCTCTGCCTACCAGCTCCTGCACCAGTTGGGGCACGCCCACTCCGTAGAAGTCTGGGCCGATTCCGCGCTAGTGGGTGGACTGTATGGCGTGTCCCTGGGTAAGGTATTCTTCGGTGAATCCATGTTCAGCGTGGAGCCCAATACCTCCAAGCTGGCATTGATAGCCCTGGCCCGGCACCTGGCACACTGGGGCTTCCGTCTCATTGACTGCCAGGTGGCCAGCAAGCATCTCCTGTCCCTGGGCGCGCAGACCATGGACCGGGACCAGTTCGCGAACTGGGTAGCTGCCTGCAGCGGCCTCGATGACAGTGATCACCAGTGGCAAATAGATCCGGCAATTCAACTTGTTGTAGATGAAATCGAATAACAAACTTATCAGCTCGGTACGACTCTTCCGCACCGCTCCCCATCCCTGCAGCTACAAGGTTAGGGAGCAGGCTGCCACGGTCTTCGTGGACCCGGATCTGGTCATCGACAAGTCATTGAACAGCAGGCTCAGCGAGCTGGGCTATCGCCGCAGCGGCGCTCACCTCTACCGGCCCGACTGTGACTTCTGTCGGGCCTGTATCTCTTGCCGCATACCGGTGGATGACTTCAGGCCTACCCGTTCCCAGCGCCGGGTCATGCACCGGAACAAACAGCTTACGGTACGTGAAGAAACGGACCTAACCTACGAACCTGCGTACGATTTATACCGCCGATACATCGATACCCGGCACCATGACGGAGACATGTACCCCGCCAGCCTCGAGCAGTATGAGGCCTTCATCAAGACCAAGACCGTGGATACCCGCTTCTACCTGTTCTACGAGGGCGAGGAACTGGTGGCGGTGAGCGTGGTAGATCTGCTGGCGCAGGGTCTCTCAGCGGTGTATACCTTCTTCGATCCGGCACGCGAACAGCAATCCCTGGGACGTTTTGCGATCCTCTGGCAGGTTGAGAAATGCCGTGAGTTGGGCCTGCCCTACCTGTTTCTGGGTTACTGGATCAAGGATTGCGCGAAGATGCAGTACAAAAGCGATTTCCGGCCGTTGCAGATGCTGATCGAAGGCCGCTGGGTGCTGGTCAAGTGATCTCGCGCAAGTTTAATCGCTAGAGTTTTTGCCTACTGCAACAAAATCCGGCAAAATGCGCCCGCTTTAAACCAATCTGGAGTGCCGATGGCAAAAGAAGATCAAATCGAAATGGAAGGCGAAGTTGTAGATACCCTTCCTAACACCATGTTCCGGGTAAAACTGGAGAATGGCCATGTCGTGACTGCCCACATCTCGGGCAAGATGCGCAAGAACTACATCCGAATCCTTACCGGGGACCAGGTCCGCGTGGAACTGACTCCCTATGACCTGACCAAGGGTCGTATCACCTACCGCGCGCGCTAGCGCCTACCCCATCGAGATGGCAAAGACCTGAATCAGGCTCCCTGGAGTACCTTAGTGCCCGGTCTTGCTCAGGGCCTTGTCACCGGGTTTCTTCTTCGACCTGTCTGACTTGCTGTCGCCGTTGGCGCTCTTGATCTCGATTTCGATATCGTCACCGGCACTGATGTAGACCTCGCCGCCACAGTCAGACAGCTCACCGAACAGGATATCCTCAGCCAGTGACTTCTTCAGTTTTTCCTGGATGAGTCTGGCCATGGGGCGTGCCCCCATGGACTCGCTGTAGCCGTGTTCGACGAACCAGTCGACAGCGCTGTCGTCCACATGCAGCAGCACGTTCTTGTCATCCAGTTGTACCTGCAGATTGACCAGGAACTTGTCCACCACGGTTCGAATGGTTTCCGGCGCCAGGGCGCCGAACTGGATGATGGAATCGAGGCGGTTTCGGAATTCGGGGGTGAATGACTTCTTGATGATCTCCATGCCGTCGGTGCTGTGATCCTGCGCGGTGAAACCAATGGAGGACCGGGACATCTCCTGGGCACCGGCATTGGTGGTCATGATCAGGATGACATTGCGGAAGTCAGCCTTGCGACCGTTGTTGTCTGTCAGAGTTCCATGGTCCATCACCTGCAGCAACAGGTTGAATACATCGGGATGTGCCTTCTCGATCTCGTCGAGCAACACCACGGAGTGCGGATTCTTGGTGACGGCTTCGGTCAACAGGCCGCCCTGGTCGAAACCGACATAGCCGGGAGGCGCACCGATGAGCCGGGAAACGGTATGCCGTTCCATGTACTCGGACATGTCGAAGCGGATCAGCTCGATGCCCATGATTTTGGCTAATTGGCGACTGACCTCAGTTTTGCCCACCCCAGTGGGTCCGGCGAACAGGAAGGAACCGATTGGCTTCTCTCCTTCGTTGAGCCCGGCACGGGACAGTTTGATTGCGGTGGCCAGTGAGTCGATGGCCTCGTCCTGCCCGAACACAACCATCTTCAGGTTGGTCTCGAGACTCTTGAGCGCGTCGATGTCGGAACTGGACACGTGTTTGGGCGGGATCTTGGCGATGGACGCCACCACCCTCTCCATGTCGGTCACGCCGATCAGTTTCTTGCGCTTGCTGGCAGGCAGCAGGCGCTGGTAGGCGCCGGCCTCATCAATCACATCGATAGCCTTGTCCGGCATATAGCGATCGTTGATATAGCGGCCTGCCAATTCAGAGGCGGCCCTCAATGCCTTGTCGCTGTAACGCAGGTCATGGTGATCCTCGAAGCGCGACTTCAGGCCCTTCAGTATCTGGTAGGTGGTATCGACATCGGGTTCGTCCACGTCGATCTTCTGGAAGCGACGGGACAGCGCCCTGTCCTTCTCGAAGATGCCGCGGTATTCCTGGTAGGTGGTTGAGCCAATGCAACGCAAATCACCGGAAGTTAGCACCGGCTTCAAGAGATTCGATGCATCCATCACACCACCGGAGGCAGCGCCGGCACCGATGATGGTATGAATCTCGTCGATGAACAGCACGGCATGCTTGTTCTTCCTCAAATCACCCAGCAATGCCTTGAAGCGCTTCTCGAAATCACCACGGTACTTGGTGCCGGCCAGCAAGGCGCCGAGATCAAGAGAATAGATCTCTGCGTCCTTGAGCACGTCAGGCACTTCGCCCTCGACGATGAGTTTGGCAAGGCCCTCGGCAACCGCGGTCTTACCAACCCCGGATTCACCGACCAGCAATGGGTTGTTCTTGCGGCGTCGGGACAGTACCTGAACCACCCGGGTCACTTCGTCGGTACGGCCGATCAAGGGATCGATGCGCCCGGCTTCGGCCTCGGCGTTAAGATTGGTGGCGAAACTGTCCAGTGGATTCGCCGAGCTTTCGCCGAGCGATTCCTCTTCCTGTTGTTCGGAGGGTGACTCGTTGTTGCCGGCGTGGCCCGGAATCTTGGAGATGCCGTGGGTGATGTAATTCACTACATCGATACGGGCGACATCCTGTTGCTTGAGGAAGTAAACGGCCTGGCTTTCCTGCTCGCTGAATATCGCTACCAGGACATTGGCGCCAGTTACCTCTCTTTTGCCAGAGGACTGCACATGAAACACGGCGCGTTGTAATACGCGCTGGAAGCCGAGAGTCGGTTGGGTTTCCCGGCCTGTTTCCGATTCGGGAATCAGGGGTGTGGTGGCATCGACGAAGTCAACGAGCTCACCCCGTAATCGGGAAAGATCACAATCGCAGGCGAGAAGAACATTTGAAGCAACCTCGTTGTCTAGTAATGCCAACAACAGGTGCTCGACTGTCATAAACTCATGACGCTTCTTGCGAGCACCTTTGAACGCATAATTTAATGTGGCTTCAAGATCTTTGCTTAACATAATGGCCTTTTACCTGTTCAGGTGGCTATCAAGAATTGCTGGCAAGTTTTACCGGCTCTGCTGAAGTCTAAAGCCAGTCTCCTGCCATCTCTCATCTGTCAATTTCAACGGAGCAAAGCAAGGGTTGCTCGCATTCGCGAGAATAATCGTTAACCTGCGCTGCCTTCGTTTCTGCAACATCCTTACTATATACGCCGCACACGCCCTTTCCCTCTGTGTGTACCTTCAGCATGATCTGGGTTGCCTTTTCAACATTCATGTTGAAGAAGGAGCGCAACACGTCGACCACGAAATCCATTGGCGTGTAGTCGTCGTTGATCAGTATTACCTTATACAACGGCGGTTGCTTGAGTTTGGGTTTCTCAGCGGCTTCCGCAAAACCGGTGTTGTGTCCGCCGTCATTTTCATCCTGTGAATTGTTCGGGCGTATGGGTAATTTACTCATCTCTAAGTCTAGTAGAACTTTCTTCTGCATACTTTATTACTACGGATGATCAGCTGAATTCATCAGGCCTGGAGGACGATTATTTTGCGTCACTTGCCGGGCCTTGAAAAGGGCTTTATGGCAGAGGCTTGGGCCCCTGCCTTAGCTGGCTATGCACTTATAGATAGGGCTATTTCGCGGGATTTCAAGCAGCTGTAGTCGACACAGGAAGTCAGCTGTGAAATTCTTGGTTTTGACATTTTGATGTCAAAGGTGTATAGGCTTAGAGGAGTGGCTAGGAGTCACTACAAAATAATCAAAAAAAATAATAACAAGCACGGAGTTATAGATGAGTACCGGGCAAGTTAAATGGTTCAATAATGCCAAGGGATTTGGGTTTATTTTGCCAGATGATGGCGGCGAAGATCTGTTCGCCCACTATTCCGCAATTGGCATGGAAGGTTACAAAACTCTGAAGGCCGGGCAACTGGTGTCGTTCGATACCGTTGAAGGGCCCAAGGGACTGCACGCAGCCAATATCAAACCTGTCTCTGAATCATCTGCTGAATCCTCTGCGGGCAATTCAGCGAATGGCGCAGCAGAGACACCCCAGGAAGATATCAGCATAGAAGCCGCCGCCGAGTAAACCCGGACGGGGCAGATGCTGATAATTCTTTCTAAACACACCCACCAGTGTGCGAGTACACTACGCCCGAAATTCTTGAGATTTTGGTCGTAAGTGTTCTATGGCGCAGGTAATTCTCTTCAACAAGCCCTTCGGTGTGCTGTCCCAGTTCACCAGTGAAGGCGGGCACGCCACCCTCGCCGACTACATCGATGCCGAGGGCTTCTACGCCGCTGGCCGGCTGGACAAGGATTCCGAGGGCTTACTGGTGCTTACCGATGACGGCAAGCTGCAGGAGCGCATCGCCAATCCCCGTTTCAGGCACACAAAGACCTACCTGGTGCAGGTCGAGGGCGTGCCAGATGATAGCGCGATTCAGCAGTTGATCGACGGTGTGGAGCTCAAGGATGGCCTGAGCTTACCCGCTGAAGTTAAAGTGATTAATGAACCCAGGCTCTGGCCCCGAAATCCTCCGGTGCGGTTTCGCAAGCATATCCCCACCAGCTGGCTGGAAATGACCATCCGGGAAGGTCGCAATCGGCAGGTTCGACGTATGACCGCCGCGGTGGGTTTTCCCACCCTGCGGCTGGTACGGGTGGCCGTGGGGGACTGGCAGATTGCCGACCTGGAGCCCGGGGACTGGGTACAGCTGACTGTGCAGGACCTGTAATGTAAGGAAAGTCCCGCTATTTCTGCCAGCGGGCAATAGCCTCGGAGTCGCTGTCCCGGCTCGCCACCCACTCAGAGCCTGTCTTGCCGCGCTGCTTCTTCCAGAACGGTGCCTTGCTCTTGAGGTAGTCCATCATGAATTGGGCCGCTTCGAAGGCCGCATGCCGATGGGCGCTGGCTGTGCCCACTAGCACGATCTGGTCGCCAGGCCTGAGCTCGCCGACCCGGTGAATAATACAGAGCGCCTGCAGCGGCCACCGATCCCGGGCTTGTCGGGCAATATCCTCCAGGCATTTTTCTGTCATGCCGGGATAATGTTCTAGAAACAGCCCGGTTACCGGATTACTGCCATCGGCATCCTGATCGTAGATCTCCCGCACCAGTCCGGTGAAGGTGACGATGGCGCCGGGATCACCCGCCTGTTGCCGGAGCGACTGGTAGACCTGGGCCAGGTCGAAATCCTGTTCCTGCAAGAGAATCATGCTCAGCCACCGGTCATGGGTGGAAAGAAGGCCACCTCATCATCTTCAGAAAGTTTCCAGCTTCTATCCACAACTGTCTGATTTACAGCGACCAATAGTGTATTGCCGGACGTGTCGAGTGCTTGCAGGGCCGGATGCTGCGCAGACAGGTGCGACAACAGGCCGGCCACGTCATCGACTCCCGAAGGTAATGCCAGGGTCTCTTCCGCGCGCCCCAGAGCTTCCCGGATGCTGGCAAAATAATGAATAGTGAGCATGGGCCTCAGACTGCCTCCATTCGCTGGTAGTGGCCGCTGCGGCCGCCCTGCTTCTCCAGCAGGTGAATGCCGCCGATGACCATGTTCTTGTCTACCGCCTTGCACATGTCGTAAATGGTCAGGGCCGCCGTGGAGACAGCGGTGAGCGCCTCCATCTCGACTCCGGTCTTGCCATCTACCTTGCAGGTAGCGGTGATGACTACAGCGCTGTTGTCCTCATCCAGTTCCAGATCCACCCCTACCTTGTTCAGCATCAGGGGATGGCACAGGGGGATCAACTGGGAGGTTTGCTTGGCGGCCTGTATGCCGGCGATACGGGCCACGCTGAGCACGTCCCCTTTCTTGTGGCCGCCGCGGGCGATGAGAGCCAGGGTTTCCGGTGCCATGCTGATGGTGCCGCGGGCCACGGCGATGCGTTGGGTGATTGCCTTGTCACCCACATCCACCATGTGGGCGTTGCCTTCGGAGTCCAGGTGTGTGAGTTTGCTGCTCATAGAATCTGCTGTGTGTCGGTATCAGGGTAGTTGCGGGATACGGCATTATCGCTCTTTACTGCAGTGAGCAGAAGCGCTCACAAGAAATCAAGTTAGCAAGCAGGCTTAGCTCGTTGATCGGGTTATTGTTTGACCATAAAATTGACGCGTCGATGTCCGAACTCCCCCATATAACTGTTGCTACCGTGGTCCCCCGGGAAGACCGCTTCCTGTTTGTTCGCGAACACAGCGATGGTGCCCTGGTGTATAACCAGCCTGCCGGCCATGTCGAGGCGGGTGAATCACTAATCGCTGCCGCCCACCGTGAGACCCTCGAGGAGACCGGATGGCTGGTGCAGGTTACGGCGCTGCTGGGGGTCTACGAGTATCGTTCACCTGCCAATGGAATCAGCTATATACGGCATTGTTTTATAGCGAATCCTGTAGAACAGAAACACCCCGGTCCGCTCGATGGGGATATCGCCGATACCCGCTGGTTAAGCATGGAGGAGCTGCTTGGCTTGAAAGATCAGCTGCGAAGCCCTATGGTCTGGCGCGCTCTCGAAGATTATCAGCGGGGCCTGGTCTTTCCCCTGGAGGTAATCCGTTGAGGCAGCCCACCCTGTCGCAGGATGACGCTCACTACGCAGTACAACGGCGGGCGCGCATTAGACGCAAACGCCTATTGGAAAGGCGTGGGAAGCACACTAGCAACAACCCATGAATCAATCAGCTACATTGCAGTCTTCACTGAAATCTTCAGCTAAAGCCCCGGCTGACACCCGGGTCATCGTCGGCATGTCCGGGGGGGTGGACTCCTCTGTCTCGGCCCACCTGTTGCAACAGCAGGGCTATCAGGTCGAGGGACTATTCATGAAGAACTGGGAAGAGGACGATGGTACGGAGTATTGCACGGCGCTGGCGGATCTGGCCGATGCCCAGGCCGTGTGTGACAAGCTCGGTATACACCTGCACACCGCTAACTTCTCCGCCGAATACTGGGACAATGTGTTCGAGCATTTCCTCAAGGAGTATCGCGCCGGCAGAACGCCAAATCCAGACGTGCTCTGTAACAAGGAGATCAAGTTCAAGGCCTTCCTGGACTACGCCCTGGCGCTGGGGGCCGATCTCATCGCCACTGGTCACTACGTGCGCCGCTGCGACGACGGCGGACATACCTACCTGCAAAAGGGCCTGGATGACAACAAGGATCAGAGCTACTTCCTGTGTGAAGTGAGCGAGGACAACCTGCGCTACAGCCTGTTTCCCGTCGGCGAGTTGAACAAGGCCGAGGTGCGGCGCCTGGCCAGAGACCTGAACCTCGTCACCAAGGACAAGAAGGACAGCACAGGCATCTGTTTCATTGGTGAGCGCAAGTTCAAGGAATTCCTCGAGAATTACCTGCCGGCACAGCCCGGGGACATTGAGGCAATGGACGGCGCGACGGTGGGCCGCCATGCCGGCCTCATGTACTACACCCTGGGTCAGCGCCAGGGACTGGGTATAGGCGGTATTCCCGACCGTCCTGAGGCGCCCTGGTATGTGGTGGGCAAAGACCTCAAGCGTAACGTGTTAATTGTCTCTCAAGGCAATGAAAATGAAGATCTTTTCTCCAGTGAGCTCATCGCCCAGCCAGCCTCATGGGTGAATCAGGGCGGGCCCTCCCTGCCCCTGCAGTGCCAGGCCAAGATCCGTTATCGACAGGCCGACCAGGACTGTACCGTGAGCGCGCTGGAAGACGGCCGGCTCCTGGTGCGCTTCCAGCGGCCGCAACGGGCGGTGACCCCTGGTCAATACGTGGTGTTCTACCAGCAGGACCGTTGCCTCGGAGGGGCCATCATCGATGCCTACACTCGCTGAGTTCAGTCGCTGGGAACAACAGAACCTGGCCCTGGCCGCAGTCACCCAGTGCGCCACGCTGGTCAGGGACCTGGCCTGTGAAGGGGACGTGCCCCAGGCGCAACTGGCGGCCTGCATCAATCCCCTGATGGACACGGCGCCGGATTCCATCGATGACATATACCCCCATCCTGCCGACCTCGCTCGCGGGGTGGGCATCATGCAGGAAATGTTCGGGACCGAGCGCCTTCGTGAACATGGTGAGGTGGTCCGATATACACTAGGAATCATATTGTTAAGAGGTAAACTTATGGCCAATGGTGAGATGCAGGACACCATCCATCGGCGCCTGCAGTACCTCGATCCGATTCCCCGGGAAACGCTGACCGTGTCCGACCCCGATAACCCCGGGTTCTCGCACCAGAAGCGCATTTTCAAGCAGCTAGCCACCCTCTATCAGGATACAATAAGCACCCTGTCGTACCGTATTCAGGTACAGGGAAAGATTGCCCACCTGAAGGCTGATTTCACCGCCAATCGCATTCGCGCGCTATTGCTGGCGGGCATACGTTCCGCTGTCTTGTGGCACCAGCTGGGAGGGCGGCGCTGGCGCATGGTGGTGTATCGCAGGCGCATACAGGAAACGGCGACCAATTTGCGGCGCAAACTGATAACGAGCGTTTAACCCAATAAGACATCACCTCGTTAAATCAGGCTCTTAGTAAATAAACTAAAGAAAGACTCTACAAGGAATACTCTATGACGGACTCTCTGAGCCCACTCCTGGCCATTTCGCCCCTGGATGGGCGCTATCGCAGCAAAGCCGAGGCCCTGGCCCCTTATTTCAGTGAATTCGGACTGATCCGTTGCCGGGTTATCGTCGAGATTCGCTGGCTGGAGGCCCTGGCGGCCTGTGAAGGCATCCCGGAGCTGGCTCCCCTGCGTCCCGCACAGAGCGAGGCGCTGGAGTCTATCTATCGCGATTTTAGCCTGGAAGACGCACAGAGAGTCAAAGACATAGAAAGCAAAACTAATCATGATGTCAAAGCAGTAGAGTATTTTATTAAAGAAAGACTTAAGGATTCTGTCGATCTGGCTGAGCACCTCGAATTCGTGCACTTTGCCTGCACTAGCGAAGACATCAACAACCTGGCCTACGGCCTGATGTTACTGGAAGGTCGCCGTGACGTGTTGCTGCCCACGGCCGCCACGGTGATCGCCAGCATCGAGCAACTGGCCCGCAGCCACGCCACCCAGCCCCTGCTGTCCCGAACCCATGGCCAGCCCGCATCCCCCACCACCGTGGGCAAGGAAATGGCCAATGTGGCCTACCGTCTGCGGCGCCAGTACCAGCAGATCGAGGCCACGCCACTGTTGGGCAAGATCAATGGCGCGGTGGGTAACTACAACGCCCACCTCAGCGCCTACCCCGATGTGGACTGGCCTGCCCTGGCGCAGCAGTTCGTCACCGGGCTGGGGTTGGCATGGAATCCCTATACTACCCAGATCGAGCCCCATGACTACCTCGCAGAAATCTTCGACTGTTTTGCAAGGTATAATACGGTACTTATTGATTTTTCGAGAGATATTTGGGCTTACATATCACTCAATTATTTTCGCCAGAAGACCGTTGCCGGGGAAGTGGGTTCCTCCACCATGCCTCACAAGGTCAACCCTATCGACTTCGAGAACGCCGAGGGCAACCTGGGTATGGCCAACGCGATCCTCGGACACCTGGCCGCCAAATTGCCTGTTTCGCGCTGGCAGCGGGATCTCACAGATTCCACCGTTCTGCGCTCCATAAGCACCGGTCTTGGCCATAGCCATATTGCCTACCAGGCGCTGCTGAAGGGCATCGGCAAGCTGGAATTGAACGCCACCGCCATCGATGCCGACATCGATGCCTGCTGGGAGATCCTGGCCGAACCCGTGCAGACCGTAATGCGCCGCTACCGCATCGACCAGCCCTACGAAAAGCTCAAGGCTCTCACCCGGGGCAAGGGTATTACGCGGGAGGCGCTGCAGGCGTTCATCAGCGAGCTTGAGATACCGGATGCCGCCAAGGCCGAACTGCTGGCCCTGACCCCCCGCGACTACCTCGGTAATGCCATCCAGCAGGCACAGGCAATCTAAGCCCCGTCGAGCCCGGAATTGACCGCGAACCCCTTCAACCCAGCCAGTTTCCTCGAGAAATATTGGCAACAAAAACCGTTGCTTATAAGAGGTTTCCTTGAAAATTTCTCGGATCCCCTGGATGGTGACGAACTGGGCGGCCTGGCCCTGTCCGAAGACGTGGAGAGCCGCCTGGTGCACAGCGAGGATGGCCGTTACCGCCTTAGCCACGGCCCGTTTGCCGAAGACACCCTCACCGCCCTACCCGAACGGGACTGGACCTTACTGGTACAGAGCGTCGACCTCTGGGTGGAGGAAGTGGCGCGCCTCAAGGCCCGTTTCGATTTCATTCCCAGTTGGCGCATCGACGACATCATGGTGTCCTTTGCCGCCCCTGGAGGCGGCGTGGGACCGCATTTCGACCGCTACGATGTGTTCCTGCTGCAAGGCGCGGGGTCGCGGCACTGGCGGCTGGGGCAGCGCTGCGACGCGGAATCCAGAGTGGACAGCAGCACTGGCCTCAGCCTTCTGGAAGGATTCAAGCAAGAACAGGAATTTACCCTGCATAGCGGAGACGTGCTCTACATTCCGCCCGGCTGGGCCCACTGGGGCATCGGCGGCGATCCGGGCCTGTGCTACTCCATCGGCTTTCGGGCTCCCTCGCATGAAGAGTTGCTGGAGGAGTTCAGTACCCTGCTGATGTCCCATTGCAACCCGGACCAGCGCTATCTCGACCACAAGCCAGTGTTGCCCGGGCAGGCTGGCGAGATCAATGCCTCTGAGCTGCAGCGTCTGTGGCAAGCGCTGCAAGGCAAGCTGCAGTCCCGCCCGGTATTCCAGGAGGCCTTTGGCAATCTGGTCACCCGCCCGCGTTATCCGGCCCTGCACAGGGAATACGCCTGCCAGCTTACGGCAGCCGCCCTGCAGGACGCCCTGGCGGCGGGTGAGGCGCTGTGCCGCCATCCCGGTTCCCGCTTTGCCTTCCTGGCCTCCAGGAAGCCTGCGGCCGGCGAGGCGGCCCTGCCCCTGCGCCTGTTTGCGGACGGGGAGTGCTTCGAGCTGGCCGACGGGCAGATTGAATTAGTGCATGCGCTATGCAATGCAAGTGTCGGAAATACAGAGTGTATCTCCCTTCCCTCAATCACGCTGAGCGAGCGGGACAGCAGCCTGCTGCTGGCGCTGCTGGCCCAAGGCAGTCTGTTGCTGCAAGCGGCAGAAGACTCAGAGTGAAAGGTCGCGCTCGCTGGCCTTGATGAATTCCTGTTTCAGCTCTTCGTAGCTGTGCACGGCAGGAAACTGCGGGAACTCCTCGATTACATTGGCCGGCGCCTTGAACAGGATGCCGGCATCTGCCTCCCCCAGCATGGTGGTGTCATTGTAGGAATCCCCGGCCGCGATCACCCGGTAGTTCAGCCCATGGAAGGCAATGACGCACTGCCGCTTGGGATCCTTCTGGCGCAGCTTGTAATCCACGATAGCCCCGCTGTCATCGGCGATGAGGCGGTGGCAGAACAGGGTCGGGAAATCCAGCTGCCGCATCAGGGGCTGGGAGAACTCGTAGAATGTGTCTGACAGGATAATGAGCTGGAACCGCTCCTTGAGCCAGCATACGAAGTCGTAGGCGCCCTCGAGGGGGCTCATGGAGGCAATGACCTCCTGGATATCAGGCAGCCCCAGCTTGTTCTCCGACAGGATACGCAGACGTTGCTTCATCAGCACATCGTAGTCGGGTATGTCCCGGGTGGTTGCCCTGAGTTCTTCGATGCCGGTCTTCTCGGCGAATCCAATCCAAATTTCCGGGATCAGGACCCCTTCCAGGTCCAGGCAGGCGAGTTCCATAGGGCGTTACTACTCCAGGTCAGTGAGGTATGAGGGCACAGGACATTTAGACAACCAAAATCTAGCAGAATCCAGGGCGCTGGGACAGCGTGAGGCGTGGCCTATTTTTTGTTCGAACGACATATCTGGGTCTGCTGTGGCAATTTTGCCACTAGATTTAGGTGAAATAGCGGTTTAGACTGTCTAAATACTTAATATTATTAAGATTTTTCCACGTGGAACATTGCTTGTGTCTCCGTGGAACATTGTCACAGCAGCAATGGCGGGTCCTGCAGTGGCTTTACGGTACGCGCGTTTTCCCCCACAATGTGCGCCCGCACTGGCGCGCAGGGTCATCGGCCCGCTCGCTGTGACAGGGGATTACCGATTCACCGGGACTACTGCTCCCCCCAACCAAGACGCTTATGAATTCCCGTCCGATCTCCAGCCAGACCATCGCGGTCCTCAACGAAGAATTCCAGGATAAATCCCCAAAGGAAATACTGCAGCGGGTGCAGGATGAGCTGGAGTCCGTGGCACTCGCCTTCAGCGGTGCCGAGGACGTGTTGCTGGTGCACCTGGCCACCAGGCTGCCCCGCCCGCCGGCCTTCCTGACCCTGGACACCGGCCGCCTGCACCCAGAGACCCGGCAATTCATTGTGGATGTGGAAAAGCATTACCAGATCGCCATCGACGCCCTGCAACCCGATCCAAAAGAAGTAGATAAACTCATTAAAAATAAAGGTTTATATAGCTTTTATAAGGATGGTCACGAAGAATGCTGCGGCATTCGCAAGGTAGCTCCGCTGCGCCGCAGGCTGACTCAGTTTGATGCCTGGATCACCGGCCAGCGCCGTGACCAGAGTCCCACCCGCAATGAGGTTGCGGTGATCGAGATCGACAGGACCTTTTCCAGCCCCGATCAGCCGCTGGTGAAGGTTAACCCCCTGGCGAACGTCTCATCGAAAGAAGTCTGGGAGACGATCCGCCTCCTGGAGATACCCTATAACCCGCTCCACGACCGGGGTTATGTGAGTATCGGCTGTGAACCCTGCACGAAATCCATCGGCCCCCATCAGCACGAGCGTGAGGGACGCTGGTGGTGGGAAGAAGCCACCATCAAGGAATGCGGGCTGCACAAGGGCAATCTGGATAGTCTGGCCAGGGATTAGCGCCCTGGCAGGAATGGGCTGGAGAGACTCTGGCCGCGGCAGCGGTGCAACAGCCAGCGCGCGGTAGGTCTGATTGAGGCCGGTCCTAGTGAACCGGCAATTCGATATCCTTGAACAGGTCTTCCAGTTCTGCCCTGGAATGCCTGAAGCTGGTCTCCTCGACCAGGTCACGACTCAGGTGTGGCGCAAACATCTGAATAAAATCAAACATATAGCCCCGCAGGAAGCTGCCACGTCGGAAGCCGATCTTGGTGATGCTGGGCTCGAACAGGTGACTGGCATCCAGCGCCACCAGGTCATCATCCTTGACTGGATCATGGGCCATGGAGGCCACGATACCGACTCCCATGCCCATCCGTACGTAGGTCTTGATGACATCGGCATCCGCGGCGGTGAATACCACACGGGGCGACAGCCCCTTGGCGGTAAAGGCCTCATCCAACTTGGAACGTCCCGTGAAACCAAAGGTATAGGTCACGAGAGGATATCTCGATAAATCTTCGAGACTTAGCCTCGATATTTGAGCTAATTTGTGATCTCTTGGAACCAGCACAGCCCGGTTCCAGCTGTAGCATGGCATCATTACCAGGTCGCTGAACAGGTCCAGGGCCTCGGTGGCGATGGCGAAATCGGCGGTGCCGTCGGCGGCCAGTTCCGAGATCTGCATCGGCGTTCCCTGATGCATATGCAGGGCAACGTCCGGAAACTTGACGATAAACTGCTTGATCACGGGAGGTAACACATAACGACACTGGGTATGGGTGGTGGCCACTGCCAGTGCGCCCTTCTTCTCATCACAGAATTCCTGGGCCACAGACTTGATGCTTTCCACCTTGCGCATGATTTCACCGGCGGTTTTCAGGATCGATTCCCCAGCCGGTGTGATGCGGGTCAGGTGCTTGCCACTGCGGGAGAATATCTCTACCCCGAGTTCATCTTCTAACAGTCTGATTTGCTTGCTGATTCCAGGTTGCGAGGTGTACAGACTCTGTGCCGTTTGCGACACGTTTAAATCATGATGCGCAACTTCCCAGATGTAGCGCAACTGCTGCAGTTTCATAGCTCCTCCAAATTGAGCAAGCAAAGTTCTTTATTGTGTCGGTATAGCGGGCATATGCTATTTAGTTATAAAAATATGCCAAATTATTCTTTTGAAGAATAAACGGCGTACCCTATTTTTACCAGCGCTTTTTCCCTGAGCAGCGCCTCTTTAATCACTGTAGACCACAATGGAATTCTTGCTACATATTTTGGCTGGAGCCACAGTTGGCTTCGCCATAGGCCTCACGGGCGTTGGCGGGGGTTCCCTGATGACGCCATTATTACTGCTGTTCGGTTATCCCGCGCCGGTGGCGATCGGTACCGACCTGCTGTATGCCGCCATCACCAAGGCGGGCGGCGCCCTGTCCCATAATCGCCGTGGCAATGTGGAGTGGCGCATCGTCGCCCTGCTCGCCGCCGGCAGCATGCCGGTGTCCATACTTCTGCATTTCTTCGTGATCGATAGCGGCTTCCAGGAGTCTCCCGGCTTCGAGGCGCTCCTCACCCGTAGTTTGGGTATTATGTTAATAATCACGGCTAATATATTGATATTTAGGGATATACTAAGGCAGAAAGCGATCGAAGAGCGGCCGGAGCTGTTGATGCGTACCGTGCACCGCAATCGCGCCCTCGTGACCTGGATCATGGGCCTGCTGCTGGGGGTTTGCGTGACCCTGTCCTCCGTGGGAGCCGGTGCCTTTGGCGCTGCCATCCTGCTAGTGATTTACAGCCAGACCTCCGCGGTGAAGATCATCGGCACCGATATCGCCCATGCCGTACCTCTCACCTTCATTGCCGGCATGGGCTACCTGTTCGCGGGCTATGTCGACCTGATGTTGCTGGTAAGTCTGCTACTGGGATCTCTACCGGCCATCAGCCTGGGTTCACGCATCAGCAGCCAAGTGCCGGAGAAGCTATTGCAGCAGCTACTGATACTGATACTGATGAGTCTGGGGATGGTTTATAGCCTCAGGCTTGAATTATAGGCGCTAACTAACTGATTTAATGTTAGTTATTTGCTACACCATGTGGCACATGGCCGGTGGCCACGTGATTGCGGGCAGATTCGCAGTGACCTTCCTGGTCATCGAAAAAGACATCGGCATCAAAGGCTTGCAGGAACTGGCCCTTGTCCAGTCCACCCAGGAACAGGGATTCATCGATGCGAATATTCCAGGCACGGAGAGTTCGCACTACCCTCTCATGGGCTGGTGCCGCCCGCGCTGTCACCAGGCAGGTGCGAATAGGCGCCTCTCCCGGCGGAAAGGCGCGCTGGATCTGCTGTAGTGCGCCGAGGAAGGGTTTGAAGGGGCCGCCGGCCAGAGGCTCATTGGCAGCTTCACGCTCATTCTTCGTAAAAGCCTCCAGGCCTTTGGTTTTATAAATTTTTTCGGAATCATCAGAGAACAGCACCGCGTCTCCATCGAAGGCTATTTTGAGTATTTCCTTGGGGGCCGGCGGCTTGTTCGAGGGCAGAATGGTGGCTGCTGCGACTCCCAGCTCCAGGGCCTGCCGCACATCGGCGCCGTCGGTAGACAGGAACAGGTGGCTGTTAAAGGCGGAGATATAGCGGTAGGGACTATCGCCACTGCAGAACGCGGCGCGGGTGATATTGAGTCCGTAGTGCTCGATGGAGTTGAAGATACGCAGACCCGTATCGGCGCTATTGCGCGACAGCAGGATGACCTGCACCGGGGATTCTTCAAGCAGATCATTGAGATGCAGCAACTTCTGCACCAGCTCGAAAGCAACGCCCCTGGCCAGGGGCTCGTCTTCCCTCTCTATCTGGTAACGCTGGTAGGCATCCAGCCCCTCGCTCTCATAGACCCGATGGCTCTCGGCCAGATCGAATAGGGCCCGGGAAGAGATGGCGATGACCAGGGGGTCGATAGATATCTGTACTTTTTTCATAGCATGCCTGGCCAGGCTGGTCCGTGTAATTCTGTCTGTCCCATGGGTGATGCACTCTCCGGATGCGGAGTGGTTGAGCGCCAGTTCCTGCAGCGGATAACACGCTGTTCGCCTTGCCGTACTGGGGGTGAACAAGCGCTGCTTTTCAAGTTCTTGCATCAGTCTGTGAATCCAGCTTCTGTAAAAGCTGGCTCACCGTCAATTAACCGTCGCCAATACGGCGATCGGGACGCAAAACTATGGCGCGCATAACGATATCGTACTACACCTAATAGAGGGTAATGAAACTGTGCGCCTCCCGGTTCTCAGTATGACGGATACCCGCTACTGGCAACACTGCAGCCGCCACTGAGCAACTGCACAGGGATAGAATCGGGTCGGGTTCCGGGCCGACAAACCAAAGGAAGGATCAGCTCATGTCAGCACTCTTACCGGACGACACTTTTGAAGAGTCAGCAATCATCTTCACGCCGGTGCCTGTCCTCGATCCCCCCTTGCCCGACGGCCAGGCCGCTGAACTGGTCGAAGCCCTTCCCGATCATGTCGAGTTCCTGAAAAACAAACTCCGGGAACAGCAGCAAAGAAAGCAGCGTGACGAGGCGGAAGGATTCGTTGTCGATACCAAAAGCGCAGGCGAAGCGGCGCGGGAGCAAAGCGATGCCCTGCTGGACGCTGGTCCCGGCTTCGGCGACCTGAATCTGGAGGCGAAGAATGGCTTCTACAGGTTGATGATGGTGCTGGCGATCATACTGCCCCTGAGCTTCATCGCCCGCTCGGTCATCTCTACATTCGCCAACCCGGCGAGTGTTGCCCAGCAACCTGTTCAGCCACAGTTCGATGCGTCACCCGCTACTGTTTTCCCTTCCGCCTTCGCGCCGGTTGCGTCCACCAACCCCTGAGTCGCACCCGGGATCGGGTGCTTTAACCCAAAGAAAAACAGAGGGCGGATTTCTCCCGCCGACTTGTTTCTCATAACATTTACTGAATAATGCACAGGCTTGCGAAACGGAGCTCATGCATGGACATTTTCCACCCGAAGACACATCGCCGAAGGGCCTGATTCTCTCTGGCGGTGGCGCCAGGGCGGCCTACCAGGTTGGTGTGCTGAAGGCGATCGCCAGGTTACTGCCTGAGCGCAGTGCCAATCCGTTTCGGGTGATTTCCGGCACCTCGGCCGGTGCCCTCAATGCCGTGACCCTCGCCTCCCATGCCCGACATTTCCGCTTCGCGGTGAAACGCCTCGAATTCGTATGGAAAAACCTCAGCAGTGAACAGATCTAGACCCCCAATCCGGTGGATTGCTCGGGGGGGCTTCCAATGTCCTGCTGGCCATGCTGGGCAACAAGTCCAGTGACAAGCCTGTCGCGCTGTTCGACAACGCCCCGCTTGCTGCCCTGTTAACCCGGGTCGTGCGCTTCGATCGCCTGCAACACAATATCGATGCGGGACTGCTGGACGCGATCGCCGTGACAGCTTCCGCCTACGGCACTGGCGAGTCAGTTTCCTTTTACCAGGCTATTAAATGTATCGAGGAATGGACTGGGCCACACCGCTTCGGTCGCAGAACAACCCTGCAGTTGCCTCACCTGATGGCCTCATCGGCCATTCCCATCGTGTTCCCCTCGGTACAGATCGATGAGCAGTATTACGGCGATGGCGCGGTGCGACAGCTGGCCCCCACCAGCACGGCCATCCATCTGGGTGCGCGCCGTTTACTGGCCATTGGGGTCAGTGGCAACCGCACCAAATCGCCCTTGGCTGACGGCCAGCAGGAACCGCCCAGCCTGATGCATATCATCGGCCACATGCTGAACAGCGCCTTCGTGGATACCCTGGAGAATGACCTGGAATTCCTGCGCCATATGAACGATGTTATTCCACTCATCGGGCTACGCCAGAAGAAGCGGCTGTCCCGTTCGGTATACGAAGTAGAATTGCTGGAAATTTCTCCGTCCAGGGAATTGAATTTATTGGCAATGGAGTATCACGACGAACTGCCCCGTCCCCTCTCGCGCTATAAAAAGAAGAGTGGATCAGGCACGATGTTGAGCCTGATCCTGTTTGAGAAGGGTTTCTGTAATGCCTTGCTGGAGCTGGGTTATGCAAATGCCATGGCCAAGGAAGATGAGATCAGGCGCTTCTTCCGCGACATTCCCCGCTAAACGCGCCTAGGCGCCCTGCTGCTTAGCCGGTTGGTAACAGGCGCCAGTTCCAGCCAGCCCGCAATAGCCAGCCGGATTCTTGGCCAGGTATTGCTGGTGATAATCTTCCGCATAAAAGAAATCATTCAGGGGTTTGATTTCAGTGGTGATTTCTCCACGCCCAATGGCATTCAAGGCGTTCTGGAAAGTGGACAGTGATTTCCTCGCCTGAGATTCCTGTTGTGCATCGCAGGCATAGATCGCGGAGCGATACTGGGTGCCGATGTCTGCGCCCTGGCGCATACCCTGGGTGGGATCGTGGGCTTCCCAGAACGCCGCCAGCAATTGCTCGAAGCGGATCTGTGTCGGGTCGTAAAACACCAGTACGACCTCGATGTGCCCGGTTTTGCCGCTGCAAACATCTTCATAGCTGGGATTGCGGGTGAAACCGCCGGCGTAGCCGACCGCTGTGCTGTAGACGCCAGGCAGTTCCCAGAACAGCCGTTCTGCACCCCAGAAACAGCCCAATCCAAATACCGCCTTCTCGAGGTGAGCCGGTACCGGCTCCACGATGGTATTGCCGTTGACGAAATGTCTGGGGTTGAAGCTGACGGCCTGTTCGCGGTCCGGCAGCGCCCTGTCTTTTTCGGGGATTTCAAGTGGCTTCTGACCAAGATTAAATAACATTAAGTTTTACCTTCGCTTTTAAAGCACCAGTGATGTCAAGTTGAACGGCTCAGGTGATTGCGGCATGATCGGTCACGCCTGACCCGGAATTCAAAGAGGATGACCTATTGTAATGGCCACACACTCAATTAAGAACCTGTACGCTACAGCGCCGATTGTGGCCTTCTATATGCTGCTCCCCGGACTGATTTCAAGTGCGGCAACGGCAGATTCCCTTGCGCTGGCAGCGGCCGATCCAGCGGCGAGTCTATCCACGGTATCTCCCGCAGTCGTTTCCTCCGCAAGTCTCGCTACAAGCAAGGACCCGAGTTCCATGGAAAACCTTCAATTTGCCGCCAATGCCGAAATCGTTCCCTTCACTATCGCCATTGATGAAGCCGAACTCGACGACTTGCAGCGGCGCCTCGCCCGCACCCGCTTGCCGGACCAGTTGGACGGCATCAGCTGGGAATACGGGACCGACCTGGACTATATGCGCGAGTTGCTCCGTTACTGGCAAGAGGATTTCGACTGGCGTGCACAGGAAGCGCAGTTAAACCAGTTTGATCATTTCAAGACCACTATCGAAGATCTGCAGTTGCATTTCATTCACCAGAAATCAGCCAACCCTGATGCGATTCCCTTGCTGATGGTACACGGCTGGCCGGGCTCCATCAGTGAATTCGTAAAGATCATCGGTCCCCTGACCGAGCCTGGGCAGCATGGGGGTGACAGTGCCGACAGCTTCCATGTGGTCGCACCTTCCCTGCCGGGCTTTGGGTTTTCCGGCATACCCAACGAATCGGGCTACAGCCCGGAACGTATGGCACTAATTCTTGCGGCCTTGATGGAGCGCCTGGGCTATGAGCGCTATGCCCTGGCGGGAGGCGATTGGGGAGCTATCATCAACAGGCATCTGGCCAATCACTACCCAGAGCGCCTCATCGGTCTGCACTCCAATATGCTTTTGGCGAGCCCGCCGCAAGACGAGGCTTTGCTGGCGCGGACAGATCCTGCTGAAGCTGCCTTGCAGGCTGCCAGGCGAGCGTACATGCAGAAAGAGGTGGGCTATCAGCAGATACAAAGCACCAAACCCCAGACTCTGGGCTATGGTCTTAATGATTCACCGGCCGGACTTGCCGCCTGGATTGTGGAGAAATTCCACGGCTGGGCCGACCTGCCTCAAGATGCTACCGGGAATCTGGACAACAACTTCAGCAAGGACGAATTGCTGACCAATATCTCCATCTACTGGTTTACCGGCACCATAACCTCGTCGACCCGCATCTATTACGAGAATCAAAATACACCTGCCATAAAACCCTTGGGCTATATCGATGTGCCAACGGGGATTGCCCTGTTTCCAGCAGAGATCTACGTCTCTCCAAGAACCTGGGCCGAGGCCGCCTATGACCTTCGCCATTACACGGTGATGCCCCGGGGTGGTCACTTTGCCGCCCTGGAACAACCCCGGCTGTACCTGGGAGACCTGCAGCAATTTTACCGTTTACTGCGTTGATGCCCTTGTCTACAAAAGCGAACGAAGAATGAAGCCGTAACGCCGGCTGAAACCAAACAACAAAAACCGAAGAAACGAATCGATGACAGACACCAATATTGACCATTCCCCCGCCAGTGAAATGAAAGGCGTCCTCGCCTGGATAGAACGCTCCGGCAACAAACTGCCCGATCCCGTCTTTATCTTTCTCTACTGTATCCTCGGAGTGGTGGCCATCAGTGTCATCGCCGCCCTGGCCGGTGTATCGGCGCCGCACCCAACCCAGATGGATGCGGCCGGTAATCCGATTGTAGTAAGCGCGGAAAGCCTGTTGTCCGCCAACAACATACAACGGTTGTTAGTGGAAATGCCGGCGACCTTTGCCGGGTTTCATCCACTGGGTTATGTGTTGGTGGTCATGTTGGGAGCGGGCGTGGCTGAGCGTTCCGGCCTGTTCGCCTCGGCCATGAGCGGCGCCGTGTCCAAGGCGCCAAGACTGCTGCTAACCCCGGCAGTCGCACTCATTGGCATGATGGGTAACCTGGCAGCCGATGCTGCCTACGTGGTGCTGATTCCGCTGGCGGGTGTAATCTTCGCCGCTGCCGGGCGCAATCCCATTGCTGGTATCGCGGCGGCCTTCGCCGGTGTCTCAGGAGGATTCTCCGCCAACCTCCTGCCCGGCCAACTGGATGCCCTGCTGTTCGGTATCACCGAGGCGGCCGCAGAAACCATACTCCCCACTTGGGATGCCAATATCGCCGGCAACGCCTACTTCATCATCGTCATGACCTTCGTATTCCTGCCGGTAATCTGGTATGTCACCGACAAGATCATCGAGCCGCGACTGGCGCCGGTCCTGCCCGGGCAGATGGAGAGCAGCACCGCCGGCATGATCAAAGACCCCAATGCCCAACTGACCGAAGGTGAAGTGCGCGGTTTGAAATGCGCCGGGTATGCCACCCTGGCAATCGTCGGACTGTGGATATTCCTTTGTGTGGGACCTGGCACTCCTCTCATAAACGAGGACGCCAGTCCGGAAGCGCGACTCAATCCCCTGTTCCAGTCCCTCGTGGCTGGTTTCTTCCTGCTCTTTCTGGCGGCGGGTTGGGCCTACGGCTCGGCCGCGGGTTCTATCTCCAATCACCGGGATGTGGTGAAGATGATGAGCGAGGCCATGGGTGATCTTGCCTACTATCTCGTGCTGGCATTCGCGGCAGCGCATTTTGTCGCCATGTTCAACTGGTCGAACCTCGGACTCATCTTCGCCATCAAGGGTGCGGCTGTGCTGGAAAGTTCGAGCCTGCCGGATTCCATCCTGCTCGCTTTCATCATTCTGTTTGGAGCTTTCATCAATCTGTTCATCGGCTCTGCCAGCGCCAAGTGGGCCTTGTTGGCGCCGGTGCTGGTACCGATGTTGATGTTGCTTGGCCTCAGCCCGGAGATGAGTACCGCGGCCTACCGTGTCGGTGATGGCGCCACCAATATCATCACGCCACTCATGCCCTACTTCCCCCTGATACTGGTGTTCTGCCAGCGCTGGCAGAAGGAGTTCGGCCTGGGTAGCCTGGCCGCCACGATGCTGCCCTATTCCATCCTGCTGTTGATAGCCGGCATCGTGATGACCATGCTGTGGGTAATTCTTGGCTTGCCTCTGGGCCCCAATGCGCCGATGGAATTCAGCCTGTAGCAGTCATTGCATCATCCAGGCAGAGGCTGGACGGCCTCTGCCTGATGACACGGTGGATACGGGAACCAATGGGGAGTGTCAGGATCGGCATGCAGTCTCGAGCAGCGCCAGATCAGGCAGAATTTCTCGAGGCATTGATGTTACCGAACAGACTGCGCACGATCATCTTCTCATAGACCTCAAGCCTGGCTTGATCCTCTGTGCCGCCAGACATCTCCCTAACCTTCATCAGGGCGTATTGCTGTATCACCAGCAGGGGCAGGACAATCTCCATGCGCAGGCGCACGCTATTCTGGTTCGTGGAATGATCTTCCATCAATACTGTTTGACCTGACACCTTCAGGACCATGCTGCGACTGAGCTCGTACTCATCATAGATCTGTTTCCAGAACTCACCGAATCTTGGATCGTCCCGCATATAGGCAGTTAGCTTGAAGATGGACTTGCTCATGCTTTGCATGCTGTTGGAGATGATAGCCTCGAAGAATTTCGAATCGCGGTACAAGGCCTGGCAGTCTTGTAAACGCCCTTCCTCCTCCAGCTTCCTGAGTGCGGTTCCCAGACCATAGTAACCGGGGACATTCTGTTTCAGCTGGGCCCAGGCGCCGACGAACGGAATAGCGCGCAGGTCTTCAAAGCGTAACTCGCTGTCGCCACCCCGCTTGGCCGGTCGACTGCCGATATTGGACTGCGCGTAATAATGCAGCGTGCTCATCTCTTCCAGGTATGGCAGGAACAGTGGGTGTGCCTTGAAGTCGCAGTATTTCTCGTAGGCGATGTCGGCCAGTTGTTGCATGAGCTGACGCTGTGCGGTGGTGAACTCACGCTCCG
>JAYPVK010000015.1:0-12451 GCA_038134565.1 Pseudomonadales bacterium | reverse complement strand
TTGTAGGTGCTGCCTCCACCCCGGGCCGGAGGACCGCCGCGACCGTCGAAGAAGATCACCTCCACCTTGTTCTCGCGGGAGATGGAGGTAATGGCCTCCTTGGCCTGGTAGATGGCCCAGTTGGCCATCAGATAGCCGCCGTCCTTGGTGCCATCGGAGAAGCCGAGCATTACGGTCTGCTGGTTGCTGCGTTTTCCGACGTGGTCTCGGTAAGTCTCGATGCCGTAGAGCTCGGCCATGCTTGCCCGCGACTTGCCAAGGTCATCGATGGTCTCAAACAGGGGAACGATGTCGAGGGTCAGGTCGTGCCAGCCCGAGATACGCGCCAGCGCCATGACGTTCAATACATCTTTGGCGCCGCGGCAGTTGGAAATGATGTAACGATGACAACCCGCCTCCCCGTTGCTGGCCTGAATCTCACGCATGAGCGCCAGAGACTCCAGGGTATCCCGCTCCACCGGATCTGACAGTTCCACCGGGGATGCCACGCCATTCACGCTTATCAGGCGCTGGCACTGCTGGGCGATATCCAGCTCATTGTAGTCAGCACCCAGCAGTTGCGGATGCAGGGCATGCACGCTCTGCAGGGTGCGTTCGATCACCCGCGAGTCCTGTCGAATATCCAGGCTGGCAAAGTAGAAGCCGAACATGTCGACCTTCAACTGAAACGATTGCAGCTGGTCGAGGTAAAGCCTCTGGTAGTTCTGCTGCACGTCCTCGGCAATGCGCTGCAACCTGGCCTGGAACTCAGCCGCGCTGCTGAAGCACTCATCCACCTCGCCGGTGAGTTCGGCATGCAGGCAATGCTCGAGTTCTTCCAGTATGCCGTACACACCCTTGAAGCTGAGGCGTCGCTTCAGGCTGCGTAGCTCATTGCGATAACACTCGAGGATAATGAAGCGCAGCTTTGCCGCCACCTTGCGTGTCTCGACACAGGTTACGAAGGGATTGCCGTCGCGATCACCCCCGGGCCAGAAGCCTACACTGAGGAGCTGGTTGCCGCTGCCGGTCTCACGGTATTGGGCTAGCTGCTCGGCAATCTGCCCGAACACCGGGTAGAAGATATTCCCCAGGTACCAGGTGAGTTCCACCGCCTCCTCGTAAGGAGAAGGCTTCGTGTGTTTGAAGAAGGGTGTGTTGCCCAGTTGCTGCAGGATGTCGCGTACAGCATCCACCTCACTGGCCTGTATCGCTTCGGTGAGGTCGGTGATGATGGCCAGCACCTGCCCGGGGTAGAACTGGGTTGGGTGCGCGGTGAGTATGACCCGGGCACCAAACTTCTTCAGCAACTCACGCAATTTGTCTTCCAGTCCATCCACTCCGACACTCTCGGCAAGCTGGCGCAGGCGATTGGATTCCCGGGTGTAGTGAATCGCCTCATAGGCGGCATCTTCCAGGGCGTCGATCAGCACCACCTGGCGTTCGACGTACTGGATGACCTTGAACAGGAACTGGATCTGTTGTTCCTCACTGAATTTTGGTTTGTGGGCCTCGAAGAAACCGGTGATGATCTGCTGTGGGCTCTGGCCTTCATCAAGCCCTTTGTTGCAGGCTTCATCCAGTAGCGGCAGTAACAGGCCGGTCTGTTCGATGGCGTCCAGCGGCAGGGTCAGGAACAGGCTGTTGTAGAGCTGGTATTTCAACTCCACTTCTTTTTCGTAGATGTCTTTGTCGCGGGCGAATTCCATTTTCAGTGTGTTCTCTTCTGCTTTCTGCTCTCTATTGTCAGCTTATTGCGTGCAGCTTTCCTTATCCTCTGGGTGAGGACTCTTCGGCAGGCGCCCCGATTGTCTGGCCGCGGCTGCACAGGCCTGCTAGATCGGCTCTAGAACCTGGCGCGCTGTATTACCGGCGGTTCCGGGCTGGTGATGTTCGGTTGCACTTCGTACACATCATCACCCGCTACTGCGGCGGTGGTGGCCTGGCCTTCGAAGCTGGCGATACCAACAACCTGGGCACTGCGCCAATTATCCTCGGAGCGGAACTTCAGTACCCGGCTGTGGCTGTTGGACGTTACTACCAGGCTGCCGTCGGGGGCCCATACCAAGCCGTCGGCGCCAGCGGCAGAAAAATCCAGTTCGACGATTGACCAGTTGCCGGGGTTGTTAACCGGCACCTTCAGAATCTGCCCCGTACCCAGCGCAGCCACCAGCAAATAGCCGGCTGGATGATATTCGATGCCATTGAGGTTGAAGCCGGCATCCGGGCCCAGATCCAGCAGCACGCTGGGCTGGTAGTAACGGTCTACCCGGTACACGATATTCATCGGCGAGTCGGTAACAAATGCCGTGCCGGCTGCGCTGATCGCGACATCGTTGGCTAAATGGCTGGAATTCGCGGGGCGATTCTCGATGGATGCCTTCAGGTCTACCATGGCCAGTTGCTCACCGCTGTCGAGGTGGTAGACACCCAGCATGGCGTTGGTCACGTCGCCGCCGAAGTTTGCATTGGCCACCAACAGGCGGTCGCCCGCTTCGATGCCCACGGACGCCATCAGGGCTTCATCCCCGATGACTGGCACCAGGCTGCCGCTGTTCAGTACATGATAGACGGTGCCGTCTACCATGGAGCCCACCAGCAGACGCCTGTTGCGGCTGTCATATTCGATGCCCTCTGGCACGAAGCCGCCGCGCTCGGCGACGATCAGGTCGGCGATGCCGCTGCTACTGCCACCGGTGGTGGTACAGGCGGCCAGTACAGAGATCAGTGCGCCACCCGCGGCGATGCGCAGGCTATGTGAGAGTGTGTTCATGCTTGGGTTCCTTGATTCTTCATTCCCTGGTGTTTGGTGATGCGGCAACAGCGATCGGGTTTTCGAACTGCCGAACTGACGATTTCACAGGCTGTTCACTGTTAAGCGCCCTCATTGTACCTGCAGTTCATGACACAGTTCTTGTCAGAACTGTAATTGCGGGCCTTCAGGCTGTAGTAATTGCTAACAATGGGTATTTCAGCCTTTAAAGCGCCGCGCGCCTCTGTTTTAATCGCGTCTGCATTTTTAAAGGACCGCGATACGCCACCATGACCGTTTATACCCGCCTCACTCCACTCTTGCGCACCGGGCTCGCCCTGCTGCTGTTAATGCCTGCGGTCAGTCTTGCCGCCGAGGCCGATGTCGAACAGAGTGTCTGGTTCTGGAACCTGGTGATCGCTCTTATCGTGATGCTGGTGACCATGGCCAGTGCCGCGCTGCCCCTGGCCGCGCTGCGCCAGTGGCATGGGGGCTGGTTTATCACGGCGGCAGCCCCCATCGCGGTGCTGGTCTTGTGGGGCGCCCTGATCTTCCTGTCGCGCCTGGATAATCCCAATAGCCACCGCCTGTGGCCCTTCGAGATATTCAGTTGGGCCATGATCAATATGATCTACATGGTGGCCCTGATGACCTATAAACGGAAGGTGGACCGGGCCCGCGAAGCGATCGAGGGACTCGGGGGGGTTCAGGACGAAGCCGACGCCTCATCTTCGGACTCAGACCAGGCCTCATAGCCCCCGTCGAGGCTGTAGGTCTTGTGGAAACCCTGTTCCGCGAGATAGGCCGCGGCACTCTGGCTCATGTGGCCGTGGTAGCAGCAGACGATGACTGGCCGCTCCGGGTCGGCCTCCATGATGAATTCCTGGATATTGCTATTGTGCAGGTGCATGGCACCCGGGATGTGAGCCCGGGTATAGGACTCCTCGTCCCGGATATCCACCACCTGAACATCCCCCTCAACACCGTCAGCCGGGCTCAACATGTCCTGGGCTTCCGCCACTGAAATCCGCTTAAACATCCTCATTCACCTAGGTTCAGGATAAGGCTGCAGACTAGCAAATTCGAGGCCTGTAGTCATGGCTGCCCAAGCATAATTAGACAGCCTAATTGGGCACTTGACTTTGTTTAAGCTGTCTAAATATACTGCCCAGGCTCACTACACGCAGGGCTGGATGCGGCATGCTCAATAGCAAAGAACTCATTGAAATCACTGGCATTTCCCGGGCTACACTGAATAACTATGTGGCTCTGGGCATACTGCCCAACCCTGTGGTGAAGACCCCGGTGGATGGCGCAGTACGGGCCACCCGTTTGGGGTATTTCGACGACGCTGCCGTGGACTGTATAAGGCGCGTACAAGAGATGAAGAAGCAGGGCTATTCAATGGCCCAGATCGCCGAAGAACTAGGCGGCAAAGCCTCCCCTTTCCCGACAACGTCCAGCCCGGTCAGCACAGCTTCCTCGGAAGGTGAGCCGACATCGCTCACGACTCTTTCATTCGCGGCCTCCGTGGACAGTTTCCCCGGCCCCGCCTACATGGTGAACAACAACTTCGAACTCATCTGGTGGAACGACAGTGCCAGCGAGTCCTTGTTTGGACGCGATCGTGACCTGCCCGGCGACCTGGAATCCCGTAATTTGCTCAAGTTGCTGTTTTCGGCCCAGCCAGCCTCCGACGAGAGGCAGCTGGAAGATTTGCTGACTCCCTATATGGCGGCGGCGAAGAATCGCCTCTCCCAGCAATCCCTGATCAAGCTCTACTCCGCGATCAGTCCGGATGAGTTGTCTGTGCTCAAGGGTATTTATGACAACGTGGAGGCGATCGGCAGGGAAGCGATGATTCATTTTCCCGCCATACTGCGTGGCCGCAGCGGGCAGGCGGAGGTGTTTGACCTGTACATCTGCTTCTACCGGGAAGGCATCCTGTTCACGTACAGCCCGGTGCAACTGGACGACAATTTCCTGCTGGATTTCCTCAGCAAGCGGAACCACGTCATCAACGAGTTGCTGCGTAAGCGCAAGCCCTACCTGACCAACGTGGCGGTGATGGTGGCCGATCTTCAGGATTCCACCCGAATCTGCTCGGAACTGCCCGCCGAGGAGTATTTCGAGCTCATCAACAACATCTGGCAGCAGAGCGAGCCCATCTTTCGCAAGTATTATGGTACCTACGGCAAGCACGCCGGGGACGGCATGGTGTACTACTTCTTCCCCCAGCCCGACTGTGACTACAAGCTCAACGCCGTGCGCTGTTCCCTGGAGCTGCAGAAGATGATGAAGCAGATTACCCAGCAGTGGCAGTCACGCAAAGGCTGGTTCAGCGACCTGTTGTTGAACATCGGGATTAACGGGGGCCAGGAATGGTTCGGCAGTTTTCATGCCGGGAGTCACGTGGAGTTCACGGTGTTGGGCGAGACCATCAACCACGCCTCCCGGGTCAGTGACTTTGCCCGCAACGGTTCGGTATGGACGACCAAGTCCATGCTCAACCAGATTCCCTGCGACAAGCGGAAGAAGATAGACTTTGGCATTTCGCGCAGGACCCAGCATGGCGACACGGTATTCGTCTCAGACACTTACGCGATCCTGGGCAGCCTGCTGGATGAAGAACACCGCAACAACAAGAAGTTTCGTGATGTGCACATGTTGCCTATCACAGAAATACGGGATTTTCAGGATCCGGAAAACTAATCCACAGTTGAGAGCCGAAAGCTGAAAGGCAACGAAAAGCAATCACGGGTCCGAGAGATCCCGAGGAAAGGACAATGGCATTTCCACCCCACTCTATCGCCGTCCTGCTTGCCGGTTCACAGCAGGAAGACACCCGCCAGCAGGAAACACACGGTCGCCATTCCCGCGCTTATCAGCGCATACGGGAGTTGTGTGCGCACGTGCTCAATATGATCCGTAGCCGCCGCCATGGATGACACTACAGTGGTGTCACTGATGGGGGACGCGTGATCGCCGAACACGGAACCGGACAAAACCGCTGCTAAAAACAGGGCTGGATCGAGTTGCAGGTTGAGCACGATCTGCATCGCCAATGGAATCATGATGGCGAAGGTGCCCCAGCTCGAGCCAATGGAAAAGGCAATAAAACTGCTCACCAGGAACAACAATGGCAGCAGCAAGGCCATCGGTATTGTTTCCTGCGCAATCTGCGCCACGTAGACACCAGTACCTAACAGACCTGCTACGTTTCCTAGCGCCAGCGCAAACAACAGAATCATGGCTACAGGTAAAAAGCCACCTGCCCCCTTTAAAAAGGTGTTCATCATCTCGTCAAGGCGCGCCCGCCTGGTGCCCAGCACCATGGCCCACAGCAGGGCCAGCGCAATCAACACTGCCCATAACACAGAAGTCGATCCGGAACCGGCGGTGATGTCTCCATCGCCTGTAATATACAGGCTAAGCGGCATGGACAGCACCATGGCGGCTATGGGTAACAACATAAAACGGGCCTTGTCACTTTCTTTATCAGCCTCTGTCTCCGCTTCGAGAACCGTTGGGTCTACCATAGGTGTCGAGTGAGGCCATAACAGCTCTCCGCCTTCGGTACGTAGCTGAGCTGCCTTCATGGGCCCAAAGTGAACATTGCGCCAGATGACAAATGCGGCGAAGGCGATCACGGCAATAGGATAGAAGTTATAGGCTATGGAGCTGATAAAGACATCGATGGGATTCTCGATCCCGGAGGATGCGAGCAGGCCTATCACCACCGCTCCCCAGGCGTTCAGGGGTATGAGGATACAGATGGGGGCCGAGGTGGAGTCGATAATGTAGGCCAGTTTCTCTCGCGCGATGTGGTAGCGGTCGAACAGTGGGCGCGCTATGGAGCCGGCCACCAGCAGGGTGATATTGGATTCGATGAACACCACGACCCCGGTGAAATACGCCAGCCACTTGGCCTTGCCTGGACTGTCTACCCAACTCCTGGACTCCAACAGGTGTATGAAGCCCCTGACCCCGCCCACTCGCTCAATGGTGGCGATCAGGCCGCCGATGATGAGGGTGAATACCAGCACCCGGGTGTCTCCGGCGTCGCCAAAGACCGTGATTATGCCTTCGATGCCCAGGGCCAGGCCGGTGATGGGGTTGACCGACTCCAGGATGCAGAAGCCGATCCAGATGCCGATGCTCAGGGACAGGATTACCTGGCGGGTGACTATGGCGAGGATGATGGCGAATAGCGGGGGTATTACCGAGAGGATATTGAGTTCGTACATGAAATTTGGCTCTGGGGCGCGTGTTGCCTGGGTTTGGGTGAATTCTTGTTAGCGGGCCAAGTTATAGAAATTGTGTTGGGAAAGCAAAATCCTCGCCTTCTAATGAATCAGTAGATAGGTCCTGAGCGCCGGGAGTAAGCAAATGAGACACGCCGTGAACCGATCCCTGGGGGCTCGGAAGCGGCATGGCCGCCAAGGATGGCGGTCTGCTGGAAATGCAGGTGCGTTTTCCTGCCCTTTGCCGCTTACGGTCTCATTTGCTTACCCTCGCCCCTCAGAACACCAATCATCTGCGAACTTTTCATCAGTAGTTAGCAGCGTTTTCCTAATTTGTTAGAGTTAAAAGCTGATCTATGGTAAATCTTTAGCTCTACTCCCCGGCGTCTTAGCCAATTCCCGGCCTCGCAGTCGGCGCCAATCCTTAAACCAGAATTCACCACAGAGTGAAATTACAGGAGGATTGACAATGGACCGACGCAAATTCCTTAGCAATATGAGCGCTGCCACCATGGCCTCGATCGCCGGTGCCGGTACCCTCTCCCAGAAAGCCGATGCCCTCGAAGACGCCATGAGCGTCGAGCTGGACAAGAAGATCGCTACCCCGCCGGGCTTCTGTGCCGTGGGGCCCATGCCCGACGAGGAACTAGTGGCAAACGCGCCCTGGTATCAGCATGAGGATCCGCGTATTCCGGAGATGCCGGAAGCGCCTACCCTGATCGATTTTTTCAAGCTGCGTTTTGCCCCGGCCAACCACGTGTTGCAGAGTGCTCGCCTGGCGAAGATCAACGGCATGGATGAGAAGGTTGTCCTGGCCTGCCTGCTTCACGATATCTGCGTGGGCAACCTGATTCGCACGGATCACGGCTACTGGTGTGCGCAGATGATCAAACCTTATGTGGATGAGGAGATTGCCTGGGCTATCGAGGCGCACCAGGCGCTGCGCTTCTTTCCGGATGAGTCTGTGGGCTATGAGTATCCCGAGGCCTATATTCGTTTCTTTGGCGCCGACTACAAGCCCGAGCCTTATATCGTCAAGGCCTGGGAGGCAGCGAAGAATCACAAGTGGTATATGACTTCGCGACTCATCACCCTCAATGACCTGTATTCCTTCGAGGAAGGTGTGGTGGTGGATGTGGATGACTTTACCGACATCATTGGCCGACACTTCAGGCAGCCCAGGGAAGGCCTCGGTTTCGATGGCAGTCCGGTCGCCCACATGTGGCGCAGCATGATCTGGCCCAATAACTTTCTCTAGTAGTTAGTGCCGGGTCGATTCTTTCGATGAGACCTGGCACCTATTGAAACCCGGGTGGCTGGGTGCCTGTCTCTTGCTTGCCGCCGTCACTGTTGCGCCCCTCCCTTCCCGACAATTGCTGAGTTGCGTGGAGCACGCAGGCTATTGGCTTTCTCTGTGTTGTGTCAGAGATGGTGGGAGAACGGGTAGAAGCTGACGCTGAGCACTTCGAACAACGGTAGCCAGGCAAGGATGATCGGGATCGCGGCGCCATGAATTTCATGGGCGAATTGGCTGTAATCCCCGATTTCTCTGGCTTACGGGCGCATAAGGTTGTAGAAAATTCACCCCGAAACGACTTTAAATTACTGCAGACAGCACCATAATACAGGTATCACGTTCTGCAGGAGCAGTAGTAGATGAAACGCGTTCTCTTGTTTATCGCCACCAACCTGGCGGTATTGCTGGTACTGGGTATTGTCCTCAGTATCGTCATGCCCATCCTGGGGCTGGATCAATCATCCTACGGCGGGCTGTTGTTTGTCTGTGCCGTGTTCGGCATGGGCGGGTCCTTCATTTCCCTGTTGATGTCGAAGTGGATCGCCCGTAATGCGGTAGGTGCCTATGTCATCGAGAAGCCACGCACCGACGAGGAGCGCTGGTTGCTGGCCACCGTGGCAAAGCTGTCCAAGGAGGCGGGTATCGGTACACCGGAGTGTGGCCTGTACGTGTCACCGGAGATCAACGCCTTCGCCACCGGTGCCAACCGAAACAATGCCTTCATCGGGGTGAGCACCGGGCTGGTTCAGCAGATGACTGCCGACGAGGCCGAGGCCGTTATCGGGCATGAGATCAGCCACATCGCCAATGGCGACATGGTCACCCTCACCCTGATTCAGGGAGTGCTCAATACCTTCGTGTATTTCTTCGCCCGCATCGTTGCCAATATCGTCAACCGGGGCAGCAACAACTACATGGTGTACTTCATCACCGTGATGGCCTTCCAGGCAATCTTCGGTGTATTGGCCAGCGTCATCGCCATGTGGTTCTCCCGTTACCGGGAATACCGGGCCGACGCCGGCGGTGCCGAGTTGGCGGGTCGCCAGAAGATGATTGCGGCTCTGAAGCGACTGCAGTCCAGTCATCAGGAGAGTGAATTACAGGGCCAGATGACAGCCTTCGGTATCAATGGCAAGAAGTCCATGGCGGAGCTGTTCATGAGTCATCCGCCACTAGAGAAACGTATCGCGGCGTTGCAGCAGGCGTAGTTGCCCAGCCAGGTCCTGTACACTCCACCGTCGGCACATGCGTCCTCCAGATGCTGGCCGGCCAGCCTGGCCCCCGCTTGCGGGGCCAAGATCGCGCCTGACTAGTGCCGACGTACCCGGGCGTCACCGACACCCACTTCCACTTCGACCACGAATTCGCCGTCGCCTTGGTACCAGGAGTCGGCACCCACGAAGCTTCGTTCGTTGTCGGATCCGTTATCAAAACCGCGTACGCTGGTGTCACCCACGCCGGCGTTGAGGTGGATCGACTCGAAGTCCACATTGTCCGCCACATTGAGTTGCAAGGAGCCCACACCCAGCTCCAGATTCAGGTCATTGGCGAAGTCCGTGAACTCCACTTCGCCTACCCCCAATTCCATGGACACGGCCAGGTGCGCCGGCAGGCGTACCACCCATTCCTGCTGGATGTCGTTGTCGTCAAGACGCAGCTTGAGCTGCTCGCCGTTGCGATTCACTTCCAGTTCCACGTTGTCGATATCCTTGCGACCGAAGATCCACCAGTCACGGTCGGCATCGATGACCAGGTCCAGCTCGAGGACATCGCCGTCATACACCTCAATGTCCATCTGGGCGATGGAGATCTCGAAGTCCACGTGTACCAGGTCTTCTGCATCGATGCGCTGCTGTATGCGTTTGCTGCTGGCGGCGGCTGCCGTGTTGCTCAGGGTAAAACTGGTGACGACCAGGGCCAGAACCGGTAAGACTCTCATAGCCAGACTCCTTCGAATGGTAGAGGTGGAGAGTGAGTGGAGATGTGCTGTGTTTGACATTTGACGATGAATATGCCCCAATGGTTACAGCTCAATTGCCCCATTCTCTCCCCATTCTCTCCCCATTCCCAGATGGACGATCCGGTTAATGATCCGGTTCAAGACCCGTGAATGATTCGGCTATCCAGTTCTCAATGCCGTTAAGTGGATTTTAGCTGACGCCGGCAACGCTCTGAGCAATACACGACGTTTTTCCAATCTCTCTCCCACTTCTTTCGCCATGCGAAGGGCCGTTTGCATATTGGGCAGGTTTTATGTGGCAGATTGGGTTTTTTGTGGGGCATGGCGGTGCTTAGGGCTTGTGCCGTATCGTATTTGGTTAGATTGCCTTAGCGCTGAGGTCGGTAGCCATCGGTCTGATGTGGAGTCTAAATACCCTGGCTTCTCTGGACAGGGACCTCTACGGTTACATGGTTAAGCTGTCTGTATTCCCCGCATCACTGAGCCAGCGTCCTCGATAACGCCCATCGGCATCATACAATTCGGCCTGTTTGGCTAGATTAAAATGCCGCCCCGCTCGGGGATCAACCCCCACACCTGCAATATACTGCCAATTAGACCAGTTTACCGCTACGTCATAATCCAGGAGTTGCTGTTCAAACCATGCTGCCCCATAACGCCAGTCCTCTTTTAATTCGTTGACGAGGCAACTGGCCACGATTTGTCTACCTCGATTGGACAAGTAGCCAGAATCGTTGAGCTGGCGCATACAGGCATTGACCAAAGGATACTTGGTTCTTCCCTCGCACCAATCAGAGAATTTGCGTGGATCATGACCATTTGAACAAGGTTGACCCTCAATACCATTTAGTGAGAAAAGGCTCCGTCCCACTTTCAGTGCTAACCACTGAAAGTATTCCCGCCACAACAGCTCGACATATAACCATTGCGTGGATTCGTTTTGACCGTGAGCCTTCTCATAACGATGAATTCGATCCAGCAGGCGCCTACTGGAGAGGCAGCCGCTATTCAGCCATGGAGACATTTTTGAAGAGTTCTCCCAGCCGTCCAGAGAGTTACGAACCTGCTTGTAGTCGAGTGGCAAATCACCGGCAAAGTACCAGTCGACATGGGCTTGTGCTGATTTCTCTCCTCCCGGAAACGGATCATCTTTATTGCAATGCAGAGCCCATTTTTCAAATGGCTCGCTTCGTTGCTTTAACCGAATAGGTGTTGGCCATTTTTCAGGCTCTGGTGATAATTCTCGTGGAGTTGAATTTTCTACAGTCCTTCTGAAACGGGAATATGAAGATGGCAGGTCACAGAGATCGAACGGTAGTGACGCCAAGTTGAACAAAGTATGCGTTTCAATTACTTCGAGACGAACGTCAGGTAAAAGTCGCTCTAGTTGTGCAATTTGTTTCCGTTCATACAGGCCCATTTGATGTGAGCAGACTACGCGCTGCAACTGATAGAGGGCGGCCAATTCACTGATTGTCGCAACAGGATCTCCGGCGCACACAGTTAGTTGATGGCCGTTCGCCCTTAATGAACGATCCAGTTCAAGCAGGGATTGTTGGATGAACCGCCATCTATGGCGTCCCATGCTCTTCAATCCATATCGATTGTTGGAGAACCATTTCGGATCGATGACGTAAACGAACATCAGTTCCGCAGATTGAGTCGCGAGATGTAGAGCAGGGTTGTCATCAAATCGTAGATCGTGACTCAACCAATAAAGTGTTCTCATTGAGTCGTATACGCCTTGTAATCATGTATGGATTGGTCCGGGAGCAGGATGTCAACGTATACATCTTTATGTCTGTAGAGTTTCCCTCCACTCCCTCACAGCGAGAAGCGATGCCACCCTGGTTAGTTGCTGAATTGCGCTCTGATCATGCTGGTGAAACTGGTGCTGTATCTATCTATCGCGGCATTCTCACAACGTCTCGGCATGCAGAGGTCATCAGGTTTGCAAAATCCCATCTCAAGACTGAAGAACGACATCTAGAGCTAATTACTCGAGAGTTAGCTAAAGAACATGGCAGCGCTTTACTGCCACTTTGGAAGTTGGCAGGTTTTCTGACTGGAGCTATACCGGCTATGTGCGGCACAAATGCGGTGTATGCCACTATCGAGGCTGTCGAAACATTTGTCGATGGGCATTACAAGCAACAGATAGATAAGCTTGGTGAAATGCAGGAGTTCTTGCACTTGCGTACTTTGCTGGAGCAATTCCG
>JAYPVK010000014.1:69671-79736 GCA_038134565.1 Pseudomonadales bacterium | reverse complement strand
CTAGTTGCTGATGCTGCCAATGACCTGGGCGCCTGCTATGGACACCTCTTCATCCTGCGCCGCGCGCACGCCACTGGTGGCAATCGCACCGATGTGCTGGCCGTTGCGGAACACGGGCACACCGCCCGCAAATGTTACGCCACCTTCGATTTCTTCCATGTCGCCGGCTTCAACCCGTTGCCCGTATTCGCCAGAGGTGAGCCCCGTGGCATTGACTACGAGAGCCTTTGCAGTGGCGAAGCCAAAGGTGCGCTCCCCGGCGCCATCGATGCGGTGCAGCTTAACCGGATTGTTGTTCTGGTCGGTAATCAGGATGGTGACGTTCCAGCCCTTGTCGCGGGCATAGGCCTCGGCGGCCTCCATGGCCTGGCTTGCCAGGTCGTAGGTCATGAGGGACTCAGTGCCCTGGGCGAGAGAAAAGCTGGAGGCGAGCAGGAAGAGGGCAGCGATTACTGTCTTGTGGATGTGGCATGTCATTGTTGTGTCCTCGATGGATTTGTCTTTGGTCTTAGAATAATGGGCTGTCCAGGGAAAATACAGGGAGATCGGGGCGCTAAACTGCTCGTTTCGTCTTGCCGGGGCAATTGTGACGAGTTGTGGCAGGGAGTAGTGCAGGCCATTGGGAAGCAGGCATAATTCGCCGCCTGACCCGACAAAAATAATCCAAACAATGCCCTGAACAGTCGTCCCAGGCGACAGGCATCGAGAGTGAGAGAATAATAATCCATGAACTCCCGCCGATTTCCAGCCCGTTCTGTCCCCGATCGTTTTCCACGCCGGCCCCTGGCTATAGCGCGTTCCGCGTTGCTGTTAGGTGCCTTCCTGTGGCCGGCAGGCCACAGTCTGGCCCAGAGCATCTCTGAAGATGAAACCACGGTGACCTACGAGGCGAGCTATTTTACCCAATACGGGCCAGTGAATGCCGGCGATATGGTTGACCGTATTCCCGGCGTGGGTAATACCACCGGAGGTGGTCCCCCCACCGGGGGTGGTGGCTTCCGTGGTGGCGGTGGCGGCGGCGGTGGCCGCGGCTTCGGCAGTGGATCCGGTGGCATCGAGATCCTGATTAACGGCAAGCGTACCGCCGGCAAGAACAATCAGACCAGTGCAGTGCTCGGTCGCATCAATGCCGACCAGGTGAATTACATCCAGCTCATCCGCGGCACGTCGGGTGAATTGGATGTGCGTGGTTCCGGCCAGGTGGTGAACGTGGTGTTGTTCGAGGAACTGGACAATTCCGCCACAACCTGGGAAGTGAACTCCGACTATTACAAAGATGGCCATACCCAACCCGGCGGCAATGTTTCCTACACCGACCGCATTGGTGACTTCGAAATGGTGCTCAGTGCAGCGGCTGAGCCGCGCTACCAGCATCAGGAGACCATCGAGCGCAGCATCCTGGGCGATTTCTCGCCGAACGATTTCATCACCGAAGACCGCATTCGCGAACAAACCACCTATGAGCTCTCCGCCAACCTGTCCTACGACCTCAGCAGCAACAGCAGCGCCCGACTGAACGGCCTGTGGTCGCAGAATAATAATCCCACCAATGTGTTCCGCACGATCACGGATCTGACAGTGACGCCCAATCTCCTCAAGATCGAGCGGGAAGATATTCCCGGGGAGCAGGATAACTGGGAGATAGGGGGCGACTATGAACAGTTCTTTGGAAACGGTTCGCGCTTCAAGGTGCTGTTTGTGTTCAATCAGGATAACCGTGACACCGTGCGTGAACGCTTTGAATTACTGACACCCACGACGGAACAGAAAGACATCCATCTGCGTAACACCAGCACTACAGAAGAAAACATCATTCGTGGATCCTATACCTTCGATATGGGTGACAGCATGGATCTGGAGATGGGTGTGGAGCGCGCCGTCACCACTCTCGATTCCAGCCTCGCTCTTGGCCTGCCCAGCAGCACAGGTACTCCGTCTGCCAGTGTTGGTGGCCTGGTACCGGTGAGTCTGTCAAACGCTAACTCGGTGGTGGAAGAAACCCGCTACGAGCCCTTTGCCATTCATAACTGGACTATCAATCCACGCATGACGCTGGAGAGCACCTTGCTCTACGAGTATTCGGAGATTGCCCAATCCGGTGACGTGAACAAGAAGCGTGATTTCGATTTCATCAAGCCGAAGGTGGATCTGCGTTTCGATATGACGCCAACCATCCAGCTGCGTGGCACCATCGAAAAGATTGTGCGACAACTGAGCTTTGCCGATTTTGTCGCGTCAACCGATAGCCAGGACGACGATTCGGAAACCCTGTTCGGCAACGAAAACCTGCGCCAGGAATGGCTGTGGGCCTATACGTTTAGCGGCCAGTACAGATTGCCGGATGACATCGGGGTAATCGATACCCGATTGTTCTATCACGAGCACTTCGATCGCATCGAGCGTATCGATGTGTCTCCTTCTGAAGATAACCTGCAATCGGCCAATGGCAATATCGGTGATGGCTGGATGACCGGTCTCTCGGTCAACGCCAGTGTACGAGGCACCTGGTTCAATATGCCCAATCTGCTGGTGACGTCCAACTGGAGCGTGGCAGATTCGGAAATCACCGATCCGTTTCTGGGTATCAAGCGCCGCTTCGCCAATTTTGGGCGCGGTCGCTGGACGCTGAGTTTCCGGCATGACATCCCGCAGTGGAATCTCAACTGGGGTGGCAGCTGGAGTAATCGCTTCGACCACAACGAGTATTTCTATGACATTGATGATTACACCTATTCACTTGGTGAACCCAATGTCAGTGTGTTTGCGCAGTATATAACCGATGGCGGGATCAGCTTTCGCTTCGATGCACGGGATGTAACCAATAATCTTCAATGTCGCGAGCGCCGCCGCTTCGTCGGGCGCATTTCCGCTAACGTATTGGAAGAAATCGAAGACCGTTGCTGGATTCGCGGTACCGTTATGTCGCTGAAGGTTAGTAGTTCGTTCTAGAAAAGGGGTCAGAGTTAGAAAAGGTAGAAAAGGGGGTCAGAGTAAAAATACAAATGTATTTTTACTCTGACCCCTTTCCTACTAAGGCAGCGCGTAGGCAATCAGCTCCGCAGGTTTGCCGGTGCCCCCGACAAACATCGCCAGGTATTGTTTGCCATCGTGTTCATAGGTAAATGGCAACCCGGTCTGGTTGTCTGGCAGATCGATCTCGGCAACGATGTCGCCAGTCTCTTTATTCACTGCACGGAAGATCGGGCTGGCACCGGGGCCGCCGGAACCCTCGCCCACGAACAGCAGAGACTTCGTGAGCAGAATGCCGGCGCGGGTTGGTATGCCGGTTCTGCCCACATCCACACCCTGCAGCAGCGGGTGATTGCGAATGCGTTCCGGGGTGTCGGCGTTGGGAATCCACCACAGGTGGTCACCGGAATTCATGTCGATTGCGGTGATCCGGCCGTAGGGCGGTTTCACCACTTCAAGTCCCTGCACACGGGGCGAGCGCACGCCGAAGGCCTGGCTGTAGTCGATGTCGGAGTCCGGATTCTTGGCCAGTGACAGCACCTGAAGCTGGGTGCGCGAGGGCACGTAGAGGATGCCGGTTTCCGGGTCCAGCGCCGAGCTTTCCCAGTTGGAGCCACCGGTGGACGAAGGCAGGCCGAGGCGACCTATGGTGCCATCGGCGGCTTCCGCCAGAGAAGGTGGCTCGAAGATGTTTTCACTCAGGCGATATTCCTCAATGGCCTCCAGTGCCAGTGCCCGCACCTCGGGAGTCCAGTCGATGAGATCGGCTTCGGTGAAGCCCTGGCGATCGAACGCGGCCGGCCGGGTTGGGAAGGGTTGGGTAGGCGAATACCATTCGCCGGGGACATCACCCTGGGGTACGGGCTGTTCCACGATGGGCCAGATGGGTTCACCGGTATCGCGGTCGAAAGCATATACCCAGGACTGTTTGGTAATCGACATCACCACTTCGCGCCCATTGGGCAGGTCGGTGATGATGGCGGGGGATGGTACATCCCAGTCCCAGATGTCGTGATGAATGAACTGATAGTGCCACTGCCGCTCACCGGTGCGGATATCCAGGGCGACGATACCGCTGGAGAAAAGATTGTCGCCGTGACGGTCACCGCCATAGTAGTCACCGGTTGGATCTTCCACGGGCAGATACACATGACCCCTTTCGGGATCGCCGGAGATGGCTGCCCACACACCGGAGTTGCCGGTAATGTCATTACCGGTGAGCCAGGACTCATAACCGATCTCGCCAGCCTCCGGGATCGTGTGGAAGGTCCACAGCAATTCGCCGGTGCGCACATCGAAGCCGCGCACGTCACCCTTGGTATTGAACTTGGAACGCGGGCGTCCGCCGGTGCGGTGGGCGGCGCCGACCACGATCACGTCGTTCATGACCAGGGGCGGAGCGGACAGGCCGATGTCGGGATACTTGTAGCGTGGATCGTCGGCGTTTCTCAGGCCCTGGTAGAGGTCTACCTTGCCGTTGTCGCCAAAGTTCGGATCGGGCAGTCCGGTCCTGGCATCCAGGGAAACCAGTTGATAACCGGGTGAGACATCTACTACCCGCGATTCATTGCCATCACTCCAGAAGGCGACGCCGCGGCCTGCGCCCTTGCGTGGGGCCTCATCGAAGCGATCGCCCTCGTTGTAGCGGTACAGCCACAGCACTTGGCCGGTGGTCGCGTCCAGCGCGACCACGTTGCGGGTATTGGCGATATTTGCATAGAGCACGCCGTCGACTTCCAGCGGTGTGGACGGGTTGTTGAAATCGGTGCTGGTACCAAAGTTGGAGGTGTTGAAACGCCAGGCGATCTCCAGATCAGCCACGTTGTCGGCATTGATCTGGTCCAGGGGTGAGTAGCGGTCGGCAGTGTGGCTGCCATGGATATTTGGCCAGTCGCCGGCATCCACCGTGGTGCCGGGTTGGGCGTGGGCTGCTGAGGCCAGTGCCAGTACGCCCATGGCTGCCGCAAGTGAATGAATCGTCGTTCTTATTCTTGTCATTGGATCTCTCCGCTTGGGTTGCACGGTTCCTGTATTCGTTCAGAAATCCGGAGGCCCAGAATAAGCAGAATGGTGCAGGCTGTCGAGTCCTGAAGCCGTTGAATTCAGGGGTTTTAGGGGCGGATTGCAATCGTGGTACCCTGCACGGCATGAAACGAATGAATCCGGTTCTGCTCGCTGCCCTGCTGTGTGTGACTCTACGTCCAGGTTTTGCGGCCGAGAACTACGCCGTGCCCAGGACCGAGTGGAACCAGCCTGATCTGCAGGGGGTGTGGAATTTCTCATCCGCGGTGCCTATGCAGCGCCCGGAGCATTTCGGCGACCGGGAATTCCTGACCCCGACAGAAATCGCCGCGCAGTCACAACCGATACAGCTGATCGGGCGCCGGCAGCCAATTCGTTCCGCCAACGGGGTGGAGGCGTTCTACAACGACAATATCTGGGCAGAGAATCGCAGCCGGGAAGAGGTGGCGCGCACCTCCCTCATCGTGTATCCGGCAAACGGTCGCCTGCCGTCGCTGCAGCCGGGTGTCCTGTATCAGCCCGGTGGTGAGCGTGATGTGGCCGGGCAGCGTCCGGTACGTTTTACTGTGGGTGGTATCGGCCGGGATGGACCCGAGGATCGTGGTCTGTCCGAACGCTGCCTGGTGGGTTTCAATACCGGGCCGCAATTCACTCCGGGTGTGTACAACAATAATGTACGCATCGTTCAGAATCGCGACCATGTGGTGATCCTGACCGAGATGGTTCACGATGCACGCGTGGTGAGGCTCGGTAATAAACCCGCCCTGCATGAAGATATTGGCTTATGGTCAGGGGATTCCCGCGGCTACTGGGAAGGGGATAGCCTGGTGGTGGTGACGAAGAACTTCAATGGCCTGACCCAGAGTTTCGAAAGCTATGGCAGTTCCAGGGGAAAGGTGCTGACCGAACGCTTTACCCGACGTGGCCCCGATTCCATGGACTATCAATTCACCATAGAAGACCCTGCGACCTTCACCGACCGCATTACGGTGCTGTTGCCGATTACCCGGGTGCCCGCCGAACTCTATGAGTATGCCTGCCATGAGGGTAACTATGGCATGGGTAATATGCTGCGGGCATCCCGGGCGCGGGAGGCCACTGCGGAATCGGACAGGGTCGCGAACCTGTTCCGTTAGAGATCGTCGAGCGCTGCCAGATGGCCTTCGGCCTGCGCCAGTATGGCCTGCTGTTGTGCTTCATCCATCCTGTTCCAGCTACCATAGATCATGCGCAGGCGCTGGTTCTTCATCAGCTCTTCCCGATGCCGGTACATGAAGTGCCAGTACAGGCTATTGAGGGGACAGGCCCGGGACCCGGTTTTCTCCGCCACCTTGTAGTGACAATCGCCACAGTAGTCACTCATCTTGTTGATGTAGTTTCCACCTGCCGCGTAGGGCTTCGTGCCCAGTAAACCGCCGTCACCATACAGGGCCATGCCCCGGGTATTTGGCATCTCCACCCATTCGATGGCGTCGATGTAGACGCCCAGGTACCAGTCGTCTACCTGGTCAGGATCGATACCGGTGATGAGGCAGAAGTTGCCCGTGACCATGAGTCGCTGTATGTGATGCGCGTAGGCATTGTCGAGGGATTCTCTGATGGCCTTGTGCAGGCATCGCATGCGAGTCTGCCCGTTCCAGAAAAACGCCGGTAACGGTCGCCTGGCCGCATAGTGATTCTGCATGGCGTAGTCTGGCATATTGCGCCAGTAAATGCCGCGAACGAATTCGCGCCATCCCAGGATCTGGCGCACGAACCCCTCCACCGCGGCGATGTCAATCCCGTCCGAGTGCATGAAGTGGCTGACTGCGCGGTCGATGACTTCTCGCGGGCTGATCAGTTTGCAGTTTAGGGCAAAGGAGAGTCGGGAATGGTACAGGCTCCAGCTATGGGGAGAGCGGCCGGTGAGCGCGTCCTGGAAGCGGCCGAAGTTGGGAAGGCAAACCTGGCAGAAGTGCTCCAGCAAGTGCAATGATTGCTCCCGGCTGATGGGCCAAGGCAGCGGGTTGCTGATCTCGCCAAAGTAATCGACCTCGCATTGGTCCAGCCTAGCCAGAATAGCAGAGACATCGGTGGCAAATAATAGTGGCGCTGGAATGGCCGCGATGTCATCCGCTTTGAGTTTGTTGCGATTCTCGGCATCGAAGTTCCAGCGTCCGGCGACCGGTTCCTTCCCTTCCATAAGAATAGCGAAGCGACTGCGCATCTTCCTGTAGAAGGTCTCCATGCGCTGGTGTTTGCCGGCAGTGAAATACTGTTCAATCTCTGCAAAGGGCAGGAAGAAGTGCTCGGTATCACATTCTGTGACCGCTATGGTGCTGCTTGTTTGAAAGTCCCGTAGCTGGGACAGCAGGCGATATTCGTCCGGTCTTTGATAATGCAGCTCGCTCGCGCCGTACTGCTCGCAGACCGCGGTCATCAGGCTGCACAGGTCTTTGTGTGAGGCCGTGGCGGTGAGGTCGAGTTGCAGGACCTTATGTCCCTGCTGCGTGAGTACCGCGGCGAAATTCTCCATGGCAGCGAAGAAGGCGCAGAGTTTCTGTACATGGTGCCGCGTATAGCCTGTTTCCTGCCGCAGCTCGGCGATGACATACAGTACGGAATCGTCTGTCGCCGAGAACCAGCTATGTTGTTCATTGAGTTGGTCGCCGAGGATCCAGCGAATGCAGCGGTAGTGATCTTGCATGACTTGCGTGAGCAGGGCTAATGGCGATTGATTAGCCTTGTCTACGCTCTGCGACAGTCCCCGGTTCAATCAACTACATGAAAAGACCGGCTGGGGCGGGTGTGATGCCGGCTTCTAGAAATCGCCGAAATCGTCAAATAGCTCGTAGCCGAGGGCGTCGGCGTAGCGGAGCTCCTCTACATCCTCTTTCTGAATTTCGCCTGCCAGTATTCGCTCCACGTCGCTGGCGATGAAGTCCACCGCCTGCAGTTCCTTGTTCTCTGCCAGGGAGAGTTGCAGCACCGAGCCCCACAGCGCCAGCATGCGATTATCGATCAGGCGGCCTTCATTGAGCTTGGCCCACTCTGCGCCGATGGTGATGCCCAGGCTGTCGATCTCTCTCGCCAGGGGTGATCGCTCGTCATTATTGGTGAGAGTCAGCAGCTCGCGCTTGATATCCAGCCAGCCGCGGGGATAGACGACGGTGCCTACATAGAAACTTCTTACCCAGTACAGGTATTCGTCCATGGGCTGAACCTGCTGGTTGACCGGGTCTTCCTGCCAGGCCCGCACGAACAGTCGACTGGGCGGAATGGTGTCGGGCCAGTCCTCTACCTGCAGGGAGAAACAGGCGCTCAGCAGCAAGGCCATGAGCGGTGCCAGCCTGTTGAGGGAACGCAGATGCTGCGAAGCAGCACGCAGCGCTTCGACTCCGCCCGCAACGCCTTTCCGCAAGCTGACAGGTAAAGGCCAGCGAAGTTGTGCTTTACGACCCTGCAGCGTCTTACCTGTCTGTAATGCCCAGTTCTTCATGCACTTCCAGTGTGCGCGCGCCAGCCAGGGAGCCCGGCATGGAGTAGTTTCCTTCGTGGCATGCATATTCGTAGAGACGGTCTTCAGTGGCGTAGAAACTCAGTTCCGCAGTCCATGGCTGAAGATAGAGATTGCTGTCCTCGACAATGAACTGGTACACGATTTCATCGTCCGAGTGGCGGGAGAAGCGCTCGGTAATCGTGCCCTGCTTGGTGACCGGGACGGAACTCTGGCTCAGTTGCAGGGGATTGATGTTAACCGTTTCGACAACCAGTTCGTCTCCCTCGTACCACCCCACGGAATCACCGAACCAGAGTTCATGCGCTGCGGGTCGGCGATTGGCCCGGGCCTCGTCGGGGGTGTCATAGATGGGAATGATGCGGGCATCGTGCACCATCTCCACCAGTATCATGACGTAGTCATCGGCCTGCACGAACTGGGAGGTGGTGTTGTACAGCGCGCCCATCATGCCCGGTCCGGCCTTGTTGCCGAAGCCCAGCAGGCAGCGCTCGGAATTGGGGAAGGCTTCCGGGCCACTGTAGTCGGCGATACCTGTGGCATAGCGTGCGCCGAAATTGGAGCGCGGGAAATCGTACTGGGGGTCTTCCCGGCGCGGTACGCGACCGTTGGGTGGATCGATCACATAGGACGTACGGTGCTCACCCTTGACCAGGGCCAGGTTGTTGCCGGGCTCTACCCAGAAATTATTGTAGGCGCGCACACCGAAATCATCGGCTCCCTCTTCGGGGAGATCGTTGACACCGTCTCCCTCGTCGAGACCGCCTTCGATGCCGGCGATGGGAGTGCGGGCCGCGATGATGACCGCCTGCTCCGGTGTCACCACCAGGCTTTCAACGCCCTCGGGGCGTTGCAGGTTGGTGAGAGATTTGTTCGTCCAGGTGCCCTCAAGGTCGGGCCGGGTCTGAGACTGGGCCTGGGCCAGGGTAGAGGAGCCCAGGGCTCCGCAGAGCAGGGCGGAGAGGGCTATAGTCAGTCGACGATTCTTGAGCATATTGGTCATCCCCTGAAACAAGTCTGGCAACGGGTGCCTTGACACAATATGCCTATTGGCAACAGAAATCAAAGCCCTCGGCCGGTTCGACCGGCCGAGGGCCTTGTGCTGGTTCTCGTAGAAATTGATCGGCGCACAGGTGATGTCGCTTTCCGCTTCGGTCAGCAGCTGGTGCCAGGGCCGAGAATACATGGCGGCTTGAGCCGGGGCCCGACGCCGCGAAGATTTGAGACCGCTGTTGACCTGAGTCAATGGGGCATAGTGCGCTCCGCGATAGAATAACTTCATGTAGAGATGGGCGTTATTGGAGAGGTTTCAGGAGATCGCTATGGATACCAAGCAGATAGCAGCCAAGCTGAATGAGTTAAAGGCCGAACTGGAGGCACGGGTTCAGCGGACTCACAAGCACACCTATCAGAAAGACGAGCCGGTTAGCGCCAAGTTCGATGAGCAGGTTGTGGAAACTAAAAACGATGGCCCGGTCATGGCGCTGGAAGCAGAGGGCAAGGAAGAATTGGCATTGATCGACAAAGCCCTGCAGCGCATAGAGGAAGGCAGCTATGGGCAATGCCAGCGCTGCGGG
>JAYPVK010000014.1:47081-69571 GCA_038134565.1 Pseudomonadales bacterium | reverse complement strand
CGCTGCGGGTGCGGACTGCCATAGCCAGCACCCGGGGTAAGGCAGGCGACTAGCTGGTTTTCATCACCAGCACATCGCATGGGCAATCTTGGAGAATCCTCTCGGCTGTGTTACCCACGATGGCGCGTTCCAGGAAATTCCTAGAGAGGGCGCCAATTACCAGCAAGTTCGCATTGCTGCTCTTCAGATAGCGCACCAGGTCCGGTGCCAGTTCACCACGACTCAGTTCCAGATTATCCTCGCCCAGGCCATGCTCCGCCATCACCTCCAGGACCTTCTGGCGATGCTGGTCACCGATGCGCAGCAGGTACTCCTCCGATTCGCCACCAAGCGGGAACAGGGCGCTAACGAAGGGGAAGTAGGAGTGAAATACCCGCACGGGCTGCTTGAATATTCCTGCAATCTTCGAGGCGGATTCGAGCAGCACATGATCGAGTCTGGACTGTGAGGCTTTGACGTGAAGCGGGTCGATCGCGGTAACGATCTTGCCATCATCGTGCCATTCACCCGGTTTCACCAGCATCACAGGTAGTGGGCACTTCCGTATCAGGCGCCAGTCCGTGTTGGTGATAATGCTGCGTTCGAGGGCATCGTGGTGATGGGTACTCTTGATGACCAGGTTTGCCTGGATGGCGTCGGCATGATCGATGATGGACTCGGCGAGGTGGCTGTTCTCGGCAAACTCGCTGGTAACCGTGAAGCCTGCGTCTGTCAGTTCCGAATCAATCTCTGACAGCAATTTCTTGTAATGATCCCGGAACAGCTTGCTCTGGGTCTTGAAGAAATCCTTGTCTATGCCTTCATAGAAGTAGGACTGTTCACTCAGCGTGTTTTCGTTGTTGATGAACAGGTGCAGGGAAGCCCCCGTAGCCTTGGCGACAAGCTTCGCCTTGTCCAGCACGAAATCACGTTCGACTGTGGGATCGACCACGACAAGTATCTTGTTAATCTGCTCCATTGTTGCCCCTCGCCTTCGCTATGCGTAAAGCGCATCGGGTACACGCTTGAGTGCACCCGCTACGCTGCCTGTCTGCCTTGAATTCCTTAGCTTATTTCAATTCGCTTGCTGGTTTCTTCTTCCGGCAAAGCACTCTTCTTGGGTACGCTGAGGGTCAGTACGCCGCCCACGAAGTTTGCCTGGATATCGCTATGGGTCGTGCCCGGATTCACGTGGAAGCTTCGACTCAGCATACCACTGCTGCGTTCCCGATAGACTACCTTGCCCTTCTTTTTCTCCTCTTTTTCGGTGTTCTTGCTGGCAGATACCGTTAAAACGTCGTTTTCCAGTCGGACATCGATATCTTCTTTCTTGACCCCGGGAAGATCGGCATGAATTTCGAAGGCATCATCGGTCTCGTGCACATCGACACGCATACCGGCCAGGCTGTCGGCTTGCTTGCCCCGCAGGGAGGGTGTTCCAATGCTTGGGAAAAAGTCATTGAAGAAGGAATCAAGGTCAAAGATTTGATTTCTGGGTACCAGGTTCATTGCTGTCACCTCATGAATTGATAAATCAATTTAACCGGCTCAATGCCGTTTCAATGTGAGCTTTTTGAGCCGTCCATAGGTGTTACCTAAGGTCCCGGGGCGGACTTTCAAGTGCTTGGGCTAAGTATTTTTCGCAAATGGTTTTCGGTCATTGATTTAAATCAACTGTTCCAATGGTGATGTTTTTGCTTGCGGGGTCTGCCGGGAATCGTGTTGGCGGGATGCGGTTCAAGCCAATCCAGAGACCGTGCTTCCGGGTCGGGACCAGGGCGGCGGCTTCACTGGTGGACGGAGGGGTTTTAGAAGGTGGTCTGTATGGAGAGGGTGAGGCGACGGTAGCGACTGGAGCAGGAATCCTGGATCAACTCCAACTGGCCATCGATGGTGGTGCCATCATAGCGCTCGCGGTAGCGGCAGTTCGAGCCGTCGGTGAAATTGTCTGCTTCCAGACGAAAAGTCCAGTCATCGAACCAGACTTTCTGCACGAACAGGTCCAGCGAGCGCAGCCCGTCATTGCGGGTAATGGTAACGATATCGATGTCATAGCGGCCATCGTAAAAAGGGTAGCGGTAGTCCAGACCGTAGCTCAGCCCCAGGTTGGTGATGTCATGCCGAAAACCCAGGTTACCAAAGCCGCGCCCACCGATACGAACCTTGCGCTGCAGGAATGGATCGATGATCTCGGAGTCGAAGATGCCGACGGTGGCCGATACGATAGCATTGGGAAGATTGAACTGGTTCAGCCTGACGCTGGCCCGATTAAACATGCCGTAGCGCTTCGCCGGTCCAACATTGCCAGTGGCAGAGAGGGGTTCGTCCGGGTCGACGGTGGCATTGATGCGCCCGATATAGTTGTCGACTTCTTCGTAATTGACGTTGGTGGACAATACCCCGGCGTCATTGGGCAGCCGGTATTCCAGAGCGACGGAATAATTCCAGGAAGTCTCCGGTTCCAGTTCAGGGTTACCCGCGTTGGCATCACGGTCACGATCATCTTCGTCGGTGGTGGCGGCGAAAGAGGAAAAGCTTAGCTGGGAAACATTGCGCCGCACGGTGCCACGTAACTGGAAGTTATCGGTGAAGTTATAGCGGTAGTCCAGGGCAGGGCGCCAGAACTGGAAGCCCCGGGTCTTGCTGACAACTCCGGTCTGGGCGATCTCGGAGGTCTCGAACACCGCGCTGGTTTCCAGCGAGCTGCGATCGCTGAGGGTCCAGTTGTGAAACGCAAACGCCTCATAGCGGGTTTCTTCAACATGGGTGCCGGCGTTGGAGATGGAGAGCACCGGAGACAGACCGCCGAAACGCTCTGAGGGGGGCTCGCTGCCGAAACTGCTGCCAATGAAGAGACTCGAGTCCAGTTCGGTGATGGCGCTCTCCAGGCCGATGCGCAGTGACTGCGTGTCGGTGAGAGAGAAGTTGTAGTTACCCTGGACGATGAACTCGTTGCTCTCGCGCATGGAATCGATGAACAGGTTTTTTTCCAGCGGTTCGTCTGCCGGGTCGGCTTCGAAACGTTCGCGAACGAAATCCCGGATCTCATTGTTGCGCACAAACAGCAGGGAGAGGCGCGAGCCACTTTCGAATCGGTACTCGTAATCACCACCGATTTCCCAGTTGCGCTCCTTGTTCTCGATCATTTCCTCCTGAATGCTGTTCACCACTTCCGCATCCGTGAAGTCGACGAAATCCCGCCGGATAGGCTGCGGAAAGTCGCCTTCACTGGCGAGTACATTGAACTGCATGCGGTGGGGACCGGTGCCATAACTCATGTTGGCGGAGACGGTATGCTCATCCTGGTCGCGGATATTGGTCTCGAACAGTGTGCCGAGCAACTCACCCGTGGGGCCCAGGCGCCGCTCCCGGTTGTCCCGGTTCTCGTAGTTGGGACGGGCCTCGAAATTGAGCAGGGCCTGAAAATCCCCTATCTGTTGTGACCAGGCGACGGAGCCACCTGCCTCGTAGGTATCGTCGTGATTCAGGCGGTTCACCAACTCCACGGTGGTGCTGGAACGACTGGTGGACTCGACGAGAACGACATTGATTACCTCGCTACTGCCGCGCACGTTCAATTCGCCAGAGGTGTTACGGATGATTTCGATGCGCACCACTTCTTCGGCCGAGATGCGATCCAGCTGATCCTGGAGCGAGTTGTCCTTGCCAGCGATCCGCTGGCCATTGATCAGCAGATTGCCTCCGGTTCCGAGTCCCCGGTTGTTACCGCCGCCGGGACCACCCCGGCCAATGTTGATGCCGGGGATGCGTTCGAGCATGTCATTGGCTGTGATGGGATTGTACTGGCTGAAGAACGACACTTCGTACACTACGGTGGAATCATCCACGTCGGTCGCAGTTTCTTCCGGGGATTGTGCCCAGGCTGGCTCAAGTGCGGGCACCATGCAGAGGAGGGATAGTGCGAGCAGGGCGATGATTCGGGACATAGCAGGTTCTCTGCGACCAGTTATTCGTGTTGTCGGTGACTTAGACGCTAGCGTCTGGCTAAAGTTAGCAGAATTTGCGCCCCTTGCGGGCGTATTAACGTCTATACGCGCGGATTGGTCGGATTGGATCGCTATTTTGGCCGACATGGCGTCAATCCATCGCTTCTGTTGCTTCTTATAGAGAGATCAGCCTCAGAACAGCGCATGAACGCAGAGAATGTGTCAGGTCTCTACCCGCGTCGGACAATGAGTCGGATTCCGTGATTGCCAGTCAGTTACGGGTCCTGGGAATCGAGGTGATGGGCAGCGAACGATTACAGTAAGGCAGACGGATTTATTCGCCAAACAAAATAAATCTGTTCCCGCTCGTTAGTCGGCGAGGTAGTCGTCGATGGCCTCATACAGGGCAACACGGTGTGCCTGGGAGATGGAGCCGCCGGCAGCGGCGTGGGTCCAGGCGCTCAATACCACGATGACGAGATTGGTTTCCGGGTTGATGTGAATGCCCTGGCCAAAGATGCCGCGGGCGTCGTAGCTGCCGTCTCCGGGCAGCCACCACAGGTAACCATAGCCGTCCGATGCGGGTGAGGGCGTGGTGGATTCTTCCATCCAGCCTTCAGGCAATACCCGCGTCCCATCCGGCACGACACCGTCGTTCAGTGCAAACAAACCGATGCGACCATAGTCACGCAGGGTGACGTTCAGGCAGCAACCGCCCCGCTCTCCCGCCGGTCCGTGGGTCGACCAGACGGCATCCGCTTCCATGCCATAGGGCTGCCAGATCTTGTATTGCAGGTAACTGGAAAGATTATTTCCGATGGCGGCACGCACGATGGCGCCAACCAGATCTGTCTCCCCGGTGTTGTAGTTGAATAGCTGTCCGGGATCTGCCACCCGTTCCTTGCTGCCGAGATAATTCATCATAGCCACAAGGTCCATGTCCGGATAGCTGGCCACATCGGAATTCATGTCGGTGTAGTCTTCATTCCAGGCGACGCCGGAGGCCATCTGCAATACGTCGCGCAGGGTAACATCATCGTAGGAGCTGTTCTTCAGCAGCGGCAGGTAGTCGGACACCTTGTCGTCGACGCTCTTGATATAGCCATCCTTGATGGCCGCCCCGAGCAACATGGAAGTGACCGACTTGGACATGGAGAAGGAAATCCAGCGCGTATCCTCATCGTTGCCCATGCCATAGAACTCATGTTTGATCTCCCCGTCCCTGATGACCAGTAATCCCGCGGCGTGATAGTTCAGCTTGTAATCGTCGAGGGTGTAAGTCTGGCCATCCACCTCATAACGTAACTCGCTCAGGTCTGTCAGGGACACAGGAAGCTCACGAACAGCGTCACCGGCGTGAATAGTGCGGCCAGGATACAGGCGCCACCAGTTGCGAAAGCGCACGATCTGGGTGTCCCCCGAATCGCTCAGCACACTGGAAGGGTCGCCCGCAGGCAGCAGGGTGGTATCCATGGCGGGGTCGACGTAGCGTGCAGTCTGCGCTAGCGCCGAGGTCTGGATGAATACGAGACAGCTCAGGGTTGAGAGGGTTTTGGAAAGCGCCGGTAAAAATTTCATTGAATCGTTCCTGGATAGCGTGGCTTCAGTCTATTGGAATTGGCCTGGGGCGGCCAGTGTTCGCGGTGGGCGACTATTTCCTGCGCAGCGCAACCGCCAGGTAGTAAACCAGCAGGCCACTGCCGATGATGCCGAGACTGAAGAGTCCCTCGACGGGGCGATTGATCAGGGTAAACCACAGGGTCCAGCCTGTTAGCAACAAATACAGAATGGGCGGCAATGGATAGAGAAATGTCCGGTACGGCCGTTCGAGATCGGGCTGTCGCCAGCGCAATACGAAGATGCCGAATACGGTCACGAAACTGTTCAGGCCCAGGGTGAATCCGGAGAACACCAGAATGGATTCGAAGGTGGAGGAGAATATAAACAACAGCGCCACGAACGATTGAATACAGATGGCGAGCGCGGGAATCCCATCCTTGTTCTTGCGTCCCAGCATTCCCAGTGCCGGGTAGTCTTCGCCGATGACCTGAATCACCCGCGGACCAGCCATGGTCATGGCGCTTACCGTGGAGATGAGGAGCAGGGCCAGTATCAGGCCCGTGAAGCGGCCTGCGGATTCACCGAAGGTAGCCTGGGCCGCGATGGCGCCCACCTCTACCTGGCCGGCCATGGCGTCCATGGGGGTGGCGTAGAGGAAGGCGTAATTCAGTCCCAGGTAGAGCAGGGTCACCACCGATGTGCCCGTGATCAGAATCCAGGGCAGGGTCTTCTGCGGATTTTCCAGTTCACCGGAGAGATAGGTGGCGGCATTCCAGCCGGTGTAGGCAAAGCTCACATAGATGAGCGCCACGGCGAATACGCCACTGGTAATGATGCTGCCGTCTCCCGGTTGTGGCGTGAAGATTACCGGTTCCGGTGCGGAAGCCAGCAGGAATGTGCCGAGTACGAAGCCAACGATGACGGCAATTTTCACCAGGGTGAATAGCACCTGGGTACCGCTGCTGTTGCGGTGGTTCGTGGCATGGATGGCGGTGAGTACTACCAGCAGCGTCGCCGCCATGAATTTCTGGGTCAGGTCGCTGAGCCCCGAGTCGACCACCGACGAGGCATAGGCGGCGAAGGTCATGGCGGCCAGGGCCACCGGCCCGGCAAAACCTACCGTGGATGAGACCCAGCCCGATACGAATCCGGCGGCGGGGTGGTAGATGCGGCGCAAGAGATTGTATTCGCCGCCAGAGCGGGGCAGCGCAGCACCCAGCTCCGCATAGGTCATGGCGCCGCAGAGGGCGGCGACACCACCGATGGCCCACAATGCCAGCAGGGCAAAACCGGATCGGATATCCAGCAGTTGAAAGCCCAGGGAGGTAAACACCCCGGTGCCAACCATGTTGGCTATAACAACAGCGGTGAGGGTGGGAAATCGGAACTTGTCGGCGGACATGGGCGCATTATAGAGGGCATTGAATGATGGGGCATGGCATTTATTTAAAACCGGGTTATGGAAAGCCAAGGTTTCTGGGCAGCTTACATGGAAATCTGAAAGCTTGCTTTCTCGGGTAGCGGTTTCCCCGCTTCTCAGCGCAGCCGCCTGACTTCCCCGGGTTCGGTGAACAGGTCGGCGCCGCGGAGTTCAGCGGGGCGGCGCAGGGGGTCGGCTGGAATCTGTTGCGGTACATGGATGCCCACATTGCGTTCCGCGCCCACCCGGTTCTCGAGGATGCTGCGGCCGGCCCGGGAAGCAAAGAACCAGTAGGGCGGAAAGGCCATATCCGGCTTGATGCGATTCCAGTACGCCGGGTCGAGGGCGAAATGTTCGTCGTTGGGATCGGCATCTCCCATATGCACCACCGTGCTATTGGCGTTGAGCGTCACCCGCCAGACGATGTTCTCGACATCGACCCGACCGGTGGGCCAGCCGGAGTGAGGAATGCGCACTGCCTCCACCAGTAACTCATCCATCTCGAGGGTGATCGGTGCATCGCCGTAGGCCAGGCTTACGGCATGTACGCGGCTGAATACCGCCTGTTGGGTGCCGTCCGCTATGCTGCGCATGGCCAGCACGGCCTGTTGTGGTGCGTAGAGCGTGATGCCTGCTTGTGCCTGCATCAGTGCCAGTACATCCGCCGGGGAGAAGTGGTCGCCGTGGAAATGGCTGATGAAGACGGCGTCGACACCGTCGAAGGGAGCTTCCCCGGCAAACAGCGCCCTGCGCATCTCCTCAGGAACCAGTAAATATTGGCCATAGCTCTCCGGATAGAGAGGATCGAACAGGATTCGGGTGTCGCCGTCACTCACCATCACGCCCTCGTTGGCCAGATAGAAGGCTTCCTGTGCGGTGGCCGAGCACATTATGAGTGTAGCCAGAAACAGAGCGGAACAAAATTTCATAATATTCTCTATTGGGTAATACCTGTTGGATGATTTGGCCTTGCAGGAACAGCTGTGTAAAAGCAGCAGGGCAGAAACAAATGAGGCCGGTAGTCCGGCCTCATCTCCTGGTGCTTCCTGATTGGCGTCATGCGCAATCAGTCATCCTTGTTCTGCGCCGCCATACGTTCTTCTGCGCGATGGCCCGACAGGATGTTATACATGCCGTAGTTGCCCTCATGGCAGGCATACTCGTAGATCTTGTCGTCGGTGTAATCGAAAATAATCTCGCGGGTATAGGGGGCGGTGAACTGCCCGGGGTCATGGGAGGTGAGCTGATATTGCAGGGCATTGTCAGCGATCCGGGTCAGTCGCTCCACATTGACCAGCCTGTCTGTTTCCGGCGTTGTGCTGCTGGCGTCCGAGTAGTTGGTTGTCTCTATGACCAGGGTATCGCCTTCCCACCAGCCCCTTGAATCACCGTGCCACAGCTTGATGCTCTCGTGGGCGTGGGGCTTCTCCACCAGCGGAATGATGCGCGCATCATGAGCCATCTCCTGGTAAATCACCACGGTGTCCCTGGCCTGGACTATCTGCCAGTAACTGTTATAGCCGGAGCCCAGTCGCGGCGCGCCGAAGGAGAGGCAGCGTTCGCCCAATGGGCGATCTGTCCAGGAGTCGGCGGGGTGGGCCTGGCGCCATTCCCGCAGTTCCCTTGCGGCCTGGATCGCCTGCTCGGTGCGGGGCGGGAATTTTCCATTGGGTGGGTCGACAATCTGGGACGTGCGGCGGTGTACCGTGCGTTCTGCCATCCACTGGGAATCGTAGTTGCCAGTGCTTGGGTCATAGGAAGTGATCTCCCCGCTGAATACCGCTTCCAGGACGCCGCCGCCAAACAGGGCATCTTCCCCGGCGGCCATGATCTCGTCGATGCGCTGGTTGATGAACTCGATGTCTTCATCGGTGAGAAATTCCTTGTCACCAAACACTTCCGGACGTTCCACGGGGGTGATGGTGTTGTTTTCCCAGACCCCCTGCAGATCGGGGTGACCATCCGGGGTGCGCGGCACTTCATAATCCGCGGAGCCCTGTCCGTGCAGGCTGGCTGTCGCTGCGAGAAAAACGAGGGAAATCAGTGAGCTGCAAACTTTTACTGGTTTAATCATCGTGCAGACCTCTTGGCGTGTCTGTTGTTTGGGGTGTTCGGGGAGCGAAGACTTCCTAGTTTCGGCTAGTTACCGGGCTTTGGCAAGTTGGCTCGGTATTGATTCAGAGTTGCCGCTTCAAGCCTCCTGAGGCTGCGGATTCAGTCTGGAAAGGCCGAACAGCAATGTACCCAGAACAATCCAGAAGAAGATGATCGCCCATTCTTGGGGCCAGACCAGCGCCGATGGGCTGCCGGGGAAGTACAGGGTGCCGATGCCGATGGACAGAGCCAGTGCCAGATAGCCGGTCGCGATGCCACCGGGGGCGGTATAGGGTCGGGTCAGTTCCGGCTCATTCCTGCGCAGGGCGATGAAGGACAGCGCGACGAAGGCATAGGCCGCCACGATGCCCAGCCCACCGGCGTTCACCAACCACACCAGCGCCGGTCGACCAAAAAAGGGACTGATCACCGACAACAGGCCTATCAGCAGGATGGCGTTCTTTGGCGTGTGGTAGCGCGGGTGTATCTCTGCCAGGAAGTGGGGCAGCATGCCTGCCTTGGCCATGGCATAGATGGCACGACTGGCGCCGACGATGAGCGCATTCCAGCTGGTGATGATGCCCGCCAGCCCGGTAAGCAGCAGTATCGTGCCTCCCAGTTCTCCGTAGATGAGGGCATTGGCTTCGGCCGTGACCAGGTCTGCAGCGGCGAGCTGCTCACCGTTCATGACCATACCGACGCCCAGTATCACCAGGGCGTACCAGGCGATGGCCATGACCACAGACAGGATCAGGGCGGTACCGATGTCGCGAAACGGCAAGTCGATCTCTTCTGCGGCCTGGGGAATGATGTCGAAACCGACGAACATGAAAGGCACCATGACTAACACTATGGCGATGCCGCCGAGCCCGTCTATAAACAGTGGGTCGAGATTGGACGCAGTTCCGGAGAGGGTGGCCCCGCTGACAAAGAAGAATCCGACCACAAGAATCAGCATGACAACGGTGGTCTGGACTATGGCGACGACCTTCACACCCAATACGTTCAGTGTGGTCATCACGATGGCACCCAGTATGCCCGTCGCGACCCAGCTTGCGTGCACATCCCAACCGGCGATCGTCCACAGGTAGCCGATATCCAGTCCGGGTACCAGCGAACTCATTACCGTGGGTAAGGCGACGGCCTCGAAGGCGATGACCGACATATAGCCGAGGATGATCGCCCAGGTACATATAAAGGATGCATGAAATCCCAGCGCCCGTTCGCTGTACACGTGCTCACCACCGGCGAAGGGCAGGGCGGAGGCCAGCTCTGCATAGGTGAGGCCGACGATGGCGATGGCGCCACCGCCTACCAGAAACGCTATGACCGCTCCGGCTACGCCGGCGGAAGTGATCCAGGTTCCGGTGAGGACGACCCAGCTCCAGCCAATCATTGCGCCAAATGCCAGCGCCACAACATCTTTGCGGCTGAGGACGCGGAGGAAGCTGGAGGTAGAGTTAGTTTGATTCATAGGAGCCTGATTATTTTGTAATTAATAGTTCTGTATTTTTATTAGAAGTGTGCCTATTCTAGGCACGCTTTCGGAGCTGAGGACCCCACCATCGGGTTCGCTCCGGTTTTTGATATTTCTGTGACTATACCCCAGGACTAAAAACAATTGGGCTCGTATCTTCGATACGAAGCAGGAGACAAAGTGTGAATAAGGTACTATTTACCACCGCAATCAGTTTTTTCCTCGTTGCGTGCAACGTATCTGATATCCCCAATTTCGAACGGATGGACGAGGAGCAGCTGGCCGCCTATAACAACGGCAAGCCGCTCTCGCAAATGATCGTCTGTTCTGACGAAAACCGCTCTTTCAGCCGTGTGCGTCGCCGTCGCTGCATGACCGTCGAAGCCATGTACGGTTCCGCACAGCAAGCGGCACAGCTAGGCGTACTAAACAATATTCCCGGTTATGCCCAGACAGATGGCATTTAGCTAATCCCCACTCCGGTATTTCTGATGTGACAGCCTCGTCGTCACATAATACGGGTCGCTGGCCTGCTAGAGCTGGTTAGAATCATACACCAGCTCTCCAGCCACCCAGGTCTTCTCGACTTCCACATCCATGATGCGTTCCGGGTTGATGGTCATGAGATCGTCGGATAGCACGATCATGTCGGCGTACTTGCCAGGCTCCAGTGAGCCTTTCACATCTTCCTCGAAATTCAGGTAGGCGCCCAGCAGGGTATAGCCACGAATAGCTTCCGCCATGGTTATGGCCTCGTCGGGCCCGTAGACAGTACCCGTCATACCCTTGCGGGTCACCGCAGCGTAAATGCCAACCATTGGCCCTATGGGCAGGATGTCGCTGGAAATGGCCACCGTGATGCCATGCTCCATGGGTGAGCGGATCGGATTGTTATGCTGCAGGCGCCAGCCATCCAGGTTCTCTGCGTAGCGGCCTTCCAGGGTATAGGTGAAGTTCGGCTGCTGGGTGATGTGAATCTCATGCTCAGCCATCAGCTCCATGGTGAGCTCCGGTGGGCGCATGGAAAAGTGATTGAGATAATGGCGGTGATCCTCGCGGGGATTGCGTTCCAGGGCATCCGCCAGGGTGTTTACCACCAGCACGATAGCGGCATCACCGATAGTATGAATACCCATCTGGTAACCGGCGTCATGTATCTCATTTAACAGGGCCACCAGCTCAGACTCGGGCATATTCAGGTAGCCACGGTATTCGCCCTGGTTTACATAGGGCTCAAGCGTATAGGCTGCCGGCCCGGTGAAACCGCCATCGGCGAAGACCTTTATTGGTCCCGGCTTGAGAAAGGAATTACCCCCGGCTACCCGGGCGTTCAGTTGATTGATTGCTACCGGATCATACCACTGGAACTGCAACGCCGACCGCGGTAGAGGAAGGTCGTGGTTGTCATAGAGTTCCTCGAACATCATGTAGTCGCTCACTGTCTTGGAGGCGTCAGTAATCGATGTAATACCCTTTGCCAGCAAGGCGTTGAGATTGACCTCCAGGCTGGCGATGATTTCCTCGTAGGTGGAGTCTGGCACCAGCCGCCCAACGATTTCCTGCCGCTCACGGATAATGCCGTTCAGTTCACCATCGTCGCCCTTCTCGATCACGCCGCCATCGGGTTGCGGCGTATCGACAGTGACTTCAGCCAGCTCCAGTGCCAGTGAGTTGGTGACGGCGCTGTGTCCTCCAGCCCGGGTCAGAATGACGGGGTTGTTAGGAGCGGCCGCATCAAGGTCGGCGCGCAATGGTCGGCGACCTTCGTTCAGTTCGTCTTCCGACCAGCCATAGCCGGTGATCCATTCGCCCTCGCCAATTTCTTCGATCTTGGCACGAATGAGTTCCTGGATCTCTGCGATGGAGGTGGCCTCACTCAGTTCGATATAGCGCTGTGGACGACCACGGATGTGGGTATGGGAATCGATAAATCCCGGCATCAGCAGCTTGCCGCCGAGATCGATTTCTTCGGCGCCGTCATACCTGGATGCGAGGTTGGCATCACCGGTTTCCACAATCAGGCCGTCATTGACGACGACGGTGTTATGGATGCTGAAGTTGTCGTCAACGGTGAGCACCTTGGCGTTGGTAATAACCAGGTCCACCGCTGTCGATGCACTGGTAGCCGCGTTGCTAGCGGTGTCGCTTGTACCGGGCTGCTCCTGTTGTCCGCAGGCGGCGAGGAGGATGCTGGCCACAAAGGCGACCAGGGCGGCGGGTCTCACAGTGGTAATCGATCCTGATCTTGTTTTCATGTCGATGCTCGCAGAGTGTATTTGAGAGTAGGTATTAGCGTAGTAGGGAATTCCTGTTTACATAATCCAGTGTCTGATCCAGGCCGCGGTTGAACTGATCGATCATCTCATCGATCTGCGCTTCGGTAATGACCAGTGGTGGGCAGAATGCCAGGCAGTTGCCACTCACCGCGCGAATCAGCAGCCCGTGGTCCTGGCAGTATTGTTTGGCCGTTGCGCCTACTTTGCCATCGGCAAAACTTTCTCTTCGTTCCTTGTTGGCAACCAGCTCCACGGCGGCAATCAATCCCTTGCCGCGCACCTCGCCAACCAGAGGATGGTCGCTGAATTCCCTGAGGCGGGACTGCATGTAGCGGCCAACACTGGCAGCGTGATCAAACAGCTTGTCCCGCTGGTAAATTTCGATGGCTTTCAGGGCGGCGGCGGCAGCCACCGGGTGCCCGGTGTAGGTGTAGCCGTGGCCGAAGATGCCAAGCTGGTTGCTGGGCTCACGCATGGCCTCAACCATGAAGCCGGGCACGATGGCCGCACTAATGGGGATATAGGCTGACGAAAGCTGCTTTGCCAGGCTCATCAGCTGCGGTTTGATGTGCATGGTGGTGGCACCGAAATCGTTGCCGGTGCGACCGAAACCACAGATGACTTCATCGGCCCAGAACAGAATGTCGTGGCGCTCCAGAAGCTTCTGCAGTTCCGGGAAATAATTGTCCGGAGCTACCACGACTCCGGCTGCGCCGCCGATGGGTTCGGCGATAAACGCGGCGATGGTGTCGGCGCCTTCTCGCTCGATGAGTGCCTCCACATCGGCGATGAGCCTGGCCACGTATTCGTCCTCAGACTCGCCGTCTCGTTGTCCGTGATAAAAGTGTGGACACTCCGCCCGTAAAATACCGAGCGCATCGACCGGTACATCGAAATGGGTATGCATGACCGGGAGCCCGGTTAGGGCGGCGGCCGCCATGGTCACGCCATGGTAGGAGCGATCGAAGGCGATAATCTTCTTCTTCTCGGGTCTGCCGGTGACATTGAAGTAATAGTGAAGCATCTTCACGTGGGAGTCGTTGGCTTCGCTGCCGGAGTTGGCGAAGAATATTTTCGCCTCCGGCACCGGCACCATAGCCGCCAGTCGATCCGCCAGGTCCATGGCAACCTGGTGTGTCCTGCCACCGAAAATGTGGCTATAGGGTAGTGTCCTGAGCTGACGGGTGACGGCCTCGATCAATTCCTCGTTGCCGTAGCCGAGCGCGGAGCACCAGAGGGCGGCGAGTCCTTCGAGATAGCGGTTGCCCTTATCGTCGTAGACGTAGATGCCTTCGCCGCGGACGATGTTGAGTTGTTCCACCTGGGTCAGGTTTGTTGTCGGGTATAGCAGAGAAGTCATGGGGTGAGAATAATGCAGGCTATCTGTGAATGCTAGAGCGCTGCCCCTGGCAGTGGGCTTTCAAGCCATGAAGGTAATAGAATGGCGAGACCATGAAGTGGAAAGGTAGGAGAGAGCAATGGGAACACATTCGCTAACAACAACGACAATACTCATCCTGCAGATTTCCCTGTTTACTGTGTCACTGCTTGTGGTGTCGGTCGCCCAGTCCCAGCCTAACCCTTACCAGGTGGTGTATCACTGGGGAACGCTGCCGGGGGATCGGCCTATGGGCATCGTTACCGGGGTGCAACCCGACCCCGATGGCGAGCATGTCTGGATAGTCGAACGCTGCAGCGCCAACCAATGCGCCGGTTCCGACCTGCCGCCGATTCACAAGCTGGACAGGGAAGGCAATACCGTGAAGAGCATCGGCGCCGGCCTGTTTGCCTGGCCCCACGGTTTTGATATGGATGCCCAGGGTAATCTGTGGATTACCGAGGGCGCGCCGCTGGGGGATGCACGGGGCCAACCCGGCATGGAGCGGGGCATGGGTCACCAGGTCATCAAGCTCAACCAGGAGGGTGAGGTACTCATGCGTCTCGGTGAGGCCGGTGTAGCGGGCGACGACGCTACGCATTTCAATGGCCCGGCAGCGGTGCTGGTGGCGCCGAGCGGTGAGATCTGGGTCGCCGATGGGCATCGTGGGGGCAACAACCGGGTCATGAAATTTTCCCCGGACGGTGAATTGCTGCTGCAACTGGGTGGCGGTGTCGATGCCACCAGCCGGGAGAGTGCACGCTTCAATGATCCGCATGATCTGAAGATGGATTCCCAGGGGCGCCTGTTCGTCGCCGACCGGGGTAATAACCGCATCCAGATCTTCACCCAGGAGGGTGAGTTGCTGGACATCTGGACACAATTTGGACGTCCGAGTGGCCTGTGGATTGATGACAATGATGTGCTGTATGCGGCGGATGGCATGTCGGGAGAACAGTGGAATCGAGGCTGGGAACGTGGCATACGGATCGGCGACGCCCGGAGTGGTTATGTCACCGAATTCATCCCGGACTATGAAGTGCCCAGTGGCAGCGGGATTGAATTTCTCGCCGCGGATGATGACGGCAACATCTATGCGGGCCAGGTCGGGCGCCAACGCTTTGAGAAGTATGTCAGGCTCAGACCCTGACGCAGCCTTTAAAACGTGGTGGGCTGGAAACCATAGTCAGAATGAATGAAGGAAGGAGTAAGGTTTGAGTTTCGCAGAGAATGCACTGGCGGGTAAGACGGCACTGGTCACAGGTGGTGCTACCGGTATCGGCGCCGCAATCGTCCGCAAGCTGGGCAGACTCGGTGCCCGCGTTGCGATCACCAGTCGCAAGGAAGAAAACCTGAAGACCGCTGTGCAGGGTTTCGCCGAAGAAGACGGCCTTGAAGTGATCTACCGGGTGGGTGATGTGCGGGATGCCGATGGCATCAATACTGTTATCACCGAAATTGCATCGGAGTTTGGGGGGTTGGATATCCTGGTCTGCAATGCTGCTGGTAATTTCATCTGCCCCACCGAAGAGCTGTCCAGTAACGGCTGGCGCACGGTCATCGATATCGATCTCAATGGCACATTCAATTGTTGTCAGGCGGCGCTGCCGTTCCTGAAAAAAGCTGCCAGCGGTGGTCGCATCATATCCATCAGTACGACCCATGCTGATTCGGGCTGGCCCACTGCTGCCCATGCCGGGGCAGCCAAGGCGGGGATACAGAATCTGATGAAGAGCCTGTCTGCTGAATGGGGCAGATACGGCATTCGTGCAAACTGGGTGTCTCCTGGACCGATTGAAGGCACGGAGGGGGTTGATCGCTTGATCATAGCCCAGGGCAAGGCAGCGGAGGTGTTAAATAGAATTCCACTTGGCACGTTTGGTCAGGGAGAGGATATCGCGAACGCGGTAGTATTCCTCGCGGGAGATACTGGTGCCTATGTCTCGGGCACGGAATTGGTGGTGGACGGGGGTGCGCGCTGGGGTTCGTAGTGGTGGTGCAAGCTGTCGCCACTAAACTAATTAAACTGAGAAACACAGAAACTGAGAGCGAGGTTGTAATGATGAGAAATGAACTGAGGAATGTAATGTGTGCTGCGCTGGGTACCGGGCTGCTGCTGAGTGGTTTCGCCAACGCCCAGTCTTCGGCCGATCTGGTAGCCGCGGCTTTGACGCACCCCGACCGTCCAGCCGAAGAGGCGGCGGATGATGCGCGCCGCATGCCCATCGAGGTGTTGTCCTTCGCCGGCATTACCGCAGGTATGGACGTGCTGGAAATGGAAGCCGGTGGTGGCTGGTACACCGAAATCATCTCCCGCACTGTGGGCCCCAGCGGCAGCGTCATCATGCAGAACCCTGGGCCGTTCGAGAGTTTCACTGGCGATGCCGACAATAATCGCGCGGCGAAACTGGCTAATGTCACCCTGTCTACCACTAACTTTGATGAACTGGATGCTGCCGATGGATCCATCGACCTGGTGACCTGGATACTCGGTCCCCATGAGCTGTGGTTTGAGCCCGGTGGCGTCTCGCTGGGTGACCCGGCTGCCAGCTTTGCCGAAATCGCCCGTGTGCTGAAGCCGGGAGGCCGGTTCCTGGCTGTGGATCACCATGCCGCCGCCAGCGCGGGGCCGGAAGTGGGCGGAACCCTGCACCGTATTGGCGAGTCCATCGTCAATGACTACGCGGAAGGCGCCGGGTTAACCCTGATCAGGAGCTCCGGCATGCACCTGAATCCGGAAGATCCGCTGGACAACGGCGTATTCGACCCTTCGATCCAGGGCAAGACCAGCAAGTTCGTACTCGTCTACGAGAAATAGTGAGTGCCTGATCAGCTACAAAAGTGTGCGGTCTTTGCTGATCTACACCGGAACGAGGAAGCCTGGCTGATACCCAATCCCTGGGATATCGGTTCGGCGCGCGTTCTGCAGGGCCTGGGATTCCAGGCCCTGGCTACTACTAGTTCCGGTTTTGCTTTTACTCTCGGTCGGGTCGATGGCACGGTCACCCTGGATCAAAAACTGCAGCATTGCCGCGAACTCAGTGCGGCGGTCAGCATTCCCCTGAACGCCGATTTCGAAAACGGATTTGCCGATGAACTGGATGTCATGCAGGCCAATATCCAGCGCCTGTTGGAGACCGGTATCGCTGGTCTGTCCATCGAAGACTTCAGTCGCGAGCAGAAGCGCATCTATGATTTTTCGGAGGCTACAGACCGCATCGCCGCGGCTGTAGAGGTTATAAAGGGGTCAGGTATTCCAGTACTGTTGACCGCGAGGGCCGAGAATCTCATTCGGGGAAGTGATGACATGGAAGATACGGTCAGGCGCTTGCAGGCTTACGAGCGAGCGGGGGCCGATGTTCTGTATGCGCCAGGATTGATGAAACTGCGCCAGGTACAGGAAGTGGCGGCCGAGGTGAGCCTGCCTCTGAATGTGCTCGCACCGTTCATTCGCAATGCCAGCGTTGCGCAACTATCGGAAGCCGGAGCGACCCGTATCAGCACCGGTGGTGCCTTGACCTGGGCGGCGCTCAATCCCCTGTTGTCGGCGGGCAAGGAGATGCTGGAGCAGGGCTCTTTCGATTGGCTGGGGCAGATGGCGAAGGGAACCGAGATACAGAGTTTGCTCAGGTCCCCTCAATAGACAGCCGCCACAACCATTTAACGATGCTACAGACCTGCAGCCTGCAGGTATGCCGCTAGTTGCGCCGGTAGCTAATCCTGCCGCCGACGATGGTGTAATCCACCTGGGCCTGCAGTATTTCCTGTTCCGGTACGGTGAGCAGGTCGCGATCAAAGACAGTGAAGTCGGCCAGTTTGCCTGTCTCGATCGAACCCCGTTCGTTTTCATGGAATGCACCGTGGGCAGGCCAGATGGTCAGCATGCGCAAGGCGTCTTCGCGGGATACCGCCAATTCAGGGTGCCAACCCGGGCCGGAACTGCCATCCAGACGCTTCCTGGCCACCGCCGCGTAGTATTCGATGCGCGGATCGCCGGCTTCCACCGGGGCATCAGATCCGGCAATGATCATCAGGCCCCTATCGACCAGTTGTTGCCAGGGATAGGCATAGCCGAGACGATCCGGTCCCAGTCGATCAGGTGCGAAGTTCAGATCGCCGATACCATGGCTGGGCTGCATGGACGGCAGCACGGCGAGGTCCACGAAGCGTTGTTGGTCAGAAGGTGGAATGATCTGCGCGTGCTCCATGCGCCAGCGTAAATCCTCGCTGGGCCATTCACTGCGCGGCACCTCGATGTAAGCCTCTTCATACCAGTCCAGCAATGAGCGCACGGCCCGATCGCCAATGACATGGGTCCAGATCTGCACGTCCTTGCGCAGGGACTCATAGAGAATTGGCATCAACTCTTCCTTGGTGGTGCGATTCATGAAGCCATTGTGGTCGGCGTCGGAATAGTTCTCGATAAGTGCCGCGCCGCGAGAGCCCAGCGTGCCATCGATGAAGACCTTGATGCCCCGTACATCAAACATTAGGTCGTCGGTGACTTCGCGGCCACGTTGCAACATAGTCTGGGCTTCATCCACCGGTATGGCCGCGTAGACGCGGTGCGCCATGTTGCCTTCTGCGTGGATCTCTTGCATCAGGTCCACCAGCTGGTAAGACATGCCGGCATCCTGGGTCTGGGTCCAGCCCATGGCTGCGTTAGCCTGCAATCCCCGCAGCAGGTTGTCCTTGAGGTACTCTGCCGAGTCTTCCGGAATCAACTCCCGAAACACATTCATGGCATTGGCCAGCACGTAACCGGTGGGCTCACCATCAATATCCCGCTCGAAGCGACCACCCTCGAGGTCAGGGGTATCGCGGGTGATGCCAGCGAGCGCCAATGCCTGCGAATTGACCAGGGCAGACACGCCGTCGGCCCGGGGCAGGAACAGCGGTTTATCCTGGGTAAAAGGATCCACGTCGAACCTGTTCAGGAATCGCTGCTCATCGGTCCACTCCCGTTCTATCCACCCGCGACCCTGCACCCATTCGCCCGCGGGTACGGATGCCGCAAAGTCCTCAATGGCTGCCACGGTTTCGCGGAGGGTGGGAATGCCAAACAGGCTAAGAGTCTTGGTGCGCCTGCCTACGCCTTCAAGATGTTGGTGACTATCGGTGAAACCCGCGTAAACGACACTGTCGGCGAGATCCATAATAGTGGCTGTACCACACATATAGGCCTGGGCACCGTCGTCATCCCCCACATAGATTATGCGATCGCCCCGGGCGACCACAGCCTCGGCCTGCCATTGATCATCATTCGATGTATAGACCGTGGTGTTATGCAGAACCAGGTCAGCAGGCTGGCAAGCCCCAGCGTCATCCTGACCAGCACTCACCGCCAGGGGTTCGGCTTGCTGGCCTGAATCGGAGCAACTGATCAGTATCGCGCCAAGCAGGATCGCCGTGAAGTGCTTGTGCAATTTTTCTGAGTTCGAAAACATACTTCTCTCTTCCCCATGGATTTCCCGCCGCCGCGTGCAGGTCGGCGTACTGGATTACTGTGAATGTGGACAGGGGACAAAATACAGCAGAATATGAGAGCCTACAAACCTGCTACGCCAGAAGCTGCAAGCGATACCACAAGCCAGGCTGCAGTCTCTCAGTGCTGGCAAGTAAACGTTCGGCGTGATCGAGAACGAATTAATTCGGAATAACGGATAGCGACAACACCCACTAAAGTTTCACAAGCAAACAAGAAGAAAGGAGAACACACTATGCGCAAACTAATTCTGGGACTGCTGGTCATCGGCCTCTACGGCGCGAATCTTGCCAACGCCCAGGGCAATATGGCGCCCTGTGGCCCGGCTGGACAGCTGGATGATGAGTATTCGGCAAACGTGGCCGCCGATTCCCGTTGTTTTGAGATTCGCATGTACACCGCAGAGCCGGAAGTCGATGGTGTGGGTGGTATCAATAATCTGCATCAGCGCTTTCGTGAGGAAGAGGTAGCGATATTCGAACGACTTGGCGCCGAAGTGCTTGCGGTATGGCAGCGTCTCGATGATCCCAACACGCTGGTTTGGATGCTTGCCTATCGTGATCGCGCGCATCGCCAGGAAGTCTGGGCCGCCTTCGCTACCGATCCAGCCTGGGTGGCTCTACGGGAAAAATACCCCGTGCCTATATCCGCCGAAGTCTACATGATGAGTGCGACGGACTATTCCAATCTCAAGTAAGCAGAACCGCGCCCCCAATAGGTGTGGGAGGAGCGGCGCGGCGACATACCCATCGGACATAACCGAGACTATACAGCCCTGGTGATATTGCGGGACTGTGCTTCACCCTCAATCTTCACGCTGTCAACTTGCCTGTCAGGGCTGCTTGCATAGCGATTCGTTTGCATGAGAATTGAGGTTCGGCGATTGCCAGGACTGAAGCGGCTTCCCCTTGGCTCAATGAATTCAAGAAGACAATGCCCAGAGTGAGATCCTGGTCACCTGAGTCGATAAAATTTGTGAAAGAGTGAGCAGAAAGTTTTGCGGGTGAGGCATATAATCAGACTAATGACCTGCGTATCAGGCGCATAGCCACGCTTATAAGCGGCCCTTTAAGGCTCAGGGAATCGAGCTCGAAAGGCAGATTTAAACGGAAACTTTCTTCGGCTGCCTGTGCTAAATTCCGTCAGACAGAAAGAAAGTTAGAAAGTTTGAAAGTTAGAAAGAAGCTGAACCTTGCCCTGTTTCAACCATCCAAACCCTACCACCACTGCGATCTGTAATCGTTGCGAGAACCAGCTTTGTGGTATGTGCACCACCTACCTTGACGATGGTGAGTACTGCGAAAACTGCGCGGAGAAGGTCCAGAGTGAAGCCTTCGTGGCCGCCCGCAGCGAGGTGCTGAACAAGCCGGCGCCAAAACCATTGAAGCAGGAGGCGGCAGATGCGGAACCTACTCCCGCAGAAAAGAAGGAAGACCAGGACAAGCTCTTTATCTGGCTCGGCATCGGCGGCTCCTCATTCATGATGTTTGCCGCCATGGCCATCTATGCCTTCCCCAATCTCTTCGTCGATGACGCGGTGCTTGCCGCGCAGGCCGAAGAGCAGAGACTGGAAGATTGCCGTCTGGTGTTCGAGGAGATTACCTACGTGTTGCGGGCGGGCGGAACTCCGGATGCGTCCCTGTCCTGTGCCGATACCAGTGTACCGAATGTGGTACGCCGAAGTGGCGATACGGTGCGGGTAGAGCATCCGAATCCGGGGGCCTATGGCCTGGATGAAATTTACGTGACGAACCAGTCACACCAGGTTTTCCTGGTGGGACAGGGTTCGAGTGGCAGCAAGTGATGATGAAGCGACCTCAACAAGGTTTTACCCTCATCGAGCTGATGGTCAGTGTCGCTATCATCGGCATCCTGGCCAGTGTGGCCTTGCCTGCCTACCAGATGTACAGCAACCGGGCACGTTTCGCTGAGGCCGTCCTCGCCGTCAGTCCTTACCGCAACTTTATCGTGGTGGGCGCCGAGTCCAATCGCTTTGCCACCGTCGATGACATGGATGAGGAAACCAACGGTATCCCGGCCGGTGTTCAACGCACCGCCACCGCCCATGGTGTGCACGTATTCGATGGTGTGATTCGGGTAACCTGGCATGACGATGGTTCAGCGCTCGACGGTACCAACTACACCCTCACCGCCCAGAACGTCACGCCACCCATTCAATGGGCGGAGGGTGGTAACTGCCTCAATCGCGGATTCTGCTAATCCGGTAGCGCGTAGGCGATGATATAACCGCCTGGCACCTGTTCTTCCTCGGTGCCTTCATTCACCTGGGTTTCCAGCTGCAACAATCCTCCACCATCGGGCACGGTCACCAGTATGTATTGCTTGCCGGTAGTCGGGCTGACATAGCTCATGGGCGTGGCCGTCGATGAGGCTGGCAGCGGTGCTTTCCACAACTCCTTGCCATTCATCACGTCGATTGCACGTACCGAACTGTCTGTAACTCCGGCATTGAAGATCAAACCTCCGCCGCTTACGAAGGAACCCGCCGAGTAGAACATGCCCATCGGCAGGGGCAGGCGAGTTGGAATTCCCAGCGGGCCCATGTCTGTGGCCGTACCCAGGGGGCGTCGCCACAGGGTTTTTTGATTGGCCAGGTCGACTACCGCGATCTCACCGTAGGGTGGGCGCAGGCAGGGCGCGAAGATGGGTGACAGGAAGAAAAAGGAATAAACGGCATAGGGCGTACCGGTCTGGGTGCCACCGATGCCGTAGTTGTATCCGGCTGTGGTCTCAGCCCGTGGAATCAGGCGCACCACCGATGGGTTGTGCAGGCTGTTCACCACCATCAGTTGGTTTACCTCATCGATGGCCACGCTACCCCAGTTCATGCCCCCGGCGACACCCGGGTAGTAG
>JAYPVK010000014.1:0-47071 GCA_038134565.1 Pseudomonadales bacterium | reverse complement strand
GTAGTAGAGTGTTCCATCCCCGGTTGTTGGAGGGGTCAGGGGTCCCTCATAGCGCATGCGCTTGAACTGTATGCGGCAGGATGCGTGGTCGAATGGCGTGATGCCCCACATATCCGCTTCGGTCAGCATCGGGTGGTCGAAGCGCGGCATACCAACCGAGAAGGGCTGGGTAGGTACGGTGTTTTCTTCGGGAATGTCAGTCTGCGGAGTGGGCAGTTCGGCCACCTCGGCCAGCGGCTCGCCGGTCTCCCTGTCCAGCAGGAATATCTGTGCGCGCTTCGTCGGTACCACAACGGCCTTGCGCACCACACCATTGATGGGTACGTCCACCAGGCTGGGCTGGGAGGGCACGTCGTAGTCCCAGATGTCATGGTGCGTGGTCTGGAAGTGCCAGCGCACACGACCGGTCTCGGCTTCCAGCGCCACGACCGAACTGGCATAGCGCTCCATGGCCTCGCTGCGGTGGCCGCCAAAATAGTCCGGCGTCGCATTGCCGGTTGGCACATAGATAAGCCCAAGTTCTTCGTCGGCACTGGTCAGGCTCCAGACATTGGGTGTGCCGCGGGTATAGGTCTCTCCTGCGGGTGGCAGGCCTGTACGGTCCTCTCGGCCCATATCCCAGGCCCACAACAGGTCACCCGTCTCAGGATCGAAACCGCGCACCACGCCGGAGGGTTCCTCGGTTTCCTGGTTGTCCATTACCCAGCCGCCAAGCACCAATACATCGTTGGCGATGGTGGGAGGCGAGGTGACGAAGTAGTAACCGGGTTTCACCTCGCCCATGCCTTCCAGCAGGTTCACCTCACCATTGTCGCCGAAGTTATAACAGGGGCGTCCGTTCTCTTTGTCGACAGCGATGAGGCGTGCATCGGTGGTTGCCGTGAATATGCGTTCGGCACATTCGGTGGGCACATCGAATGCGGGAACGTCGTAGTAAGTGACTCCCCTGCAGGTGTCCCAGAAGCCGATGCGCGCGGTCTCGATTTCCGGGTCAAAGCGCCACAGCTCCTCGCCGCTATCGGGGTCGAGGGAGAGGATGACGTTGCGGCCCGTACACAGGTAGAGCGCATCATCTACCTGAATCGGAGTGCCTTTAAACTCGCCGGGGACCCTTGTGCGAATCTGCCAGGCAACTTCCAGTTGATCCACATTGCTGGCGTTGATCTGTTGTGCCGGGGCATAGCGGGTGCCGCGTTTGCTGGCGCCATAATGCATCCATTCCCCGGTTTCACTGAAGGCCTGGCCGGTGCCGGCGGCGCTCGGTGTACCCACATCGTAGTTGCCATTGGCCAGGAAGAGGCTGATCACGAAGACCGCGAACGCGCCCAGCACAAGCTGTGAAGTTCTTTGCTGCAGCAATGGCTGCGGCTCAGCCTTCCACAATCCGCGGCGCACCCTGGGTAACAGGAACCACAGGCCCAGCACCGTGAACATGGCGACTCGGGGCATTAGCTGCCAGGCATCGAGGCCGACTTCATAGAACGCCCACAGGTAGGTGAATAAGAGAAAGCCGCCGAATAGCAGGGCGCCACGTTTGTCGCCCCGGAACAGGAGTGCGGCGACCGCCAGCAGCACTACCCCGGCCAGCAGATAGTAGAACGACCCACCGACGCCGATGAGTTCGGCTCCCTGGCTGGCCAGAAGCAGGCCGCAGAGGCCGAGTAAAACGGCCAGAACCCGTGGTTTTGGATAGGAATTGCTTGCTTCGGACACGACGAGTCTCCCCCTGATTCAACGCTGTCACCGGGACGACATCATCGCACATTCAACGGGCCGAGCAAAAACCCGGCACCTGCAGGTTTTGGGGGGACGGCCGCGGCAAAATCCGCTGCCAGCGGTTGAAATTTCATTGTCCGACACTACCTAAAAAACCGAAAACGTACCCGGGTGGCCTTGACCCACGGCTTTCAAGCTTCCGGTGATGTCAGGCCACCCTGGACAAGTACATTTAGCGAAATTGCAGCAGAGATTTCGAGAAGTGGAAAACGAGGTGGAAGAAAAATGATGAGTACTGATCGTAAATTCAGAGTGCTCGCCGGCTTTCTCATGCTGTGCGTTTTGGGCCTTGGTTTTCAGGGCTACCTGCTGTGGCGCGTGGACGAGCAACTGGCGGCAGTGGAAGAAGATTCAATCCCCAGGAGTATCCAGCGCCGCCTGGAGGCCCAGTTGGACAAGAGGGCTGCCCAGTCCGGCCCGGCTGTGGCGAGTAACTGGCCAGCCAACTCCTCTTCCATGGACTCATTCGCCCGCATGCAGCAGATGCGGCAACAGATGGACTCCCTGTTCGGCTCCTTCTCCGGTTTCGCCCTGCCGGCGAGCCCCTTCGCCGCAAGCCAGGGTTTCAGATTCGAACAGCCCATGCCAAACCTGGAACTGACGGAAACCACCGACGAATATCAGCTGCGGGTACAAACCCCGCCGGATCACGAATTAACCCTCAATTCTGAACTGGAGGCGAATCTCCTGACAGTGACCGGTGCTCTCACCCGGAACCAGAACAACACCGGTCAGGGGATGGGGTCCAGTTTCGTATCCCGCAGCCAGTTTACCCGTCGTTTCGATTTACCCGAGCCGGTGGATGAGCTGGGTGTGTTTACCGAGGCCACCGAGGGTGGTGTGGTGATCCGGGTACCGAAGAAAGCCTGAATCCGGGTCAGGCCAGTAACAGGTCGGTAAGGATGAAGCCAAGAGTCATGCTGAAAACCAGCAGGGCTCCCATGAGTTTCGGTGGCGCTGGCAAGGGCAGGTCGTAATAGCGACAGCCAGCGCCGATCCCGAACGCCAGTCCCAGGCCCAGTAGTGCATCAACTATCACCTGCTTGCCTCGCACCCATGAAACGGTCGCACAGCAGGTAGCCTGAGGTCAGGGACATCACGATCAGGGCGCCGAGCAGGGCGGTGGGGGCGGGCAAGGGGATGTCCAGCAAGCGACAGCCGCCACCAATCAGGAATGCCAGGACGAACCCCAATAGCAGGTTTACAGTCGGGCTTGCGGATTCAGGTTCGTCTCGCATCTGGGCGAATTCCAGGGAAGTGAGATGATGGACTGTACCACGTCAAGCCCGTATGCTTGCGAGCATAACAAGAAGGAGTCCAGGATGCGCCTATCGAATCCCTTGCCAGCTCTCGCCGCCCCTTTTCTCGGCTTGCTGCTATCCGGCACCGCGGCCGGTCAATCACTCTTCGACAACTATACCGATGTCACTCTGGACGATCTGGTCGATCCAGATCCCAATGAGTGGCTGATGTGGCGGCGTACCGCCAATCACTGGGGCTATAGCCCGCTGGACCAGATCAACAAGGAGAATGTGGGCAGCCTGCGCCTGGCCTGGTCATGGACCATGGAACCAGGCTTGCAGGAAACCACGCCCCTGGTGCATGACGGGGTCATGTTCCTGCCCCAGGCCTGTGACTACATCGAGGCGGTCGATGCCCGCGATGGCTCTCCCCTGTGGGAATACCGCCGTCCCGAGGTGGATCACTCCGCCTCTCTGGCCTGTGCCAACCGCAACGCGACCCTGTACAAGGACCAGCTCATCCTGGCTACCCGCGATGCCTACCTGATTTCCCTGAACGCCAAGACCGGCGAGCTGACCTGGGAACGTGAGGTTGGGGACTGGACCATCGGCCAGCATTATTCCGGTGGCCCACAGATTCTCGACGGCAAGATCATCGTCGGCATGTCCGGCTGTTACTACATCAACACCGGATGCTGGATTACCGCCCACGATCCGGATACCGGGGAAGAAATCTGGCGCCGCAACACGGTGCCGAAGATCGGCGAGCCGGGCGGCGAGACCTGGGGCGACGTACCCAACGAGCAGCGTCGCGGCGGCTCCGCGTGGATGCCCGCCAGCTATGACCCGGAACTGGATCTGATCTATATGGGCATCGCGGTGCCCATTCCCTGGGGTTCCATCCAGCGTGATACCCGCGGTGGTGATGTGCTCTACACCAATTCGACCCTGGCGCTGCATGCCGACACTGGCGAGATTGCCTGGTATTTCCAGTACGTGCCGGGCGGCAACTGGGACCAGGATCATCCCTACGAACGCATAGTTGTCGAGACGGAAGTGACACCTGACCCCGACGCGGTGTCATGGATCAATCCGAATATCACCTCCAACGAACGCCGCAAGGTCATTACAGGCATACCCGGCAAGCCTGGCATCGTATGGACCCTTGATGCAGCCACCGGCGAATTCCTCTGGGCCACGGAAACCAATTTCCAGAATGTGATCGTCGGCGTGGATATTCCCAACCGTAAAGGCATTACCAACCCGGAACTGGAAATTACCGAGATACGACAGCGCAAGTTTGTCTGCCCTTCCACGACCGGCGGCATCAATTGGAACTCGGTAGGTTATAGCCCCGACACCAATGCTCTGTACGCACCGACCAATAATGTGTGTATGGATTATTACCTGAATCCGGTAAATCCAAGCCTGGGCGGCTATCACAGCTCAGCAACCTTGAGACGGCTTCCGCCTGAGAATTTTGATGGGAACGTGGGGCTGTTTACAGCCATCGATGTCGCTACAGGTGCCCAGAAGTGGCAATACAAACAACGTGCCGGGGTGGCGGGCTCGGTATTGACCACTGGCGGTGGCCTGGTATTCGTATCCGATGATGCCCGCCGCTTCCGCGCCTTCGATGCGGATACCGGCGACATACTCTGGGAGCAGATACTGAATTCCTCGGCAGGGGGCTTTCCTGTGACCTATAGCCTGGATGGCGTGCAATACATTGCCATCGCAGCAGGAGGAGGCGTGAACTATCGTAATCTGACGCCGGAGATACGGCAGAAGCGCGACGGCAATATGCTCTATGTTTTCCGGCTGCCCTGAGCTGCTCGATTCCGGGTTTCTGCCATGAATCGATTGTTATTGTCAGGCACATTGCTGTTCGCTTCGGTGCTGCAGCTTGCGATTGCCCAGACCGAGGATGAACAACAGTGGTTAACGCTGTTTAACGGCGAAGATCTTTCCGACTGGGTTCCCAAGTTCACCGGGCAGGCGCTGGGCATTAACTATCGCGACACGTTTCGTGTAGAGGATGGCATCCTCAAGGTGTCCTATGACAACTGGGATCGCTTCGATGGGGAATTTGGCCACCTCTTTTACAAGGAGCCTTATTCCCACTACCTGCTGCGGGTAGAGTACCGCTTCGTCGGTGAGCAGCTTGCCAACGGTCCCGATTGGGCGTTCCGCAATAACGGCATCATGCTGCACAGCCAGGCACCGGATACCATGACCCTCGAGCAGGAGTTTCCTGCCTCCATAGAGGCCCAGTTACTGGGCGGTAATGGGGTCGATGCGCGGCAGACAGGCAATGTGTGCTCGCCGGGTACTCACTATGTGATGAACCGGGAATTGGTCACCGCACACTGCACCAATTCCACGTCCCAGACCTATCACGGTGATCAGTGGGTAAGCCTGGAGATCGAAGTGCGCGGGAGCGAGGCCATTCGCCACAGGGTGAATGGCGAGACAGTATTCGAGTATTCAGGAATACGACTGGACCGGGATGATCCGGATGCCCTGCGTCTTCTGGACAATGGCGCGAACCTGTTTGTGCGGGAAGGCTATATCTCGGTGCAGGCGGAAAGCCATCCCACGGAATTTCGCCGGATTGAGCTGCTGCCTCTTCCTGCGTCCGAGTCCTGCCTGTCACCCCCCTGCAATTAGCAGGGGAGCCGAGGCAATCATAGCGCTACGGTATTCGGGTTAGAGTGTGCCCGCCGCGATAAGATCGGCCGCATAGTTTGCCGCTCTTGCACTGAATGCCATGTAGGACAATGAGGGATTCTGGCAGGCGGACGAGGCCATGAAGCCACCGTCGGTCACGAACAGGTTGGGTACGTCGTGGGCCTGGCACCAGCCATTGAGCACCGATGTCTCCGGATCCCGCCCCATGCGCACCGTTCCCATTTCATGAATGCGATTGCCTGGCTTGGACAGTTCGGCATTGGAGGTGGTGATGTTGATCACGCCTGCCGCTTCGAACATGGCCACGGCATCTTTCACCGCCTCCCGTTGCATGATGCGTTCGTTTTCGCCATAGGTGACATTAAACAGTGCCAGCGGATTGCCCCAGCGATCGCGTTTAGTGGGATGCAGGGTGATCCGGTTGTCCGGGTTCGGTAATTGTTCACCGAAAGCGAGTACATTGATGCGCCAGGGGCCGGGTCGACGATGGGCTTCCTTGAATTCGCGCCCGATACCGGCGATCTGCCCGCCTGCATTGCCCAGCGGCAGGGCGCCACCCTGGAAGCCAAAACCGCGCTTGAAGGGCTTGTCGTTCTCGGTAACGTTGGCGTAACGGGGAATGTAGATGCCGCCTGGACGTCGACCGAAGACAGTCTTGTCTTCGAAACCAGTCATGATGCCGGAGACGCCGGCACTGCTGACGTGATCCATGAGATTGCGACCGACCTGGTCGGAGCGGTTGGCCAGTCCCGTTGGAAACGCATCGGATTTCGACTGCAGGAGAATCATCGCGGAGGCGATGGCCGACGCATTCAGGAAGACCACCCGCGAGGTATAGCTGCGCGTCTCATTGGTCCGGGCATCGACTACCCGCACACCGGTGACCCGGTTGCTGGCAGCATCATAGTCCAGTCCCTGCACGATGGCGTTGTGTACCATGGTGAGATTGCCGGTGCGCTGTGCCGCTGGCAGGGTCGCGTTGAGCGAGGAAAAATAGGCCTTGAATGTGCAGCCGTGATGGCAGCGATTACGGGCCTGGCAGTTGCTGCGACCCAGCGCGCGTTGTTCATCGGTGGCATCCGTCAGGTGTGCAACACGAGCCGGAATGATCTTGCGGCCATTGAAGGTCGCTTCCACTCTCTGCTTGAAGGCATTCTCGGCATCGGTCAGGGCGAAGGCCGGTTGGAACACGCTGTCGGGTAGCTGGCTCAGCCCTTCTTCGGATCCGGCGATGCCGATGAAGCGTTCTACTTTCTCGTACCAGGGTACGATGTCTTCATAGCGCACAGGCCAGTCCACCCCCACTGCCTCTTCGAGATTGGCCGTGAAATCCTGCGGGCCCAGCCGATAGGTCTGGCGACTCCACATGATGGACCGCCCGGCGGTGTGATAGCCGCGCAGCCAGTCGTAGGACGTACCCTCCGCTTCCTCGTAGGGATGCTCATCGTCTTTTACCCAGAAGTGCTTGGTAGACTCCTTGATGGCGTAGGCCACGCCGCCGTACTGCTTCGGATAATGCTGTGCAATTTCGTCCTGCGGTATATTGTCGAAATTGGGTGTTTGCCAGGGGGTGAGCTGGTCAGAGTAATCCCGCTCCGGAATGATTTCCGGCCCACGCTCCAGTACCAGTACCTTCAGGCCACGCTCGGTGAGTTCCTTGGCGGACATGCCGCCGCTCATGCCGGAGCCAACCACGATTGCATCGAAATCAGTGTTGTTCTGTGTCAAGGTTAAGCCTCCCTCGCAATTTCAACACTGGGGTCCCACTGGCCCGGGACAGCCACCCATTTCAACTCCTGCACGGCGCCTGCCTCCGTGGCAAAGTAAGACTGGGCAATATAGCCCTTGGTGCGGCGATAACCCGCCAGGGAAGCATCGCCATCGAAGGCGGCGGCATCGAGCTCGGTGAGCGCGCTGGTCGCCGTGGTTTCATCGGCGTCGAGAAAGTTGCCGGTGGCGGCGTCCAGTCGGGCGGCGATTAGCTGCAGCGCTTCACGATGTTCGCCGCGTGTTTCCTCGTTGGCCCAGTCGCTCATCAGCGCGTCCATGTAGCCGGGCACATTCGCATCGAGTGCGCCGGGAGTCTCTGTCCGTGGAATGATGAGATCGGAAAGTCTGCCCAACAGGGCCATTTCACTAGTGGAATAAAAGCGGCTGCTGCCCGCCGAGGTGGCATTGATCGTAGCGAGTCCCCCGCAGGCACTCAGCGCCGTGGCGCCTCCAACAGAGACAATCAGGCTCTGGATGAATTCTCTTCTTGTTTTCATTGTTGTCGTCCCCCGACATGAGACTAACCCATTTGGAGATGGGTCAAAAGGGTCATTCGATTGCGCGCCAGACTCCACCGTTGTTGGCGGAGGCCACGGCAGTCTCTACGAACAGCACGCCTCTCACGCCAGCATCGATAGCCGGTACCAGGTTTGCGTTTTCATTGTCGTGGCCACGAATGGCATCCGCGAAGCCCGTATACAGATTGGCAAAGGCTTCGAGGAAGCCTTCAGGATGCCCGCCGGGAATGCGGGTGATGGCATTGGCACTGTCCTCGGCGGAGCTGCTGCCGCGACTAATGATCTCTGGCGCCTCGCCCAGCACGGCAAACTGTAGCTGGTTCGGCTGTTCCTGGAACCACTGCAAGCTGGCCTTCTCGCCGTATACCCGGATGCGCAATCCGTTCTCGTGTCCCACGGCCACCTGGCTGGCCCACAGGGAGCCACGGCCACCGTTAGCGAATCGCAGCAGTAGCTGGGCGTTGTCATCCAGCTCGCGCCCGGGCACGAAGGCGTTTAGATCAGCGAGGATGCTCGTGACCTTGAGCCCGGTGATAAACTCGGTAAGGTGAAAGGCATGGGTCCCAATATCGCCCAGTGAACCACCGGCTCCGGCCTGTGCCGGGTCGGTGCGCCAGGCGGCCTGTTTCTGGCCACTGGATTCGAGATCGGTGCTCAACCAGTCCTGCGGATACTCAACCTGTACGACCCGAATAGCACCCAGCTCGCCGCGGGCGACCATCGCCCTCGCTTGCCGCACCATGGGATAGCCGCTGTAGTTGTAGGTGACCGCGAATAATTTGCCGCTGTCCTGAGCGATCGCCTGCAGTGCCAGGGCATCGTCGAGCGTTGAGGTGAGTGGCTTGTCGCAGATGACGTGTATGCGCGCCTCGAGAAACGCTTTCGCCGCTGCGAAGTGCAGATGGTTGGGTGTGACGATTGCAACGGCTTCGATGCCGTCCTTGCGTGCAGCTTCGGCCCTGGCCATGGTGGCGAAGTCTTCGTAGCAGCGAGCGGGATCGATACCCAGTTGCTCGCCACTGTCCTTGCTGCGTTGTGGATCACCACTGAATGCACCGGCGACCAGCTCGAAGTGGTCGTCCAGCCGGGCGGCCATGCGATGGACCTCACCGATGAAGGCGCCGATACCGCCGCCCACCATGCCGAGTTTGATTCTGCTTTTCGATTCACTCATGGCAACACTAGTTGTCTATGCCGAGAATGGCCCGATTTGCCTGATCATCGGTGCCCGCATCGGCAAAGTCATCGAAGGCTCTCTCGGTCACACGTATGATGTGCTTCTGGATAAACTCGGCGCCTTCCCGTGCGCCATCCTCTGGATGTTTGAGGCAACATTCCCACTCAAGCACTGCCCAGCCTTCAAAATCATTGGCCGCGAGTTTTGAGAAGATGCCATTGAAGTCCACCTGGCCATCACCGAGGGATCGAAAATGACCCGCGCGATCGATCCAGGACTGGTAGCCACCATAGACTCCCTGTTTGGCTGTGGGATTGAATTCCGCATCCTTGATGTGAACCAGCTTGATGCGTTCCTTGTAGGCGTCCATGAAGCCGAGATAGTCCAGTTGCTGCAGCAGCAGATGACTGGGGTCGAACAGGATATTGCAGCGCGGGTGATTGTTGACTCGTTCCAGGAACATCTCGAAGGTGACACCGTCGTGCAGGTCTTCGCCCGGATGAATCTCGAAGCCGATATCCACACCAGCCTCGTCGAAGGCATCCAGGATTGGATGCCAGCGCCTGGCGAGTTCGTCGAAGGCGGCCTCTATGAGACCGGCGGGTCGCTGTGGCCAGGGGTAGAAATAGGGCCAGGCCAGGGCGCCGGGAAAACTGGCGTGGGTGGTGAGGCCGAGATTTTCGGAGGCTTTTGCCGCCAGCAGTAACTGCTCTACAGCCCACTCCTGCCTGGCCGCAGGATTGCCTTGCACCTCGGCTGCCGCGAAACCATCGAACATCGCATCATAGGCCGGATGCACCGCAACCAGTTGACCCTGCAGGTGGGTAGACAGCTCGGTGATCTCGATTCCGCGGTCTGCCAGCATGCCGCGCAGATCATCGCAGTAGGTCTGGCTGGACGCGGCGACCTCGAGATTGATGAGCGAGGGCTCCCAGCTGGGAATCTGTATGCCCCGGAATCCAAGATCTGCGGCCCAGGTGGCCATGTTCTCCAGGCAATCAAACGGCGCTTCATCGCCCACAAACTGAGCCAGGAAAATCGCCGGGCCTTTGATGGTTCTCATAGTGTTCGTTCTCTTTATCGTCCTGTGAACCGTGATTCGGGAGTATAAACCTTACACACAGCCACTCCTACCGCTCTTCGGTTCAGCATCCTCCGCGCCGGGCAGTGTGTGCGCTGGCTGCCACCATGGCCAGTTGCATTCGCTACGTGGTTCGACTACTTTCGAGACGTCCGGCACGCGGGCTCTTCATAGCCGGATCGTTGCAGATCCGGCGTATCCCCGCAGCGCCTTGATTAAGGCCGGTGACGCTTGGTATCAACAAGAGTAACAAGAACAAAAACAGCAAAAACAACAAGAACAACAAGAACAATAACGGAGAACATCAGCATTGAATTTCATTAAAAGCCGCCTCAGTCTGATGATGTTTCTCCAGTACGCCGTGTGGGGCATCTGGCTACCGGTGTTGGCGACCTATCTTCAATCCCCGGCGGTGGAGGGTGGTCTCGGTTTTACCTCCGGGCAAGTCGGTTTGATACTCGGCGTGGCGGGGTCAATCGGCGCGGTCAGCGCACCCTTCATCGCGGGTCAGTTTGCCGATCGTTATTTCTCGACGGAAAAATTCCTGGCCGTGTTGCTGGTGCTGGGTGGTGCCGTGAAAATTACCCTGTCTTACCAGGATTCATTCACGGCATGGCTGGTCCTGGCCACGCTCTATAGTGTGCTCTACATGCCCACACTTTCCCTCACCAATTCCATGGCTTTCGCCCACCTCGCCAATTCGGAGAAGGAATTCCCGCGGGTTCGGGTCTGGGGCACCATTGGCTGGATTGCGGCGAGCTGGTTATTCCCCATGATCTGGCTGCAGAGTAATCTTGAATTCCAGCTGCTGCCGCCGTTCTTTGTGGGCAGCGAGGTGCCCGATGCCACCGCGCGCCTGGCCGACACGCTCAAGGTCTCAGGTATTATCGCGTTCCTTTATGCGGGCTTCTGTTTTCTGCTACCCCACACGCCGCCGAGAAAAGAGGGTGTGGAAAAACTGGCCTTCAAGAAGGCCTTCAGCCTGTTGTCCCATCGCTCATTCGCCGTGCTCGTTGCTGCCAGCCTGCCCATCGCGGTTATTCACCAGATCTACTTCATGCAGACTGGCCCGTTCTTCGAGAATCAGTTGGGCATGCTGGTAACCTATATCGCGCCCGCCATGACTGTGGGCCAGTTCGCCGAGATCGGCTTCCTCGCCATGCTGGGCCTGTTGTTAGTACGCCTTGGATTCAAGTGGACTATTACCCTGGGTGCGCTGGCCTATTTCAGTCGCTATGCCATCTGGGGATTGATCAGCCTGCAGGAGGCGTCCGGGCCCTCGGTGGATGCGGCCGGGCAATTCGTCTGGACCATGCCCCTGATGATCGGGGTGTTCAGCCAGATCCTGCATGGCCTCTGTTATGCCTGCTTCTTCGCATCGGCCTTCATGTACGTGGATCGCATCGCCGACGACGATATCCGTAACTCGGCCCAGGCCGTATTCGGCATCATTATTCTGGGCGTAGGACCGATGATTGCCGGGCCCTTCCTTGGCCTGCTTGGTAACGTATTCGGGGAAGCGGGTGTGGTGACGAACTTTGCCGGCATGTGGTTTACCCTGGCGGCCATTGCCCTGTTCACGGCGGCACTCGTCGCCTTTGCGTTCCGTGACGAAACCCAGGCTGACTCGCAGCAATGAGGAATCTCTCCATGCCTACCAGAATCGCGTTTCTACTCATGACATTGGCGCTGCATGCCTGCGCACCACAGGAAAATGCCGCGAGTAATGCTGCGCCAGCCGCATTGCCGAATATCGTCGTGCTGTTCGCCGACGACCTGGGCTATGGCGATCTGAGCAGTTATGGTCATCCCTATATTCGCACACCGGAACTGGACTTCCTGGCCCAACACGGCCAGCGCTGGACCGATTTTTACGTGGCCGCCCCGGTCTGTTCACCCAGTAGGGCAGCGCTACTCACCGGACGCCTGCCAGTGCGCACCGGGCAGTATGGACAACGCATCGGCGTGTATTTCCCCGATGAGCCGGCCGGATTCCCGCAGGAAGAAATCACTCTGGCGGAAGCGTTGAAAGAGCGGGGGTATGTGTCCGGTATATTCGGCAAGTGGCATCTCGGCGATGCGCCCCACGCCTGGCCAACCCAACACGGCTTCGACGAATGGCTGGGGGTGCCTTACTCCAACGACATGGATTGGGTGGGTGACCCGGATTTCGATACCCTGCGCGCCTTGTCTGCGGGCAGTGCAGATGACATCGCGGCACGTACCCAGATACTCGCAATCCGACCCGCGAAGTACGCAAATCCCTTGCCGGAGTATTTCAATTCGCCCTTGATTTCCAGCGTGGCGGGTGGCGCTAGCCAGGTGGAGCAACCCACCGACCAGGCTACCCTCACCAGGCGCTACACGGAAGCAGCCATCGCGTTCATCGAAGAAAATGCCGACAGCCCCTTCTTCGTTTACCTGCCCTATACCATGCCCCATACACCCTTGTTTCGCAGCACGGAATTTGAAGGACACAGTCTGTTCGGGCGCTACGGCGATGTGGTTGAAGAGATCGACTGGAGTGTCGGCGAAATTCGCCGTGCCCTGGAAGAGCTGGGCGTCGCCGACAATACCCTCGTGGTATTCACAAGCGACAACGGGCCCTGGCTAACCATGTACGAAGAAGGCGGTAGCGCCGGGTTGCTGCGCATGGGCAAGGGTTCTACCTTCGAAGGCGGCATGCGTGTTCCCGCCTACTTCTATTGGCCGAGTCGAATCCAGCCGGGCATCGTCAGCGAAATCGGCTCGACGCTGGATCTGTTCGCCACGGCCGTGGGCCTGGCTGGGCTCAATAATGAATCCGGTATCGACGGTTATGACCTGAGCCAGACGCTTCTGGATGGCGCCCTGAGTCCGCGTACTGAAATGCCCTACTATCGTTCCGGAGTACTCTATGCCTATCGGCTTGGTCAATGGAAACTGCACTATGTGCTGGAAGGTGCCTATGGCCAACCACCGCAGCGAACCACCCTTGCTACTCCCGAGTTGTATGACCTCAGACGCGATCCATCGGAAAAATTTGATGTAGCTGCAGAGAATCCAGACATCGTTGCACAGATTGAGGCGGCGGTGGCCAGGCATCGCGCAGGTCTGGAAATTTTGCCGCCTGCGTTTGATGTGCGGTTGAACAGCATTCAGAATTAGCGCCTGAATTATCCGGAAACGAATTTTCTTTGTTTCCGGCAAGTAGAGTGCCAATGAGCCCCCAACAAGACGAAGTATTCCTGCTGGCCGATATCGGCGGCACCCATATGCGGCTGGCACAAGCAGGTGTGACAGATGCTGAACCACAGCATGTGCGTAAATATGTCTGCGCGGAATTTGGCTCCGTAGAAGAAGTGCTCCAGGATTATTTGCAGGCGCATCCCCTCGCAGGGAAGGCGACCGCCTGTTTTGCCGTGGCGGCCCCGTTATCGGTAGAACGTGCGGTGGACGAGATTGTCATGACCAATCGCGACTGGCGATTCTCGGTGAGCCAGTTGTCGCAGAGCTTTGGCTGGCAGAGTCTGACCGTGATCAATGACTTCGAGGCGGTCGCACTGTCTGTTCCGGGATTGCATGAATCGCAAGTGGTGCAACTCGGTGGCAAATCTGCGAACCCGCAAGGCTGTATCGCCGTGTTGGGTCCGGGCACCGGCCTGGGTGTAAAACATCTGGTCGCAACGGAGCGGGGCTACAAGGTGTTGTCCGGCGAAGGCGGGCATGTTGACTTTGCGCCTGTGGACGAAACTGATCAGCTTGTCTGGCAATTCGTGCGTGAGCGTAAGGGCCGGGTGTCACTGGAAGATGTGCTCTCTGGGCGTGGTCTCGTCCATATCTACCAGGCGCTGGCAGCGGAGAGGGGTGTCGATTCCGGATTGCACGATGCGCACTCCATAGTATTCGAGGCGCAGAATGCGGCTTGCGAACTCAGCAGGGAAAGCCTGAAGCAATTCTGCCGCATACTGGGTTCGTTTGCGGGCAATCTGGCCCTGACCCTGAATACCACCGGTGGTGTTTATATCTGCGGTGGTGTTGTGTCGGAATTGGCAGACCTGGTGAAGTCATCCGACTTCAGGGCGCGCTTCGAGGATAAGGGGCGTTTCAGGGACTATGTGCAGGATATCCCGGTATTTCTGATTACCGCGCCGGAGCCAGGGTTACGAGGCGCGCTGGCCTGGCTCCAAGGTTAAACCTGGTCCGCCTTTAATTCTGGCGCCGCCTTCCATCGACCCTGAAGTTGCCTTGCTGCGTATAGAGCGTACCAAACAGGCGATTGCCATCTACGGTGCCATTGAAGTTGATCCGTGACTCTGCCGAAGGGGTCCCTCCTTGCGCGACCGGATTAGCGGACCAGGACAGGCGACTGCCGGCGAATTCCACTTCCTCTGCCTGCAGCGACATGCCCCCGCTTATGCTTATCGCCGGCGGTTCGGTGATGGTCCACACAGAGGTCTCAGTATGACCATTTGCCTCGGTTTCGATGTCCCACACGCCAACAGCAACGGGTACGATGTCACACGCAGACAGGACGAGGGAAAGTGGGAGTGCCAGTGCCCAATTCAAATTCAACACGTTCTCCAGTTGCTTTTATGGTTAATAACGATAATTTTCGGGGTAGGGCTGGTTAACTTTCTGCTGGTAAAGCGCCGAACCTTTTCCCACTCCACATCACTAGCCTGAAGTACGCCCTGATCGACGAATTGGCTGAGGACGCGCGGCAAAGAGCCCCAACTGGGGCTGCCCGCCGGCGCAGTTTCGTTCGCCATTTCTCTCACGCAAACGCGCCGGCAAACGCACTATCCTTATTGTGCGAACAAGTTGGCCTGGTTGATAACGAAGGCCCGAATCGCCTCGGCATCACCATCCTCGAGAATTTCACTGAATGACACCATGCCGGCATCCCGTAATTCGCCATCCAGTACTACCGCGGTCCAGGTGTCGTCGGTTTCCAGACGTCGACTGAAACGCAGGTCAGGATAGGTATCGGGTCGCAATGAAACGGCCATGGGACCATGACATACAGAGCAATTCTGGTTGTAGGCTGTTTCTCCCTGGGAGATAAGCTCATTGGTGGCATTGATCTGCGGCAGTACGAAATCACCATCATTAGCTGTGACAGCTGGCGCTGTGGGTAGTTGAGCTTCGCCGCCTATCCTGAACATGAGCAGGCGTGAGTTGTTAGTGGATGCCACCGTCGTTGCTTCAACGCCATTGGGGAGGGCGGGGGCGCCCACCAGTATTGCCACATGTTGTTGACCATCCAGCATGAAGGTGGACGGCGCCGCCATGACGCCAGCCTGGGTCGGGGCTGACCAGATCACTTCGCCAGTTGCATCGTTGTAGGCGACGAACTTGCCATCACGGGTGCCCTGGAATACCAGTCCGCCGGCCGTTGCCAGTACACCCGCATTGCCGGTGCCGACCTCGTGGCGCACACTCCAGGCCTCTTCCTGACGAACCGGATCCCAGGCCTTCAACAAGGCGGCGTTGACCGGAACTTCCGGCTGGCTCATGACCAGTTGGAAACCGCGGCCAAAATCCACGCCGGTATTCCAGCCCTCGGGATCGGGAACGAATTCATTGTCGGCTACGTAGCCCATGAAGTTTTCGGTGACTGGGATATAGACCAGGCCCGTATTCTGGCTATAGGCCATGGGGTACCAGTTGTGACCGCCGAGAGGGCCGGGTAGAACCACGGCACCCACGCCGGTTTGATCGAAGCGCGCCTCGGGTCTTTCAACCGGACGGCCGGTTTCCAGATCCACGTGGCTGGCCCAGTTCACCGGGGTGTAGGGTTCTGCAGAAATCAGCTCGCCAGTTGCGGCGTCCAGCACATAGAAGAAGCCATTCTTCGGTGCCTGCATCACCACCCGGCGGATCTCACCGTCGATCTCCAGATCGGCCAGCATGATGTGCTGGGTGGCGGTGTAATCCCAGGTTTCACCGGGAACGGTCTGGTAATGCCACTTGTAGCTGCCGTCGTCCGGATCCAGCGCGACGATAGAGGAGAGGAAGAGATTGTCTCCGCCTCCGGGGCTGCGCAGTGCCTGGTTCCAGGGTGAGCCATTGCCAACACCGATATAGAACAGATCCAGGTCCGGGTCGTAGGCCATGGCGTCCCACACGGTGCCACCACCGCCGAGATTCCACCAGCTGCCAGTCCAGGTGTTGGCGATATTGGACATGATGTCATTTTCGAAACCGTCGGCCGGATTGCCGGGTACGGTGTAGAAGCGCCAGGCCTGTTCGCCGCTATCCGCATCATAGGCCGTGACATAGCCACGCACGCCGTACTCGGCGCCCCCATTGCCGATGATCACCTTGTCTTTCACTACCCGGGGTGCGCCTGTGATGGTATAGGGAACATTGGGGTCAACCGTCATGACCTCCCACAGCACGCTGCCATCGGTGGAATCCAGTGCCACCAGGCGGCCATCGAGAGTGCCCACGAAGACCTTGCCGTCCCATACAGCCACGCCGCGATTGACCACGTCACAGCAGGCATCGCGACCCTTGGCTCGATCAACCCGCGGATCATAGGTCCACAGGCTGTCGCCGGTGCGCACATCGAAGGCGTGGACCAGGCTCCAGGCCGTGGAGACATAGAGTGCGCCATCCACCACGATGGGAGTGGCTTCCTGTCCGCGGCTGGTGGTGACGTCGGCGAACCAGGCCAGGCCCAGTTCGTTCACGTTACCCTGGTTTATCTGGTCGAGGGGGCTGTAGCGCTGTTCGTCATAGGTACGCCCATAGCTTAGCCAGACATCGGCTTGAGTGTCGGCAGTAGCTAATCGGTCGGCATCGACGCCTGCACCGTAGTTCTGGGCGTGCAATGCGGTGGAAAGGCCCATTATCAGAAGGCCCATGAGAGTATGGCGAATGCGCATGGTGGCAGTTCCTCGTCCAGCTAATATCAAGAAGAACCGAAGTGTTACACATTGGGATAATGGCTACAATGTGCAGAAATCCAGTACTTTAAGGCTTGCGACCGCTGCAAATACTGGTGGGATGAGCCGTTTGCCGGGAAGAGAAACGGATCTGTCAATCACGGATTGCATGACCGCAGCGCACATTCACTGCAGGTTCACTCCAGTTAGCGGCGCCTCCATCGTCTCTAACTCAACACAGGCCGACACAGGACCGACTCTTAATGACCGATTTCCTCCTGCTTGCATTCATCTTTCTCACCGCTGGCATCGCCATGGTACCGATAGCTTCCAGACTGAAACTGGGCTCGGTACTGGGTTACCTGATTGCCGGCATTGCGATCAGTCCGCTGCTTGGGCTGCTGCATGTGGATGTGGTTTCGTTTCAGCACTTTGCCGAGTTTGGTGCGCATGGGGCGAACCGTGCTGGAAAATATCGGTCACTCGGCTGATGATGCAGCGGCTCTGGCAGAGGCCTTTACCGAGCGTGATCGCAAGCAGATGCGCGAACTGGCCGACCTGTATGATCCGACGATTCCTGCCCACAAGAACCCGGCCTATGTAGAGAAAGTAAAAGAACTGAACAGGGCATGGGAAGAAGAGCAGGTACTCATCCGTGAGGCCAGTGCGGGCAAACCTGCTGCGCTCGCGGAATCCTGAGCTGATTCGCCGGGTGACTTGTCATGCAGTCACCCGGCCTCAGCGGTCAAGCCGACAGACTGTTGCCCGAGGTTTCGGTGAGACGCCACACGCAGAGCAAGGATGCGAGGGAAGCGATTGCCATGTAGACAGATACCCAGATGATGGCGTATTCGGTCCACAGGATTGTCGCTATTGTGGGAGCAAAGGCACCTCCGACGATGGCGCCAATCTGGTAGCCGAGTGAGGCGCCGGAGTAGCGCACCTCGGTACTGAACAACTCGGTATAGAATGCCGCCTGGGGTCCATACATCATGCCCAGTGCGCCGAGGCCGCCAGTGATGCCAACAATCGCCAGGAAGAAGTTGCCCGTGTCCACCAGTGGGAACAGGGCGAACGACCAGATGCCCATGAGCAGCGCGCCGAGCATGAAGACGCCGCGTCGGCCGTGGCGGTCGGAGTAGGCGGCCGCGACGGTCTGGAAAGGAATCTGTATGGCGGATGCGATCAGCACTGCCGTTAGCACCTGGTCCCTGCTCATGGCCGCCCCGCCAGGGTCCGAGCCATAGGCCAGAATAAAACCAATCAATATATAAAAGCACACCTGGATGGACAGGAAGGCGCCCGCCGCCAGGGCGATGGTCTTCGGGTACTTCGACAGGGCCTCGAGCACCGGCGAACGTTTGACCACCGGCGCGGCCGCATCGTCATGGTGATGGGCTTCCCGCACGGTCTCCAGTTCCTTGAAGGCATCTGTTTCTTCCAGGTGCAGCTGGATATACATGCTGATGCCGATGAGAATGACGCTGGCGATAAAGGGAACCCGCCAACCCCAGCTCATGAAGGCCTCCTCCGAGACCGTGGCGTTGATAATGATGAAGGCCAGGTTGGCGAGGATGACGCCCACCGGCGCACCGGCCTGGGCAAAAGAGCCGTAGTAACCCCGTTTGTCTGAAGGTGCGCTCTCCGTAACCAGCAGCATGGCGCCGCCCCACTGTCCGCCGATGGCGAGACCCTGCGCGAAGCGCAGTACCGACAGTAGAATCGGTGCGGCAATGCCAATGGTGGCGTAGGTAGGCAATAGGCCGATCAGGGTCGAGGCAACGCCCATCAGGACCAGGGCCAGCACGAGTGTGCGCTTGCGGCCGATACGATCACCGAAGTGGCCGAACAGGATGCCCCCCACCGGCCGCGCGATGAATCCAAAGGCGAAGGTGGAAAACGAGAGAATCAGCGCCACGGCTGGTGTGGCATCGGGAAAGAAGGCGGTGGGAAAGACCAGTGCTGCCGCTGTGGCATAGAGGAAGAAGTCATACCATTCGATGCTGGTGCCGGCCAGGGCGGTAAAGGCCACGGTACGCATGTTGGACTTCAGATGAGCCTCGGCCTGGTTCAGGTCGGCTGTGTTGATTTCGACTTCGCTGCTCATGGGTTCTCCCGGGTAGTCTTGATCTTATTATTAAGAAGTCTTTGATTGTTTATGTTGTCGCTCTGGCTTGCAGGCAGACGCGGCGAGCTTCGCAGAGAAGCAACCTGGTTAATCAAAGACTCCTATGGCAGCCAACAGGCGCTTCGTCATATTACTCTGGCTTGCAAAGCCTTGTCCAAGCAGGGAAACTCACCAGGTCAGCATTTATCTGCAGTTCGTCTGGATTAGTACGGGCGGGATATCGATTTAGTACCCTCGATTTGGTCGAGGGGCAAAACAGGGAAGAAGAGGAGAGTATGGAATCTGTCCAGGAATTTGAGGTCAAGGCGCTGTTCTCGGTCGAGGGAAAAACTGTACTGATAACAGGCGGGACATCGGGCCTTGGCCTGCAGATGGCTACCGGGTTATTGCAGAACGGTGCGCGGGTTGTAATTGCATCGCGCAAGCAGGCTAATTGTGACGCCGCGCTGGAATCTCTCTCCGAATTGGGAGAGGTCTATGCCATCGCGGCCGATGTCGCCAGTGCCGCGGGTAGAGCGCGTCTCGTGGATTTCATCAATGAGAAATTCGGCCAGCTTGATGTGTTGGTCAACAACGCCGGCACCAATTACGCGGCACAGATTGAAGATTATTCCGATGAGGCTTTCGAGAAAGTCATTCACACCAATGTCTCGGCGGTGTTCTCTCTCACCAGGGACCTGACTCCGTTATTGAGTAAGACGGCAAGCGCAGAGTCTACCTCCCGGGTCATCAATATCGGCTCCATGGATGGCATCCATGTGCCCGTGGTGCAGCGAATACCAACCTTTGCCTATTCAGCGAGTAAGGCTTCCTTGCACCACCTGACGAAGACCCTGGCTATTCACCTGGCCTCCAGACACATCACAGTCAACGCGGTCGCTCCCGGATTCTTTGCCAGCAAGATGACCGACTATGTGTTCGATCATTACCTTGATGATATCGAAGCCGATTGCCCGCTCAAGCGGGTAGGGCAGCCCGCTGAGATTATTGGTATCGTGGTCTACCTGGCATCTCCTGCAGGCGCCTATACTAATGGTACTGTGATTCCTGTGGATGGCGGGTGCAGTATTTCCAAAGGCCATCGTGCCTGGTTGGACTAGAGGAAAATATACATGCTTCAAACCGGATTATCACGGCGCCTTCTTGTATCAGGTCTACTTGCAATCGCGCCTCTCGTGGCGGAGGCTGAAGGGGTCTCAGGCCTCGATGGGGTCTGGATGCTAAACCTCCCGGACAGTGAGAGTGAGATTGTGTTTACCGAAGAGGGTGAGCGAGTAAGCAGCGATTATGATTTGCTCAGTGACGACCCCAGCCTTTATTGCACCCCAGCCAGTGTGGCGCGTATCTGGGGAAACCCGAATTCGCGAATCAGGATTGAACAGCGGGCCACAGAAATACGCATCAACTATGAACTGTTCGATCTGCGCCGAACTATTCCACTGGGCGATTCATCGTTGCTATCCGATTCCCCCAGTACGCATAACCTTGACGGCACAGAGTTCCCGGAGATGGGCTCCTCCATAGCTCACTATGAGGGCGATGCGCTCATCATAGAATCCCATAACCACGTGCCTGGCTATATCCGCACCTCTCGCGGTATTCCCCAGGGAACTGCAACGATTGCCTACGAAGAGCTGCGTGTTGAAAACGACACCCTGTACATCACCCACACCTATATTGATGAAGAGTTATACAAGAAACCGTTCGTGCTCAATTACAACTTTAGCCGCCTCGATGCCGAAGATGTGGATATCTACAATTGTACCGATGCCAACTATGACTGGTTTCTTGAGTTAAACGAGGACAACTGACCATGATAAAACCAGTACGAACTACCCTGGTTGCATTTTTTTTCCTACTGATTTCCTTCACCGGCTATGCCCACCATTCCACCAATGCCAACTTCACCCAGGAGATCATCTCCGTCGAAGGCGTTATCGAGCGGGTGCGCTTCGTAAATCCCCATGCCTCGGTGCTGATCAAGAACACCGATGCCGAGGGCAAGGAAACCTACTGGCTGATTGAATCCGGTGCGCGTACAACGCTGGAGCGGCAAGGAGTTACCCTGGAACATCTGGAAATAGGGTCGCAGATTACGGCGACCGGCAGGAAAGGACGCCGGGAAAACACCATGTACCTGCAGAAAATCATCTACGAAGATGGTACAGAGTTTATTCCGCAGCCGGAATTGAACTAGCAAACCTTGGGCCTTGACAGAATCCAGCGAGGGGAGCGGTAGTCTGCGGTCTTATGCCCTGATTGCTTAATGCTTCCCGATTCATCCCATGGGTGGAAGCCGAGTCACGAGAGGCGTGCTCAGCCCAGATAGCCGTGCTGCGCAAGCTGCACCGAGATACCATCCGGGTCATTAAAATACAGTTGATCTCCGCCGCTGGTCCGGTTTGCCGGGTCACGGTTAACTCTGGCCTCGATCCCGTGAGTTTCCAGTTTTGCGGCGAGTTCATCGGCGTCGTAGTTATCGACACCTATGCACATATGGTGCATGCGGCCCGGATTCCCCAGCTCGTATAATCCCAGGAAACTCTCATCACCCAGTCCCATGTTCAGGCCACCGTTGGCCGGGCGACTGATGATTTCCATACCGAGGACACTGTTATAGAAAGCCGCCGATCTGTTCACGTCTGTGACCGACAGGGACACATGATTCATGGAACGGCCGATGGCAACCGGTGCTGGAGCTTGTTGAGCCATTGCCTGTGGCGCGGCAGATGCTGCGCCAGCAGCAGCCAGCAAGGCCGCGACGAATTCTCGCCTGCCCAGCTTCTTCTTTTCATAATCGTCGAACAACTCGTCAATAGCCCTGCTCATGGGGTTTCGCCTCCGGTGTCTAAGTCTGAGAGCTTATAGCGATAGCGGAGGGCTGACAATTCCTGTGTCTGACAAGCCGCCGGTTTTCGCGTATAAGGTAGCAAAGTCAAAGCCTGCCGTTTTGCCGGGCTGAGTATTCTGACGTTGGGGGAATTAATTCGATGCGACTAATAGTGTTTTGGTTAGGACTTGGATTGAGCACCGTGCTATCGGCACAAGGGGTAACAGAGTGGAAGATAATCCACGCCGGTACCTTGCTCGCCGATGCCAGGGAGGCAGCCAGAACCGGGCAGAGCATCATCGTCAGGAACAATGTCATCGTCCAGATTCTCGATGGCTATGTGAGCGCCGCCGATGCCAACGTGCCATCAGGGGCGCGGGTGATCGACCTGAGGAACCAGTTCGTGATGGCAGGGCTCATCGATTCCCATACCCATATCCTCAGTCAGCAGGAACCCAACCGCCGGGAGATTGCCGTCACCCGAACCTCGGAATTCAGCACCTTGATGGGTTATGAATTCGGCATGCGCACCCTGCGCGCAGGCTTCACCTCTATTCGCAGCGTCGGTGGCAGCCGCAACGCCATCTTCGCCCTGCGTGATGCCATCAATCAGGGTGTGGTCATGGGGCCGCGAATCCGTGCAGCCGGGCAGGGAATTACGCCAACCGGTGGCCATAGCGACGGGGGAGGCTTTCGCGATGATATGTTTCCCGAACCCCATTCCGGTGTGTGCGATGGCGTCGCCGAATGCCGTAAAGCCGTACGCACCCAGATCAAATACGGTGCCGACCACATCAAGTATGTCGCCACCGGTGGGGTTTTGAGCCAGACCGCCACCGGCACCGAGCAGCAATTTACCGATGAAGAGCAAATTGCCCTGGTGCAGGCGGCACACGCCATGGGTCGCAAGGTCGCGGCCCACGCCCATGGCAAGGCCGGCATGATGTCAGCGCTGCTGGCCGGTGTGAATGATCACGGCACCAACGCCTAAGAGGCTGTGTTGATGAACCAGGCGGGTGTGCCGGCGCGGGATATCCTGATTTCGGCAACGGTGAATGCGGCCGACCTCATGGGCATCATTGACATCCCCGGTACCCTCGAGGCGGGGAAGGATGCCGACATCGTGGCCTACGATGCCAATCCGCTGGAAGAACTGGATACCTTGCTGCATCCGGCATTCGTGATGGCGCGAGGTATTGAGGTGAATCTGGATGTGCCTCTGCCACCTGACCTGTTTCCCTGGCCGGAGTTTTAGGCAGTCAATTACTCAAAGAGAGCAGCCCCCAGCAGGTGGCTGCTTTTTTCGACCATGCTCATCCTGCGGACAATGCCGGTTGTTCGCAAACTCGCTGCCCGCACTCGGCAGTTAACAGCGGGTATTTGCTGCCGGAGACCCTGAATAACGTGTGCTGGTTAGCAGAACCTTACGACTCGCGGGGTCGCCAGAAGAAGACCTTCCAGTCACGCAGCAATTCTGAGCCTTCATAAAGCGCTTCATCGAGTGTGCGGCCGGATTTGGCGGCCCACTTGCCCATCATGCGCAGTCGCTCCTGCTCATTGGTAATGGCAAAGGCTTCCATGGCAAAGGTCTGGTCACCGATTCGGAGCCAGCCATCGCCGCCGCGGTCATAGATACGCTGTTCCCAGTAGCCGCCGTCGGGACGGGTCGCGGTGATGATGCCATCTTCTTCGGCAACCCAGGACAGGTAGAAGGAGAAGGGGGGGAATCCCGCCTGCTTCATGATAAGCGGTCCTTGCACAGCACCTTCCAGCACCGAGAAGTCCTCCAGTGGCGGTGTCAGTGTGCCGCCGATTATGAATCCGGGAGTGCGCCCCAGTCCCTGGTTGCTGAGGTAGGGGGCGGTGAAGATCCAGCCGAACAGCACGGCGCTCAGCAGGATGCCAGCGCCGATTGTGGCCTTTTGTTTGGTACTCATGATTGCTCTCCCGAGTGTCTTTGCGCCGATCCCGGGACCAGCGCTTGTTATTCGTTATTTTTTGGGCCTGATGGGTTTTTATCGAGTGTACGCTATTAGGCATGCTTGCCCAATACCGCCGCGCATAATTCGTGTTGCCGCCTGCGTGGCGCGCTAGAACGGCAACATGGCAAAGACGATGGCAGCCAGCAGGCTGCCCAGTATCGGGCCAACGATGGGAATCCAGGCATAGCCCCAGTTGCTGGATCCCTTGCCTGCAATGGGCAGCAGCGCATGGGCGATTCGTGGCCCCAGGTCGCGGGCGGGGTTGATCGCATAGCCTGTGGTGCCTCCTAGCGACATGCCGATGCCGAACACCAACAGGCTAACGGGCAGGGCATCCAGCGCGCCCAGGCCGATATCCGGGGTGGCGATATACAGCACCCCCAGAATCAAGATGAAGGTTCCGAGCACCTCCGAATACAGGTTGTTCACTGTGCTCTGAATGGAAGGGGCAGTGCAGAAGACGCCTAACTTGGCACCTTGGTCGGCGGTAGCGTCGAAGTGATCACGATAATGCAGCCACACCGCAGTGGCACCGAAAAAGGCCCCCAGCAATTGGGCGGCAATATAGACCGGAACCAGGGACCAGGAGAATTTTCCCGCCGCGGCCAGGCCGATGGTGACCGCGGGATTGATATGGGCGCCGCTGACACTGCCGGTGATGAAGACGGCGACGAACACGGCGATGCCCCAGCCCCAGGTAATCACGATATAGCCACTGCTGTTGCCGCCGGTCTTCTCCAGCACCACGTTGGCCACCACGCCGGCACCCAGCACTATTAGAATAAAAGTGCCCAGGAGCTCTCCGATAAAGACATCCATGCTGTTCCCTCTTTTCTGCTCTCGTTGTTGTTTTCGGGGTTGTTATCGAGACTGCCGGGATTCTAGGGCATTTCCGCGGAACAAACAAAAGCACCCCTGGCCGGATCGAACCAGGGGTGCTTCACTCTGGGCGGCTTCAGCAAGCCGGTGCAATATCGCTACGGCTAATTATTGCGCTTGTTGAATATGAGGATCTGGTCTTGCTGGTCTGAGTTTGGAGACTGAATGGCGATACTCAATTGCTGGAAGTTGGGTGACACAAATTTCGCGCCTATCTGTGACTCCACGCCATCCACATAGACAGTGTATTCGACAGATGTATCGTGAATCTTCCTGTAGGAAATTGTGGCCTGCACATCCTGGTTGAAGTTTGCAATGGGGTGGGTATTGCCACTGTAGTCGTAGTGGGCAGACGATGCGTTTACGACACCTTCCTGGTTAATCGTCACCACGATGTAGGAGTATGAACCATCGCCGTGGTCATAATAGGTTCGGGACATGCTCGCGGGTGGAGTGGCGCTCCCGAAATTCGATCGCGCCATATCGATATCCCAGGTTCCAATAAACGGGTTCTCACCCTGGGCTGAGGTCACGGCGCTGAAACAAAGACACAGTGTGCCCACTATCGCCAGAATTGATTTTCTTATCTTGATTACACCCCCATAGAAGTTTGCTAACTACCGTAAAGGAAAGCGCCTTGCTCAGTGTTCAAACTATACCCACTGGAAATTGGTATATAGAGCTGTATCAATAAAGGATGAAATACCTGAGTGGCAGCTCACCAAGGCTTCTTCGAAAGAGGCGTTCGCGGCTACATGTGATTGGTTATTAAAGGCTCAACAATAGAGGCGCAAACGAAACGCCCCGGGTCACTGCTGGTCCGGGGCGTTTCGTTTGCTGTTGAGTAAGGCGTTTACTCGCTTACCGTTACCGGTACATATGCATTGGACCAGCAGCAGACGTTGTCGAACTGGCTGTCAGGCGCCTGGAAGTTGTCGACGCGCAGGCGAATGATGTAGTCACCGGGGGTAGAGAAAGTTGCCTGGGTGGTTACTTCTTCCCAACCGTTAGTGCTACCACTGCTGGATTCACCGCCGCGGTTGGCTCGATCTGCGCCAGTGATCAGGGCTTCAGAGAACTCTGGAGAAGCGCCCTCTGGCCCCTGATGCATGATCCATTCTGTACCCAGGGGGTAGTAGAGGGACTTGTTCTCAGGATAGGCCGCGCGTACGCCGCGATCCTGCACGTAGGCCGTCAGAGTGACCGGGCTGCCCACCGAAGTGTTGATGCGCGGCGCATAGATTCCCACGACGCCGTTGGACTCGGCTCCACTCATGCTGAACTTGATCGCAGGCTTCAGTGTGCCCATGGCGGCTTCACCATTGCTCATCTCGTAAGCAGTGGATGATGTGCGGCCAGGCACAGACCAAGTCTGGCCACCTGAGGTCAGGGTCCAGACCACATCGGTATCAGCCTTGTCGGCAGGCACGTTGATGGCAAATGAGCCGCGCTCCTGGATGCCGACGAAGCCCCGGCGTTGATACACCGGAAAGTGAGTAGGTTGTCCACCGTCAAACTCGGCTGGCTCGATCATGTTGTTGGGGCCGAGTGGGACGTCGATGACCGCTTCCCGGTTCTGGTTAGCGAAGCCAAAGATCATGGTAATCGATCCGTCGTCATTCCTGATCCAGCCATTGAACATGGGTGCTACGCTTTCGCCGCTAGCTCCTCGTGTTGCGAGGGGGTAATCCCGCAGGTTTTCAGGCAGCTGCGCTGAGGCGGACAGCGAAACCAGTCCCGCTAATCCAGCCGCAAAAGCGCCTGCTAATATCCGTTTAGTTGTCTTCATGGTGCTTCTCCTCCAGCCATGGCTAGTGCACGATCACGTTGCTGTCTTTCTTCCAACATTTCTTCGTAGCCTTCTTCGTCGAGGTGGGTCACGGCGATCCAGGCGTGCGACATTTCGTCAGTAGTACGCTGGCCTGCACCAACCCACTGATCAGGATCAGGGTTACGAGGATTGTCGGCTGTGTTGTCATACCAGGCAGTCAGGATGATGGTCGCGCCTGCTGGTACGAGGGGCTGGTAACCGTCTTCATAGGTATGACTGTGGTTCCAGCCTGCGTTCCAATTGGAAGCCTGGCTCACCACTTCACGACGTCCAGTATTGGGGTCGAAGACCTCCATGGACATCGCTACACCACGCAGGTGCAGGTGTGGCTGCCAGCTGTCCAAGCGTACAGGATGATCGAAAGAATGGAAACCCTGGGTCATCAGCTTGCCATGGGGCGGAATCAGGTAGTCGTCACCACCGCTGAGGTTGTAAGAGCGCAGATCCTGACGATAGGATTCTTCTTCATTGAAGTTATCTTCCTCGTCGTAGTACCAGATACCCACGGTTACCTGGTCATCGGCTACTGCCTTGCCATCGGGATAGTAGTGGATACTCCAGCCAACCTTGGAATCGGCGGGTACTTTACGGCAGGCGCCTTCAGGCACCTTTTCACCCAGCTTGCCGAAGGCGAATTCGGACAGGCGGTCGCCGCGTACCCAGTCACCGTTCTCGTCCCGAACTACGAAGTGCGAGTTGGCGTGGTGGGTAGAACCGTGTGCATTCTTGGACGGCAAGGTTTCAACGGCCTTGATGCAGCGGCTTTCGGTCAACAGGGAATCTACCTCAGGCTCCCACCAGAGATCCTGACCATTGGCTGGGACATCCCATGGGGAAGATTTGATGAGGTGGTCAGGTTCGCCCAGCTCTGCCGCCAGTCGCCATTCACCCACCTGGGGGAAATCTTTCTGGGGGGGCAGATCTTCCGGATTGCCAAACGGAGAACCGGCATTTACCCAGGCCACGATGGTGTCGATGTCTTCCTGGGACATGCGCCAGTCGTTCTTCAGGTGTTGAACACCCACATCGCGGTCATACTGGTAAGGAGGCATCTCACGCTGGGATACCTTCAGTTGAATCAGCGGCGCCCAGGGGCGTACTTCTTCATAGGAAGTAAATGACATGGGACCGATTTGCCCGGGCTGGTGGCAGATCTGGCAGTTGTCCTGAATAATTCTGGACACTTCTTTCGCATAAGTGGGGTGATCCGCGGCGTCTTGCGCACCGGCAAGCGCGGGAACCAATGCCATCGCCGAAAAAAGGCCAAGTTTTGTGGTTTTTTTCATGGTTTTCTCCTGTTTCAAGCAAGCTATGGGGCTGTTACCGCAACTGACCAGCCCTTTGATGATGGAGTGTAGTGAGCTGTGGATGGCTTTTATTGATCTAAATCAGGTATCAGATTCGCAGGGGTTCCGGATTTGTAACATTGTTTTTCAGGTGCGGAGCGGAGCGCATGCCATTGCGGTTAAGCTGCTGATAAATATATGCTTTATGGCAAATTCGCCGGCAGGAAACTGTACAGTGTGCATGGACCGACAGTGGTCTACTGCGGAGGCCACAAGTCCTGCCTGTTGCGCGCCTAATGCTTGCTTTTATGTATTATTACTTTACCATTCAAGTATCTGTTAACTATCAGGCTGCAGCAGGAGCCCAAATCAGGAGATGGAGGAATGGACGATCTGGCTATGAGCAGGGAGACTCCACAGGTATTGGTGTGCAAGACCCTGTGGTTAAAGAGTGCCCAGATTAACAGGCAGCTGAACAACAGCTTGAGCTTTATTCATGGCATCGGCCTGTCTGAATACATGGTGCTGGATAGTCTCATGGCTGTACCACGGCAAACCCTGTCCAGGATCGAACTGGCCAACAGGATTGGCAGAACGGCTTCGGCCATCACCAAGACCCTCGCACCGATGGAAAAAATAGGGCTGGTGGAGAAAGAGAGCGGCGCCCGGGATGCCCGGGTCAGCCTAGTGAAGCTCACGGCGGCGGGGCAGCGCATCTACGGAGAGGCCTCCGATTCGCTGGCGCAGACTGCCCATACCTTGCTGGCGGAGTTCAGCGATGATGAAAGCGCCGGCCTGCTGCAACTGCTGCAGAAACTACCGGCCTAGCAGGGTTCATGTGAATGAGCGATATTAAGCCGCTGATGACCGAGCCTCTGTGACTGAGAAAGAACAGTTCTGGAATGACGCGGAGTTCGAAGAGGGTGCCATGGTCGATGGCATAACAAATGGGCGCGATCCATAATGCACACAGTTCAGTTGTTTCCGGAGACCTGATCATGTCACCTGTCGTATCGAGACCCGCCGCCGCGCCCAGCAATGTCGCCCTGCAACACCTCGAGGCCCTGCTGGAATTTGAGACAGACTGCTGGGATGTGCACCATGCGATCAGCAACGGCCGGCAGGACTTCGTCCTGCTGGACGTAAGAGGGGAAGAGTTGTACGCCCAGGGTCATGTGAGTGCCGCCGTCAACCTGCCACATAGCAGAATTAATGAAGAAAACCTGCAGCACCACCCTGACGCAACGCTGTTTGTCGTGTACTGCGCGGGCCCCCACTGTAATGGTGCCGACAAGGCTGCGATCTGTTTGGCCAGGCTTGAACGCCCGGTAAAGAAAATGATCGGCGGAGTGACGGGATGGTTGGGCGAGGGCTTTGAACTGGTAGCCGGAATCGAAGGCTAGAAGCCTGTAACTCTAAAGTCCTACAACCCTACAACCCGAGCAGGGACTTATCTACGGGCACTGGTCGCTCCCCGACCATGGTGACAAAAACGTCATGCTGGCGGAAGGTGTCCCGCTCGCCGGATACCGCGGCGATCAGTGTGCTGGAAGATGCCTCGTAACTTACATCCAGTTCATTGCGGCCACGCCGGTCATCGATCTCAAGGTGAACGTTACCAATGTAGTTGATGGCTCCCGGTCGCAATTCTATATAGTCCCGGGTCTCCCGCAGTCGCGCGACTGGCTGAATGTCCTGGTCGTAGACCTGGTTGACGGCGCTGAGGAAATAGCGACCGGCCGGGATCTCTTGCAGGATGAAGGCTGCACCCGAGGTGACGACGCGGCCGCGCTGGGTCTCATTTGAGATGCGTACCAGGCTGTCATCGTCGGTATTGGTAAACACGAGCTCGAAGCGGCTCATATTGCTGGTGGAGACTATATTAAGCAGGATCAACGTGGATTCTTCTGCCGCCTCTCCAGCAGGGCCAATAGCGGGCAAGAGTATGAGCAGGGCACAGGCTGCCAGGAAGGTACGCATAGGCTGTTCCGGAGGATTCTTCGCTGATATCAGGCGAGAATAGCAGAATTACCTGCTGTGTCGTCAGTAAATTGCGCGGACAGGGCACCGGGCAGCGCCGGCTTTTATCATCCGGGTGATCATTGATTTGTCGCAATGCGGACCCAATAACTCTATGATCAGCTGGTAGGGTAGTCATGAAGTAATGGACCAGTTGCGGCTGGCTACACTTCAGTGCCCCGAAAAATTACTTGAGTAGATGAAATGAATAGTCAAAGGCCCAGCATTCGCACGCTTTCTCATGGCATGCTGCTCGTGGCGGCAGCCCTGCTCAGCCCCAACGTCAGCTTGGCGCAATCCGTGGCTGTCACGCACTGCTCGGGTGAATGCCCCAGTTATGCTTCGCAGGTCACGGCTAATCGCAGCAATGTGGTGATTCATCACTTGTATGCCGCCGGTGTTAACGGCGATACCTCACTCCCTGACTGGGTGGCCTACCGGCTTACCGAAGAAGCTGTGGGGGTTGCGTCCTTGTTACCGCGAACCTGGCGACCCGATCGGCTGCTGCAATTTTCCGCGCTGGAAGACATTGTGAGCATGGGAGAGGACGAGCTGAAGCTGTCCGACAGTATAGCCGCCGCCAGTAATCCCTACGGTGGCGGTTCGGCAGCGGCGGTAAAGCCTGAAAATCGCGCCCGTCTCGCGCCCATGACCAGTTTCGCCAACACGCCTTACTGGCCCGATCTCAATAACTTCAGCAATATGGTGCCCATGCCGGCGCCCTTGCGACTCGGACCCTGGTTACGACTCGAGCAACGATTAAACGGCATGGCAGCGGCGGGAGATGAGGTCTATGTCGTCGCTGGCCCTCTCTACCTGATTAGTAATCTCAGCCTGTCGCCCTCCAGTGTGGATCTCAACCCAGCGGCTTATTTCAAACTGGTGGCTGATGAGTCAGGGGTGGCGGCGTTCGCCTTTCCCCACGACCAGGAGCAATCGGGCGACTACTGTGAGTACCGCAGCGCGCTTGGCGACATCGAGCAGATGGCTGACATCCAGTTCTTCCCCGGCAGGAAACAACAGGCGGAATCTTCGGTTTTGCTTAAGAAACTGGGTTGCCAGTAAGGCAAACCCTGCCAGCCAGCTAGTCCCTGACGTGCCTAGTGGTCTGCACCGCCGGCGTGAACGTGGCCGTGCTCTATCTCTTGCGGAGTGCCTTCGCGAACGTCGACAACCTCTACATCGAAATGCAGTGTCAGGCCAGCCAGGGGATGATTGGCATCGATAGTGACGTCGTCGCCATTCACCTCAGTGACACGTACCTGGCGTTGTGCGCCACCCTCACCCTGGGCAATGAAGGACATGCCGGCTTCGATGGCGTCCACGCCTTCGAACATGCTCTTGTTTATGACTTGAATGAAGTCCTCATTGAACTCACCATAGGCCTGGTCCGGCGGGATAGAGGCACTGAACGTAGCGCCGGTGCTCTTGCCGGAGAGTTCCGCCTCGAGGCCGGGGATCAGATTGTTGGCGCCATGCAGATACACCATGGGCGCCTTGCCTTCTGAGCTGTCTATTATCTCGCCTGCATCGTTCTTGAGGGTGTAGTGCATGGAAACCACGCTGTCGGGGCCAATCATCAAAGTCATCTAGCTACCTGTCGGTTGTTTTGGAAAATCAGGGGCATGCTCGCACAGATGGGCGCGTCTAGCCACCGCGAAGGAATTTTTCCGGGGATCAGGAAAATTCGCCTATAATTCGGCCCTTCAAATCCGCACCTGTATACAGAGGACCTTGGCAAGGGCGATGCTGCTAATTTTCGATTGGGACGGCACGATACTGAACTCACTGGCGAAGATCGCGCGTTGCATGCAGCTGGCCGCTGCGGATGCTGGTTTACCGGAACGCTCCGAGCAGGACGTACATGGCATCATCGGCCTTGGACTCCCGGAGGCGGTGATGACCCTGTATCCTGGGGTGCAGGAATCGACCCAGGAATTGCTGCGCCAGCGCTACTCCCACCACTTTGTCGTCGAAGACCACAAGCCCTGTGAGTTCTATCCCAGCGTCGAAGCGACATTGCATACCCTGAAATCAGACGGCCACCACATCGCCGTGGCGACGGGCAAGAGTCGCAACGGTCTCAATCGTGTCCTGTCGGGCCTGGGATGGGAGGATTTCTTTCACGCCAGTCGCTGTGCCGATGAAACCTCTTCGAAACCCGATCCACAGATGTTGTCTGAACTGCTGGATGAGACCGGTTATTCAGTCAGTGATGCCTTGATGGTGGGAGACACGGAGTTCGATCTGGCGATGGCGGCCAGCCTCGGGATGCGTCGGGTGGGAGTGAGTTACGGGGCCCACTCGCAGCAACGATTAAACAAGCATGAACCCGAGGCGATCATCGATAGCCTGGACGAGTTGCTGGAATTCGTGCGCCAGCCTGGGTGAAATCGCTGCCGAATCGGACGTGGCGCCCCTCGCCATTCCAGACGGTCTACGCCGATGGTTTTTCCCGCAGAAACTTGCGGGAGAAGTCGTGCCAGTTGCTAACAGGTTTTTCCTCCTTCACCCGATCCAGCAGGCTGCGCATTAGTTCAGAGGATCTGAAAGATCGCGCCGCGCTCGCCAGCAGCGACAGTGGGACCTCATCTTCGAAATTGGCCTTGTAAATATCGACGGCCTGCTGCAGCAGGTCCCGGGAATAGGTTCCTCCGCTATTGCGAAGCGCTTCGATTGTATAGCCCACGTTGTTTGCGTTCATAGCTACTTACTCGTCAGCCTGGGTCCACAGGTAACCACACCGCAGTGCCGTGTCAGCTGACACGGCCGGCGAATCTGTTTACGGGGTGTAGCTAAATTCGTAGCTACCCTCATGCAGTGCAGGGTCTTCACCAACGGCGGTGGTCCAGTAAACCGTATAACTTGCCGGGGTGACCTCATCCAGTATTTCTATCATCAGAGCGTCTGCCGCCATGGTATGCAGCCCGCGCAATGCCAATTCACCGGACGGACCAACCAGTCTCAGATTGCTTTTCGATACATCAGGCAGGGCAGAGTAGAACAAGCGCAACGTTCGTGGTGCACGAGTGAGCGACGCGCCAATCCCGGGCTCGGCCGACAGCAAGGGCGAGGGCGATGGGGCAGACTGACAAGCCGCGAGGGCAAGTACACAGCTGACGATCAACAGTTTAAGGCTTGCATTCATTGCGGTGATCTCCATTCGATTTTTGTGCAGGCATGGCCACACGATGTACCTAGGCTAAGTTTGAATGCAGCGTGGAAGAAGATGACAAAATGCCGCAGCCACACTGCGATCTGTGCGCCCGTAATGAAATTCATTTCACAACAATTCGTATTCTAAATGTAGCAATGTGTAATAAACGGCCAGAGGCCTTTCCATTACTCTCCTTGTAATCCATTGAAAACACACCATTTTAATGAGTATGCGCGGCCGGCTGCCGGGCGCTGAGGCATTATGTCGCAGCTACCATTATCGCCGCGCTGGAATATACTTGGCCCTCGAAAAAGTCTGTAATGTAGTGGTTGCTCGAGGAGAGCCGCTCAACGAGAACTGCGGAACAGTGTGATGACTAGACAATTGACCGACAATAGAATCATCCAGGGAGTGTTAGGCTCGCTCGTGTTTGTACTGGGTACCATTCCTGGACAGGCAGCCGAGCTAACAACACTCGAGCAGAATTATCCTGACCTGCAACAATTGTTGCTGGCGCACGATGTCGTGCAGGCCAGGGCCTACGAAGAAATAAGCATCACAAATTCTTCACCCACCGCAGCCATCGGTCAGCGCGTCCTGCTTGAAACTCTCGCCGAGCTTGAGGAAACCCAAGGTTCGCACTACCACTCCGCGGGAGATCACTCTGCCATGCTTGGGCCGCACCGCGTCTTCGAGAGCAGGGCAATACCAGGATTGCTCGGCGTAATCAGGGAGGACCACAATGCGGAGACAGTGCGTACCGCGCTTGCGGATGTGGGGAACCTGCCACCGGTTGCGGTAGAGGCGCTGCAGCGAGGTCGACAGTTTGTCGAGCAACTCATAGAGATTTACCTGAATCCCGTCTACGAGGACAAGAAACTGGCAGTGTCCGAAGCAGTAGCCGCCTATCTTGCCGACGACCAGCATTCGGTTGCCTACAAACCGAAATCGGATGAGCTGCTTTCAGATCATGATTACGCCTATGCCTACAAGGCGGGCTTTCCTCAACTGAGTGGGCTTACCTGGGCTTCCCAGTGGCTGAAGATTGCATTGCTTGAAATCCTGATCACGGCACCCGATGCGGAAACCCGGGATGCTGACGTCACCCAGTTGCTGAATATCTATGGCGAGAAGATTACACGCCTGCATGGCAGCCTGGTCTCCCTGCCCAGCGATATACCGACCAATCCGGTGATCGCCCCCAATTTCTACACCTTTCATCCGGACGCCGCCTATATTCTCGATAACCTGGAACTGCTCAAGGTAGTAATTGGGGATATTCTCGCCCATCCCGAGGTGGAAGACAGATGGCCGGAGATCGAGAAAGCAGTGGCGGACTATACTGACAAGAATTCCAAACTCTCCGATGAATCAGACTATCTCCTTTATGTACTGCGTGGAGGTATCTACAACGCCGGCGGGCCTGCCAGGGGTGGCTTAAACAGGCCAGATCGTAACTGGACGAGAGAGCAAACTGAAAACCCCCACATCAGCACTAGCCCCATGGCGCAATGATTTTCGGGTGAGCCATATGAACTATACAAATCTGACAGAACGAATCGTCCAACTTGGACACAGCTGCACCGCGCTGGCTCTTATGCTTGCTTCGGGCGCCACCATGGCAGCAACCGAGCGGGTCGGTGACTTCGCGCTTCTCGACGCCGAAGGTGGCTTCCACCAGCTGAGTCGTTATCAGCATCGCGATGCGGTGGTCCTGCTAGCCTACGACAGCGCCTGTTCTGCGATGGGTGACAAGGCAGCAGAACTCGCTCGTCTGCAAGATGAGTATTCTGATCGCATCGAATTCCTGGCGCTGGATGTCAATGATGCCGCGCGCAGCGAACAGTTGCAGTGGTCATTACCGTTTCCGGTGCTTGGCGATGAGCTCAAACTGGTATCGGAAAGCCTGGGTGTAAGCGCGGCCGGAGAAGTGCTGGTTTTTAATCCTGAGCGCATGTCCCTGTTTTATCGAGGTGGCGTGAAAGAGATGCTCGCCGCGACCCTGCAGGCGGTCGTTAACGGCGACGCCTCGGATACAGTGACCACTGAAATCTCTGGCTGTGAGATCGACTATGCAGACCTCGCAATGCATAAGCAAAATCCGCCAGATTACAGTACTGAAGTCGCCCCCATCATCGTTGATAACTGTGCGATCTGCCACCATTGGGGCGGCGCCGGACCTTTCCCGTTCGATAGCTATGTCTCCCTGCTTGGCTGGTCACCCATGGTGCGCGAAGTTGTGCTCAACAAGCGCATGCCCCCGATGCAGGTGGATGAGGAGTCCGGCACGTCCGCAAACGCACACGAGCTCTCTGCCGAGGAGAAACAGAAGCTGCTGCATTGGATGGAAGCAGGGGCGCCCAGGGGCGATGGGGAAGTCGATCCCCTGGAGCAGGTGCCGATTGACCCGGAGTTCGAGTGGCAGCTCGGAGAACCCGATTTCCTCGTGGAAGCACCAACCAACGTAATTCCCGCAGTAGGTATCCAGGACTACAAGTATCTTGAAGTGGAATTGCCTTTCGAGGAAGACAAGTGGGTCAGGGCATTCCAGTATTCACCCGGTGACCCACGAGTTCTTCACCATCTGATGACGTTCGTGGTAGCCCCGGACGAAGATTTCTGGGGACCCGAAAAACATGACACGACCTCCGCGCGCCGCTTCCTGGGAAGTTTCATCCCAGGCACTAACCCGGCCACCGTATTTCCCGAGGACACCGGAGTGCGCATTCCGGCAGGCCACAAACTGGCCCTGCAATTCCACTATGTCACCAACGGTCTGGAAATCGATGACAATACCCGCATCGGACTCTATTTCAGCGATACGCCGCCGGATAAAGAGCTAATGACCCGCGCAGTCTCTGAGCGCTTCACAATCGCGCCGGGTGACACGGAGCATGCGATCGCTACCAGCTTCCAGTTTGATGAGCCTGTGCAACTGCTGGCGGTTCGGGCGCGCATGAACTATCGCGGCAAGCACATGAAATTTTCGGTACAGGAAGAAGGCGCCGACAAGGAGGTCGTGTTCAGTATTCCGGCCTACAACTACGGATGGCAGCCACATTACTGGCTGGATCGGCCTCGCAAGCTGGCGGCTGGTGCCAGGGTGCATGTTGATGGCGCCTTCGACAACTCCGGGTCTAACCCCTTCAATCCCGATCCGCGGGAAGAAGTGAGTTGGGGGCTGGAGAGTCATGAAGAAATGTTCACCGGCTATCTCACCTACTATTTGGATGATTAGATACTTAAGTACGCAGATCGATGAATTTCCAAAGATGCATGATAAACAGGAGTCACCATGATTAAGCAGACCCTATTAAGCCTGGTATTTTTCGCCAGCACCGCAGCGCTTGCCGCGGATGACTGGTTAAAGTCTCTCCCCGATTTTGAATTGATGGACCAAAACGGTGAGCTGCATACGCTCGATCAATATGCCGATCGCGAGCTGCTGGTGTTCTATGTGCAGGGAGTGGGTTGTCCCATCGCGCGCATTGCGCTGCCACAATACCGCGAGGTACGAGACCTGTATGCCGATAGGAACATTGAGTTCCTGATGTTCAATGCCAACATCCAGGATGACGTCAAGCGCATCAATCGTGAAGCCACCGAGTTCGGCATCGACTTTCCAATCCTGAAAGACGAGGGTCAGGCTCTGGCCAAGGCGCTGGGAGTGGAACGCACGGCCGAGGTCTTCATCGTGGATCCCAAGACCCAGGACGTGCTTTTCCGTGGCCCGATCAACGATCAGCTTGGCTATGAAACCCAGCGCAATGAGGCCCACGATGAGTACCTCAAGGATGCCCTCAATACGGTGCTGGCCGGCGGTTCGGTGGACATGCAGGACATCCCGGATTCCAAGGGGTGCCTGGTCGCTATTTTCGATACCTGATCCAGCATGGACGCTCCCTCTGGAGCGGCTCGATAACAGTCACTGAAGACCGGGAAAAGAGGAGCCAGGAAAGCTCCTCTTTTACTTTAAGCAGCAGCGAAGTGTCGTGGTCGCCAGTCTCGATCCAGCAGTTAAGTATTTCATGGTAGTCACCACTACCTAGGCACGCTTGGTGTGAGGGTTGGGGACATCCCGGTTGCTGAATTGGCCCTGGCTTGCTTGTCGAAATCCTCCCAAATGAGCACCAGAACCCCTGACGTATTCAGCGGCCTCATGTCTTGCGTCGCGTGTACATCGGAAATTGAAGGGGTTATGCTCGGGCGTTCTTCCGGATTAGCCCCAATAATAACAGTAGTCAGCAGGAGGATTGGCGCATGAAAAACAACAAGGGCAGCAACGCCAGTGAACAGTCACCGAGAGATCTGCAAACCGGGGATGAACCGAGGCAGCCCTCTCGCAGGCAGTTGTTCAGCTCCATGGGAGCCCTGGGTGTGGTCGGTAGTCTCGGCATGGCATCGTTCTCCCCGAGGCTGTTCGCACAGAATGCTTACGACTTTGCGCAGCCGGCGAATCTCAGACCCGGTGCGCAGGTAGATTCCCGTTTTCCTGTGGCGTTTGCCGAGCCGGTTACCGAGGGCCTGCGCCTGGTGATCGCCTTCTTCACCGCACTTAATCAACGGGATGTGCAGGCTATGGCTGATACCCTGCATTTCCCCTTCGCCATCTATGAAGATATCGAGCCGCTGTTGTACCAGTCGCGGGCAGATTTCATCAGCAATCCTCCACCTACTCTCAATGCCAGCGGTCGCGGTTTTACCCGCATCGCAGAGGATTCCTATGATCTGCTGGAAAACGTCAACATTCACCTCTATTGCCCTGTAGGCGGCGTCTATTCGCTGGACTATGCGCGCTATAACGCTCAGGGTCATAAGCTCTTCGACTGCCAGGGCGTGTATTCGGTCACCAACAACGATGGCCGCTGGGCGATTCAACTGATCTCCACCCTCTGGCACGAGGCCGGTTACGAGGACAACGAATACCCGGATGCGGAGATGACTGACCGCATCGCCGGCCAGGGCTACCTCTCACAGTTCGGCTACGGCAACGAAGACGTCTTGAACGATCGCAGCACGGGGCGTGGTTCGTACGAGCAGGAACTGCCCGTGGGTACCCGGACCGCCAGCGTGTCGTTTGGCTACGGGCCCCGGGGACGTTCACAGGATGCCCGTAACAACGATCCAATGCGCGGTTGGGTGGTCAGTGGCGTTACTAGTCGCCTCAACGTCGGTGAGGTGACAGCGGCGGACAGTACCGGCACCCTGAATACCAATCTCGCCGAGTTTTCTGAACTGGCGGGTGGAGCCGTGGGCGATTACAGCTATACGCGTTTGCGGCCCGACAGGCCCCTGCTGATTCATGCAACCCATGACAAGGCCCATATCCTCGGTGGCTATTGGCGCTACACCAACGATGGCACCCTGATCTCCGAAACCCGCAGTGTGGGCATCCGTATCTGGAAAGAGGGTCGCTGGGGCGATGTTGGCGGGTTAGGTCAGGTCACCCATCACCACCGCTCGAATTCTCCGGACCTTTAATAGCCTGAGGCAATGCATTGTTAACCGGATAAAAATTCTTCAAGTGGAAGAGACTTGAGTCGAGTCTTTTTTCTGCATCGAGCTTCATTGGCAGGAAAGAAATCTGGGCAATAATCGCCGGTCAACACGGGATGAGACAGCCTGAAAGGAGCAGTCCAGCATGCAAGATTCATCGCGCCGCGCGTTTCTCAGGAACGCGGCCATTGTCGGAGGCGGTGCCACGGTAGGCGCTTGCACCACCACTGGCTCGCCACTCAATTCGCATCCGGGTCATAACGACCGCACCCGGGGTTGGCTGCGTTTCATCTGGGACAAGGCGACCACCCAGGACGACTGGGGCTACCGTGAAAACCTGGCGCGTCCATGGGGCATCAATCTCTCCAGGGGCGACATCGACTTTAGCGATGACGGCATAGGTCCCCATCCCTGGTGGGATCAATACACCGGCGCCCCCATGCTCAGCTATCCCCGTTTCGACCTCGCCGATACCAGCTACGGTGTGCTGCTAATGGCGGACCAGACCCCCGCCTGGCGCGAGGTGTATACGCGTATCATGGATGAGTTGGCCACTCGCCACACTTCCTACTGGGCCGCGATCGACTGGAATACCTTCATAGGGCCGAGCCCGGATCGGGCGAATTACGGGCCGACCAATGCGCCCGGTTACCAGGCCTGGCCCGAGCGGCTGCGGGGCAACTACGATTCGCCTGGCTGGACCGCTAATGGTGTCGAGCCCTGGGGAATGCAGCCGGACCCCATCGGCGCAGACGGCAACCTGTTCTTCCGCGGCTGGCTGAATCTTCTTCTGTCTATCTATAAATACGTCTCTGGCGATGACAAGTGGGAGCGCCCCTGGGAAATCGCCGGCTACGAGAATGAACACTTCGAATGGACCCAGCCCCGTATCGTCGAGCACCTGCACCGGCAGTACATCGACCATCCGGAGGGGCCGCATTGCGAAAACACCAAGATCTGGCCTTTCTGCAATGCGGCAGCGGGTCTGGGTATGTATCTGTCAGACCAGCTGGGTGTAACAAACTCCCACGGCGTATTCGAGAACTGGGTTGAGTTCATGAAGGACAATTACATGGGCATCAACGGCCAGAATCAGATCGAATGGATGACGCTCTATTACGATCCGCTGGAGCAGTTCAAGGTGAACGTGCCAGGTGTGGCCGGTGCGGGAGGTGGTGTGGCCTTTTACCTGCTACCGCAGTCTCCGGAGATCGCCACCCAGATCTACGATGCCATGGCCAACGCCAGTGGGTGGCGCGATCCGTCCAGAAGCGTGCGCCCCAACGCCCTGGGTATGGCTATCGCACGCTCCCTGGGAGACGAATCAGTAGTGCAGCGACTGTGCCTCGCCGCCGAGGAATACTCGGAGCCACGCTGGTTTGGCGAGAACATAGATCGTTTCGGCTGGTGGTTCAACAACGGTGAGCCATGGCCCAGGGGCCAGGGTGCGGCTCAGCAGATGATCACGGAAATTGCCGAGGGAAGCTGGAAGGATGCCTTCTCTGTCAGGCACATGGACAAATACGAAGCACCGACCCTGGAAGGCATCGACTATCCCAATCTCGGTGTCGACAGGGCCTGGAATGACAAGACCACGGGCACCCTGCACATCGGCACCTATGCCGCCGACAGCAACGCGAGGCGGCGCGCATCCAGCTGGCAGGTCACCAATCTGCCTGATGCTGCCAGTGCGGTGGTGCTGGCCGATGGGGAGCGCATGAGCAATGTACAGATTGTGGATGCCAATACCATTCGCGTGCAGACGGATATCGACCGCCACCAGTTCGAAATCTATACCGGCTATTTCGGGCAGGCTGTTGCACGCAATCGGTCTGATCAATTTGTTACGGGTGATGCTTCCGTCATCGCCGCTACCCGCAGGACTGCGGAGCAGAACATCAAACAGGCTGAATCCATGATGGCCAGTGGCGCCATGGGTTGTCCCTGTTGTGCCGGCGCGGCCTGATCCTGATTAATGCAGACTCGTTAGAGAAGCCAGAGTATGACTGTTAGAAACTTTTTGAAAACCGTATTCGCTACGGCCTTGTGTATGTCGTCGCTGGCCGGAGTCGTTCACGGCGCCAGCGCCAGGCTCGAACCCGGTCAGGCTGAGGTCATTCTTAAAGTAGAGAATATGACCTGAGCCGTATGTGTTGTTGCCGTGCGCAACTCACTCCGTAAGCTCGAAGGGGTTCACTCGGTCGATGTAGACATCGAATTCGCAGAGGCGATTGTGCGTTATACGCCGGCGCTGCTGAGTATAGACGCCATGACCAGAGTCACCACAGAGATAGGCTTTCCTTCCTCGTTAAAGCCAGAGTCGGTGACTGGTGAATCTGCAATTCAGGAAAACTGAGAAGCGATGGAGCTAAGCAGGATGCGGTACAGAAAGTCGTTGTTCGAGTCGGGTCGTCTCATGCTCGCCGCGGTGCTGGCCTCGGTCGTTGCCAGCGTCTGTTGCCTGGGACCCTTTCTGCTATTGGCCACCGGGCTCAGTGGCGCATGGATGAGCCGCATCATGGCGGTGGAGCCACTACAGCCCTATTTGATCGCGCTGTCTCTTGCGCTGGTCTCGGCGGCAGGGTGGCAGTTGTTGACTCGCAGGACTTGTGAGTTCGATTCCGCGCAAGCGCGACTAAGCATGCCAGGAAAGGGCCAGTTGGCACTGTTTGTTACAACGCTTTGTATAGTGTTGGTTCTTGGGACCAGTGAACACTGGATTCCCATTGTGGCTGGCTAGACTGCTGAAACACCGCCCAGCCACGTTTGGGTGCGTGGAGTGCTGTTACACACCTTCGATCCAATCACAGCACCCAGCACCTGAACGTTTCCATCCAATATCCAGTAAGCCTGCTATTGCGCATCCAACTCCTGCTGCCTCGCACCTGCGAGAATTCCGGGCAGGGCATAGTTACCCTCGTGGCAGGCATACTCATAGATCTGGTCTTCCACCGCATTCATGGGCAGCTCGCCAGTCCATGTGCGTGAATAGACTTGTGGATCATCCACGGTGAACTGGTAGAGCAGGGTGTTCTCATCGAGGCGGGTGAAACGCTCGGTCACCCGGGCATCGCTGGAGAGATAGAAGAAATGGCGCAGCGAGCCACGGAAGCCCTCCTGGGGATGAAAGCCGGTGGTTTCTATGACGAGGCTGTCGCCCTCATAGCGACCCACGGAACTGCCCAGCCACTTTGGATAATTGGCGGGCACCTTGCCATCCATGTAGATGATGCGGGCATCATGATTCATCTCGGCCAGAATCATCACGTAGTCTTCTGTCTGCACAATCTGGCTGTGATTGTTGTACAGCACCGGCAACATGGGTGGTCCACCGGATGAGCCGAAGCCTACCAGGCAGCGTTCGCCCATGGGGCGGGCTTCCGGTCCGTCATAGGGACCTCGGCCGTTAGCACGACCGGCGAAGATGGCGCGTTGTGCACCCTCGGCCCAGGGCAGTCTGCCATCTTCAGGTTCAACGATGATAGAGGTGCGAACCTCACCATTGAGCACGGCCATCTGCTCACCGGGATCCATCCAGAATGTGTTGTAGCCGCCTACGTCCGGGGCGGCGTCATCGGGTCGGGCAGTGAGGTCGTCGAGATAACTCTCGCCGGTGGTACCTACCTGCGCGGCCTCTTCCATGGAGATCGTTGCCCGTCCGGCAAACTGCTCCGGCCTCTCCAGCATGGTGACGGTGGCGATGCTATAGATGCCTTGCAGATCGGGTGCGCCGAAGGCGGTCTTCGGAAAGCCCGGGTCCTGCGCCTGAGCGGAACCCACCAGTGCCAGGGTCAGTGTGAGAAGTGCTGCGCTTAATCTTGTTGCGCTTGCTAAGGTCATCGAATGCATTCCTGTTGTGATTGCCTGCCAGTCACTCCAGAGGAGCCGGCAGATTCATGTAGTGACTAGGCCGCTGGAAACTCGTAATCGGCAAAGGTTTCTCGCAGTCCCAGCTTGTTGATCTTGCCAGTTGCCGTATGGGGCAACTCATCCAGGAATACTACATCATCTGGCATAGCCATTTTGTGCAGCTTGTCTTGCAGAAACTCGAGTACGTCTTCCCGGGACAGGGATTTACCCGCAGCGGTAACCACCACGAGCAGGGGTCTCTCGGTCCACTTCGGATGATAGCGGCCGATGACCGCCGCCTCTGCGATGTCCGGATGGTTGACGGCTGCGTTCTCGATCTCGATGGAGCTGATCCACTCACCGCCGGACTTGATCACATCCTTGGTGCGGTCGGTAATCTTCAGGAAACCCTCCGGAGTAATGGACGCCACGTCACCGGTCTGGAACCAGCCCTTCTCATCCACCGGGCAATCCTTGTCTCCGGGGACATCCGACAGGCCATAGTAGCCCCTGGTTACCCAGGGACCTCGCACTTTCAGGGCGCCGAATGCCTTGCCGTCCCAGGGCAACTCGTCGTTGTTCTCATCGACGATACACATCTCGATGCCGAACACACCGCGGCCCTGCAGGCATTGCAGGTCGGTTACTTCTTCGGTGGTCAGGTTTTCCATACCCTTCTTCAGGCAGAACACGGTGCCGAGAGGGCTGGTTTCGGTCATGCCCCAGCCCTGCACGACGGTACAGTCATGCTCTTCGCGGAAGCGTTCGATGATAATGCGGGGACAGGCTGCGCCGCCGACACTCGCCCGCGCCAGTGTCGGTACGGTCATCTTGTTCGCCGACAGATAGTCCAGCAGCGCCAGCCAGATCGTGGGTACGCCGGAGGCAACAGTGACTTCTTCGCTATTGATCAGATCGGTGAGGGTCTCACCGTCGGCCATCTTGGGCCCCGGCAGGACCAGTTTCGTACCCACCATCAGCGCCGCATAGGGTGCGCCCCAGGCGTTCACATGGAACATGGGTACGACGGGCAGGCTGGTTTCCAGGTTGGATGCGCCAGTCACATCGGCAAGTGAGCCGGCGAGGGCGTGCAGGAGGGTGGAGCGGTGGCTGTACACCACGCCCTTGGGGTTGCCCGTGGTGCCGGAGGTATAGCAAAGACCACTGGCGGTGTTTTCGTCGAACTCCGGCCAGTCAAACGCATCACTCTCTGCGGCGAGCAACTCTTCATAGCACAGCAATCCCGACAATTTGGAGTCTGGCATATGGGCCCGGTCGGTCAGCACCACCACGGTTTCCAGTTTGGGGAGGTGTTCTTTCAGTGCCTCTACCAGTGGCAACACCAGGGCGTCGACAAACAGGATTCTGTCTTCGGCGTGATTGATGATGTAAGCCACCTGCTCGGGAAAGAGTCGCGGGTTGATGGTGTGGCACACCATGCCGCTGCCTGATACCGCGTAGTACAACTCCATATGGCGATAATCATTCCAGGCCAGTGTGCCGATGCGGTCTCCGAATCGGGCACCCAATTTCTCCAGTACGTTGGCCAACTGCCGACAGCGGCGGGCGAATTGTTTGTTGGTCTGCCGATGCCTTGGGTTGTCGACGGTGACCGATACCATCTCCACATCCGGAAAGTTCTTCTCAGCGTGCTTGAGGATCGAGGAGATCATCAACTGGGAATTCATCATTAGAGCTTGCATAGTGGGTCCCTGTTCTGGTGGTCTGAAAATGCCCGAACGGCCATTTTCCGGATTTTTTCAGGAATTGAAACCCATACCGGCCGACGTCAACACAGTGCTGGGAGCAGGCACAAGCGGCAGGAGCCTAGGTGCACTGAACCCGGGCAATCCTCCCCATGGAATACGGGAATCGGGTGATTCAATAGTAAGACCCCGATTCGGGCGAGCTTTACCGAGAGACAGCTTCAACGCGTTGGCAGGGATTAGCGCTGACCTGTCATGCACGTTTTCAGTGATCACTTGCCTTCTGTAATGAAAGTCACATTCTGTGACAAATGCCGCCACTTGGCGCTTTTGCCGGAAAAACCCGGCCATCCGAGCTTAAAATGAGGCAAATTTGATGATTGCGGAGATTACCGGTCCGCAGGGTAGATTCGCGCCCGCAACAATCTGCTATCATCCGGCGAGGTCTCTATAAAATAAGGAAAAGTAGTAACTAATGAGGTTGTTAAAGATGATCAAATCCAGACCCGCTAAACAGGGTGCCCTGGGTGTGCTATTCGCCGCGTTCTGTTCGCTGTCGGCAACTGTGTCAGCGCAGAACCTTGTCACCGATGACACGGTAGAGTGGTATACCCTGGGGGGTGACTATGCCCACACCCGTTATACCCCTGCCGATGAAATTACGGCCGATAATTTCGACGAACTGGAAGTCGCCTGGGAATGGGACGGCTCCAGCTTCGGCGGTTATTCCGGCCGTTCCACGCCGACTTTCGTCGACGGCAAGTTGTTCACCGTCTCCGGCCCGCGCCGAAACGTCGTGGCGATTGACCCGAAGACCGGTGAGACCCTGTGGTCATACCGACTGCCCAACACAGGCCGTTGGGAATACTCCATGCGTGCCTCCTACGGTAAAGGCATCGCCTATTCCCGTATCGACGGTCGCGGTGTGGTGTATGTCTCCACCCCTGGATTCTTCCTGCTGGCCCTCGATGCTGAAACCGGTGCACCACTGGAAGGCTTTGGTGGTCAGGTGCCCGTTGAAGGCTTCCCCTCAACGGGTGTCGTAGACATGCTGGCCGACCTCGGTCATCCCTACGATCCCTATGAAGGTATCCCGCTGGAAACCGGCTACATCACAACTTCTTCGCCGCCTATCGTGGTGAATGACAATATCATCGTGGGTAACTCTGCGGAGCAGGGCTATCTGCAGGCGCGTATCGAAAACGTACCTGGCGACATCCTGGCTTACGACAGGGTCACCGGTGAATTCAAATGGAAATTCAACGTGATTCCACGTCCCGGTGAGTACGGTCACGAAACCTGGGAAAACGACGCCTGGAGCTACACCGGTGACGTTTCTTCCTGGGCGCCTCTGACTGCCGATCCGGAAAACAACATTGTCTATGTACCAACCAACCCTCCGACTATCGACTACTACGGTGGTTTCCGTCCGGGTGATGGCCTGTTCGGAACCAGTGTAATTGCGATCAACTCCGAAACCGGTGAGCGCGTGTGGCACTACCAGACTGTGAAGCACGACGTGTGGAACTACGATAATCCATCCCCTCCGATTCAGCTCGACCTGAATATTCCGGGACGTGGTACCGTGTCTGCCGTGGCCGAAGTCACCAAGCAGGGCTTCGTTTATACCTTCGACCGCTTCACCGGCGAGCCAGTGTGGCCCATGGAAGAACGTCCGGTTCCTGCATCCCAGGTTCCCGGCGAGAAGCTGGCAACAACCCAGCCTTTCCCCACCAAGCCACCACCCTTCGAACAGCAGGGCATCACGGAAGACGATCTGATCGACTTCACACCTGAACTGCGTCGCGAAGCACTGGAAGTGATGGCGAACTACCAGATGGGACCGCTGTTCAATCCACCGATTCACCGCGAGAATGAAGCTGGCAAGATCAGCTCTGCCATGTGTCCGGGTGATGGTGGTGGCGCCAACATCTACGCGCCACCAACGGCAGATCCAACAACCGGTTTCCTGTATGTGGCTTCGGCCAACAACTGCAGCTGGCAGCAGGTCATTCCCGGTGAAGAAGCCGATACTTTCATCGAGAAGCCGACCGGTTCGACCTTCGCAGCCTATGCCAATGGTCCGCGTACCCGTCCGCCGCGCCTGAGTTCAGGTCTGCCCTATGTGAAGCCGCTGTACAGCAGCATCACGGCATACAACATGAACACCGGTGAAATCGCTTTCCGTATTCCGGCTGGCGAAACCCAGGACCGTGTTGCCAACAACCCGGCCCTGGAAGGCGTGGACATCGGTCGCACTGGCGACGGTCGTGCACCCTCCATGGTGACTACCGCCAACATGCTGGTTTACTCCGGCATGGCTGAAGATGGTCAGAATGCCTACCTGTATGCCATTGACAAGCAAACAGGCGAGCAACTGGGTCGCATCGAAATCCCTGCGGCTACCCGTTACGGTATGAGCTCCTGGATGCACGATGGTCATCAGTACATCATCCTGCAGGCCGGCCCCAAGCTGATTGCCATGGCCTTGCCTGGCGCCCAGCCTACTGGCGGCGCTCACTAGGCTGAAAAGCCAATAGCAGGGAAGAAATTCCCTGCCTGACAATAGAGAGCCAACGTTGAACACAGTCGTGTTCCAACGTTGGCTCTTTTTTTTGTTCGCCAAAGAATGATCTTAAAAATGTTTGTGTGGTCTGTTTGCTGGTTAGAGTCAACCAGTGCCCTCGAGCGCGGCTGCGGCGCGCCAGGGTTCCCGCCCCGCCGGCTCGGCGCCCATCCTGGGTTCCCTTTCTCCAGAAAAAGCCCTGCGGTCTTTTTCTTG
>JAYPVK010000013.1:0-84520 GCA_038134565.1 Pseudomonadales bacterium | reverse complement strand
GGCGCAGCGTTCACCGGAGTTTGCGGGTGTACTTGGTGCACTGCAGGATCCGATGGCCAGATCCATCTACGCTCGAGTAGTTTATGACTTTTAACTAATTGTTAAGAGCTCTGAACGTGAAAAGGGGTCCAAATGGACCCCTTTTCTTTTGCCTACCAGAAAAAAAAGACGAGTAAGGGGTGCCTATACCTAATTGAATAAGCTTTAGATAAAAATGTGCAGTGCTTATCTAACTCGTATTTTTTATAGTTACTGAATTTAGGTTCGTAGATAGAGTAGAGATAAATTAGGGAGTCTTGAACGATTGAAGGGTGAAGAGCAGGCTCTCTGAGTCTGTCAGTTTGAATACTAGGTCAAGGTAAACAACGATACCATTGACTGCGATTTCAGGAATTGTAAGGACACCTGTTACAGCATCAAAAATTGCTATGCCTTCTACAGGAGAAGGCAGTAAGACCACTGATTCTGGCTGGGCTTGCAAGATCACGGACGGAACAGTTGACTGCAAGGTCAAGGACAGGGCAAGCAGACCTGCCGCACCAGCATCAACCTTAATATTCAAAGAGCCACTCAATTCGTCAAATACATTGGGATACTCTGCGATTGGCTCATCGACTATCTCCAACTGCATTGCCGTCTTGATGACGTTGTCTCGAGTAAAAATAGAGCAATTCACAAAAAAGACACCGTAGTAATTAACAGTAGGGACAGAAAGACTTACGTCCATTGTAACCGTCCAAGCATCCGAGATTTCTTCGAGAGTTGAAAATCCTTCAATTACCTCACCAAAAACTACTGGTTTAAGCGCCTGATTATAAGCACCTTCATTATCGATAAAATTGATGATCCATTGACCACCAATAGTACTCAAATCACTAGGATTCCTCGCCATAGCGATTGTATAAGCCGCATTACGCAGCCCTGTTACTTCTACTGGTATGGTCGACAAAGCAGGCACTGACACAGGCCCACGGTAACAAGACTCATAGGTGTATAGGCCGCCAGTAATATACTCGTTACGTACTTCATGTATCATGGAAAACTGATAATTACCCGCTTCGAGGTGGGCAAGGAATTGGGCCACAGTTGCGGGCGCCTTATCTTCGAACAACCGCAGCTTGAAACTACCTACATTGGTTTGCACATTAACTATTGTAGCGGCTAGTGTTGTTGTAGATAGCAGAAGAGCTAACAGCGTCACAATGCACTGCCAACCTAGAGAGAAAAGTCTAAATTTACTGATAATATGGTGCATGACTCTATAGTTTTTGCGCCTCCCAGAAGGCTAGTCGCTGATCTTGAGTTTAGATTATAAGGCGACCCATCACACTAGGAATTTAGTTGTATCCGGATGTTTCAAAAAATAAGGTGGGCATTGAGTGCAAACCCTAGGCACTCAAAAAGTATTCCTGCTTGTTCTTATACCAACCAAATAGGCTATAGCGAGAATCGGCAGCATAGGGCTTAACCTGGGTCACCAAATGCAGTCTCGGTACCTTGAACATAATCAGGGTATTGAACTGCGGCGGCACCTTTATCACCGGCTTGCCCTTGCCGTTGCAGAAGGCAAAATTACCTTCCCATTCTCTCTTCCAATTTCTACTCAGACCCAGCACGTGTGCGGCTATGCGTCCTTGCCCTGGGCTCTCATCCATGTGGACAGAGAGATGGTGGTGACGGTCATACCGAGAAGCCCAGAGACTAACCTCACGGCCGCTGATATCACCGGTAATTTCGCCCATTAGGCCAAGATATTCGGGCGTATTAAAATAACGGTAGATCTCTGAGAGAATTCGTGCACCTTCAGGCGCCTCTTCCAGTTTGGTTGGAATAGTATATCTACAATAGGCGAATGAAAAGTCATTGTCTTTCAGACTCGCCATCTTTGGCACCAGACTCTGTATATCCTTGTCTCCCAGGCTGGCGTAATGGAGGGGGTCAAGTATTCCGACTTTCCCCCTACTCTTCAGCGCGCGGTAGTGGAATTCCCAAGCTACGTTACTCTTAAGGCTTTCATAAGCTGCCTGAGCCACGTCGTCCGTGAGCAAGTTTCTTATGATGACGTAGCCAGTAGTCAGATATTCCTGATGCAAGGCTTCCGTATCGAGTCTATTTATGATGTCCATTGAACTGGGCGTTAGTGAATCACTTTTAAGGTACTGAATCCAATTGAAAATAACCCATCCGGTTATCCATGGATCTGTCGGCTACTCAACATAGTGCCAGAAGAAATAAGGGCTGAAGCTATGATAACACCCGTAACTTGGTTACTTATTTAATTCATTTCGCCTGGCACGCAGCTGAGTAAGAATGCTGGCTATCTGAGTAAATTCGGGCACCTCACTGGCCATCTGCTCCATCATCTGCTGCAAACGCTCATACTCGGGCCGCACGCTAGATAGGATAGCCTTATCGGGAACGACAACCCCGGCGTTAAATCCAAAAGTATTAGCATTCTCCGCTCGAGCCCTGATCATGAAGGCCGGCTCACATACACGCACCGGAATATTGGAACCGGTTGGGATTTCCTGTCTGCAGGTGATCTTATAATCATCGTCATCTATACTGCTGTTGAAGATGGCATAAAATTGATCTTCAGCCTCTTCGATAAATTGCTCGACTTCCTCACGATTAAGATCAGCGATTACAATTACCTCTCCCTCATTTTCCTGAGCATTCACCAGAACAGCCGGCAGGATGAGCAATGCGGCGACCAGCAATTGATTGTAATTCATGGGCTAACTCTCCTGAGAGAAGACCCTTTAATTCTACCCTGCCTGCCGGACTTGCGCTAAGACATTCGGCGGTTTAAACGGCGCTTTTACCGCCGCAATGGGTTGCCGCAATCGATAGCTGACTGGCCACTCTGACCCTGGGGTCAGGGTAGCCAGTTCGCAGCGTCATTCAGCCTGGTTGCTGGATTCCGCCGCCTTGTCAGCCTCGTATTGCCTCGCCGAGACGCGACGCAGCTGCTGCAGGGACGAGAGATGGGCATAGACGAAAGGAATCAGGCCCAGCTTGCGCAATTCCAGGAAATCTTCATCGGACAGGGCATTAAACTTCTCCTCATCGACGGTATAGATGCCTTCGATGTTATAGCGCTGACCGTCGGGCCTGTGTTGCAGTTGCACCTGGTTTGTAGTCAATAATCCTTTATCTTTCAGCAGCTTGCAGATTTGCACCGTCTGCTCCCGCTGTTGGGCAGCCTGCACGAGCGCCTCCACTCGGGCTTCCATGTAATCCGTCTTCTCACCATCCTCCTTGAACAGGGCCTGGCCTTCGGAATCACTTATCAGCTCGCTTTCTTCATCCACCAGTACCACGAACTGCTCACGGGATTCATCGGTGGCCGCGATGGCAAAGGGCGCGTTGCCGAAACCCACCGGTATCACCATGGCTGGGTAGGGCACTTCCTGGCAGTACAGATTCTGGCCTTCCCGCAGTCCCATCACCGCCACCGCCATGAATTCTTCAGAGTTCGGGTTAGTCACGAAAACCAGGGGAAATTCGGCGGCCAGGGTGAAGAAATCCCGGCCAACCACAGGAATCAGGTTCTGCTTCGCGAAGCGAGAGTAGTCACCAGTCTCCTTTACTTTCAGGTTAGCGTGCTTGTCTTTCTCCAGGGGTACGTGCTTCGTCATAGTGCTGTTGCCTTGTCTATTGCTTGGTTTTTGGAATGCTGCGCATGTTACCGCATGGAGGCTTAAAAACAACGCCGAAGGGCGATCTAGATGCCTGTAAGCAGTAGTGAGTGTCCGGAATCGCTAGTCGGCTGGCTGTTCCGACTCGCCTGACAGTATGTCGACGAAGTTGCCGAAGAACTCGTCGGCCATCTTTTTGGCCGTGCCATCGATGAGTCGGGCGCCCAATTGCGCGAGCTTGCCGCCGACATTGGCTTTGACCCTGTAGCTCAAGAGCGTGCCATCGCCGTCCTCGCTCAAGCTGACAGTGGCACTGCCCTTGGCAAAGCCGGCCACCCCGCCCTGCCCCTCGCCGTTGATGGTATAGCCAGTGGGCGGATCCACCTCGGTTAGACTGACATTGAATTTGAATTTCGCTTTAACCGGACCCACCTTTGCGGTGATCCTGGCCACGAACTCGTGTTCGCCCACTGCTTCGAACTCTTCACAGCCGGGCATGGCCGCTTTCAGAATTTCGGTGTCATTGAGTGCGGCCCACACGGTCTCCCGCGGGGCCGGAATATGCTGTTCTGCATTCATTTCCATGAAAATACGTCCTTCCTGTCTGTCCTCAATTAAGCCGGGAGCCTACCAGCCCACAGCCTGCCCATCCTTACGGTGGTCAGACCCCGCACGATAGATGCCATTGACCGGCATATCCTGCAGTATGCTCTGCTCAGAGTATGCAGGTGCTGACAGGGACGGATCCCTGGTAAACAGAATCCCCTGGTAACCCCCTACCCTGCTGCCATTCACCGAACGCACATCGTGCCCCTTGGCCTCCAGCGATCGTCCCACCAGGCTGAATAGCTCATGTTCCAGGGCCAGGACATTGCTGTTCTGGCTGTGGGTAAACCGGGCGGCGTCCGTGGTCATCTGTATATTCATACCATGGTCGATCACATTGACCATATGCTGGGCATGGGTCTCCGGCTGTACGGAACCGCCCATATTGCCAAAGGTCATCAGGGGCTCGCCATCCTGCATGACCATACCGGCGATGATGGAATGGAACGGCCGTTTCCTGGGAGCTACCACATTGGGGTGATCCTCATCGAGCGAGAAAGCGACGCCCCGGTTGTGCAGGATCATGCCATAGGGTGGAATAGTGATACCTGACCCGTATACTGAAAAAATGCTGTGGATAAAACTCACCATGTTACCCCAACGATCGGCGGTGGTGAGGTAGATAGTGCCACCATCGAGACCACCCTTGACCGAGGGTTCGGAAGCCAATTCCATGTCGATGCGATCACACAGCCCAGCGGCATAGTCTTTGGACAGCAATCGCTCCAGCGGCACCTGCTCAAACAGGGGATCCGCGTTGTAGGCCTGCAGGTCCGAATAGGCAAGCTTCTTGGCCTCTACCATGAAGTGCCAGTAATCCGGGTTCGATGGCCCCAGCGCCGCCAGGTTCAAACCGTGTACAGGCGCGCACACTTCCAGGATGTTGAGCATCTCCAGTGCCGCCCAACCCTGGCCCGGAGGCGGCAGTTGAAAGACATCGTAGCCGTGGTAGTTGGTGGAGATCGGTTCGACCCACTCCGATTCGAAGGCGGCCAGGTCCTCGTGGGTCATGACACCGCCTTCAGACTGAATCTTCGCCACCAGGGCATCGGCGATATCTCCCCGATAGAAGGCATCGCGCCCCTCCCGCTGAAGCAGGCGCAGGGCATCGGCCAGCCCCGGATTCCTGATAATGCTGTACAGTGGCGGCACCTCGCCGTCGTTCAGGAACACTGCCGCCGAGTCGGGGTCTTCCAGCAGCTTGGCCTGCTGGCTTACGAGATCCATATGACGACGCTCGGCCTGCCCCCAGCCCTCCTCCGCAATGCGGGCGGCCCGCTCGAAGGTTTCCTGAAAGCCCATGGTGCCGAAGCGGCTCAATAAAGCATCGTAACCAGACACGGCGCCGGGTACCGTAGCGGCGTTCACACCCTGCCCGGGTATGCGTTCGAGGCCCAATTCCTCCCTGAAAAACTCGGGCGTCCAGCCGGCTGGTGCAAAGCCCGCCGAATTCAGCGCGTAGAGACGCTGGTCCGCCGCGCTCCACACCAGGGCAAACAGATCCCCAGCGAGACCCGTATCATTCTGGGAAGTCACATCCAGCACCGCGGCCGCGGCCACCGCCGCGTCGATGGCGTTGCCGCCCTGTTGCAGTATCTCCAGTCCTGCCTGGGCTGCCAGGGGATCACTGGTGGCCACCATGCCATGCCGAGCAATCACCTCGGATCGTCCCTGCCCCAGCCAACCCTGGCCACGTGATCCCGGCGCCGCAACCACATTGGCCGCCGGGTTACTGACTTTTTCCGAGGGAATACCAAAGGCATTGTCTGATTGGGCGTAAGTCACTGCGGAGAATGACGCGCACAAGGTCACGCAGAGGCCGAGCTTTTTCATAGTGTTACCTGTTGTTGTTCTTCAAGTTGCAGGAGTTCAATGGGGGACAGCAGCCAGATGTTGCGCCAACAGGTCCCTGCCGTAGTCGTTTCCATTCGGGGTGCGAATAATGGTGTGAATATGATCCCTCGTTGGGACACCTGGCTCGTTATACATGGTGGTGCCTACCGGACCCTGATGATCAAACTCGATCATGACAACGGGACTCTGAACCCGGTAATAAAATACGGCGTCATCTTCCGCCGTGCCAATCCAGGCAAACCAGGTGTCATCCAGGTGCTGCCCGATCTCGTCCATGGTGACCGCGGCATGGGGAGCGCGCAGATTACCGACATAGGCTTGGATGAGATCGAGCAACGCGAGCCGCTGCGCACTGCTCATCGCTGATGCCTGCAAGCCCTCATAATCCTGCACCTTGTTATCTTCATTCGCAGCCGCCATGGGAAAGTTCCTGGTCTTCTCCCGGCTCAGGGTAGCCGCCGCCTGCTGCCCTGCATCCAGGGACTGCATGAAGGCAAGGCCGAGATCCTGCTCCGGCTGCATGATGGTATTTCCTTCATACATCCCGGCCGTGGCGACTACTGGCTCACCGCCCCAGAACGCCGGTGTCATCACAACCTGGTCGCCCAGCACGAAGAAATTGATCACCAGGTGATGGCCGTCCAGCTGCCAGCCCCAGGGGCCGTCCTCGGAAGGCATTCCCATCATGGTCAGGTAATACTTCTCTTCGCCATAACGAATCGGTTCACCATTCAGCTCGAACAAGGTCTGTTCCGTGCGCATGATGGCGCGCGTCTGTTCCAGACCCTTGGCACTCAGGGAGACTTCCAGCAGGTTCCAGGCGGCGCGCTTCTGCTGTTCCGACATTTCTTCGAGACTGATGCCACGGCGCGGGAAGATACCCACATCCACGTTTGACCAATCCCGCCACTCCGGATCATCGATGGAGAAATGGGTACGACTGAGATCGATTGTTGAGAGTGTGGCCAGGAAGGCATCGGCCGCATGCATGATCGGGAGGGTAGACACCCCGGTAGAACGCAGGGGAAACAATCCTTCTATCTTGCCAGCCGAGGTGGTGAGCCCAACGAAGGGCTCTCCCAGGGCCCTCGCCCCAGCGGAGGAGAACGTGCCCTTCTGGCGCAACAGATTCTCCGGATACTGGGACTGGGAAACGGCGTTTGTGGCGACCAGCGCCACTAGGGTTAGTAGCGCCGAAGCACCGTAAGTCGCTATTTTACTTGTTGTTTTTTTCATAGCAGTCTCGCTGAAACACAAAGCCAGGAGTTCAGAAGTTAACTGCTATTGCGGGTAGCTGCAAGCGTGGGGCGAGCTACTCTGCCATCACCATTTCCAGCTTGTCCACCTCGCGCCAGCGACTGCTGCGCAGGCGCATAAAAAACACCACCGCGATGGCGAAGATCATCACGCAGAAGGTGAGCCAGGCCACCCTCGGCCCCAACTCGGCAACCCGAATAATGTAATACTCTGCCACCAGCATGATCCAGTGCAGAGAGACAGATGCCCACATCAGCCAGCGGGTATCACCGGCGCCGCGCAACACACCACCGCAGACCTGGATCGCCGCATCCGCCATGGCGTAAGTGGAGAGCCCGATCATCATGAAAGTAGCCAGCTCCCGGATCTCGGAAAAATCACCCTCCGGCGGCGCAAAGAATTCCACCAGCGGAAAACGGAAGCTGATATAGAGCACTGCCAGGGTCGCCGAGTAGCAGAACCCGATGATGAAGCCCGCAGTAATCACCTCCGAGGTGCGTGCCATGTCCCTGGCTCCAACGAAACGCCCGATCATGCTGATCATGGCGATGTTAAGCCCCACCATGGGGATGAAGGACAACATGTCCCAGTTGAATACAATGGCCGCCGCCGCGCCGTGCGCCACACCATAGGACTGAAACATCAGCAGGAACAGGTTGAACGCCGCCACGTTGAGAAACAACTCCATACCGGAGGGAAATCCCAGGCGCAGGAAGCGGCGCAGGATACGCGGGTCATAGCGAAACGATTCCATGACCCGGAACCGTTCCCTGTGCTCAGGCCGAAAATAGAATCCCAAGAACAACAACAGGCCGAATGCATTGGCGATGCCGGTACTGATGCCGGCTCCGACGATACCAAGCTCCGGGAATCCGAGCTTGCCGAAAATCATCACATAGGCAAGGGGTACATTGAGCAACAGACAGGAGATGTCGCAGACCATCACGACCTTGGTCCGGCCTATACCTACAAAGTAGGAGGAAATACAAACCTTGGCCAGGGCCGCCACGATACCCAGCATGAGAATCTGGTAGTACGCACGTTCCAGCTCAACCTGTCTGGGGTCATGCTCCATGAACTCGAAGAAGCTGGAACCGAAATAGGTTATAGCCGCCAGCAAGGGAACACTCCACAACACCATGATCCAGCCCTGGGTTACCACCCTCGGCCCCTTGTGCGCCTCCCCGGCGCCAACATACTGCGCCGCCATGGCGTTGGCGTAGGAAAACAGTCCGGAAAAGAAACAGTAGGAGAAGTAGGTAGCGACGCCACCACCCAGGGCGGCAGCCATGTGGGTTGGATCGATCTGCGACATGAAGTAGCGATCGGTGAAAATCATCAGCGCAAAGGTACCCTGGGACACCACCATCGGTAAGGCAATCCGGAACAGCTCACCTAGGGTGGCCAGGTTGATATGCAGGCGCTCAAACATGTCGAATCCGTCGAGCTCGCGCACAATGTCGAGAAGCTGTGCGGAAGGCGCAGCGCGAGCTCAGAATGAAGATTTATCGTCTGCCATCGATCCTGAATGAGGGTACCGACCCTGAGTATGATGGCAGCGCTGACGAGTAAACCGGCGGGGAAACCCGTACTTGATCAGGTTCCCTGTGTGGCAGGAATGCGGTTACAACGACAGCCAAAGACGGCGCGTATGGTACGCCAATCCCGAACGGGAAGGCAAGGCGGAGACCCGGGCGGGCGGGTCATTGCACTACAGGCGCAGGCGCTGTTTCTCGCCATAGGTCAGGCTTCGCCACAACCACTCGGCGGGGCCGAAACGGTAATAGTTGAGCCACAAAGGACTGGTGACGATCTGGAAGAACCAGATGGCGAATACCGCATAGTAGATTTCCAGGCGCTCCAGTTGCCCGGCCAAGCCCAGCCCCCATCCCATGAAGATAAAATTGCAGATCAGGGAATGGGAGAGATAGTTGGTCAATGCCATCTGTCCGACTCGCGCCATGAGAAATCGCCACCAACCGAGCACACCCAGCTTGCAAATGACCATGACCACACCGATATAGCCGATCGCCAACAGCATGCGCCCGATGTGGTAGGTGGGTCGCATGAGATCTGTCCATTGCACGGCATAGCCGCTGCTCACCAGATTCAACGTTTCCCAGGTATTCAGGGGCAGCCCCAGGCCCAGGCCCACCAGTGCCATCAGGCCGTAGGTGTGCAGACTCCTTGAGGCATCAAGCAAGCCCCATTTCAAAAATGCCATGCCCAGCAGCATCATGGCCAGCGCGTCCCAGAACGCATTAGCGATAAACCCGACAGTCTGCAGGATCAGGTTCACCGGTGCCGCGAATAGAAAATTGGACAGGTAACCGGAGCGCATCACATCCAGCTGTTGCTGGGCCAGCTCCGGCGCCATGAACTGCTGTTCCAATAGCGCCGCATAGTCGTCCAGTGCTGCCTGCTGCTCCTCGCTCAATACCGCATCGGCAGGCAAAGCCTGCATTTCTGCCGCCGCCGCACCGAGAGTCCGGGCACTCAGGTGAGTGATGCTGTTCAGTACGGTAAGCAGCACCAGTATGGCGATACTGCACAGCAGCAGTTTCTTCGCTGCCATGTCACGGAAGAAATAGAGAACAAGGCCTGTCATGCCGTAGGCATACAGGATGTCTCCAAGCCAGAGCAATACGGTAGGCATTGAACAGCCCGAAGCAAACCAGGAGCAGGGTACGACGATAGTAGAGGTGCTTGACTGACTCCGGGTCGGTATTGGGTTTGTTCAGGAAAATCAGCATGCCTGCGCCGAACAGCATGGAGAAGATGGCACGCATAGAACCCTCAAAGAAGATGTCCACGGTCATGAAGGTGGCCATATTGCTGCCGCTGGTCGCACCATCGAAAGTGGGCAGGAGGTAGGCGGCAAAGGGATTGGCGAAGGCGATGATATTCATCAGCAGGATTCCCAGCAGGGCCACACCGCGCAGGGTATCGATGGACTGGATACGGGCCTTGCCAGTAACCGGGGCGGCCGCGGCCGTGGCTTCTGATGTGTCTAACGCTGTGAGCCTGGAATCAACCATAGTCAGGCAGCATAGTGCCATTGCAATCGACTGGCAATGTCCCCATCTTGCTGAAATGGCCCGAAAAACCCTGCAGACACGGTGTTGCTTGACCTTCAAGCGACTCTTAGGCCGACAATTCCACAGGCTACAAATTTCTTTATAATGACCAGCACGTGACCCAATAGAACCGGAGGTCCCAATGATTCAGGATATTCTCAAGGCCAGACTACTCATGCGTCGCCGCTTCTTCGCATCCCTGCTGGGTATGTTGGCAGGATTGATGGCTCCGTCCCTGGGGGCCCAGTCCATCGACGACATTACCCTCAATGTCTACAAGGAACCCACCTGTGGGTGCTGCGTGGGCTGGATCGAACACATGGATGACAACGGTTACTCATCCACCGTGCATCACCTCAGGAACCTGGGTGCCGTGAAGGCCGAACTGGGCCTGAAGCCGGAATGGGTGTCCTGCCACACGGCGGTAACCGAGCAGGGCTTTGTATTCGAAGGCCATATCCCGGAGAAATTCATCGACCAGTTCCTGGCCAACCCTCCCGAAGGGGCGCTTGGTCTGGCCGTGCCCGGCATGCCGATCGGTGGCCCTGGCATGGAGATGGGTGACCAGTTCACCCCCTATGACATCCTGCTGATCAATAAGGATGGTAGTTCGTCAGTTTTCGCCAGCATCAAGTCCATCGCAGAACAGCACTAGACTGTGGTGTAACCGGGCTGTTGGGAAACGGCTCGCCTTATTTCTGCAACAAGGTTATGAGATTCCGCTTGTTATGCTGTGCGGCTCGAGACCAGCAGGATAGCAGAATTGGCCGGTTGGGTGCGCGTTCAATTGAGGTTTCGCACCCAACCGGATCAGTGGCTTCGAACGCGGCTGTGAAGCGGCAGCGCTCAGAGTGCCGGGCAGGAGGGGCACAGATCGTTGGCGATAAGCCCCTCCTGTCCAGCGCGACCGCACTCGAGGGAAGCTCTGACTAAATTGACGCAACAATTAGCCCCGCAATCAGAGCCTGACTATGATTCCCTGACATCCACGATGACCCATTTAATTCCTGGTTCTTATGTATACACACATCTTATTTGATTGGGGCAATACCCTGATGTTGGGCGATTCCCGGGAAAAAGATATCCTGACGGCTTTCAGATCTCGTTTCTCTGCGCAGCCTGGTTGATATAGTCCGCCGCCCGGAACGCCAGCGCCATGATCGTCATGGTGGGCTGCCCTCTTCCAGAGGTGACCAGGGAACTGCCATCGCAGAGAAACAGGTTCGGCACATCGTGAGTCCGGTGGAATGGATCGATCACCGAGGCAGCAGGATCGTGTCCCATGCGGCAGGTTCCCAGCAGGTGCACGTTGCCTTCCTGACCTTCTTCCGGATAGAAACCCACCACGTTGGACGCACCAGCCGCCTCCATCAATTCAGTCGACTTGTTAAGGAACCACTGCATGGTGGACAGATCGTCCGGGTGATCCATGTAGGTGCAGCGGATAGCCGGCCGGCCCCATTTGTCCTGCACGTTGTCATCCAGGGTGATGTTATTGGAATCCAGTGGCAGCGAGGTGGTATGACCGTCGAAGGCAGCCACATGGGAGAATTGGTAGGCCAGGTTGCGTTTGTACTCACTGCCCCAGGCAGGCCCACCGAAGACAGCACCGCTCATCAAGGCAAAGCCCATGGGGGTACCGCGGGAGGGATGGCGCGCGTCGATGCCACCGCCGCCGTAGAAGCCGAGCGCGGGGTCCAACTCATAGAAGTCATGAACGACGCGGGTTGCCGGAATACTCTTGTAGCCGTTCACCGGCTCATCAAACAATCCCATCACCGAGGTATAGCCATTAAACATCAAATTTCTGCCGACGAAGCCGGAGGAGTTGGCGAGACCTTCCGGAAAGCGGCTCGATTCGGACAGCAACAACAGACGCGGTGTCTCGGCTCCGTTAGCGCATAACACGACTGCTCTGGTGCGCTGTGACTGCTCATTACCCTCGGCGTCATAATAGAGAACTTCCGTCGCCCTTCCCTGTTCATTGGTTTCGATACGGAACACAGTGGCATGGGTACGCAGCTCGCAATTACCCGAGTCCAGCGCCAGGGGCATCATCGCCACCAGCGACGATGACTTGGCATTCACCTCACAGCCGAATCCATTGCAGAATCCACAATGGATACAGCCCGGCCTGCCATTGTGTGCCTGGGACAGGATGGCCACGGGCGCTGGGTAGGGATTCAGGCCCATTCCTTTTGCGGCACGTTCCAGAAGCACGTCCGGCCCCTTGATTGGCATGGGTGGGCAGGGATACTCACGGGACCGGGGTGGATCCCAGGGGCCCTGTAAACCAGAGACGCCAATTTCCCAATCCACCTTGGTGTAGTAAGGCTCCAAATCCTCGTAACTGATTGGCCAGTCGCTGAAGTTGGTGCCCGCTACCGTGCCCCGAACCGAAGCTTCCATGAAATCTATGGGCCGGAAGCGCCAGAAATTCCCGGAGAAGTGCATGCTGCTTCCGCCGACATTGTGCGCATAACCACACACCTGTTCGCGTTCCTGTGCCACATCCTGTTCGGACTTGCGAAACGTCTGCGGGTGACCCTGGGGTCCTCCCCACGTCAATTCGAAGTTGTGATCATAGCCCCACTCATCGTGCTTGAAGTCAGCCGCCTGCAGATGGGGGCCCTGCTCCAGTACGACAACGGAATGACCCGCGGTAGACAATTCTTTTGCCATGATACCGCCGGCCGCACCGGAACCGATGACAACGAAGTCAACTTCTTCTCTCGTTGGAAAACTCGCTCCAGCCATGACTACTCGCCCCGCTCCCTGTAATCCGCATCGTAGAAGCCAAAAGGTGGCGCCCAGCCTCCCGGATTCTCAAATCCGATGATGTTGTAGCCAATATAGTTTCGATTACCACCGTATTCTGGCAGGGAAAACGTACCGGCAATGGTCAGGTATCGCATCGTATTGAAGAAAGCGGTGTTCTCATTGGCACTCAACAAGGCATCTTGCTGTTGCGCGTTGAGCTCAGAGAAGAAGCTCAGACCATGCTCGGCCGCTACCTGATATTGCAGCTCTCGCAAACCGTCGCGCAAGGCTTCCAGCACAGGCTCACGCTCGGGATCGCCGAGCACATTGTCCATGAAATAAATTACCCCTGCCTCCGTGGCGCCCGGTGTTTCATCGCTGGGTATAATGCGTGCGGCGATGGCCGAGTACTCGGCTGCCTCCTCCGCTCCCAGGTTTACAAACCTGGATTCCTGTTGTCGAGATTCACTGGCTTCGCGACAGGCGGTGACTATTGCCGGTACGCTCAGCACCAGGAGGGAACCCTTTGCCAGGAAAGCGGTTGATGACAGGAATTGACGACGGTTTATGGTGGAATGGGACAAGGCAACCCCCCTGAAAACAACTTCTATTGCGTTGATCCGTACCGTCAGGAGTCTAGCACGGATTAACTGCCCTCCACAGGGCAGGGGAATAGGTGAACCACTACGCTTGCCTGCCCGGTATTTCTGATTTATTTCCTTTTCAATACTTCTGTGGATGCCAATGCATCCCGGGTCCGACCAAACACCATGAAGTGCCAGTTTCATTCAGGTCGACTGATCTCCGAGACGGAGAAAACAGAACCCAGGACCGCTACTGCCGGACCCAACATCAATGACTGGACGAGCTGGTAATTTCCTCGCAGGCATAAAAAAGGCTGAGCCCGGGAACCGGGATCAGCCTGTCAAAAATGCAACCTGGCGGTTGCTAGGGAAGCGTCAATACTTGCTCAATAAAAACTCAATAACTAACATGATCCACCACTGTGCAATTCAATCCTGCTATCCGGAACCCGCTGCCAGCGCTCGGTAGCGGATTCGATGTCTTCAACTCAGGCAGTCTGCCTTAACATATCGCCGGCCAGAGCTTGTTTGCCCGGCACATAGTCGTAACCCAGGGCCTCTGCCACCGGCTGGTTACACACCATGCCGTTATGAATGTTCAATCCGTTCAGCAGATGCTTATCCTGTAACAGCGCCGCATGCACACCCTTGTCCACCAGCTGCAGCAGATAAGGCAGGGTGGCATTGGTCAAGGCCAGGGTCGAAGTTCGCGCCACAGCACCGGGCATATTGGCCACGCAGTAGTGCACGATGCCGTCGACCAGGTAAGTCGGGTCACGATGTGTCGTGGGGCGACTGCTCTCGAAGCATCCACCCTGGTCGATTGCCACGTCTACCAATACCGAACCGGGCTTCATCAGCGACAGCATGTCGCGACTGATCAGCTTCGGCGCTGCTGCGCCGGGAATCAACACGGCGCCTATGACAGCATCCACCTGCGGCAACAGCTCGGAGATCGCCTGCTTCGTTGAATACAGGGTCTTGATCCGGCCATCGAACAGTTCATCGATCTCCTGTAAGCGACTGAGGGAGCGATCCGCGATAATAACGTCTGCCCCCATACCCAGGGCGATACGCGCGGCATTGAGACCAACCACACCACCACCAATGACCAGAATCCTCGCTCCCGGGACACCTGGCACCCCGGCCATGAGCACGCCGCTGCCCCCCTGGGCTTTCTCCAGGCAATGGGCGACTTCCTGCGCGGCCATGCGCCCGGCCACTTCACTCATTGGCGTCAACAGGGGCAGTCCGCCGTTGTCATCCGTGACGGTTTCATAGGCTATGCAACTGGCTCCTGACTCCAACAGCAAACGCGCCTGTTCGGGATCGGGCGCCAGATGGAGATAGGTGAAGAGGGTCTGCCCCTGGCGCAACATCCTGCACTCCGCAGGCTGGGGCTCTTTCACCTTTACAATGAGATCAGCGCGGGCGAATACGTCCTGCGCGCAAATGGCGATCTCGGCACCGGCCTCACGGTAATCGTCATCAGAAAAGCCAATACCGACACCCCCATTATGCTGCACGATCACCTGGTGACCGCGGGCCACCAGTTCTGCAGCACCGGCCGGTGTCAGGCCTATGCGGTACTCATGATTTTTGATTTCTCTAGGAACCCCGATCAGCATCTTTCTGCACCTGTTAAATGGTTCTCGACGGCGCAAATTATAGTGAGGAAGCTGCAGTAAATTTTGTGCTTATTGTTGAAAAAACACATTTAAACAGTATTTTTTACTGCTATTATTTGATTTATATTTAATATTCACTTGTTTAATAGAAATGCCCAGAAAATATGACCTCAGCAAGATAGACCGCAAGATACTGCGGGAGCTGCAGAAAGAAGGCCGTATAACCTACTCAGAGCTGGCCAACCGGGTGGGGCTCTCAACCAGCCCCTGCCTGGAACGGGTGAGGCGCATGGAGAGGGACGGAATTATCCAGGGCTATACCACCCTGGTGGACCCTCACGCCCTGGATGCCGACCTGATCGTATTCGTGCAGATCAAGCTGACTCGCACCTCCCAGGACACCTTCGAGCGCTTCAAGGCCGCCGCGGCCAAGCTGGAAGAGGTGCAGGAGTGCTATCTGATTTCGGGAAACTTTGACTACCTGATCAAGGCGCGGCTGTCCGACATGGATTCCTACCGCAAGTTTCTCGGAACCACCATCCTGTCATTGCCCGATGTACTCGAAAGCACGAGTTATTTTGTAATGGAGTTGGTGAAGGAAACACTGAACATCGCCGTACCGGAATAGAGCCGGCAAGCGCTAGTTCATTCCCAGGCTGGCCCTGACCTCGGCCATGCGCGCGCCCCGCAACATATTGGGCAAAGCATAGTTACCCTCATGGCAGGCGAACTCGTAGATATTCTCATTCAGCCTAGAGAAATGGGTTATCGCGCGTATGCGGTCGACGAAGGTGCCGGGATCGGTGAGCGTGAATTCGTACACCATGGCATCCTCTGCCACCCGGGTGAAGCGTTCCTCCAGCACCATATTCTGCGCACTGCCATAGGCCGCGGTGCGGGTAAAAATAGCCGCCATCCCTGCATTGAAGTGGCGGGTCTCGATCACCAGAGTCTCACCCTCCCAGCGACCCCTTGAACTACCGGTCCAGGTCTCGATGCGCGGATCGAGAAAAGGCCGTCCGTCCAGGGGCACAATGCGCGGATCGTTGCCGAGTTCCGTGTACAACATGACGTGATCTGCGGTCTGCACGATCTGGATATTGTTGTTGTAGGAATTGGCCTTTATGTAAGGGCCAGTAGTCTGCGGAAACAACAGACAACGCGAGGCCAGCCCGAAGTCTTCAGGACGATCGCAGGAAACCGCTGCGAAGGAAATACGTACCGGTCGGTCGGCAATGACCACCAGGCCGTCATTACAGGGATTAGACGGCGGCGGCGAACGCTGGGTGATGATGCCATTGAGCGTAGTGGGAATGCGGCCGTTGTCCGGATAGACGATGAGCGATGTGCGGGGATTGGGAAAAGGCTCTTCGAAATAGGACCAGAAATTATTGTAGGCACCGGTATCATCCGTCGGTACCTCCATGACCCGCTGGGAAACATTCTGCTCGCGCTGCTCCCGGCGTTCTGTACCCGTTTGCAGACGCGCATACTTGGCAGCCAGTTCATCTTCAGTCAGGAACTCCCGATTGCCGATCGATTGGGCACGCTCCAGGGGAGTGGAGTCATTGAAATTCCACACACCCTGAAAATCAGGTTGCCCGTATTCAGTGCGCGGTGCGCGATAGTCCTGCGGATAGGCTGCGGCTGAACAGACACACAGCAGAGCGACAAGCCCGCGAGAGAGGCAGGCAGAAGCCCTAGGCACTTTGCAACTGTGGGCGCTGTTGCAGGTGATCGGTGATCGCCTCATAGGCGAGACCGAACTCCAACACCCGTTGATCATCACCGAAACGCCCCATGATCTGCATGCCCATTGGCCGCCCCTGCGCATCGAAGCCCACAGGCACATTGATCACCGGCAAGCCGCCGAGGGAACCGGGAATGACCACTTCCATCCAGCGATGGTAGGTATCCATCTCACGCCCGCTAATACGGGTTGGCCAATGCTGGTTCTTGTCGTAGGGGAATACCTGCGCCGTGGGCAACACCAGGAAATCGTACTGGGCGAACAGCCTGTCCAGTTCCCGGTACCAGGCCTGCCGTATACGATTGGCATTGGATTCGTCCCCTTCTGTGAGCACGAATGAATGTTCTATCTCGTAGATCAATTCAGGCTTCAACAAGGCACGGGTTTCGGCTGTTTCATAGTAACGCCGTGAACTGCGCCCCCTGCCAGCATGACGCAATGTTGTCCAACACAACCACAGATCGCTCAGCGTGAACAGGGGTAAGGTACTCTCAACCTGGGCCCCGGCCTCTGCCACCGTACGCAGGCTTGATTCACATAATTCTGTGATACCTGGCTCCATAGCAAGATAGCCATCGAGATCACCAAACCAGGCCAGCTTCAACGAGCCAAGATCCAGGGGATTAAAATCCCTGCCGAGCCGAACCGCGGCGATGGTATTCAACAGGGCTATGGTGTCAGCCGTGTTACGTCCCATCGGGCCCGAGGTAGACAGGGCACGGGGCCGGGAATCGGAACCGCTCATGACGTTGACGCTGGGCCGGAATCCAATCACGTTATTGAATGCGCCCGGGTTTCTCAATGAGCCCATCATGTCGCTGCCGTCTGCCACCGGCAGCATATGGGTACCGAGGCCACTGGCTGCCCCGCCGCTGCTGCCGCCGGAAGTCAGAGCCGGATTCCAGGCGCTACCGGTCGCTCCGTAAACGGGATTGTAGGACTGCGACCCCAGGCCAAACTCGGGAACATTGGTTTTACCGATGAATACAGCACCGACGCCGCGCAGTTTCGAAGACAGCGCACTGTCCTGGCTAGCGGTGCGCTCGGCAAACATGGGCGAGCCACTGGTAAACCTGAGTCCGGCTACCGCCTGCAGGTCTTTGACGGCGTGGGGCATGCCGTGCATCCAGCCTTTGTTGTCACCGCTGGCCAGCGCTTCATCTGCCGCCGTGGCCTGCTGGCGCAGGATGTCGTCTTCGGGCATGCCGACAATGGCGTTGTAGACCGGATTATGCCGATGAATATGGGAGAGGTAGGCATCCATGACCTCGATGCAACTGAGCTGCCTGTCCTGAATCGCACGGGACAGGGCCAGTGCATCCAGATCGACGATATCGGCCGGCATGGCAGCGGCAAAGGCTCGGCAAGTCAGGGAAAACGGCGTGGCTACTGCTGCTCCCAACTGTAGACTGCGCTTGATAAAGTGTCGTCTATCCATGGTTTTCTCCCGTGCTTTTTTTGTTGTGAGGTTGAAAATCATTATTCATAAATAGGGATAAAAGTCCAAGAACCGGGGTGCTTCTGGCCAGCCCTGTTTTGTCGCTGTTTCCAGCCCAAGGGCGGGCCTGCTGAACTCCCCTGCCCGATTAGTGTGCTGACTTGGGTCTACGACTGCTGCCTGAACACTGCGCCTTGCAGGCAAACGCGGCAGACCACACAGAGTCGCAAACTATATTTAGCAGAGACTCCCTAGACAGCGCCTCCATGCTTGCCTATTCTGGCTGCTCACAGGCATTCACGAACCCAGGCAGCCCCATGAAAAAGACTCTCGCGCTAGGCACCGCCCTCATATCCGCATCAATCTCCCTCACTCCAGTTCAATCCCAGGCACAGGCGGTGGATGAAGACACGGTCCGTGAACTGGTGAGTCGCCTGGAACTGGACAGCTACAAAGCCACGATCAAGGGCTTGACCCAATTCGGCGATCGCCGCCAGGGAACCTCCCGCAACCGCGCCGCAGTGGACTGGATCGAGGAACAACTGGAATCCTACGGTTGCGCCACGGAGCGTCTCGAATACCTGTTCGATCCGGAACCCCAGGCGCCCCGTTCCCGTCCCCCACAAAGTAATGCAGTGGTTGACCTGACCACCGCAACCGGTGGCCGGGTTGGCCGCAATGGTTCTGGCCCCGGCGGGTCTTCGATTTACGGCTATCGGATGCGCACGGGCGTCAATCGCGACCTCATGGCACAACCGGATGAGCGCATACGCGAATTGAACAGAGAAGAGCCGGTAAATGGTGCCCGTTCCCAGGTCTACTGCACCAAGGTAGGCAGCAGCCGCCCCCATGAGATGTACATCATCGGTGCCCACATGGATGGCCACGGTGTGAACGAAGCCGTGAATGACAACGGTTCCGGCACCGCCCTGGTGATGGAACTGGCGCGTATCCTCAATGCCCCCGGGGTGGAAACCGAGGTAAGCATCCGCTTCGCCCTATGGAATAACGAGGAAACCGGACTCAATGGAGCCCGCGCCTACCATGAACAGCGGGTCGACCTGCAGGGAATCGAAAACCCGCCCGGCTCCGGTCGCTATCCCGAACCTACCTGGCTGGGCATGATTCAGCACGACATGATGCTCTGGGACCATGGCGCACCCAGCGCGGACGGCATCGTGAGCCGTGACCAGAGACGGGAAGCCGATGTGAATATCGAGTTTCAATCTGCCTCGGATCTGGTAGACCAATCTATGGACCTCGCCTTCTTCTTCAAGACTGCAGCGGACGCCTATACGACAGACTATCCGGCCACCGTCGGCCCTCATATGACCAACACGGATTCCAGCGTGTTCATGAACACCGTGCCATCCATCTCACTGCGGGAAAATGAACGCGGCTCCCATACCGGTGCGGGCTGGAATCCCACCTGGCATACACCGCTGGATGTATGGACCACATTTACCGACGATGATTTTCGATTGGGATTGAACGCGGCACAGGTAACGCTGTCGGCCATTGCGCAGCTTGCCGGGGCAAGCCTGGAAGATTAGAGCGATCAGCGCAGAAGAAGTGACCAGCATCATAGTGGCGAATATGGCCACAAGTTTGCCATTTTAAACCATCAGGTTTTGTATAGCACAGTAATAATCCATCCATATCAAACAGATAGCGACTGGCACAGTCCCTGCATCCTTTTATTCCTGTGCGGCAACCCCATAGTAAGAGGAATACAGGAGCTATCGATGAAACTCTACGAAGAACGTGAAAACAAACCGGTAATTGTGAAGGCCGCGCTGCTGGCGGTTGTCGCCCTGTTTGCCCTCATCGGGCTACTGGGTCTGCTGTTGCCAGTGATTCCGGGAGTCCTGTTTCTCGGCCTGGCAGCACTCATGCTGAGCAAGGTCTCTCACCGTTTTTCAAATTTCCTGGATCAGCAACCCCACTGGCAAAAGGTCAGGGAGCAACTACGCGCATCCCGCTTCCTGTCCTTGGCAGAGAAAACAAAATTTGCATTGCTAAGGACCGCACGAGGCATCGTTGATGGCATTGCAAAGCTCGCAGCCGCGGTGAGTCGCAGGGCCCGCTGATACGGACTAGTCCGCAGCCTTCCTGAGATGGCGCCTCAGAACCAGGTAACCGAGGATGCCGGAGGCAAGCGACCCGGCGATAATGCCCAGGCGCTCATCGAACAGCAGATCCACACCGGTCTGCTCGAATGCCAGGGAGCCGATAAACAGACTCATGGTAAAGCCCACGCCGCACAGAACCGAAGTGCCGTACAGCGCGGTCAGACTCATCTCCCTCGGCAGCTTCGTCAGACCCATCTTCACCGCCAACAGGCACATGCCGAATATTCCCAGTTGCTTGCCCAGGAACAGCCCCAGCGCTATGCCGATGGGGACGGCATGAAACACCTGGTCAGCACTGATACCGCGCAGGTCGATACCCGCGTTCACGAAGGCGAATACCGGTAACACGAAGAAGGCAACGATGGCGTGGAGATCATGCTCCAGCTCTTTCAGGGGCGAATGCCCGGGATCGCTTATGTCATGCAGGGGAATGAAAAACGCCATGATGACCCCGGCCAGTGTCGCATGCACACCTGATTTCAGCATAGCCACCCACATGATCACACCAATCAGCATATAGGGGCTATGGTCAACGACGTTTCGCCTGTTGAGCCACCAGGCCACAGGCAGACAGGCAATCACAATCAGGAGCGCCTGAATCGACAATTGCGCGGTGTAGAAGATGGCGATGATGACGATCGCCCCGATGTCATCGATGATCGCCAGGGACGTGAGAAATACTTTCAACGCCGTAGGCACCCGCGAGCCAAGCAGGGCGAGAATACCGAGAGCAAAGGCTATATCGGTTGCTGCCGGAATCGCCCAACCCTGCAAGGCGACAGAACTATTCCAGTTGAAGCCGACGTAAATCAGGGCAGGAACTAACATTCCTCCTATGGCACCGACCCCGGGCAATATCAGTTTGCGGGGATCTGAGAGCTCCCCCTCGACAAGTTCGCGTTTCAGTTCCAGCCCCACCAGGAGGAAGAATATGGCCATCAGGCCATCGTTGATCCACAGCAACAGGGGTTTCGCGATCTCTAGGTTCCCTACCCTGACTTCCACAGGAACACTGAGCAGCGCCTGGTAAGCGCTGACCAGGGGTGTATTGGCAAAGAGTATCGCCAGGCCGGCGGCGGCGATCAGTAAAATGCCGCCCGCAGATTCCAGTCGCAGGAAGTCTGCAATGAAATTGTTGTTGAGTTCGTTTCTATTCATGGCTGTCTTTTGGTTTCTCTTCACCTGGAAATAACGAAGACCCGGTCCTGCGCCGGTGTCGCCCACTCGTGACAGACGTCGGCTATATATGTCAGCAACTCGGACTCATCGATCCCGGCCGGAATCGTGAGGTCCGCGGCGAGTCGCTTCTTGCCCTCATTGCCGAGATGGTAGGCCGACCATTGCCCTTCTCTGCGCAGCACTTCCATCTCTCGCCCAAACACATTCAACCTCATACCAAAGCCCGGCGATTCTCTCTGCCCTGTTGTTTTACTTTTCTGTTGCCGTTCAGTCACCTAGAATCTGAGTCCTGAGAAGCTGCAAGTTATACAGTCCACCCATGGCTAGCAAGCGCAAACAATCCGGGTTTACCCTGTTGGAATTGCTCACAGTCACAGCAATTCTGGGCACTCTCGCGTCTGTAGCGATACCCGCGTACCAGCAGTATAGCCAGCGCGCCCGGTTTTCCGAGGCCATCCTGGCCACCACACCCTACAAGAACGCCATCGAAGTGGCAGCCTTTCGTGACGCGGTCGCCAATCCAGGCCAGTTTAATTCCGGCCAGAATGGCATTCCTGCCATGATCTGGCCTGCTTTCGACAGCAACCAGAACCAACTGGTAGGCGTTTTTGGCGGGATAATTTTCGTACTCTGGTGGTTCGACGGAACGCCCTTGCAGGGCCATACCTATACCATGCAGGCCCTCAATGCCGACCCGCCCATTCGCTGGCAAATAGCCGGTAGCTGCTTCACCCAGGGCTGGTGTTGAACCGCCTGATTGTGCACATCCTGCAACCGTGCCCGTAACAGAGATGACAATTTACGCCCCAGTCCGTTTACCAATGCCTGTTCAGTCACTTTAGTGCAAGGTTGGCATCGGGGGCCTCTCTGACGCCTACAAGACAGAACGAAAAATGTTTTTAATGTTTTTTGCGTAGTTTTTGGTTCTTTTCGCCGATTTTACTGACATTTTCGCGCAGAGACTCCCAATCTAGTGCTTTCATCCAAGGTTGAAGCCGCTTTTTTAGACCGACAGCGAGCCTAAACGCCCGTTTTCCGGGCATTTTCAGTGGACTTTTACCGCGCTGACACATATCCTAGTGCCAAGGCTTAGCGTACCCGTTCCAGTCGTTTTCTGTCTTGAAATCATGGATTTAAGACGCGAAGCTACGATTAAGGCTTTCTAAGCTCGAAAAACCAATACTTTAAAGGGGAAGTAAATGAAACAACGACCAAATCTGGCTCGCAGGGTTCTCCCTACTGCCATCGCGTTCGGTCTGTTGGCCCCAGCAGGTTTCGCACCTGTTGCCTATGGCCAGCAAGCTGACGGACTGGTTGAAGAAATTATCACCATCGGTTCTCGCCGCGCCGAGCGCAGCGCCACTGATTCTTCAGTGCCAGTTGACGTCATCAGCGGTGATGACTTTGTCAACATGGGTTATGCCGACCTCGACGAAATGCTGCGCACTACGGTTCCTTCATACAACGTAGATCGTCACGCTATTTCAGACGCCGCGACTCTGGTACGTCCTGCTAACCTGCGTGGCCTGCCACCGGATAACATCCTGGTGCTGGTAAACGGCAAGCGTCGTCACCGTTCCGGCGTAATCGCCGAACTTGGCGGTTCGCTGGCAGCGGGTTCCCAGGGCGCTGATATCTCCGCGATTCCTCCCCTGGCCTTCCGCCAGACTGAAATCCTGCGCGACGGAGCCGCGGCACAGTACGGTTCTGACGCCATCGCGGGTGTATTGAACTTCGTCCTAAAAGATGATCCGGATGGCTTTACTTTTGAAGCACGCACAGGTGAGTTCAAGGAAGGTGATGGAGCAATGACTCAGTTCGCCACCAACTTCGGCCTGCCACTCGGCGATGATGGTTTTGCCAATATCACAGCACAGTGGATGGAGCAGGATCCCACAAGCCGCTCCACTCAGCGTACCGATGCTGCAACCCTGATCGCTTCAGGCAATGCAGCTCAGCGCAGCAGCATCCGACAGCCCTATGCCCAGGTTTGGGGTGGTCCGGAGTATCGCGACAACTGGAACATCTTCTTAAATTCCGGAATCCGTACCAGCGATACGCAAGAGGTGTATGCCTTCGGTAACTTCGGTACCCGTGAAACAGAAGGTGGTTTCTTCTACCGTAACCCCAATAGCCGTGGCGGTGTTTACACCAATGGTTCTACTCGAGCCATCGTAGATACCAATCTGCGTGGCGGTGAATCTAATTACACTTCCAATTGTCCTGCACTGAGAAGCCCAGGCTCTGGCGGAAATGGTGTGGCACTCAACGCAGCCGCTGTAGCCGCTGATGAAGCCGCGCTTAACTCACTTCCAGCTAACTGCTGGGTGTTGAACCAGGTGGTGCCTGGCGGTTATACGCCTCAGTTCGGTGGCACACTAAAAGATGCCAGCTTGGTGATGGGTGTTCGTGGAGACCTAAGCCCCAATCTTACGTATGATCTATCTGGGGGCTATGGCCGCAACAAGGCATCATTCTTCCTGAACAACACCTGGAACCCCTCTCTGGGTCCAGACGGCTTCGTGAATGGTGCCCTGCAGCGCGACTTCGACATCGGCTCTTATGTGCAATCGGAAGTTAACCTCAATGCAGATTTCGTCTACACCCTGCCCGTCGATGGACTGGCTTCTGACCTGACAATAGCTTTCGGCGCAGAGTGGCGTGATGAAATTTTTGAGACAATCATCGGCGAACAGAATAGCTGGGATGCTGGTCGCTTCGCCTTCCAGAACAATGACGGCAGCAACACTTATAGTGACGGCGTAACGCTTCTGCCAAACCTGAGCATCGGTGCGCACGGTTTCGCCGGTTTCAGCCCACAACAGGCTGGCCTGTGGGGTCGTAACAACTATGCGCTGTACACCGAACTGGAAGCCGACCTGACTGACCGACTAACAGGTGGTCTGGCCTTGCGTTTCGAGGACTTCGAAACTTTCGGCACAACGACCAACTACAAGCTGGCCGGTCGCTTCCGTCTGACTGACGATGTGTCCCTGCGTGCGTCCTACAACACGGGTTTCCGCGCTCCGACTCCTGGTCAGGAAAACGTAACCAAGGTTTCTACAACCACGATTGATGGTGAACTCCAGCAGCGTGGTCAGATTCCTCCCAGCAACCCAATTGCGCAGTTCCTTGGTGGTCAGGCTCTGAAGCCTGAAGACTCGAGCAACTTCTCCTTCGGTGTCGTATGGGACGTTACTCCTGACATCAATGTCACTGTTGACTACTTCAACATTGAGCTTTCAGACCGAATTGCCCAGACCGGCACCATCGCCATTGGCGGCGAGCCCGTTCCTGCCGGTGTTAATTGCCCGCTGGCACGAGCCAACCCAGTCGGTAACCTGGCGCTGTGTCTGCAAGAGCTTGGCGTTCCCGGCGCGGCTGACCTGAACTCTGTGTCCTTCTACACCAATGACTTCGCTACCACTACAGAGGGTATCGATATAGTCGCAACCTGGGATATGGATTGGGGCAACGCCGGCAACGGTAGTCTGGTAGCTTCCTGGAACAACACCCAGACCACAGTGGACAACGCGGGTTCTGAAGTGAATCGTAATCGTGTCGTAGATCTGGAAAACTACAACCCGCAGAATCGCGGCGTTTTCTCCTACAATCACTTCATCGGCGACCTGCGTCTGTTGGCCCGAGCCAGCTTCTATGATGATTGGGTAAGCTCCTCTTACAGTGGCGATCCAACACCTCGCGGAGCAAATGGCACTGGCTACTCGATCGTGTGTTCAGTCCCATCGCAGGGAGTCTTTAGAGATCACTGCTACAACGGCGAGTGGATTGTTGATCTAGAGGCAGCCTACACCTTCAACGATTCTTATACAGTTGTAGTTGGTGCAAATAATGCATTCGATCAGGATGCTCCTATTGATATTAATAACCTGACTGGAACCATTGGCTCAGGTAATACTTTCGCTGGCTCCAGCCCATGGGGTTATGAAGGTGCGTTCTACTATGCGAGATTCCGCGTAGACTTCTAAGTTCCGCAGAGTGCTGTTTCCATGAAACAGTACTCTCGACTTGGACAAACAAAAAAGGGAGCACAGTGTGCTCCTTTTTTTTGGACTGAATAAATCCACCTACAAGCGCAATTGCGCGTCAGCCGCGATACCTAGTTGCCACCCCTCAATACGGAGCCGCCGGGGATATTCAGAGTATCCAGCGCCATCAAGGTACGAATATTGTGGTGAACCCAGTCTTCAACGGAGCGGCACCAGTTCTTGCGGATGTGGGAACCGGTGCGCTTCTCTTCAGTGCAATAAATCTGCTTGAGAACCGGCTTACCTTCGTTGTACGCCATCAGTTGCTCCGTACTCATGGATGCAAAATTCGTGGTCTGCGTCGTACAGGAGGCCAACAGTATTCCGGCCAAGGGAGCTATCAGTAAATTTTTCATCATGGTCATCTATTTGCGAAGGCATTTACCTGCATTCCTGGCAATTCCTGTTCCACACTCACAGGGTAGATCAACGGCACGAGGCTTGGCAAGGCTATCCGGGGCACAGCGGACCAAAAACAGTGCAGGACTGCCCCGGAAGGCCAGAAGATACGGTAGTCTGGCGCATTCATCACCGGATTCTGGCGAATAGAGCCCTGCAAGGGCACGAGAGACGCCGCATGGCTCCTCCTCAGGCCAGTGATTGCCTGCTTGGCAAGCAGGCTCGCCTGCATTACGCTAGGGCAGGATTTGGCCACGGTGCCTCATTTGCTGAGCGATACAAGACAATAACAGGAGAACAATCATGCGCAGCCGATTCAGAATTATCACTAGCCTGCTGGCTCTCGCCCTCACCAGTTTACTGCCTCTATCCGGCAGCCAGGCAGTTGAACCGGACGAGCTGGGTTTTATTATCGGCACGCCTGATGTATTGGAACCGGAGGAAGGTTCGCGCAGCGTGGTGATCTACGGTGACCCATCCAAGCCGGGGCTTTATGTCATGCGCATTACCTTCCCACCTGGCGCCGGCAGTCGTCCCCACTATCACAGCACGGCTCGCTACATCACCGTAATCAAGGGCACCTGGTACACCAGTTGGGGACCGGAATCGGATATTTATGATCCGGATAATATGGTGGCCGTGCCGGAAGGAACATTTATTTATCAGCCTCCCGGTGGACACCACTATGACATGGCAAAAGATGAGGCCGTGACAGTGCAAATCATGGGCATGGGCCCGGTGATCACCACCAGTATCCCACAGCCTGAGAATTAAACTCAGGCGTCTGCCTTGTCCTTCTTGCGCCTGCCCTTGAGCAGGCTCTTGAATTTGTCGGAGAAGGTTTAGTACTTGAGGTCAGTGAGTTCGCCGGCATCCAGAAATACCCGGTTGCAGTTGGGGCAGGATTCCATCCAGATATGGGTCTGCACCGGATCTTCGATCTTGTCCATGGCGACCTCGCAGACCGGGCAGCGTATATCATCGATCTTGTCGTACTTCTTGCCCAGGGAAACTGCACCGACATCGAGAAAAGACTCCGCCATCCATTCGGCGAATGTCTCATTGAGCATGTGCGCTTCGAGGAATAATCCATAGCACTTGTTGCATCGCTCCACGCGAATATGCTGATGTTCTTTGGTTTCCAGCTCGCCCTTACATTTTGGACACTGCATGGTTCACTCCTCGCAGATCAGGCGAAAAAATAGTACCGAATCATTGTGAAATAGCAAGCGCGCATCCTCGATATCCTGCGATTCGGGAAAATCTCTCTTCCCCTGAATATTGTGTAGGAATATTGACTGCCGCATAGTGATTAATCAGCACCCTGCCAGCTATTGGGAGGTGATTTAAAGCCATGCAATTGATCCGCGCCGCACTGGCTATGGGTGTCAATTAGAGGGCTTGTGTCAGGACAGATCCCCGGACGGAAAATTCAATTTATCGGAATCCCGGTGTGCGTCCCTGTCCTGCATCAACCAGCGATTGGCCTCGATGAGGCTTTCGAATACATCCAGGTTGGATTCGGTTTCGTTGATGCGGCAGTACTCCTGCAGGAAAGGCTTGAGATCCTTCTCTTTCGGAGTGGGAAACACAAATGCCTTGCGATCACCCTTGCGGGAGTAGCGATCCGGTCGATTAAAAATCTGACGCGGTGGTTCAGGCTCTCTCCCCATCAGATCCGCATCGCTGAAATCAAACAGCACCAGGTTGCTGCGATTGCCCCGGTATTAGAAGTCGATGCACTTGATCAGATCCATGGGAGTAACCTGACCATAAAACGTGATAACGGTAAGACCGAGAGCGGGATCAAAGAAGGATTCAATCCTTGGCATGATGGTGGAATTCCCATTTCACTAGGGCGCGAAATAATATCAGAACTCACAGTGGGTGATGTCATAGGGATGTCCCTAGTTTATTGAATTTTTTGAAGTTTTATCGCTTGAACGCCGTTCTGTTGTGACAACTGGCGGAAGCGCCTGGAGAGGATTAATCTCCCGCAACAGTGGCGGGTAGTCACGACGAATTGCCTGTAAGCGCAGGGCAGCTACGATGACTGTCAAACCGGACAATTGCCTGCTATTCCGATCAGTTGCCCCTCTCACCCGGACAAGAAGAAAGCACTGCGAGACGTACATCGTCCATCAGACTATGGGAGGACAATAATTCGAGGACCAGCAATCAATCAGGCATTCTCGAACGCTGCGACAATCATGAAGGTCGCGTTAGCGCGGGCCACCAGCTTGTCCGCGGAGAGGATGTCGACCTCGACCCGGAAAAGCTGTTTACCCGCGTGTATCACCTTCGCCCTGGCCAGCAAGTCGTTCCCCTTGGGTGGGCGAATAAAGGATATGCTGAGATCCGTTGTCGCCGATAGCTTTCCCTCAGGCCGGATTGAGCGGACAGCAACACCGGCCGCGGTATCTGCCAGCGAAGCCAGGACGCCACCGTGCACACGACCGCCCGTATTCAGGTGGTGGGCTTGCAACTCGATGAGACATTCGGCCAGCCCGTCACCGTATTCAAGCATGCGGATGCCCAGAAAATCACCGTAGGGGCTGGAGGGTAATTCCCTGCTCACTTGTCATTACTCCCTGTTGAATAGGTAGTGCTGTTACTCGACCCTTGAGATCGGGCGAGCTGGCAGCCACCGCTTGACGCTGCTGACATGTTCATTTCGCAAACCGCCTCTATCTTCTTACTTCCCGCTGTCGGTCCTTGAATTTCAGCTTCTCTTGGCGACGCTCTTCGATTGTCTGCTGCATGGATTGACCGATATGGGACTCACCCCGCTGCCGTGCCAACTCCATCTGCCGTTCACGCTCCGCGTAACGCTTGACCTGCTCAGGATCGTGCTTGTCAAAACAATGGGGACAGCTCACTCCCTGCTGGTAATGTTCACTGCTCTTGTCTTCTTCGGTAATCGGCATACGGCAGGCATGACATTGGTCATACTGACCTCTCTCCAGCTTGTGATTCACGGTTACGCGATTATCGAAGACGAAACACTCTCCTTGCCATTTCGTCTGTTCTTCGGGTACATCTTCCAGGTATTTGAGGATGCCACCCTTGAGATGGTAAACCTCTTCGAAGCCCTGTTGCTTGAGAAAAGCGGTTGATTTCTCGCAGCGAATACCGCCCGTACAGAACATGGCAACCTTCTTGTGTTTGCCAGGGCTGAGGTGCTCCTTGACGTAGTCGGGAAACTGGCGAAAGGAATCGGTCCGGGGATTCACCGCGCCTTCGAATGTGCCAATCTCGTACTCGTATTTATTGCGGGTATCCACCAGCAGCACATCCGGATCGCCGATCAGTGCATTCCAATCTTTCGGTTCCACATAGGTACCAACGATATGGTTGGGGTCGATGTCTTCGACCCCCATGGTGACGATCTCTTTTTTCAGCTTGACCTTGCTGCGATAGAACGGATTCTCAGCCACATAGGACTCCTTGGTCTCCAGCCCGGCGAAGCGCTCGTCGGAGCGAAGCCAGCCGACCACGGCATCTATGCCTTCGCGACTACCGGCGATGGTGCCGTTTATACCTTCGGCAGCCAGCAACAGGGTGCCGCGCACCTCTTTGTCCAGCATCAGGTCCAGCAGTGGCTGGCGAAAGGTTTCGAAATCGGGAAATCGTGCGAATCGATAAAGCGCGGAAACCACCACGCCCTGGGGGGTGTCAGTAGATTGTTGCATATCTTGTCCTCATTGCTGTCCGGAACGTAAAACCGGCGCAAGTGGTGATCTTAGCAAATCTAACGGCACCGTTCGATTCCAAAGTACCGGACTGCAGCGCGCAATCTCTTACCGGCCACGGGGCGCTTGTGCTTAAATGCCGGAAAAATACGGGAGAATCACATGGAATATATCGACGGTTTTGTTGCTGCGGTACCCAACGCGAAGAAAGACGCCTATTTAAAGATGGCCCGGGAAGCGGCTGTAGTCTTCAAGGACCATGGCGCGCTCAGGGTTGCAGAATGCTGGGGCGATGATGTGCCGGAAGGTGAACTCACGTCATTTACCATGGCCGTACAACGCAAGGAAGATGAATCCGTAGTGTTCTCCTGGGTGGCGTGGCCATCCAGGGAGGCGCGGGACATCGGCAACCAGAAAGTCATGCAAGATCCGCGAATGAAATGGGATGAAGAGAACCCGCCTTTCGACGGCAAGCGGATGATTTTTGGCGGGTTCCAGATGATACTGGATGAGTAGCTTGATCAGCGACACCCTCTTCAGACTGAACAAGGTGAAGTCACACGACCCGCAGGTCGACGAGTGGCTCTCCGGTGACCCCGCGCCGCTATTCAGACTGGCCCGGGAATGGTTTGCTTGCATGCGTCAATGTGGTGAAGACGTGAATGAGACCCTGAACGATGGCTGCCCTACTGCCTGTGTTGGTGATGCGGCATTCGCCTATGTGAATGTGTTTAAGGCCCATGTGAATGTGGGCTTTTTCACTGGCGCCTCCCTGGACGATCCGGAAGGCTTACTCGAAGGTAGTGGTAAGCGTATGCGCCATGTGAAATTAAGGCCTGGGGATGATATTAATTCCGCAGCGCTCCGGGGACTTATTGTTGCGGCTTATGAGAATGTTAAGGGTAAGTTGGCTGCAGGCTAGCGCGCAGTTCAGTGCGCGTTAGCTGACATGGCGAGAGATACTGGCAGGCATCTGAGTCCGCTGGCAGTTAAATTGTGCGCGCATTGACCCCAGCAAGAGACACTCTTGGGCCACTGAGCTCGCCAGTCAACTCGTCTGTACAGGAAGTTTTGAAGGGAGTCCCCATTCAGCCCAGCTACCGTCGTAGACAACGAGCTTGCGATACCCGGACTCCCACGCCGCCAGGGTGAGCACGCAGGCTGTAATGCCGGAACCGCAGCTGGTGATCACCGTCTGTTCCTTGTCGGCCAATGGCGCAAACAGCTGCTGCAATTGCTCGGCAGACTTCAGCTTGCTGCCATCCAACACCTCGGGGAATGGCAGATTCTTCGCCGAAGGCATATGCCCTCCCCTGACTCCCGGCCTCGGCTCCGGTGCGGTGCCATTGAAGCGACCGGCAGAACGGGCATCCAGTATCTGGATTTGAGGGTCGTCCAAGGCCGCCAGCACAGTGGGCGCATCGCAGAATCGAGCCTTGCCTTCACTAGCCAGGAAATTACCCTGTTGCTGTGGTACGGCGTATTCACTGTCGGTTTTCCCGCCCGCATCGAGCCAGGCGCGGAGCCCTCCATTGAGAACCCAAACCCGCTCATGCCCCATGGCCTTGAACATCCACCAGGCGCGAGGACTCGCGTAGAGGCCAACATCGTCGTAGACCACGATGTCGCTATCGCTATTGATGCCCAGCTCTCTCACCTTCTCCTGAAACAGTTCCGGCGACGGCATCATGTGGGGCAGGGAGCTATTGGGCTTGCACACGTCCTTGTCGTAATCGAAACGGCGTGCGCCGGGGATTGTTGCCAATTGCTGGTCATCGTTGATCGATTCGAAGCCCGGCACCACGGGCGGGACCGAGGCATCGAGCACTACGAGATTTGGCTTGTCGAGGTTCGCCGCCAACCAGTCCACGTCGATCAGGGCGGAGGCATTAGGATCGGGTGCTGTCATCAGAATTTACTGTGGCAATGCAAAGAGATTACAGGCGTGCGAGGAACTCGCGCAGCTTGTCCTTGAGCTTCTCGGTGTTTTCCGGCCCCAATCGAATCAGCTGCTTGTGTACTTCCTGCAGGTTCTCGATGGAGGCATCCGCATAGAGATACATCACGGATGGCTTGACCAGTTGGTAAGGACCTTCGATGTCGCTGGTGCGAAGTACATTATTGATCGCGGTGCGCAGGGTGCTGTCGAAGTTGGAATCCCTGAAACCGATCTCGGCATAAGCCTGCTGGAACAAGGGGGACAACAGGCGATACAAGGCCATGGCCGCGTCGGCATCCAGGGAAACGAAGGTATCGACCACCTGATCGAAGCGGGCATGGGCGGTGGCTTCCATGACGAACAGATTTTGGTCCACGTTGCGCACGGGCATCTCGACACCGATGGGCTTGTAGGGTAATCCGGTCTGCGGGAACTCACCGCGGCTGATGTTTTGCACAAACACAACGAACTTGCGAATGATCTGATCCTCCGCCAGCAGTCTCACCACGGCGGCACCATTTTGCAGGCTCCGCAATTCGGTGAACACGAAATTGTCGCTGCTGTTCAGGGACGGCAACTGAATGGTTGGTGTTGCGGCGGTGCTGGCTTCAGGTGTCTCGGGCTCTTCCACGACCACTTCGACCGGCAGATCCTCCACCACCGGCTCGGCTGCCGGAGCAGCAGACTGGCCCTGTGGCTGGATGCGAATCTGGGGCAGTGGACTGGTGGCAGTGGGCCGGGACTGGGGAGTATCCACCGCCTGCTGTTCTGGTTCCGACTGCACAGGATTGGACAACACGATAGTAGTAGTGCCCTGGGGAGCCTCGTAGGTAGCTGCCAGGTAGACCAGCCCCAACAGGGTTGCGACGGCCACCGCGGCGATAATGAGGAAACCAGATTTTGAAGGCATAAAACTATCCCGGGTTACGAGATGTTGATTTTGGCACAGTGACCCTGAGCGCTCAATAAATGTCGGGAACGCACAGGAATCCGATGCATCTCAATCCATTAGACGCCCTCGAGGCAGAAAAGTTTTTGCCAGGCCTGCTCGCAGGCAATAAACAGGTGAATTGGCGCATTGCCGGGAAATGTGATCAGGCTCTTAGCGTTCAGCTGATTGCTGTGTCCTTCTGGTCAGAGATTTCCTGGAGCGCAGTCGTGCCGCGCCCGAGGTCACTGACCAGACAAGGATAAAAAAAGCCTGGCCACGAAGTAGCCAGGCTTTCTACCAGATCTTCTGCAACCTAGTTCTTGGGGAATCCGAGTTCTTCCATGGTACGAACCAGATCCCTACCCGCCGTTGCCGGATTGGTTTCCTTGTCGATCTTGAGGATGGTGCCGTCTGATCCTATGTAGAAGGTCCAGCGATTGGCGAAACCCGATCCTCCGAGTACACCATAAGCATCCGGCATGGCCTTGCTGGGGTCAGCAAGGATGGGAAAACCTGCCTGGTGCTCATTGGCGAACGCTGTGTTGTCTTCCAGCGTATCAACACTGGCCATAAAATATGCAACGTCGAAATTCTGTATTTCTCTGGCACTGTCACGCAGCGCTTTACATTGCATAGTTCAGCCGCCGGTAAAGGCTTTCGGGAAGAAGGCAATCACCACCGGTTTGTCGCCTGCATACTGCGACAATGAGTAGGTACTGCCATCAGAAGCGGGCAGCGAAAAATCCGGCGCTTTGTCGCCGACTTCCAGTGCCGCTGCAAACTGCCCTCCCAGTGCTACTGCGGCCAGAATGGCTGTCAGCACCAACTGTGAGAAGCGCTTGGCAATGTGAGACATAAGTCCTCCATTTAATTGTGCGCCTGGCAGAACTGCCGCCAGACCTCTGTTTTTTACCCCGTGACGGGGAAAATTGCCAGTAAAACCGGCGAGATACAGGGTTGATCGCCCTGCCCGTGAGATTTTACGCAGGCTGGAAGAAGACAGATCAGAATCGGGAACGACGGCGGGAGTCGCGGTAGACGGTATCAGCCTGGGTCTGCAGGTTCGCGATCAGGCTGTCCAGATTCTGCCGCTCCGCCGCACTCAGGTCGCCGTTGTCGCGAATCGATTCCATACGCTCGATGACCTGGTTGATCTCACGCATGGAACGGTTCACTGCGATGCGTTTGGCATCGATCTGGGACTGGCGGTAACGTGGATTCTCAACCTGCACATTGAAACACTGCCTGACCAGCTGACCATTCGACCCGGTGACATTGCGACAACGGGTCTGAGTGATGTAACGGGTCTCAGCGCCCTGAAAGTAGCTGTAGTGCGTATTGGCGATGGCCTGGGCCAGCGACATATCGGCCTGGGATTTTCCCTGCAACAGGCTTATCAAGTCCCGGGCCTCAATAGCCTCGGAAAATTCTACGTTGAGTAGTAGCCTGCCATAGAAATCACTGAGCTCCTCTGCCTCGTCATAGAGGCCATTGTTGCTCAGTTGCAGCAGGTTTTCCCGAAGCACACGCAACTTCCATTGCCCATAGTCCTTCGCTGCAGCGAGGTATTGGCCATCGGTTTTCTCGTAGATTCGGGAAGAAATATGGTGATCCAGATGCACCAGGTCATCCACCTTTTGCCAGTCCTGACGCCGCAGATGGCTGGCGATAAGATCGTCCAGTAGCGGTAGCTGCTGCTCGCTAAAGAGGCCATTGTTGATGCGGGCAATCTGCAAGGCTTCGTTGAGGGTGTTGGCCGCATTATCAAAGTCTTCCAGTTCCAGGAATACCGCCGCCAGGTCCGAGTAGTTCTCGATCAGGCTGGGGTGATAGATACCCACCTCACTCTGCAGGTCCTCGATCGCCGTCTGGCGCTGGCCCAATTCAGCCGTCAGCTCACTGACCCTGGCCTGCCGCGCGAGCTCAGCGGCCTGCTCTTCCGGCGTCAGTGCTCGCTCTTCCCCGTCATTCTCACTGCCCTGCCCATCCGCAACGATGTCTGCCGGCAAGGACTCATCGGTCTGCGCATACAAGGCAGAGCCCAGGCAGGACAGCGCCAAGCACACAGCGAGGAATCGGGTTATGGCTGAGATCAGGGTCACAACGACATACGAATCCGTGAAATTGGACCCCCTTTATAGGACGACCAAAATGAATTGGGACTTAATAAGATACCAGACCAGCCGCTATCGGGAATACATTCTTACCGAATGTCTATGCAATTGAATGTAATAGGCTTTTGGGCCGAACAAAGAACAGTTTTGGCGCCAGCCAATTGCGGGCGACCAAGTCGTCAGCGCAGGGATGCGCTGACGACGAATTAAAGCCCCAATACGTTATCAGACTCCAGCGTAAACTCCGCCAGCACCCCATTAACGTTGACCGTATAAGCCCCGGCTGACAGGCCCAGCACATCCAGACTCACCGACGTGGAAAACGGCTCCAGAACAGCGACACAGGATTCGGCTGGACCGAGCACGGTTTCTGCCATGACTACCATGAATGTGTTGCCTTTGCGGGCTACTGCAGCGGGTAACAATTCCACGCAGGGTACCGAGAGATTACCGCTGACACTGAGGCTCACCTGCAGGGGTAGAGACTCCATGATCAGCACCTCAACGCTCTCCACGTACACTAGGTTCTGATGCTCCCCACTGACTACGGACAGGGTTCCGTCACCGTTATCACTGAGCCGTACATCCCGGTAGTAGACTGGATTCTCCGCATCGAGCAGGACAGCCTGCGGAATCGTCAGCGTGGATTCATTGAACGTAGCAGGTTGAGCCAGGGCTTGTTGCATACCAAGCGAGACCACAAGGAGTACGATTAATTTCTTCACTTGAATTTTCCTTTATCCAGGTTTTGCATCATGCAATTGATTGATTGGTCGATTCGGGGGCATGGTTACGTCACCGGATGAGCCGGTACCGATCAAATCGAGATACCTCTAATTTAGGGAGTGAGTGCGCCTCTTTCCAGAGACTAAGCGGTCTTGAGGTGATCGCAATCACAGGAATGAGGGGATTGCCCTCATCCGCCCTTCGAAATCTTGTCCTTATTGCCACTGCAGCGCCACAATCCGCTCCAGTCTTCCTCGATCGAGGGGCCGGAATGAGCATGCCTGGGGGTCGAAAACATGACCTGGCGGGCCCTGCAGACCATGACAAACGCCTACAGCTAGGTTAACCTCAGGCGGGAATCTTCGCCGTAAATCCATGGGTTTACGGCAATAAACAGCCCGCTCGAGAGGAACCCATAATGATAAGAATCCTGAGCCCTCGTTCTCGCTCTGCCCTGTTCAGCGCCCTGTCACTCTTCTGTGGATTCTCGGGCCTGGCCTTCGCACAGAATATTGAATGGACCACTCTGGGCAATGATTTTGCTCACACCCGTTCCACGCCAGCCGACCAGATCACGCCGGACAATTTTGCTGACCTGGAAGTCGCCTGGACCTGGGATGGTGCCAGCTTCGAAGCCCAGAGCGGCAGATCCACACCCAGTTACATCAATGGCCGCCTCTATACCGTGGCCGGAGCCAGACGGCATGTGGTTGCTATCGACCCCCAAACTGGCACCACGATCTGGTCGTATCGCGAGCCGGATACCGAGCGCTGGGAATATTCAATGCGTGCCGATTATGGTAAAGGGGTCGGCTACGCCAATATAGATGGCCGCGATATCATCTACACCATCTCCCCCGGCTTCTTCCTCACGGCACTGGATGCCGAGACTGGTCGCCCCCTGGAAGGTTTTGGCGAGCCCGTTCCCATTGAAGGCTTTCCGGAAACCGGAGTGGTCGATCTGCTGAAGGATCTGGGCCACCCCTATGACCCCTACGAAGGTATCCCGCTGGAACGCGGTTATATCACTTCTTCGTCACCACCTCTTATCGTCAACGACACTATCGTTGTCGGAAATTCTGCGGAGCAGGGCTACCACCAGTCGCGTATCGAAAACGTGCCAGGTGACATACTTGGCTATGATGCTCGCACCGGCAAATTCAAATGGAAATTCAATGTAATTCCCCAGCCAGGAGAATTCGGTCATGAGACCTGGGAAAATGATGCCTGGCAGTACACCGGCGACATCTCGTCGTGGGCACCCATCTCGGCCGACCCGGAACTGGACCTTGTCTACATTCCCACCAATGGGGTCACCATCGACTACTACGGTGGACATCATCCGGGAGATAACCTCTACAGCACCAGCCTGATAGCCCTGAACGCATCCACCGGCGAGCGGGCCTGGCATTTCCAAATGGTGCATCACGATATCTGGAACTACGACACACCCACGGCGCCGATCCTGCTGGATGTGAATACCGAACAGGGGGCTACGCCCATCGTCGCCCAAGCGACCAAGCAGGGTTATACCTATGTCTTCAACCGGGAAACCGGCGAGCCGGTCTGGCCTATCGTGGAAACCCCCATGCCACCCTCAACGGTTCCGGGCGAGAAACTGGCCGCTACCCAACCGATCCCGACCAAGCCCGCACCTTTCGAATATGTGGGTTCCAGCGAAGACCTGCTGGCGGATTTCACACCGGAGATCAAGCAACAGTCACTGGCTGCTGTAGCTGAATACATCATGGGGCCGGTGTTCAATCCACCGATCCAGCGCGGCCATGAGTCCGGCAAGATTGCGGCCCTGATGTGCCCTTCTGGTGCCGTGAATATCACTCACCCGCCGGTAGCAGATCCCGACAGCGGGGTCATGTACATCATGTCCCGTTACAATTGCGGCAGCCGGGTGCTGGTAAGCGGCGAAGAAGCCGACACCTACTACGAGGCACCCACAGGGGTCACCCTCTCCCGTTATGCCGCCGCCAGCACCAGTCGACCGCCGCGCCACCCGGCCGGCATTCCGGTGTTCAAGCCACCTTACAGCCGCATCACGGCCATCGACATGAACACCGGCGAACACCTGTGGTGGATACCCGCCGGTTATACACCGGACCGCATCAAGAACCTGCCGGCCCTGCAGGGTGTCGATATAGGCAATACCGGTTCCGGGGCAGTGGGCCAAATGGTTGTCACCGATACCATGCTCATCTACAGCAACCTGGAGAGCGATGGCACACCGTTCCTGTTCGCGCTGGACAAGATGACAGGCGAGGAACTGGCCCGGGTTGAAGCTCCTGCTGCCGCCCGCTATGGCATGAGTTCCTGGATGCACGATGGCAAGCAATACGTGATTCTGCAGACCGGAAGCACACTAACCGCCATGGCATTGCCTTAACAGGCTGAACATCAAGAGTTAATAACGAGAAAAATCAGATAACAATCGAGGAGTAGATCGATGAAAAAAACTGTGTTGTTTACCTCGGCTGCCGTGATCGCTGCCGCCGCCACATTCACTACGGTGAATTCACAACAGAATGAGATGAGTTTCTTTATCACCAGCGTGGGCTCCGGCGACGGCGCCAATCTCGGCGGACTGGCAGGTGCCGACGCCCACTGCCAGCAGCTGGCTGCAGCAGCCGGTTCCCGTGGCAAGACCTGGCACGCCTACCTGAGCGCCCATGCCAGCGGCAACTCACCCGCGGTAGATGCGCGCGATCGAATCGGTTTCGGCCCCTGGTATAACGCCAACGGCGTAGAAGTAGCCACCAACATCAACAACCTGCACAGCCCCAATAACAACCTCAACAAGCAAACAGCGCTTACCGAGAATGGCGCTACCGTGAATGGCCGGGGCGATATGCCAAACCAGCACGACATCCTCACAGGCTCCACCCTGGATGGCCGCGAAGTTGAAGATGGCAGCAACCATACCTGCAGCAACTGGACCAGCAATGGCTCGGGTACCGCCAACGTTGGCCATTTCGATCGCACCGGTGGTGGCCAGAATCCAACTTCCTGGAACGCCGCACATGGCTCACGGGGATGTTCTCAACCTGACCTGGTAGCTACAGGCGGCAATGGCTATTTCTACTGTTTCGCCATCGACTAGGTAGGCTGCACTGCGAACCGCGTCTGGTACGTTTTACAGAAACAGTCGCAATTGGTATTAGAATGGTGTGGTCGATTCGTCGACCACACCATTTTTGTTTCTAAAGGATGGAAAGCAAATGAAATTGTATGGTTTTGGGCAATCGCGGTCCTTTCGCTGCCTGTGGGCTCTGGAAGAGGCTGGCCTTCCCTATGAGTACGTCAACACCAAGCTGCGTACCGAGGCAGAAGACCCGGAAAGCGCCAAACACCCCAGCTATCTGGCATTGAATACCCAGGGCAAGGTGCCCACCCTGAGCAATGGTGATCTCGTGCTCACCGAGTCACTGGCAATCCTCAACTACATAGCGCGCTCTGCCCCGGAGTCAGGATTGCTGCCCAATGACAGCATGAATGTCTATGCACGCATTGACGAACTCAACAGCTTCGTGCTGGCCGAACTGGAGCAACCGCTGTGGAGCAAGGGCAAGCACTGGTTCGCCTTACCGGAGGAGCAGCGCATACCACAGATGTTTGAGACCGCGAAGTTCGAATTCCAGAAAGCCGTGAATACTCTGGACCATCTGTTAGGAGATGGTGAATACGCGATAGGCAAGCATTTCACGCTGGTGGATATCATGTTGGCCCATACTTTCAACTGGGCGATCCGCTTCGAATTCGATGTACCTGATCACTACCGCGCCCTGCGCGACAGACACTATGCAAGACCGGCCGCGCAGCGGGCCATGGCGATAGTAAGCTGACATGAGAAGCTATCAGTTAACACTACTGTCCTGTCTCCTCTGCCAGGCTCTGCCAGCCGCCGAGACCGCAACAGGCCTGGATGTATTCCTCCAGCAGGCCTTCGCGGCGAAGCGGGTTGAGGAACGACAGGCCATTCACCACATTGGTATCCAGGGCGAAAAGGTCGACGCAGGGTTCCTGGTGAGTGCCGCACTGGAATCCTACCCGGCCCATCGAGCAGGCATCCGGCGCGGTGACATCATCGTAAGCGCCGAGGATACTGACTTCGACCCGGTACAGAGCTTCAATCGGTACCGCGATGCACAGGCGCAAGGTTCAACCCTGCTCACCATAAGGCGCGGAAGCCAGACACTTGAAGTCAATGTGTCGCCTGTGCACGAGAATCTCTATGACAGTTTCCGCAATGCCAGCATTAACAGCGTGCTGGAATTCAGCAGGGGAAACAAGGTTATCGGCTATGTACGCCTGTGGGGCTTGTCACGCAACACCGCCGACCTGTTGAGCTACACACAGATTATCAGGGGGCTGGACCACTGCGATGGAATCATTCTGGACTTGAGAGACAGTTATGGCTTTGCCGACCCGAGCCTGCGGTCACTGTTTATTCCGGAAAGCCTGGCGGCTGATGCCTACCGTAAACCGCTGGCCATACTCATCAATCAGCGCACTCGCGATGGCGGCGAATCACTTACGGCTGGGCTGGACCACCTGGAGCGAATCATCAGCATCGGCGAACCAACAGCCGGTGACAGTGCCAACCTGGATTTTCAGGTCCACGAACCGGAGTATCCGTTGCCCTTTCCAGCCACTGAGTCTCGCCGCGATGATCCTCAATTTGAGACTGCCGTCGAGATATTAATGGGGATTATCTGATGCCGGATCCGGCTCTTCCGACCAATTGAACTCATGGTAATCGAAGCCGTGCTCCAGCGTTGGCTTGACCACCTGAAAATAGGGAGAGAGATCAAAATCCCTGGGCGTAAAATGGGTGAAGTGGCGCTTGTAATAAATAGGTACCTCACCATCCCTGCCAGAATCCGGACCCAGTCTGGGCAGTATGGGATAGTTGATCGTCTGAAATGACTCCGCGATCAGGGTAGAACAGATTGCCCTAGTAGGCTCACCACTACCCAGACCAATCATGGATCGACGATAGCGGCTTGGCACAGCCGGCCTTTGAATCAGGTAACGAATCAGATCCACCACATTTTTGAGATCGTATTGGTGACCCAATTTGGACTTGCCGAAGCCAATGAGTTCCGCAATTTCCTCCTCGTGCAGGCTAACCGGCCTGCAGATACGAAGATTGAAGTCACGATAGTGGTCGAGGGGCACAACCCGGACGCCATCCCTGAGATCTGCCTCCAGCAAGCCATGCTGCAGGCTACCATCGTCGGTTCGGCCTATGTAGAGACAGGAGTGGGACCAGGATGACTGCGTCAGGTACTTGATCGCAATACTGATGCGGGTATTGCCTTCCACCAGCACCACGTCGCCCGGCTTCAACACCTCGGCTATAGCATCGACCGGGATTGTGTCGATGCGCCGATAGCCCGGTAGCGACTTGCTGAGAAACCGCGCCAGCCTCTCGCCGAAGAATCTTTTTATTGCGGATATCATCGTGCTCTTTCTTATAGCGAGTTATCGCCAGTCATTGTCCGTTCGTGCCATCTTGGTCGCCTCGGCCTCGCGTCCGCGCCCTTCTTAGGCCATTGGATTCTGGGTATACTACCCGGCCCATCCGGAGATATCTTCGGCAATAAGCAGATTTTGCAAATCTGTTCAGTTTAGACAAAAAATTCAAGTGTGTTCAATGATTCGGTAAATCCTACATCCCGGCAATCATCCAAGCGACAGGAGCAGTAAATGACCACGGCGTACAATAAATTCTATATTAATGGCGAATGGGTAGAGCAAGACCGCAGCCTTCTTGACGTCATCAACCCTGCTACCGAAGAGGTTTTTGCCACTATCGCCATGGGAACGGCGGAAGATGTGGACGCCGCCGCGAAGGCGGCCAGAGCGGCCTTCCCCGCCTGGTCGGAATCCACGGTTGAACAACGCAAGGAAATTCTCAGCGCCATTATCGCTGGCCTCAAGGCCCGTAGCGAGGAGATGGCTCAGGCCATCTCCAACGAGATGGGAGCCCCCATGGGCCTGTCCAGGACGGCGCAGTTTGGCAGCGGATTGGGACATTTCATGACCGCCCTGAAGATCCTGGAAAACTACCAGTTTGAGGAGGTTCGCGGCAGTACGATGATCGTCAAGGAAGCTGCCGGGGTGTGCGGATTCATTACGCCCTGGAACTGGCCGCTCAACCAGATCGCCTGCAAGGTAGCGCCGGCCCTGGCAGCGGGTTGCACGATAGTGTTGAAACCCAGCGAATTGGCTCCGGTGAGCGCGTATCTGCTGGCTGAAATCATCGCCGAGTCAGGATTGCCTGCCGGCGTCTTCAATCTCGTTAATGGCGATGGCCCCACGGTGGGTGCCGCTATTTCCGCGCACCCCGAGATTGACCTGGTGTCCTTTACCGGATCAACCCGCGCCGGTCGCGAAGTCGCCAGGGCGGCTGCCGATGGTATCAAGCGCGTCACCCAGGAACTCGGTGGCAAGTCCGCCAATATTATCCTCGACGATGCGCCTGACTTTGCCAAGGCGGTCGCCGGTGGGGTGGCCGGTTGTTTCGGTAACAGCGGCCAGTCCTGCAATGCCCCTACCCGGATGCTGGTGCCCAGATCCCGTATGGCCGAGGCCATCGAAGTCGCAAAGGTCGCGGCGGCAAAAGCTACTGTGGGAGACCCGACAGCGGATACAACTCGCCTTGGACCAGTGGTCAGTGAATCCCAATACAACAAGATCCAGGGTCTCATCGAGAAAGGAATCGCCGAAGGTGCCGAACTCATTGCCGGTGGCCCCGGTAAACCCGAAGGGCTGGAGAAGGGCTACTATGTAAAACCCACAGTCTTCGCCAATGTGACTAATGATATGACAATCGCCAGGGAAGAAATCTTCGGCCCGGTACTAAGCATAATTGCCTACGAAGATGACGAGGACGCAGTACGCATCGCGAACGACACCGAATACGGATTGTCCGGTTATGTATCCGGAGAGCCTGCCCATGCCCAGGCCATTGCCCGTCGCCTGCGCACTGGCAACGTTCACCTGAACGGCGCAGGCCCCGACTTCTCGGCGCCGTTTGGCGGTTACAAGAAATCCGGCAACGGTCGCGAATGGGGTATTGAGGGCTTCGAAGAATTCCTCGAAGTAAAAGCCATGATGGGCGCTGCCTAGCGCCACTTCACCCCAGCAGGGAGCAACTTATGGATATTCAAAAAGCAGCTATCGACCTCGGCATTGTCACCAATAATCTGGAAGCCATGCTGGCGTTCTACCGGGACAAACTCGGACTGGATTTCGAAGCAACCATCGACATGCCTGGTGGTGGCGTCATGCACCGTTACCGTGTCGGTGACAGCGTGGTCAAGATCGTCGAGACCGAGCCTCGCCCACCCGTAGAGGCAACACCCGGCGGAATTCGAGCCGCTACAGGCTACCGATACTGGACAATTCACGTGCCCGACATCAACGCCCTGATTGCGAAACTGGAAGCCGAAGGCGTGGAAGTGGCAGTACCTGTGAAAACTATACGCCCCGGGGTTGCCATCGCCATGGTGGTTGACCCCGATGGCAACTGGGTTGAATTACTGCAGAACAGTTAATCCATTCTGCGCCATGGGGCGCCGATCCAGAATAAAAAACCCGGCTACTGCCGGGTTTTTTATGGCTGCTAAAATGCGTTCAAAGTTACCAGATCGAACGTGCCTTCAGCGGCAGATCCAGCACACTCCCATCAGGGCGACCCACATGGATAATAAAGGTTTCAGCATCGGGATTGCTGTAGCCCAGCGAGGACATGCCGCCCTCTGTCACAGCGCGGAATTTCACACTATTAGCCGTGATTTCTTCCAGCTCCATGGTTTGCGGCGTCGCGGTGCGCGGCTTGAAACCCGGATCCCATTGCTGAATATTCAACACCAGCGAGCCATCCACTTCTTCGATGGTAATCATCTCGAACATGCTCGTTGAGCCACCACCGGTCATGCGCACCATGGCAGCGATTGACCCTCCCTCGGTGGCAATCCAGTTCTCTTCCAATTGATTGGGTCCGAGTTGCCCGGCCCAGTTGCCGGTCATCCAGTCGAGCTGATCGATTGTCGCTGCGGGACCAGCCGCAGTTGCCAGCGAGGTAAAGAATGAGGCGACCACGATACCCGCTGCCAAGACGCTTGTTTTTCTCTTCATGTTTATCTCCTGTTGATAATGGGGGCCTCTGATCAATTGGGCTTCATCTGAGGTTTGCAGGTAGAAGCGACAGACTTTGCTCAGAGGAAAAACAATTGATCAGAAGCCTACTGGTCCTCGGGATGCTTTGGTTTTCTCCAACCAGGGGTCAAGCGATTCCCAATTCATTCTGAACATATGCGGCGCACTATCCAGTATTGCCGCGTCCAAATCCACTCCGGCCTCGGTGAGTGCCGCCACGGTGTCGTCGAAGCGATCCATCCAGCCCAGTTCATCTTCGCCGCCGATTCTCAGGTACACCGGAAAATTCTTCAGGGCGCGGTTATCATAGGCCGATGTTGCCAGCGCTGGCACGGCCACAACGCCCATATAAGCATCGGGGTTGCGACGCGCAATCTCCAGAGCCGACATGCCACCGTTCGAAATTCCTGCCAGCATCACCCTGCCCCCGGCGATATCCTCTCTCTGCTGCAACACGCTAATGAGCTGGGCGACTTTCTGGTTGTTTTCATAGCCACGAAAGGCGCGATTGTTCGGAGATACCGGCACCGCGACCATCCATCCCCGTTCGGCAAACTCTGAACCGAGCCAGATCGATGTGTCACGGGATATGGATGCGTTACCCGGACCTCCCCCCATGAGTACCAACAGCGGGCTTGGCTCGCTGGAAGACTGGGCTGGACGGACCATGAAGACCGTCAGCTGTCTGCCATCGCCCAGGTCAATACGCTCCTGGGCTGTCGCACAGGATAGCGTGACTGCATTCAATGCCAGCAGGAACATGGTCCAGGCTGCAGGCCTGGAAAGATATCCTGGGAATGCCGTATTCATTCTTGTTCTCTTTTCCCGCTCGTATTCTCTTTTGCTCTTCGCTCGCGCGATGTTCTGAGCTCGTCTGCTATGGTTTCTTCGCCCTGGCCTTATAGCTCTCGGCGAAGCGCTCCTGCAGGCGACGCATGCCCTTGAGCCAGCGATCGTAATCACCCGCTTTTCGTTGCATATACGTTAGCACCTCGGGGTGGGGCAGCACCAGAAAGCGCTCCTCGGCCAGGGTCTCAATGACCGTGTCCGCTAACTGTTCCGGCTCGAGCATGCCATCGAGGCCAGCCACGCCACCTTCCTCGCTGTCGGCCGTCATGGCGGTTCGCACGGCCTGTGGGCATAGCGCCGACACCTTTATACCGCGGTCACCATAAGTAATGGATAACCACTCGGCGAACCCGATCACAGCATGTTTGGTGACGGCATAGGGAGCAGAGCCCACCTGATTCAGCAATCCCGCGGCGGACGAGGTATTCAACAAATAGCCTTCTCCCCTCTCCAGCATCCCGGGCAGCACAGCACGCGCCGCAAACACATGGGCCATGACATTGATGTCCCAGATCTGCTGCCATGCCTCGGTGCTGACGTTTTCATCGCCCGGTGTGAATATTCCGGCGTTGGAACAGAACAGGTCTATGTGATCGAACCGCGCCAGGGTTGCCGTTACCAGTTTGCTGACATCCGCTTCCTTGCCAACGTCGCAGGGAATCCCGATCGCTGCAGTCTCTCCCCCAATTCGGCCTACGGTCTCTGCGATACCCACCTCGTTGACATCCGATACCACAATGGCTGCCGCTTTCTCGCGCGCGAATCGCTCACACAGCGCCCTGCCGATTCCGCTGGCGGCGCCCGTAACTACCACTACTTTATCTTTTACCTGCATGTGCTCACCTTGTCTTTCAAGCAGAAACTATCTGGTTTAGCCGTTCCTTGATGACCTGTTCAGCCTCGTTCACGATGCGTTCGATCAGCTCCTGACAGCTCGGTATATCGTCGATCAAGCCGACGACCATGCCCGCTGACCAGATCCCCCGATCCAGATCACCATCCTCGAACAGCTCCTTGCCCTTGGTTCCCTGTACCAGAGGCCGGATATCTTCGAAATCGGTCTGACCAGGCCGGGATTCGATTTCAACGACTTTCTCGGCAATACTGTTCTTGAACACCCGGGCCGTGTTGCGCAGGCTACGATAGATCAGCGCCGTATCGAGCTCACTGGCGTCCACCATGGCCTGCTTTACATTCTCATGGATAGGCGCTTCCCTGGTCACCATGAATCGCGTGCCCATATTAATGCCATCTGCCCCCATTGCCAGGGCAGCAGCCAGGCCCCTGCCATCCCCAAAGCCACCAGAGGCAATAAACGGGATCTTGAGTCGGCGCGCAGCCAGCGGCAACAGAATCAGATTAGTCACATCGTCCTCGCCCGGATGGCCTGCACATTCGAAGCCATCCACGCTGACCATATCGCAGCCGATTTTCTCAGCCTTGAGGCTGTGGCGAATCGATGTGCACTTGTGAATCACCTTGATGCCTGCGCCCTTGAACAGGGGCATGAATGGTTCGGGATTGCGACCCGCCGTTTCCACAATCTTTATGCCGGAATCGACGATGGCCTGGGCGTATTCCTCATAGGGCACGGGCTTGATGGTAGGCAGAATGGTGAGATTGACCCCCAAGGGTTTGTCGGTCATCTCACGGCAGCGGTCGATCTCCTTGCAGAGTGCTTCCGGCGTTGGCTGGGTGAGCCCGGTCAGGATTCCGAGCCCTCCCGCGTTGGACACCGCCGATGCCATCTCGGCGGTACCGACCCATTGCATGCCTCCCTGCACCACCGGGTGCCGAATGCCTAACATTTCCGTTAACCTGGTCTTCATTCCCTATCTTTCTCCTCTTTGCAATACCGGCGCTGACGAGTGGTACTTACCCGCTACGCTTGTGCGGCTGCCTCAGCCCCCCGAAATTTTCACCCCGGCCCACAGAAACAGGCAGCTCCAACTACCGAATCAATGCCGGAGGGCTAGTGTACGTGGTCTACCAGGAGCCTGCAAAGGGAGGGCTTTTCCGGCGATTTCGTGTTATATTTCCGACCCTTTTTAGCATCCGCCAGCTAAAAACCAGAGCCTGTTGTAAGCGATTATTATCAGGCCTAAACAATAGCAAGCCGGTAGATAAAGATCTCACGCATGTCGTGATACCGCCAAGACAAATAATAAAAGCAAATTCGGCGAACACTCTACCACCCACAATTTGGAGAAAATAAGCATGATTCGCAAATTACTCGTTACCAGCATTGCGGCAGGAATCGCCGCGACTTCGGCTGGTGCATCCGCGCAATCTAGCGCAGGCGTCCAGGTCATCGAAGAGATCGAAGTAATTTCTTCAACACGCAGGTCGGAAGGATTGGCGGACCTTAACGCGGCTGTTTCAGTGATAGGACTGGAAGAGTTGAACCTGCTACAGCATACCCACTACCAGGAAGCGCTGAATCGTCTGCCGGGCGTGAATATCAACCGCAACAACGGGCAGGAAAGCCTGGCCTCTATCCGCTCGCCGGTACTAACAGGTTCTGGCGCCTGCGGCGCCTTCCTTGTCGCCGAGAATGGTATACCGCTGCGCTCAAGTGGATTCTGCAACGTCAACGAGATGTTCGACGCGCATTCAGAAGTGGCTCAGCGCATTGAGGTGGTTCGAGGCCCCGGTAGCGCATTCTGGGGCTCCAATGCTGTACACGGACTAATCAACGTCGTTCTGCCTGAGCCTGGCGAGGCAGGCAATATCCGCCTGGAATCTGGCCCACGCGGCTCCCTGCGAGCTAAAGGTTCCATTGGTACAGACAATGGCAACTTCAAACAGACACTTTACCTCAGTGGCGTCGACGAGCAGGGATTCCGTGCCGATTCCCACGTGCATCAACAGAAGGCCTCCTGGCTCTATAGCTACTCAACGCCGAACGGTACAGAGCTGGATGGTGGCTTCACCTTCAGCAACCTGAATCAGGAAACCGCTGGCTATGTTACCGGCACTGATGCCTATGCCGATGACTTTCTACGCCGCAGCAATCCAAATCCCGAAGCTTATCGGGACAGTGCCAGCACACGTGTTTGGACCTCCATTACCCAGGAAGTCGATGATTGGGAAATCGTGATCACACCCTACTGGCGTGAAGTAAACATGAATTTCATCCAGCACTTCCTGCCGGGTCTGCCTATCGAGGATTTCGAGCATCGCAGTTTTGGCGTCCAGACAGCGGGCTACCATAGCCTGCCAAACGGTGCCGAGCTGGCACTCGGCATGGATGTGGAAAACACCAATGGAGCTCTCAAGCAATTCCAGAACGACCCAACCGAGGGTTCGTTCTTTGTGCGCTCTACCATTCCACAAGGCAAGCACTACGACTACGAGGTGGATGCGCGCCAGATCGCCGGCTTCATCAACTATGAGCAGTCCTATAATAACGGCTGGGATCTATCCCTCGGATTGCGCCTTGAGAATATCAAGTATCACTATGACAACCTGATGATCGACGGCCGCACCGATGAATTTGGCGTACCCTGTAACCTGGGCGGTTGTCGTTACAGCAGACCGGCGGATCGCTCAGACGGATTCACCAATCTGTCTCCGAAACTTGGCCTGAGTCATGCCCTCAATGACAACAACAAGATTCAATTCCGCGTGCAGCGTGGCTTCCGCGCACCACAGGCGACCGAACTCTATCGCCTGCAGAATAATCAGTCAGTCGCCAATCTGGATTCGGTCGAACTGGATAGTTTCGAGGTGGCCCTGACCGGCGCGGGGGAAGGCTGGGACTACAGTGTCAGCCTGTATCACATGGACAAGGAAAACGAGATCATCACCGATAGTTCCAGGATCAACCTCAATGGCGGCCACACACAGCACCGTGGTCTCGAATTCGTCGTTGGTCGAGATCTCACCGAGACACTCTCTATACGTGCTGTGGCGAACCTGGCCAAGCATACCTATGAGAACTCTCCTGATGCCGGAGCTACCGATATCACAGGCAATGATGTGGACACCGCACCCAACATCTTCGGTAACGTGCGCCTGGCCTGGCAACCCTCAGAGAACGTCTCAACAGAACTCGAATGGGTGAACATGGGTGAGTATTTCACCAATCCCGAGAACACTGCCAGGTACGGCGGCCACAACTTGTTCAATGCCCGGGCCCGTGTTGGCATCAACGACGATCTCACCCTGTCTGTAAACGCAATGAATATTCTCGATGAGAAATATGCAGAGCGCGCGGACTGGACAACCTTTAACGGTGATCGTTATTTCCCGGGCGAGAACGCACGGGTCTTCGTTGCTCTGGATTGGAACTTCCGCTAGTCGAGGCCCAGGCCTGACACCCTGGATAGATTACGCTGGAGAAACCAGCATGATTGATGCAGTATTCAGGTAAATAAAAAGAGCAGAAAAATGCCGGCTTCGAGTCGGCATTTTTTTTTGGCTGCCTGCGACGAGCTTGAGATCCGGGCCCGGCAGGCATTCGCGAACATGGGGCATCCATGACATCACCACTGACATCCATAGAGCGCTATCAGAAGCTGCTGGAGTTCTTCTCCGGCAGGACCTCCGATGAACAGCCCATCCCCCACCCGGATAGTGACATCAACAGGACTGCCCAGCGGGATCGGGAGAGCTATCGAAGTGCCGCTGTACTCATCCCCATTACCCGACTCTGTACCAACAACGAGAGCCACATAGTACTCACGGTGCGCTCCGAAAAGCTGCGCAACCATGCTGGCCAGATCAGCCTGCCGGGGGGTACCACCGAACCCGGGGACAACGATGAGATCCACACGGCGCTGCGCGAAAGCAACGAAGAGATCGGACTCATTCCGCATCAGGTGGAAGTGCTGGGGAAACTGGGTGAAATGGCGCTCCCCTCAGGCTTTCGAGTCACCCCCGTTGTGGGGCTCATCGAAAACAATTTGGCCTATGCGGCCAACCCGGCAGAGGTAGCTGATATATTTCAAGTGCCACTGGACCTGGCACTGAACCCCGACGCCTACACGCGGACCAGTTGGGAGTACCGGAATCAGCAACGGGCGATTCTGGAATTACACTACGAGGACTACAGGATCTGGGGGGCCACCGCAGCCATCCTGCATCATCTGGCCAGGCGTATAGGGAATGATTAGAAGCTGTGCGAACTAGTCGCCAGAAGAATCGAAGCCGCTGAGCAAGGCTTCCTTTTCGTCGCCACTCACACCGTCATCACGCTCGTAGGGCGCATGACATACCCGGTTTCTGCCTTCCTGCTTGGCCCGGTAGAGAAAGCCGTCCACTTTCTCCACGAACTCCCTCTCCGAGAGCTGGTCGCCACGATCGTAATTATCTACACCGAAGCTGGCCTCGATGCCCAGCAAGAGGTCACCGGTCTTTACCGGGGAATTTTCAATAATCAGGCGCAGACGATTGGCAAAGCGTACACCCTGGCGTAATTCCGTGTCCGGAAGGATCAACGCGAATTCCTCGCCACCATAGCGGCAGGGAATATCGAGTCGGCGAATCGTTTTCCTGATCAGGTCGGCAACGTGGGTCAGCACCTGATTCCCTATCTCGTGCCCGTACAAATCATTGATATCCTTGAAGTGATCCAGGTCGCACATGATAAGGCAAGTGGGTTGCCCGGAACGGCGGGTACGCTCCATCTCCAGACCCAGGGCCTGGGTGAAATAGCGGAAATTGAACAGGCCGGTAAGTTCGTCAGTACGGACCAGGGCAGCGAGTTGCTTTATTTCCTCACGCAGTCGCTGGACTTCGGTAAGATTCGGGCAATTTTCGTCACCTGCAGGGCAAGGCTCGCTCTGCAAATCATCAATTATTGAGTGGTCATTCATACTGCGATTTTCGTGGTCTGAGCCGTTTCGATACAGCCTGATTCCGGATTATTTTCTGATTCTTGCGCAATGTCCTGTCCTATCGCGCTTATTTGACCCGGATTTACCCACGCCAGGAGCCCCGTTGTTAGTGGGATGTGGCCTCAAACAGTAGCACAAAGCCGGATTGGCCTGAATACCCGGATCCCGAAAATGAGAGCTGCATCAGCCTTTGGTTGCGGCGGGATCAGGGCATGGCCCAGGCAGGAAAACCGTCCAGCACACCGAAGGCCAGGTGCCCCAGGGTATAGACGAAGAAGGTCAGCAGCAGCACCGATAGCACATCGAGCCAGATGCCAGCCACCACCATCTTCATGATGGGCACCCTGCCCGAGCCATAGACGATGGCATTGGGCGGCGTGGATACCGGCAACATGAAGGCGCAGGAGGCCGCCAGTGTGGTAGGAATCAGCAGCAACAGGGGATGAGCCTCAATGGCCTGGGACAGACTCCCCATGATGGGAAGCGCAAGAGATATGGTGGCGGTATTGGATGCCACTTCCGTCAAGCCTGTGATTATGCCCACGGTACTCATGACGATCACCAGAGGACTGGCATCACCCAACAATACCTGCAATTGATTCGCCACATAGTCGGACAGGCCGGAGGTGCTAAAGCCCTTGGCGATCGCCAGGCCACCACCGAACAGCAACAGGATGCCCCAGGGAATCTTCTTAGCATCATCCCAATCCAGTAGACGACCGCCGATCTCCTTGCCAGCGGGAATCATGAACAGCGTCAGTGCCATGGCGATGGACACCGTACCGTCGTCAATCATATGGCCTACTGGCACGCTGCCCATGGATTCCAGCAATCGGTCGAGAAAATAGCTCCACCCGAACAGGTCTATTTCTGGCCCAAACAGGCGCTCTTTCCTGGTCATCCACAATACGGCGACCGAGACGAAAATAATCGACACCCTCCTCTCCTCCACAGACATCGGACCCAGCTTCTGCAACTCGGTCTTGATAAACTCTCGCCCGCTAAAAGGGGTTGAGGTGGGCAGGGGAAAAACAAATCTTGTGAGCAGCAGCCAGGCCAACAGCATGTAGACAGCACTCATGGGTAAGGCGAAGACCATCCAGGTGGCAAAAGTGATATCTGGCGCCTCAGGAAAGAGCTGCGGTAGCTGGGTAAGCAACACACCATTCGGAGGCGTACCAATCAGCGTCGCAAATCCGCCTATGGAAGCGGAATAGGCAATGCCCAACAGCAGGTTGAGGGCGAAATTCGGGGCCCGCGCATCAAGCTTCTGTCCGCTCGCCGCCAGATCCTTGTTCAATTCCTCGTACAGGAGAATCAGCGACATGCCCATGGGCATCATCATCATGGCCGTTGCGGTATTGGAGAGCCACATGGAAAGAAAGCCCGTAGCCAGCATGAATCCAAGCACCAGCCTGTGGGGTTGACCGCCCACGATATTGAGAATATGCAGGGCGATGCGCTTGTGCAGGTTCCATTTCTCCACAGCCACCGCGATTATGAATCCACCCATGAACAGCAGGATGATCCAGTCCATGTACTGGTTGGCAACGCTGGGGAAAGTGATATCAATGTCAGAGGGGCGAAGGCCTTCGGCGAGCGCTGCATTACCCAGATCCACCTGTCCACCTGCCGATACTTCCCGACCACGCATGATGCCCAGCAGGGGAAACAGCACAATGGGGAGCAAGGCGGTAGCGGCAAGGGGAATGGCTTCGGTGATCCACCAGATCGCCATCAACAGAATTATGGCTGACATCCTCGTCACCTGGGGATTGCTCGTTTCGAGATCGACGAACAGCAGCATGAAGAGGAAGACAACTGGTCCTAGCCAGAGTCCGATGCGACTGCGCAGCGATGCCCCTTCCTTGTCACTGGAATTTTCCGCTTCGACGGCTGCAGAGACACGCTCAGTATTCATAACACAGGCCCAGGCATTGTGGATGGTTGAGGAGACAGTGAAGGGAGCAAGAGGCGCCTAGAATATCTCTTCCAGGAAATTGGCCAGGGTCTCATAAGTACGCTTCTCAGCCACCGCACTGTAAACCGTACCAAAATCCGGGTTATTGGCTGCCGGATTCGTGAAAGCATGCATCGTTCCACCATAGGCATGCAACTGCCAGTCTGCGCCAGCCTCGGTCATCTCTGTCTCGAAGGCCAGAACCTGTTCCGGGGGCACCATAGGGTCATCATGGCCATGGAGACAGAGCAACCTGGCCATGATCGCCGCATTATCGGCACCGCCTGCTGCCAGGATGCCATGAATACTCACAGCCCCGAGTATGTCAGCACCGGAACGCGCCAACTCGAGGACGCACATTCCACCGAAGCAGTAGCCGATGGCAGCAACCCGCTTCGGGTCCACCTGAGGCACGTTGCGACCCGCTGTCAGCGCGGCCGTAATTCTTTGCCGAAGCAGGTTCCTGTCCTCGGCAAACGGGCCCATGAGAGCCGCATTCTTCTCGGTATCGCTATCGCCGCCGAAGACACCCTTGCCATACATATCAAGGGCAAAACCTACATACCCCAACTCCGCCATCCGCTCCGCCGCCTTGCAGGCGAAATCACGGCGTCCGGACCAGTCATGGGAAACCAGCACCAGAGGCTTTTGCACATCGGTCTCCTGAAAGGCCAGATAGCCTTCCAGTTCGGTGTCCCCATCTGAATAATCGAGGGTCTGGGTAATCATTGGCATTATTCTTCTTATTGAGTGAGTTTGACTGGATGAGCTCTACACCGGCGGCGTCAGGTCTATAGGCTATTGTATTTGCACTGGGCTAGTAGAAATAAACCTGAAGCCTTTTCCCGGTTCCGATTCGCGCTTAAAGATGATCAGAGCTTCTCAAGCATAGTCTCGGCAGAGCTGGCCTTGATCTCCCCGGGCGCTTCAACCCCGAGGTAAGTCACGGTGCCATCTTCGACGATCATACCGAAGCGCTTGCTGCGGCTTCCCATTCCGAAACCACTGGCATCCATCTCCATACCGATAGCTGAAGTAAATTCGCCATTACCGTCTGCGAGCATGAGAATCTCTTCAGCATTCTGCGCCTGCCCCCAACTGCCCATGACGAAGGCATCGTTCACCGCCATACAGGCTATCGTATCCACGCCCTTGGCTTTGATCGCATCAGCATTGACGACGAATCCAGGCAGGTGGGTCATGGAGCATCCGGGGGTAAAGGCACCGGGAACTGCGAAAAACACAACTTTCTTGCCAGCGAAAACTTCATCGGAAGTCATATCCTTGGGGCCCTCGGCCCCCATGACTTTAAACGTTGCGGCTGGAATCTTGTCGCCTACCTGAATAGCCATTACCTAGCTCCTGTGTGTTGAATTGATTCTTGCTCAGGCCCACGCGGGGCAAACTCGAAGGATAGTAGCAAATTAGACTGGAGTTTCTAAGCACCCGGGAGCCATTTTTAGCCCTGTCACGGGACCCTGTACTGGGATAGGATTTGTGTCTCGCAATCTACGAAACCCGACCCATGGACAGTCTCTTCTTTCTGGCATCCAAAATCATCTGGGCAGTCATCTCCCCGGACAGCTTGCTGGTGATTCTTGGTGTGGGCGCCTGGCTGAGTCTGCTCCTGGGATTGAAACAGGTCTCCCGTAACCTGCTGGCCCTGTTAGCCCTGCTCCTGCTGCTCATTGGCAGCGCGCCGGTGGGAGAATGGCTTATCGCCCCCCTGGAGACCCGCTTCCGTGCCAACGCCGCCCTGCCAGCCCGGGTTGATGGGGTGATCGTGCTTGGTGGCGCAGTCGAGCCCCAGCTTTCGGATGCCTGGGGTCAGACGGAGCTGGAGTCCTCAGCAGACCGGCTCACTGCTTTCTCCTACCTGGCCGGTCTCTATCCGCAGGCCCAGCTGGTTTACACCGGTGGCAGCGCATCCGTATCCGAACAGGCCTTCAAGGAGGCCGATTACGTGGGATTTCTGCTCACTCAGATGGGACTGGGGCAGGCGGCTATCGTTTACGAGAGTGCCTCGCGCAACACGGCGGAAAATGCCAGTAACAGCAAGCCACTGGTGAACCCTCAGCCGGGCCAGAACTGGATACTGGTGACCTCTGCCTATCACATGCCTCGGGCTGTGGGTGTCTTCTGCCAACAGCAATGGCCAGTCCATGCCTACCCGGTTGACCACTACTCTCAGCCAGCGAACCTGTGGCGTCTGAAGTTCAATTTCGCAGAGAATCTCGGCCTGTTGCGCACGGCGATGCGGGAGTGGGCAGGTCTCATCGCCTATCGGTTCAGCGGGCGCACTGACAGGCTATTGGCGAGCGATAGTAATCAGTGCCTGGGCAGCGAGACCACAAGCGATACGGTGGAGAGCCCCCCGCTCTAGCGTCTGCCTGGGAACCCAGGGAATAAGCTGGGGAAGCACCTGTAGCAGGTGTTGTCTAATTGTTGTCGAACAGCCCACGCAGTCGGTTACCCACTTCCTCGACGGCATTTTCCACTTCCTGCACGCCATCCTGCAGCCGGTTTTCCATATTTTCCCGGAGCATATCCAGTACCGGAGGATCGGAATTCAGGATCGAGGTATTGATAGCACGCACTATCTGTCTGGCGGCCTCTGCCACCGTGGCCGCGTTACTCTCCTCCCCGATATTGTTCAGCACAATATCGGGCAAGGGAATCGGCGCCTCTATAGAGGCAGCAACCAGGTTTAACTGCGGCTGTTGCATGCGGAACTCGCGGATAATGATGCGACGACTCGATGCCGGTTCACTGGCACTGGCATCGCCGCTGCCACCCCCGGCACCGATATTGTCCAACAGGGCACGAATGTTGTCCGTGGTGAGGCGACGTTCATAGGTAATCTGAGGGCGTGTGATAAGCACAGATTCGATCTCAAGCACATCGCTCATGACCGTGCTCGCATTCAGATTCACAGCGATCTGATCCATCTGGAATACGTACTCTGCATCGAAACCCTCAGGGTTGCGAATCTGCAGCCCTTCGATCGAACCAGACCCCGAAAGCGGTGACATCAGGGTAGAAGCCACGGAGACCTGGGTTCCCAGCACTCGGGTTCCCACCACTTCTATTCCATTCTTCACGATGGTGTCGAAGTAGTAGAACACTCCGCCACCGATTATCAGCAGGAACAGCACCAGTGAAATGAGGATTTTCTTGATCATGATCGGGCCCTGGTCGATTTTGATTGGCTTCAGCTACCGAACGGGAGTTTGCTGCCTACCACCGTCTCTATCCAGTCTATGTGGCGAGAGACCCGCTCGTAAATGGCAACCGCCCCGTATTTACCCTGGGTCTCCTCGGAAAAATCGCTACCCTTGATCTGTCCCACGGCGATACCTGCCAGGGCGAGGCCGGTGGAATTTTCAATAAAGGCCGGACCACCACTGTCTCCGAGTCCGGGCACACCTTCCAGGGACAGGGATTCCGCCTCGCGATCACGGGGGTCATCAAATTCAAATCGCAGGTATCGCTCGGCAACGGTGACCCGGTTGTTGGCCCGCCGCATCCTGCCATCGCTGTATTGCCGCCCCAGAGTACCGATGCCGAAATACCCCCAACCAACCAGGGTCACCACCTCCCCCAATTCGGTGCTGCTGGTCTGCAGCGGAACCGGTCGGGGCGAGGGTGACGGACTGCGAAAGCGCAGCAGGGCGAGATCGATATCCGAGGCCGACTGCTGGTCGTAGTCCGGATGCGTGATAACCAGATCTATCTCCCGACTGCGATTCGCCACGTCTACGGCGAAACGCCTGCCCGCCGCCACGGTATCTCCCAGCAGGGTCTCTTCGGCGCAGTGGGCAGCGGTCAGTGCCCACTGGGGATGGATCACCGTCGCGACACAGACTTTTCGACTGCCTTGCCGCTCGAGAAAGAACACGGAGGGGTAATCGATGGCGCGAACTTCGTAGTCACTGGAAGCCACGTCGTGCCGGACGATGATGCCGTGACTCACCGGCAACAGGGCAAAACTCAGCAGGATAGCAATGGTGCGCAAGGCATTCATGGGAAGTCGGATTTCAGCGGCGGCGGCGCAGTGGGCGCAGATTGGGCTTGTAGTGTTTGCGTCGCGACATTCTGACTATTTTTACCATGCGCCACAAGACGAAAACGACGGTCACCCCGATAAACGCCAGTATACTGACCGCGAGCCATTGCTCGTGGGTCCAGCCGGCAACATCGTATAGTTCAGCCAGCATAGCAGCTCCCTGGCTCATGCTTCGTTGGCCATGTCGGCTACCAGCTTTTCAATGGAGCGGATACGTTCCCAGGGGTCATCCAGTTCCAGCAATTCCTGCTTCTGCTCCACTTCCATGGGGATTAATTCACTCAGGCGCCAACCAAGATCCCACAGATTGTCATAATTAATTTTCAGCTGGCGCTGCTCGATCAGTGGATGACTCTCCAGGCTGTGCAACAGATCTACCAGGGCACCGTAGTCATCATCAAGGGGAATGGGTTCTTCATTACTGGTGCTGTCACCGCTGGCATATTCCACCGAGGCCTGCAACACGCCGCTGTCGGCCTGCCAGCAGTCCTGGATACGGAATTTCGACTGCCCTTCAACGGTTATACCCAGCAAGCCATTGTCTAATTGATTCCAGTCGATGATCTTGCTGTAGGTGCCCGTGCGATGAATGGTTTGACTGGCAGCAGCACGCACTACTTCCTCCCCGTCCCGCAGCAGGCAGACACCGAAACCCAGATCGTTGCGCATGCAATGGCTGACCAGGTCCAGGTAGCGACGCTCGAATATTTGCAGATCGACCTTGCCCCCGGGAAACATCACTACCCGCAACGGAAACAGGGCTATTTCTTTGTGCTCAGTCATACCGATTAATTTGCTTTGTCGCTGGCGCCGCACACAGGCTGCAGCCTTGATACCGGCCGGCGATCAGAGGCGATCCGGACCGTAGCTCAGGGCCTTCAGCAGTTTCTGGTGGATGCCGCCAAAGCCGCCGTTACTCATGATCACGATGTGATCACCGGCAACGCAGGACTCTTCCAGGAACGTGACGATCGCGTCCACATCGTCGAAGGCGTAGGCGGGCGTATCGCTGTTTTCGAGCAGTTTCTGGAAATTGATACTGGACCCCTCAGGCTTGAACCATACCACCATATCCGCTGCCTGGCAGGCCTTGTTCAGCTGTTCCTGGTGCACACCCATCTTCATGGTATTCGAGCGAGGCTCCACCACGGCGATGAGGCGCTTGTTACCCCCCTCTTCCCTGATTTTCGCTGCAGCGCCCGCCAGGGTCGTTTCTATGGCAGTCGGATGGTGAGCGAAGTCATCGAAGACATTTATGCCTTCCACCGTCCCCAGTAATTCCATGCGCCGTTTGACACCCCTGAATGCCCGCAGCGCCCGCGCCGAGGTACTGACATCGATGCCCACATGCTGGGCCGCAACCACCGCGGCAACGGCATTCTTCACATTGTGCAGGCCGCTCATCTCCCACTCCACATGGGACCGGGCCATCACCTCACCTGTCGAGCCCTGACCGTATTTGACCAGCTCAAAGCTATTGCCGTGGGCATTCTCCACCTCGGCATTCCAGAATACACCACCATTGGTGGCCAACAGCTTGCAGACTTCCTCGGGCACATTGGCACCGAACTGTTGCCTGGGGGTCCAGCACCCCTTGGCCAGCACTGCTTCCAGGTTGGAATCATTGTGAGCGGAGATGATCAATCCATTCTGCGGTACGGTGCGCACCAGATGGTGGAACTGTTTTTCAATCGCGTCCAGATTCTCAAAAATGTCGGCATGATCGAATTCGAGATTGTTCAGGATGGCAGTGCGCGGAGAGTAATGAATAAATTTCGAGCGCTTGTCGAAGAACGCGGTATCGTACTCATCTGCCTCGACGACAAAGAAGGACGATTCACCGATTGAGGCCGATTGTGAGAAGTTGTTCGTGACCCCACCAATCAGATAACCGGGATGGGCACCGGCATGCTCCAGTATCCAGGTCAGAATCGCACTCGTGGTGGTCTTGCCATGGGTACCCGCCACACCCAGAACCCATTTATTGTGCAGCACATACTGAGCTAACCACTGCGGTCCCGAGGTATAGGCTAGACCCTCGTTGAGGACATACTCCACAGCCGGATTGCCCCGGGACAGGGCATTGCCAATGATGACGAGATCCGGGGCCGGTTGCAGGTGTTCGAACCGGTAGCCCTCCTTCAGTTCGATACCCAGGCTTTCCAGCTGTGTACTCATGGGAGGGTACACATTCATGTCGCTGCCGCTGACCCGATAACCCAGTTGCTTCGCGATGACCGCGAGGCTTCCCATGAAGGTGCCGCAAATACCTAAGATGTGGACATGCATACGCTGATCAGTTACCTAAAAATTGCTACCATCTGTGGCTGTCGTGGGTAAGGATTCCATCATTGAGCTCGCGATCCTGCCCCCTGTTCGGGGCTGGCTGACCGTGGGCACATGGTATTCGAATATCGTCCAGGAATCTCTGCTTGCACCAGAATAACGAACAACCCGGTTTCTGGGACTATTCTATAGCACTCTACGCCCTGGAGGGCGTAGCCCCAGCCTGCCTTATATTACAGGATCGATACGGGTTTGATGTGAACCTGGTTCTATTTTGCCTCTGGTATGGGGAGCAATCCGGTCAATTGCCACCGAAAGCCCTCGCCCTGGCACGTCAAATGTCCGGGCACTGGTCGGAACTGGCAGTAACCCCATTGAGAAATGTTAGGACCCGAATCAAGGGTGACACTGAACTGGCAGGCCTCCCGGAAGCGGAGCTCATCGGCGCATTTAGGGAACAGGTGAAGCGACTGGAATTGAGCGCCGAGAAGATACAGCAGCAGATGCTGGATCGGCTGGCCAGGTCCACAGCCGGATTGAGCGGCGAATCTTCAGCCGTTTCAGAAGATTGGGGTACTACGAACCTGGGCATGCTGATAACGGCGATGGGACTGGACCTCGATTGCAGGACACAGCCCCAGTTGCGGCTCATTCTGGCGGCGCGGGAAAAATTGAATCTCCACTCACATCCAGAATAACACTCTTAGCCAGGCTAGTCTGACGCCTCGCCAGTGGACTGACTGGTGTCGGCGCTTCTACCCATGGCCATGGCAGAAATCGCGAATGCCATCGCACCCGCAAGCCAGAGGAGCCCCCGGAGTGTCGCGTTATCGCCTTCGCCGGTAAACGATAAGACGGCCAGAGCGGCCCAGATCACGGAAACTATCCAGCACAGCGTCCTGGAATATCTGGCGAAGCCCGTAGTCTTGCTCAGCATATGTTCCTCACTATTTTAGTCTTTCTTGAGTAAGCCAATGGGCAATCCTCCCAGTCCCCTAGCACATCATTGACCGTTGCAAGGGTCAAGATTAAATGGGAGTAAAAACGTGACTTTGGGCAAAATCTACCAGATTTATCCCCGATTCTCCCGAGCCCCGGCAGCGTCGATAATCCCCGCCGGGGGCACAGCCGCATCATCTATTATCTTGCTTCGGCTGCGGCAATATCCACCACCACATCCCAGTTGAAGCGCAGGAATCGGTACAGTTCCTCGATCAGAATGCGCTCCTGGTCACTGTGGGCACCGAAACCAAGGGCCGCGTCTTCCCGATCGATAGCGGGCCCTATGCCATAGCACTGAACGCCCCGGTTGCGGAGATAAGCCATGTCGGTCGCACCTGTACTCATGGTGGGCAGGGTGATCACCCCATAGTGTTTGTCGATGCCGGCCTCGATAGCGGTGAATGCCGCCGTGTCCAGACTGGCCTGGCCGGGCGGTCGGGTATTGCGTTCGCCCAGGCTCACCTCGACCACAGGATCGTTGATCACCGCGCGAATCTGGTTCAGGAAGGCAGGAATGTCTTCGTCAGGCAGAGCCCGGAAATCGACGCTGGCGGCAGACTCTGACGGAATTACATTGATCCTGTAACCCGCGTCGAACAGATTGGGGCTCAGGGATGAACGCAGCATGGACGCATGGCGTGGCTCGTTGGCGAGGAAATACTCGTCCACATCGCTGATGCGACGCGGGTCCAGAACCGCCCGGTATCGGGCCGCTGCATCCGGGGCCGAGATCGAAGCCAGGCGCTCGAAATAGGCCGCCGTGGTTTCATTCAACCGGACCTCGGATCGCCAGTCTGCGACGGCCACGATAGCCTTGGCGAGGCGCACCACCGAATTGGTCTGCAAGGGCACAGAGCCATGGCCAGCCACCCCCGTGGCAACCAGTTCCAGGCGGTATGGAATTTTCTCAACGGTCTGTACCGAAGCGTACTCTGTCTGCCCTGCCACCCGGGCAACGCTGCCGCCCTCGGCCAGGCAGTATTCCGCCTCGATCTTGTCGAAGTGTTCCTCGATCATGAACTCGATGCCGAATTCGGTTGCACCTTCCTCACCGGACTCCGCCAGGAAGATGACGTCCCGCTTCAGGGGAATATTCAGCCGTTTCAGTTCCAGCATGATCATCAGGGCAACGGCCAGGTTATCCTTGTCATCCACTGCACCGCGGCCGTAGACATAACCATTGTCCACCGTGGCACTGAAGGGCGGGAATATCCACTTCTCCTCGTCGACGTTAACGACGTCGGTATGGGCCATGATTAGCAGGGGCTCTTCGCTGCCATCTCCTTCCAGCCTTGCCACCACATTGGGACGATCCGGATTATTGGACAGCAGTTCTACCGCAATGCCCTCTGCCTCCAGCACATCGCGTATGTATTCAGCCGCCAGCAATTCGCGACCGGGGGGATCAGAGGTATCGAATTGCAACAGGGCCCGGAAGTGTTCGAGGGCTTCCGTCTCTGCCAACGCCCAGTCCGGCTCCGGAGTCTGGGCAAGGGTCACGGGGGCCAGAAAGAGCCCAGTCAAAATCAGTTTGCGCATTGTAGCTAGCCTCCGTTTGGATACGATTCTGTGTCGTTCGTGGAATGTCTCAGCGTCATCGCCGCGGCTAGTCTTCCCGGGTACTGGGCCAGCGTTTAACCAGCCCCGAATCCAGGGAAAACAGGTCCAGGATACGCCCGACATGGTGATTCACAATATCGTCGACAGACTGCGGCCTGATGTAATGGGCCGGCATGGGCGGCGCGATAATGGCACCAATCTGGCTGGCCTTGAGCAACAGCTCACAGTGCCCCGTGTGCAGGGGTGTTTCCCTGGGCACCAGGACCAGGCGACGGCGCTCCTTGAGCATTACATCGGCGGCGCGCACGATAAGGGAATCGGCATAGGAATTGGCGATTGCCGACAGCGTCTTGATGGCACAGGGTGCGACGATCATGCCATCAGCCTTGAACGAGCCGCTGGCAATGCTGGCGGCGATATCCTTGTTGGAATGCACGACGTCGGCCAGGCCTTTTACATCGTTGGCACTCCAGTCGGTCTCGATCTGGATATTCATCTTGGCAGAGGCGGACATCACCAGGTGAGTTTCTACATCTTCGACCTGGCGCAGCACTTCCAGCAGGCGAATGCCATAAATTACTCCGCTGGCGCCGGACATACCGATTACTAGACGCATGCTGCCTCTCTCTGATTTGCTGACTTCACTCGAAAAACTTCATGAATTGTTGCATCTGGCCTGAGCGCTGGCAAGGAAACTCACCACCGAGTACCATTGTGCCCTTTCCCATTCCAGACTAATCCAGACTAAATATTTTATGGCCAAGGCAAATCTGTTCTATGCTCAATCCGGCGGAGTCACCTCTGTCATCAACGCCAGCGCGTGCGGTGTCATCGAGACTGCGCGCCAACACCGGGACAAGATCGGCAAGGTGTATGCGGGGCTCAATGGCATCGTTGGCGCACTGCGTGAAAACCTCATCGACACCAACAAGGAGTCCGCTTCGGTCATCGCAAACTTGCGCTCAACACCCGCTGGAGCGTTTGGTTCCTGTCGCTACAAGCTGAAATCCTTTGAAGAGAACCAACGGGAATACGAACGCCTGATGGAGGTATTCAAGGCGCATAATATTCGCTATTTCCTGTACAACGGCGGTGGCGATTCACAGGATACTGCCAACAAGGTTTCCCGCCTCAGCCTCGAAATGGGATTCCCGATCACCTGTATTGGTATCCCCAAGACCGTAGACAATGATCTGCCAATCACGGACAACTGTCCGGGTTTTGGATCTGTTGCCAAATATGTAGCCGTCTCGATTCGCGAAGCAGGACTGGACGTGGCCTCCATGTGCGAAAGCTCTACCAAGATCTTCGTCATGGAAGTGATGGGTCGACACGCGGGTTGGATCGCGGGCGCGGCAGGCCTAGCCTCGGAGCAGGAGGGCGATGCGCCACACATCATCCTGTTTCCGGAGATCGCATTCGACAAGGCAAAATTCCTGAAGAAGGTGAACGCCTGCGTCAAGAAGTTCGGCTACTGCGCCATCGTGGTTTCGGAAGGGGCGAAATACAAGGATGGCCATTTCCTGGCCGATGCCGGCGGCGCTGATGCTTTCGGTCATGTACAACTGGGAGGCGTGGCACCTTTTGTCGCCAACATGGTAAAGGATGAACTTGGATACAAGTATCACTGGGCGGTAGCGGACTACCTGCAACGCTCCGCGCGCCACATCGCATCGGCGACCGACGTGGAACAGGCCTATGCCATGGGCAAGGCTGCCGTAGAGTTTGCCTTGCAAGGCAAGAATGCCGTCATGCCAATCATCGTGCGCGGCAAGGGCAAGAAATACAGCTGGAAAGTCGGTGAGGCAAAACTGTCCGATGTGGCCAACGTGGAGAAGATGATGCCGCGCAGCTACATAAGCCGGGACGGTTTTCATATCACCGACAAGGCCCGGGAATATTTCCAGCCGCTGATCGCAGGGGAAGACTATCCGACGTTCAAGAACGGCCTGCCCCAGTATGCAAGACTGAAGCGCATACTGGAGAAGAAAAAACTGAAGAAGTGGGACTGAATCGCCTCAAGCCGGCGGCGCGGCTTCGACTGGTCGCGCCGTGTGCATCACGGGGACAGGCGATCGATCTTCCAGCCATCTCCCTCTCGCGTGTAGCGAAAACGGTCGTGCAGGCGGTTTTCGCCGCCCTGCCAGAATTCCATCTCCGCCGGAGTGACACGGTAACCGCCCCAGAAGTCCGGCAGGGGTATCTCACCTTCCCTGAATTTCTGCTTGAGCGATTCGAACTGGTTCATCAGCACCGTCCGTGAACTGAGGACGCTGCTCTGGCGCGAGGCTATTGCAGCAAGCTGGCTGTCCCGGGGACGGGACACGAAGTATTTCAGGGATTCCGCAGTGGATACTTTTTCTGCACTGCCACAGACTTTCACCTGCCGATCTGCCGTATGCCAGGGAAAGTGCAGGCTGATTCTGGGGTTACCCGCCAACTCCCTGGCCTTGCGGCTCGAGTAATTGGTGAAGAACACAAACCCCCTGCTGTCCACGTGCTTCAGGAGCACGATACGCTGGCTGGGCTGACCATCACTGCCCACCGTCGCCACCGTCATGGCTGTGGAGTCCACGATGCCGATCTCCAGCACCTGCTGCATCCAGTCTTCAAACTGGACGATAGGGTCATCTGCAAGGTCCTCCCTGCGTAGCCCTCCCTTGTACTCTCGGCGTAGCGATTCCAGATCCATGCTCAGCTCAGCTAAATAATCGAAAGAAGAAAAAGCCCGGTGAACAGTTCCCCGGGCGTGAAAGGTTTCAGCGATGTGCTAGCGAATGAAATCGCCGTAGTTCCACCATTGCTGCCTGGCGGTGCCCGTTTTCGCGTAGTAGTAGGTGCCAGGCCCATGTTTCTGCCCGGCAAAAAAGCCGCCCACGTAGCGATTACCCTCCGGCCAGCGGTATTCTCCCTGGCCCTGGAAGTGATCATTCACGAATTCGCCGGTGTAATTTTCCGTGTTGTCCTTCAGCCAGAATTCGGTGTGTTGATTCTCTCGCCACTCAGGAAGATTGAAGAAGTAGGAACCACGGCCGTTGCGCTTGTTTTCGCGCCACTCGCCAATGTAGAGATTGCCTTTCCCATTCCAGTGCTTGCCCCGACCTTCCCGGATTCCCATGTTCCATTCACCTACATAGATCTCTTTCTGGGTCCATGAGATGGGTATCTCCAGTCGTCCATGGCCATGAAACTCACCGTCGACAAATCCTCCGACGTAACGGCCCTTGCCGAAGGGCGTGGTCAGTTCCAGGGTGCCGTCGCCAGTAATGCATTCACCGCGTACACACTCCTCAAGGCTAACACTCTCCAGGGATTGGGCGGCCAGACCCTGGGCGAACAGGCTGATCAACACAGCCATGCCCAACGGGAGGCCTTGTCTGCGAATAATACTGTCGCTCATCGTGTCATTCCTGTGCTTGAACTGAATTACAGACTGGGGATTATAACCCCTATTTCAAGTAGACTGCAGGTATGCCCCAATCCCTCGAAGACTGGCTGCTCGACAATGGTTACGGTGCTATCCGGCGGCGCCAGATGCTGGGCGGTGGCTGTATCAACGACGTGAGTCGGCTCTGCACGTCCCGGGGCACAATCGTACTCAAGCAAAATTCCGCCGCTCCCGGCGACATGTTCCGCGCCGAGGCCGAAGGCCTCGAGGCGCTCGCTGCAGCACGGGCTATCAGGATTCCGAAGGTGCTGCACCACGCACAGGATTACCTGCTGCTGGAAGACCTGGGCGAGTCGTCGACTGCTGGTGACTACTGGACCCTGCTCGGCGAGCAACTGGCCGCCCTGCATGCCAAGCCGCAGCCGCAGTTCGGTTTCACTATGAATAATTACTGTGGAGCCACGACGCAGATAAACACGTTGACCGGTAACGGGCATCAGTTCTTCGCCGAGCAGCGGCTCATGGAACTCGGTCACCGGGCCTACGAGACAGGGTTATTGGACAGCACCCGCCGGCAGCAGCTGGACTCAATAGCGACACGGCTGGACCGCTGGATTCCCGCACAGGCGCCGGTGCTCATTCACGGCGATCTGTGGTCGGGCAATATTCATTGTGACAACAGGGGGCAGCCCGCACTCATAGATCCGGCCTGCTACTGGGGATGGGCCGAGGCAGAACTGGCCATGACCACACTGTTCGGCGGCTTCGCCCCGGCATTCTATGACGCCTATGCCGCTGCAAGTGGTCTAGAGGCAGACTGGCGGGAACGCGCGAGTCTCTACAATCTGTACCACCTGCTTAACCACCTGCTCCTGTTCGGAGGCAGCTACGCGCAGTCGGTATCTGCAATTCTGGACCGCTATGGGAATTAGAGCCGGGAATCAGGCCGCTCTGCGCAACACAGTCAGTGGACTGATACGCACCACTCCGCGGGTGGTGGCCAGGCCCAGACCTCCGATAATGACCATGCCCACCAACGGCCCCAGGGGCCATACCCAGAAATGGAAGCCAAACTCCTGCTCGAAGACTTGCTCCTGCAGGTAGTACAGGCTGAATTCTGCACCAATGGTGGCGATGATGCCCGCTATCAATCCGATAAATGCGAACTCTATCAGCAGGCTGCTAAGAATCAGTTTCTGACCTGCTCCCAGGGTTCGCAAAATGGCGTTTTCCTTGAAACGCTCATCCAGGGTCGCATTCACACAGGCCAGCAGCACCAGGGCACCGCAGACCAGCACCAGAATGGAAATCAACTCGATAGCCGACGTCACCTGGGAAATAATCGTCTGAATCTGTTCTATGAGCGCATCGATCTCAATAACGACCATGGTAGGGAAAAGGCGAATGAGGTCATTCAACAGGATCTTCTGTTCGCTCTCCATCAATGCCGTCGACAGATAGGTGCCGCCCAGGTGATCGATAGTGCCAGGAGAGAAAATAATGAAGAAATTCGGCTGCATGTTGTCCCAGCGCACACTGCGGAAACTGCTCACCTCGGCCACGATGACTTCCTGGTTCACTTCGAACTCCAGGCGATCACCCAACTCCAGCCCCAACCAATCGGCGTATTTCTCTTCGATCGAGACGAAGCCGGGTTCGGATTCGGTGCCCCACCATGCGCCTGCGGTGATCAGGTTATCGGGCGGAACCTCATCAGCCCAGGTGACCTGGCGACGGCTCAACCCCCCACGCACCCGGGTGCCGCTCTCTTCTGCATCGGCTGTTGACCCCGGCCCGTCAGCCAATGCTGCCTCAGTCTCGGCGGCCAATTCGACATCGTCGAGACTGGCATTCTCGGTCAGGCTTCCACCTTCATTCCCCTCGTCGTCATCCATATCGCCACTGACTTCAGGCAGGTCGCCATTGATACGAGTAACCCGGGCGCTGATGAGAGGGTAGAAGGCGTTCGCCTCGACGCCGTTCTCGGCAAAGAAATTTTCGATACCGCTGATCTGCTCGCGGCTGATATTCATCATGAAATGGTTGGGGGTGTCCTGGGGAAGCTGCGACTGCCATTCATCGATGAGATCGGTGCGCAGCAGGGTAAGAATCAGCAAGGACATGATGGTCACGGAAAACACCATGACCTGCAGTACATTCTCGCGGCGCCGTCGGCGTGCCGCAGTCATGGCCAGTTTCCAGGCGCTGCCGGCCCGCATGCCCATGGAGCCACTGGACTGCAGGAACAGATAGGACACCAGGGACAGGAAGACGGCGATCGCCGCCACAGCGAGCACCAGCACAGTGGTGAGCTGGAAATCCTGGCTGTACCAGTACACCAGCAGCACGGTACCCAGAATACCGAACACATAAGGGAGCTGGTCGCTGATCTTCTGCTGACTGACATCCTTGCGTAGAACACGCAGAGGCGGAGTCTCACGAAGCGCCAGCAATGGCGGCAATGCGAATGCGAGAAGGCAGATCAAGGCCGTCAGCGCACCAATGATGAAAGGCTCAAAACTGGGCGGAGGCAGATCCACCAGCATGATGCTCTGCAGCATCTGCAGGATTCCCTGGTGCACCAGCCAGCCGAGGACACTGCCAACCACAATGGCAATAGCTGCTAACACTAACTGTATGGTCAGATAGATCGACGTGATCTGACTCGATGTACAGCCCAGGGTTTTCAAGATAGCAACGTAATCGAAGTGCCGCTCACTGTAGCGCTTGGCCGTCAATGCGATGGCCACACCGGCCAGGATTACCGCAAACAGGGAGCCCAGCAGCAGAAAGCTTTCGGCACGATCCAGCGCGTCGCTTACTTCCTGGCTCTCATCCCGCACATCACGAATATAGAAACGCCCACGCCATTCTTCCCTGGCGCGGAACCAGTCTTCGAAGTCATCGAGCATCGACACATCGTCGTTGGCAAACAGATAGCGATAACTTATCCGGCTCCCGAGTTGCACCACATTGGTCGCCGCCACATCATCCATGTGCAGCATCAACCTCGGGCCGGCATTGTCCAGCATACTGCCGCCGGCTCGATCCGGTTCGGTGATAATGATCTTGCCAACCCGCAGCTCCGCCTCGCCGACATAGACCGTATCCCCCACCTCGATACCGAGAGCTGGCAAGGCCCGCGCTTCCAGCCAGACCTCTCCGGGCGGCGGACCGTTTTGGACCGGTGTACCGCGCACGAAAGCCTGCTCGGCGATGATCACATCACCACGCAGCGGATAATTTCCGCTGACTGCCTTGGCAGCCACCAGCAGGTTACCGGTGTCGGAAAACGCCATGGAAGTAAAGGAAAGTGTTTCCGCCGTGCGCAAGCCCCTGGCCTGGCCTTCCAGCAATACTTCCTCCGGCAATTCTCCTCGACCGCTGACTATGCGATCGGCAGCCAGCATATTCGCCGATTCCAGCAGCAGGGCTTTTTCCAGGCGGTCGGTAAACAGCGCAATGCCGCTGACAGATGTCACAGCCATCACCAGGGCAATAAATAGCAGTTTCAATTCGCCGCCCTGCCAATCACGCCACAGCATGCGCAGGGCGAGAGCGAGCAGGCTTCTCAGCGGTTTGCGATCCTGTACAGCATGGGATGCGAGTTCAGGCACTGGCGCTCTCTCCGGCTCGTGCAATCACGGAGTCATCGGCTATCTCGCCCGCTACCAGTTTGATGATGCGATCGCAGCGCTTCGCGAGGCGCTCTTCGTGGGTAACCAGCACCAGGGTTGTAGAGAATTCCCGATTCAGGTCAAACAGCAGATCGATGACTTTGGCACCGGTGGCGGTGTCGAGGTTGCCGGTAGGCTCATCGGCAAAGAGTATTCTGGCCTCGGTGGCAAATGCCCGGGCGATGGCAACCCGCTGCTGTTCCCCACCGGACAATTGATTGGGATAGTGGTGCCAGCGCTCGCTGAGACCAACCCGCTCCAGCAGGGCACGTGCCTTTTCCCTCGCCGCAGCATCACCCTTGAGTTCGATTGGCAGCATCACATTCTCCAGCGCGGTCAGGCTGGGCAGCAATTGAAAAGACTGGAATACAAAGCCGACCAGTTGTCCGCGCAGTATGGCCCGTTGCTCCTCATCCATGGCGCTGAGGGACTTGCCATTCAGCTTGAGGTCGCCCGACGTGGCCCCATCGAGGCCAGCCATGAGTCCCAGCAGGGTAGACTTGCCTGACCCGGAGGCACCGACGATGGCGACGACCTCGCCCTCGCGAATTGTCAGGTCAATGCCTTTGAGGATCGTGAGAAGCCCTTCACTGGTTTGGACGCTCTTCACCAGCTGGCTGATTTCTATCATGGGGTGCGCTCCTTGCTGCAATCGCTCAGGATTATAGACGATCTGCATGTTCCCGGTTTAACAGACTGAGAGCTTATCGAGTGATCGCCCTGTCTGCTATAGTCGTTATCACGAGGGAAGCTGTGCCTGACTTAGTTTCCTAACGTCGAAAAGGACCCTACGGTTTAACACAATTCGCGGCAAAGCCCCGCAGTGATACGATGAAATCCCTGATTATCCGACTATTAGCAGTTTTCCTGCTGCTGGCACCTCTCTCAGGCCTGGCCCAGTCGAAACCCGGCACGGCGAGCCAGACCCTGATGGTGTTCGGCGATAGTCTCAGCGCCGCCTACGGCATGGAAGAAGAACAGGGCTGGGTTAATTTGCTGGATGCGAAACTGGCTGAAGAGCGCTATGACTATACCGTCATCAACGCCAGCGTCAGCGGTGAGACAAGCACCGGCGGCCTCGCCCGCTTGCCAGCCATGCTGGAGGCCCATAAACCAGACCTGGTGATCCTCGAACTGGGGGGCAACGATGGCCTGCGCGGACTGCCCCTGGGCACACTGAAAGACAACCTGCAGCAGATGGTGAACTTTATCCGGGAATCCGGCGCCGATATCCTGCTGGCAGGAATCCAGATCCCGCCCAACTACGGCCCACGCTATACCCTGCCATTCTTCGAACTGTTTGGTGAACTGGCGATAGAAAACGCACTGCCTATGGTGCCCTTCCTGATCGATGGCATCCCCCAGCAGCCTGAACTCATGCAGAACGATGGCATTCACCCACGCGCGGAAGCCCAGTGGATGATCGTTGAGAACGTGTGGCCCCACCTGGAACCGCTGTTGGAATCCTGAAAGAGTGGGAAAGCATGCCCTCGCAGGCAATCGGGGTACTAGCGGAGGGTCAGCCTGATGTTATTCGCATCATCGAGATCGAAGCCCCGGTCCCTGTAGAAGCGACGAAGCGCCTCGGTATCACCCTTGGCCTCACCAACCAGGCTGCTTACCCGCTCATCTTAGCAGAAAGCAATCACTTCGTTCAGCAGCGCAGAACCGATACCTTTGTTACGGTAGTTTTGAGAGACCTCGATAAGCTTGAGGCAATAACTGACCCCCGGAGTCTTGCCTTCAGCCAGAGCTGAATTGGCACTCTTGCGAGGCAATTGATGACGAGCCACGGCACGGGAACTCAATTGCGCCATACCCACCGGCTGATGACCGTAATACGCTTTAAAGAATAGACGTGGCGCCAAACCATTGAGTTTGGTGAGTCGGATATCCGCCAGTTCGGTTTCGACGGGCAGTGACTGCAGACCTTTCATCTCTGTGCTCGTTGGCGAATTTCGCGCCCGTTTTTATTACAACTGGTGTCACAATTGGCAAATTGCTCATGGTTGGCCCAAGGCGGTGTTTCTCGCCTGCTGGGCGCTGCCGACCGGCGCATTGCTGCGCGACAGCAGCCAACATCAAAGATGTGCCTTTACCTCTCACTATTTTGGAATTATTTACCCCCTATCCTGAAGACTGCAGGTGGAGGATTCGTGACATGGATCACATTTTTCCCCTTTATTTGGAATCAGGGCGTGATATTTTCAGGAGCGAGGCCATTACTACTGAATTTCGTGGCCGATGAGTCCCTAAGCCTGTACAGCATGCAGGCGGAGAACAGATTGCAGAGCGCTATCAACAATAACGCGAGATTGTAATTTCCGGCCAGATCATAATACCAGGCCACCAGGATTGGCCCGAACGCCGACATACCGAAGGTAAAAGGCATGGCCATGGAACGCACCGAGCCGAGGTAGCGCCTGCCAAAGAAGGACGCCCAGATAACTTCCTGCAGCGGCAACAGACCACCCCAGCCAACTCCCATCAGGAGAAAGCCTGCATACACCAGCCAATCGACCCGGGCCGAGATACTGAATACGATCAGCATTACCGCGGCGCCTGTCACCGCCGCACCCAGGGCCGCCAGCTTCCGTGGATTGTAGAGATCGATCATCACACCCCACAGCGGCTTACTCAGGAAAGCCGGTATCGACGCCAGCGAGATCATGGAAGATGCCACCAATCGCGAGTAGTTGGCGTCTGTCATCAGGGGAATAGTCTGGGTGAGCATCACGGTGATAGAGATCTGGAACAGACCAAAGGCCATCACCAGCAAATAGAAACTGAGGGTTCGCATGGCCTGGGCACGGGTCATGGACCGGGCGAAGTCCAGGCGCGCCCTCTCCCCGAGTCCGGAAGACAGCTCTTCAGCCGTGCGACCGTCGGGATGCAGCTGATAGTCTTCCGGGCTGCGACGCACGAGACTCGCTGCCGGCAACGTGAGCAGTAGCGCCGCCACGCCCAGGATTCGCCAGGAGTCACGCCAGCCAAAATTGTCCACCAGGAAGGTCGTGATGGGAGGCAGTATGATTCCTGCCAGGGAAATGCCCATGCCCGCCAGCGCAACAGCTTTGCCACGACGCTCCACGAACCACTTGCCCAGGGACACATTCACCACCAGGTTGCCGATCATAGCGGCCCCCATGGTGAGCATCAGTCCGTTGACCAGCAACCACTCACCAAGAGTCTGAATAGTAGAAAGATATAGCATGGCGGCAGCCAACAGAAATCCACCCGCAAGCATGAAGGGCCTGCCACCGAAGCGATCTATGTGGGAGCCAATGGCAAATCCCGTGGCCGCAAAGACCAGTTGTCCAATACTGCGTGATGCCGTGAATTCCGCCCTGCTCCAGCCAAACTCCTCGGTCATTGGAATCATGAACGATCCCACGACATAGTTGGCCATGCCGACGGCGACAAACTGGGTCACGAAACCGGACACCACAATCCAGTAGCCGTAATAAAAGCTGCGCATGCGATCTAAAACAGAGAAAAGATGGATGCCAGGCGAGGCGCTGACGCAGTGAATATTAGTTCATCGCCGCCCGATAGTATACCCACAGCATGCAGGCACCCCATGCCAGGGCTATTAGAATTATACCTGACCCTATAGTATCGACAATGGCGGCTATGCGGGTATCCTCATTGAGCATTCCGAGGGGACGCAACAGGTTGGCCCAGTCATGACTGCCAGGCCTGTCGGCCCCTGTTCCGCCTCCCAGCAGCGGTAGTCGCAGCGCACGCGCATCGGCGATATAGGGGGCGACGTCTTTGAGGGACTGCCCCACCCACCACAGGCAGGCGGACGCGGCAAAGGCATCCTTGTTCTTCAGCAGAAATGCCACCATCAGACCCAGGGGCAGCAGCACCTGGAAGGCACTGCCACCGAAGAAGGTCATCCAGCGCCCGAAGGGGCTGAATATGACATGACCCGCCTCATGGAAGATCAGGTCTATATTATGAAACCAGTGATTCATGATCGTCGCCGAGCGGAAATCCATGGCCAGAAAATCCAGGCCCCACCAGAGCAGGAGCAACCAGACCAGGCCATAGCCAAACACTTCTCCACGGTTTACATGCGGCCGGACACGCAGGAAGACCTGAATTGGCCCCTGGGACAGGCGGAAACCTTGTCCGGCATCCGGGCTCTGTGCAGGCTGTTCGCTGTAGTCAGGATCGCTCGCCAGTGACTTGAGCCACTTGCTATAAACGAGCCCGCAGTCGGGGCAAGTCGCGGGCGGCGCTACACCTTCTTCTGACTTGAAACCACATTTGGGACAGGTAGCGTACATCGATTTTCTGAACGGGGATCAGTAATGGCTGCTGCCAAGTGGCGGAAGTAAAATTAATAGCGTGGTAGCTGGAAGTGTCGCCGGTTCAGCCATGGCCGGATACGAAGCGTTGCAAGCGATTCAACTGCCTGGCTCAGGGAAACTGATAGCGAATACCGCGGGAGCTATCCCGACCCCCGGATACACCACCGCTGCCGCGATTGGAATGTCGCACAGCAAATCGCTCCAGTTGCTCACGCTCGTACTGGCGTTGCATCTGCCGGTCTTCGACGGCACTGCGATGACCATAACGACCCGGAACGACCACGGTTACCCGGTCGGTTCCGCGCCTGCCGCCCGTATCACGCTTGTCAGCGGGTAGCGAAGGATCAACGCTGCGGCCACTGTGAGCGGGCGGTAGGCGATGCCGGCTGATGATCAGTGGGCTGTAGATAAACACCTGGGGAGCAGGCTCGACATAGTTCGTGTAATAAAACTCGCTGTTCAGGCCACTGAACAGATTGCTTATCAAGCCGACCTGGCTGTACACATAACGATTGTGCTCCCGGCCCGAGCGCAGGAAAGCCTCTTCCAGTTCCCGGTAGTGCCGTGCCACGTCCTGAAATTCGGAGCGCAGGAAGGAGCTACTGCGATTGCGACGGATGGCACGCACGAGATCTGCTGCTGCGCGGCTCAAGCGGTCCGCCGAAAAACGCACGCTGCCATAGCCACGGCTGTTTTTCAGCTCGATCGCCAATGCGGAACTCACCTGGTTGAGTTCGGTGGCGAGTCGGGACACTTCAATCTGGGTGGCACTGGCCGCTGCAGGAACGGCCAGCAAGAGCATCAAGAAGATACTGACACGCCCACGACTGAACAGGCTGACGCGTCGGGCGCAGGGTTTGGCGACGCTGGATTTACTCATATCGCACACTCCAATGCGAATCAGTGTATCAGGGTTTCATCCCTCAGGCTAAGTGACAGTCTGAACCTGACGCATTAACAGGCACTGAACAGGGTGGCTTATGAGCTATTGCTGCAATACGCACGACGTCGTATAAGCGCCGGCTAGAAGAGCTGGTTGGGGCCAGGAAACACAGAGGACTCACAGTCCACAGTCACTCGCCTGACCTAGTAGTAATGCGTTTCGCTGTCTTGCCCGGCGACGATGGCCAGGTACTGGGCAATCACCGCCTCCATGCCCTGCAGAATGCATTCCACCACCAGGGCATGGCCGATGGACACCTCCAGGATATTCGGAATCTGCAGGAAGCGGCGCAGGTTCTTGAGATCCAGATCATGCCCCGCATTCACCCCCAGGCCCGCCTCGTCTGCCGCCCGGGCCGTGGCTGCATATTTCTCGAATACCGGATGCTCGGATTCCAGCCCGAAACTTTGAGCATAGCTCTCGGTATACAGCTCGATACGATCGGCACCGATGGCCTTCACCCCCGCCACCAGCTCTGGTTCGGGATCCAGAAACAGGCTGCTGCGTATGCCGGCTGCCCGCAATCGCTTGAGAGCGGGCTCCAGCAGCGTCTCACTGCCCGCCACTTTCCAGCCGTGGTCGGACGTCAGCTGACCGGGCTCATCCGGCACCAGGGTGCATTGTGCGGGCTTTACCTCACACACCAGATCCAGAAATTCGGCAGAAGGGTAGCCTTCGATGTTGAATTCGACATCCGGATACAGGGCCAGGAACTCCGCCAGCTCATACACATCCTGGCGGGTCACGTGACGTTCGTCCGGTCTCGGATGCACCGTAATACCCTTCACTCCCAGGTTGATGAAGCGCTGCGCGAAATTTTCCAGGTTGGGGAAATCACGGCCCCGGGAATTCCTGATCAGGGCGATCTTGTTGAGATTGACGCTTAGCATTGTCATGTCGATTACTCCTGTCCCGGGCTGTGAGGGCTGGCGAGAAAGTCACGCAGAATCTTCTGTACCGCCTGTGGTTTTTCTGCATGCACCCAGTGGCTGGTTTCCATTATCACCTTAACGCTTGCCCGGGGAAACGACTGGCGGGTCTCCCGCTCGTGCTCAGCCTGAATATAGTTGGACAAAGCCCCCTTGATAAACAGGGTCGGTTTGTCGAAGGGCGGGCCGGGTCCGGGCTTCTCTCGCAGACGATCGTAGTTGGCGGTTATGGCTTCGAGGTTGAGCCGCCAGCGATACCGCTTGTCGTCACCTCGCACCAGGTTGGTCAGTACGAACTGCCGGGTCTCCTCGTCTCGAATATAGTCGCGCAGGAACGCCTCGGCGTCTTTCCTGCTATTCACCTGCCCGAAGTCCAGCCTGGCCATGCCATCGAGAACGGCGAGGTGCCCATCGGCGCTGCTGGCATACTGCACCGGCGCAATGTCCACGACCACGAGTTTCTGTACGAGCCGGGGCTCGGTAAGCGCAAGCTGCATGGCAACCTTGCCCCCCATGGAATGGCCCACCAGGGCACAGGAGGGAATATCCAGATCCTGCAGGAGCCTGGCCACATCGCTCGCCATCAGCGGATAGTCCATGGCGGGACTATGGGGGGAATCTCCATGATTCCGCAGATCCACACCGTAGACGGCGTAGTCGTCAGCCAGCTGTTTGCAGTGCCAACCCCAGTTGGAGAGACTGCCAAACAAGCCATGGAGAACCAACAGCGGGGAACCCGAATCCGAATACTGCCGATAGTTCAGCTGCAGGGTGCTGGAATCAGTCAAGGGTCTTAAGAATCTCCAGCACATCGTCGTGGTGAGACTTGGTTTTCACCTTGTCCATGATGTGCACAAGCTTGCCCTGCCTGTCGATGATGAATGTGGTTCTGATGATTCCCATGAACTCGCGGCCCATGAACTTCTTCAACCCCCATACTCCGTATTTTTCCGCGACGGCGTGATCTTCATCCGAAAGCAGCGTGAAATTCAGGGATTCTTTCTCTTCAAATTTTTTCAGGCGCGCCACCGGGTCGGGACTGATACCCAGGGCCACCGCCTTGTAGCGGCTCAATGCACGCTTGCTGTCTCGCAGGCCACAGGCCTGAACGGTACATCCCGGGGTCATTGCCTTGGGATAAAAATAGAGAACAAGGTTTTTCTCTCCCTTGAAATCCTTGAGGCTTACCTTGTTTCCTGCTTGATCAAGCAGGGTAAACGCAGGGGCCTTATTACCAATTTTGAGCTCTGCCATATTAATCCTTTTTTGCATGTTCGCTTGCGAATTGAGCGCCTGCAAATTCAGATCCCGGCGAATAGACCAGGAACACAGGCGCATTATACCGGCCCGGTGAAGATAAATAACATCGGGCTACAAATTCGAATTCTTCGACAATATCTCATAATCAATTCGATATTTACGAACAAAAAGCAGTTAAACCCATGTTGCAGGCTGAGATACAATAACTTCCCTGACAGCGCCCCACAGAGGGTATTTTAAAACTCACAGCTTGATTACAAAAGATCGAAATCGGTGCGCATAGGAATTGTCGGTGGCGGACAGCTCGCAGCCATGCTGGTAAAGGCCAATCAGGAAGTCGGCGCCCCTAACCAGATTCACGTACTTGACCACAACAGCAACTGCCCAGCCGCCCTGGCCGGCGGTATTCACGTGCCCGGCAATAGCGCAACGGGCGAGGGATACCGGGATCTGGCAGCGCGCAGCGACATCATTACCCTCGACCTGGAAAACGTGGCTGTAGACAAACTGGCTGAGCTGCAGTCCGAACACCTCAAGGTGCTACCCGACCTGACTCTGCTGCAACGCATTACGGACAAACTCGAGCAGAAAAAGTGGCTGCAAGAGCTGGGCCTGCCCACGGCGGCATTTCAGCCCCATGACGGCGAAAACCCCGTCGAAGAATGGCAGTTCGGCTTCCCGGTAGTTCAGAAGGCAGCGCGCGGCGGCTATGACGGACGCGGCGTGTTTGTGCTGCGTAGCGCCGCGGACAACGACTCACGCCTTCGGGTTCGAGGGTATCTGGAACAGTACATCGAGCGTAAAATGGAAGTGTCGGTAATGGTGGCTGCCAATACCGCAGGGGAAGTGCGGGCCTATCAGGCGGTTGAAATGGTCTTCCACGAAGGAGGCAATGTGCTGGACTATCTGGTGGCCCCGGCCAGACTTCCTGACCGGCAACTGCAAGCCGCCCAGGACCTTGCCATCAGGGCCATCAGCGCCATCGGCGGAACCGGCATATTCGGCATCGAGATGTTCCTCACCAGGGACGACGAACTCCTCATCAACGAGATTTCGCCCCGTACCCATAACAGTGGCCACTACACCACCGAAGCCTGTGTAAGCTCGCAGTTTGACCAGCAACTTCGTATCCTTAGCGGGCAGGCATTGGGAGATGTACGTCAACTGGTCCCCGCCGTGATGTTTAATATTCTGGGAGCGGCTGGTTTTGAGGGTGGCACCGTGATTGACATCGATCCCCTGCTGGAAAGCGATGACCAGATCGTCATCCATATCTATGGCAAGACCCACTGCTTTGCGGGTCGCAAGATGGGGCATGTCACCGTGACGGCAGATACCGTCGAGGATGCCCTGGCGAAAATGCTGGACAGCCGCGAAAGGATAACCATAAGAGGAGCCAAACAACTTGTCTGAATCGAAAACCGCACTGGTTGGAATCATCATGGGCAGCGACAGTGACCTGCGGGTCATGCAGGCTGCTGCGGACACCCTCGACAATCTGGGAATCCCCTACGAGCTAACCGTGGTCTCAGCCCACCGCACTCCGCATCGCATGTTCGATTATGCGCGCAGCGCGGAAGAACGCGGCCTCAGGGTCATCATCGCTGGCGCCGGGGGCGCCGCCCATTTGCCGGGCATGGTGGCCTCCCTGACAGTATTACCGGTCATCGGTGTACCCGTCGCCGTCACCGCCCTGCAGGGCCAGGATTCCCTGCTGTCTATCGTACAGATGCCCAGGGGAATTCCCGTTGCCACGGTCGCGATCGACAACGCCACCAATGCTGGATTGCTTGCCGCGCAAATCATCGGCTCCAGCGATCTGGGAGTTCGCGAGAAATTGCAGGAGTTCCGCAAGGCCCAGACACAGGCTGTGCTGGACAAGGTCGAACAGCTGGAGAATTAGCTGCTGATACCAGCGCGGGCTTGCATGCTAGTATCCTGCCATGAATTCCCTTCCTACCTCTATCGTAGTGCTGACCGGAGCCGGTATCTCCGCGGAGTCCGGCATAGAGACGTTTCGAGCCGCCGACGGCTTATGGGCTAATCACCCGGTAGAAGAAGTGGCGACCCCTGAGGGTTTCGCCGCCAATCCACAACTCGTCTACCAATTCTACAATCAACGGCGACGACAACTGCTCTCACCAGAAGTAGGGCCCAATCCGGCTCACAGTGCGCTGGCAAAATTTGAGCATGAGTTCGAGGGGGATTTTCTGCTGGTCACCCAGAACGTGGACAATCTTCATGAGCGTGCAGGTTCCCGAAACCTGCTGCATATGCATGGTGAGCTTCTCAAGATGCGCTGCCTCAATTCGAGACTGGTCTACGAGATCGCAGAAGATTTTGACTTCGACACCGAATGCAAATGCTGTCGCTCCCCTGGCAACCTGCGACCGCATATAGTCTGGTTTGGCGAAATGCCTTTTCACATGCATCAGATCAACATGGCGCTTGAAGCTTGCGACCTGTTTATTGCGATTGGCACTTCGGGGAATGTGTACCCGGCGTCTGGATTCTATCAAACCGCCAAGATAGGCAAGGCACATACGGTGGAGCTGAACCTGGAACCGACCGGCTCGCGATTTGACCAGCATGACTATGGACCTGCCACCGAACGGGTACCCGCATTCTTCGAAACCATATTGCAGATGCAAAATCGGCGAGCAGCGCAGTGATGGCCCTGGCTTTCAGCCAGGCACGGCATGGGATAAGCTGTTCCAAACCGCTCCGCTTTCGTTAACGCGAACACCAGCAGAACCCTGTGCAGTCAGGCGCCCATGCTGCGGAGCAACCGGCCTCGCCGGCAGGCGAAGGACTCTGAACGATCAAGGGTAGAAGATCATGCTGAAGAAGGTATTAAAAACAGTCGCTGCGATTGCGGTCATCGTTGTCATGCTGGGGCTCGTCGCTTACATTGCCACGGGGGCACAGGGACCTGCAGCCGATTCCCCAAGTGCCGCATGGCTGGAGCCTGGACCCTATGCAGTTGCCACCCAGGAACTGTTGCTGGTAGACAGTACCCGCCCGACTGCCCGGAATCGCGATGTGCCCGAAAAACCGGATCGCAGATTACCCAGCACACTCTGGTATCCAGATGACTTCAATGGACCGTATCCGCTGATTGTGCACAGCCATGGCATCGTATCCAACCGCACGGAACTCGCCTACCTGGCCGAGGCACTGGCCAGTCGCGGCTACGTGGTTATCGCCACCGACTACCCACTCACCAACGGCGCCACACAAGGCGGCGCCAATGCAGACGATGTTGTGAACCAGCCCGCCGATATCAGCTTCCTCATCGATTCTGTCATCGGTCTTACCGGTGAAGACAAGCCATTCCCGGGCACGATAGACCAGAGCCGAATCGGCCTGACCGGGTTTTCACTGGGCGGTCTCACAACCTATCTCACCACCTATCATCCGCGCTGGCGTGATCCGAGAATCGCTGCCGCCGTGGCCATAGCCGGGCCCTCCGCAATCTTTGCACCGCAATTCTTCCGTACTACCAATATCCCCTTCCTGGCTATCGCCGGGACTTCTGATGCGCTCATAGAACATCGGCGTCATGCTGCCGATATTCCGACCCGTGCCAGCAACGCCTCGCTGGTGACAATCGAAGGTGGCTCCCATCTGGGCTTTGTAGGCATGGCGGATCCCATGTTTCGATTCAGCGACAACCCGGACAGCCTCGGCTGTGCCACGGTGATGGCTGTACTGGGGGATGATCCTAACGCCACCTTCCTGACCCTTGGCAGCCCGGAAGAAGGTGTGGATCCGCAGCGGGATCTACCCGGTATCTGCGACTATGGCTATGGGGAGACCACCCACCCGGGGCGGCAGCACATGATCACCCAGATCGCGGCCGTGAGCTTCCTGGAGTCGGTGTTCAACCCCGATGCCAGGCAGCGCGAGGCAGCACGCGAACAGTTGCAGGTGGCGCTGGCTGCTGATTTTGAAGAGGCGAGCTTCACACCCTGAAGTGACCAGCCACCTAAGGCCGTGTCACAGCAGGAAGCGGAAGACACCAGGCAACAGGCATTGCCTGTCATCACAGAGCTGATAATGCAGGCGCAGCTCCAGAGGACCCGGGTTATTCGATTTACAGCTCACCGCGAAATCGACTTCGAATTCACCGGAATTAATTGCCACTTCGATTCCCGCCGAGAAAATCGATCCACTGGCCGGCGGATAGTTCACCTTCAGTAGCTCCCAACTGGCTTGGTCTGCCAGCTCCAGCCGCAGGGGGAGCAGACTGTCAGACGTCTCGTCGGCCGCAGTCAGGTGCCATGGCTCGGCAATCCGGCAACGAATACTGCATAGCACAGGCTGTTCGGGCGCGCAGGCGTCACGGCGGCTTTGGGCCTCACCGCGAATCAACCCACCAGCGCCGTACTGGATCTGCAGGAAGCTCGCGGATTCAGCCTGGGCTTGTACGCGCATGACGCTGCAATGGTTGAGTGGGCTGTCATCGACGACTGCCTGCAGCTTTCGCAGTGCAGTCTCTCGTACCGCTACGAAGTCAGACTTGACTTGCTGCCCGTCAAGCAGGGCACTCCTCTGTTCCAGCATCCACAAACAGTCCAGTGCAGTCGCCACTGCCGATAGCTCCGCACCATCACCGGCATTACGGGATCGCACCAATACCGGCCCCCGCTGCTGCGCCGGGCTGAGGAAGAAACTGCCGCCCTCCTCATCCCAGAAGCTGGCGAGTACATTCCGCATCAACTTCTGCGCCTGCCGCAGATATTCTATCGACCCGCCAGCATCGAAAAGCAGGATCAGGGCATACACCAGATTGACATAGTCCTCAAGCTGAGCCGCGATGGAGACCTCGCCATCGAGATAGATACGGGTCAGCTCACCCTCTTTACTCACATTGCTGGCGAGCATGTGATCCACTGCCTTGCGAGCAGACTCGAGCCAGCGCCTCTCACCCATCACCACCGCGGCCTGGATCAACGTACCGGCCATAGCAGCACACCAGGCCACAATACGCTTGTCGTCCCTGATGGGATGGATGCGTTGTTCGCGCACGCGGTATAACTCCAATCGTGCGGCATCGAGTCGCTGCAGAAAATCATCGCCATACTGTTCCTGCCATTCCGCCAGCGATCGCTCCAGATGTAGGATATTTCCGCCCTCGAAATTACCCAGCCTGGAAACCTCAAACACATCAATTACCATGGCCGCCTGCTCCGACGACAAGGCTGCCTCGATCTGGGCAGGAGTCCAGAGGAAAAACGTACCCTCAGCCCCTTCGCTATCCGCATCGGTTGCCGAGTAATAGCCTCCCTCCGCCAATTCCATGTCTCGCAGCACGTAGTCGAGGGTCTGCTTGCAGATACGGGCGAAGAACGGCTCGCGGCTGAGCATCCAGGCACGCAGGTACACGAGCCCGAGCTGGGACTGGTTGTAGAGCATCTTTTCAAAATGCGGCACCAGCCAGTCGGCGTCCACACTGTAGCGATGGAAACCACCGCCTACCTGATCATAGAGGCCACCTCTGCCCATACCATGCAGGGCCCTGCTCACAAAGCCCAGCGCGTGCTCACACTCTTCGCGAGCCGCATACTCAAGCAGGTAGAGCAGTATGGGCTCCTGCGGAAATTTGGGCGCGCCTGCCAGACCTCCTCGTTGAGAATCTTCACGCTGCACGAGCGCCTCCACCAACTGCCTGGCAGTGATGACATTGCTGTCGCCCGCTGGTTTGTTATTCAGAATACGCTGCACGGCAGCCTGCACCGAATTCGCACTCTTGTGCAACTCGTCACGCCGCTCATTCCATGCGCTGCCAATCTGGTCCAGTAACTTCAGGAAATTAGCAGGCGGGAAATAGGTCGCGGCGAAGAAGGGTTTTCCATCGGGCATGAGAAAATTGGACATGGGCCAGCCTCCATGCCCGGAAATCAGCTGAACAGCTGTCATGTAAATCTCATCGATGTCCGGATATTGTTCCCGGTCCATCTTGATACTGATGAAATCCCGGTTAAGCACCTTCGCCACATTGATGTTGTCGAAACTCTCCACCTCCATGACATGACACCAGTGGCAGGTGGAATAGCCAATGGAAAGAAAGACGGGCTTGTCTTCTCGAGCCGCGGTGGCGAAGGCTTCTTCGCCCCAGGGGTACCAGTTGACCGGGTTATGCGCATGTTGCAGCAGGTAGGGAGAGTCTTCCAGGATCAGGCGATTGATGAACAGCGCCTTGCCCGTTTCACCCAGGTGCTCTGTACGCTTGTCATAACTCCCCGACTTGGCGCTTTCCGCGGACCGCAATTGCTGTTCGAGGAGGGTATTGTCCGGTTCTTTCATGGATAAACCTTTGTGCTACCTTCAGGAGGTTTGTACTGCCTTATCGGGAAGCCAAAGCCATCATGGATATTCAAAGCACACTCTCAGAGGACGGGAGTACACTGACCCTGGCTTTACCTGGCAAGTTTGATTACACCTGCCAGCAGATGTTCCAGTCTGCTTATCAGGACGTTTCCCCGATACCCGAGAAGTTCGTCCTCGAAGCCCTGGAACTGCAGTCGATGGATAGTTCCGCCCTCGGTATGCTGCTTCTGCTTCGCAATCATGTCGGCGGAGACGATGCCGATGTAACGATCGTCAATGCCAAGCCAGACATCATCAAGTTGCTGGAAACCTGTAAATTCAACGAATTATTCTAGGTATCAGCCCTGGGCTGAAGCAAACAATTTTAAGCCCCGGGCTGAAATAAAATCGGCCACACTCCGCTCTTATTCATTACGCCACCCGTTCACGCGCGGGTGGCCCTCACAAGCCCTTTGCCTACCCCCGCTCCCCGCGGGGGTTTTTTTGCCCTTTCCCGCATGCGCTACAGCAAGGCTGCGAGTTTCTCGGAAAAATAAGGCCGGCCTCGCGCGTTGACCGCCGTGGCCGTAATGCTGGCCTTGAGAGCCAGCTCGCCACCTCTCTCCAGCCTGATCTCCTGATCGAATACGATTCGCAGCTTCGAAAGTCGCCGAACCTCGACAGATACCTCGAACAGGTCTCCCGCGCGCAAGGGTCTTCGATAGTCCAGTTCCGCCTTCGCTACCACGATTATCACCCCGGCCGCCGTGAGTTCCGCGAAGTTCAAGCCCCGACTGAGCAGAAACTCGTGGCGGGCGTGCTCCAGGTAGTGTTGATAGATGGCGTTGTTGACTATGCCCTGCATATCGCACTCATAGTCCCGCACCTTCATTTCCAAACAGAATGGCATGTCAACCGGCTTTCTTATGCAGTGAATTTCGATTCGACAGCCTAGCGGAAATTTAAGCGCTTTGATAGCTGGCCATATCAAGCGAAATTATCTCTACCGACCGTTCGTGCAAAACAGGCGGTCTGACATGAACATCAATCCCACATCAAACTTGGTGCTGACGCATGAGTACTATCAATCGGAATCCCTTAAACGAAGCCAATATAGCTCGTGGTATCCAATGTCGATGATTGTCGAGTGCTCTTGCGGAAATGTATCTCTTGAATTTGCTGTACAAGCGCCGCTAGCTGTATTGAATTGCTGTTGAGATTATTGCTTTAAGAGAGCACCTATCGCTGGATCTATCGACAGAAGCAACAAACTAAAGGCATCGACGAAAGCCAACCTATCAGATGACGTGAAACCTAGATATTTGCCAGCAAAGGCCTCCTACTGACCCGGTCACTTCAAAATTTTCTCAAAATTCTCTAATCGAAAAGCCAGCAAAGAGATGGACTACTCTGAAATTGTCACGGCTTTTCTCTGTTTTACTATTTCACAAAGTTCGAATCAGGCATCGACCCCTTGCGCACAGACAACATGTTGCGTTAGTAACTTGATTCTGTCGAACAAGTTCTCCAGTGGAAAGGTCATCGGGATTCCAGAATTGCAAGCTGCACAATTTTCGAAAAGCAATCCCGATTCGGAAGTATTTATCGAGAAGCTGGTATCGCTCCTTGAAGAAAATCTCCCCGAATTAAATGTAAAGCCACTACGGCACAAAAGCCTTTTTTAAGTTATAGGTGATGCGAGGAAGAATTGAGAAAGATGGAGAGCGATTTAGCAAATAGATAGCTGGAGAGACAAAATAAAAGAATCTAGTGAATGGATCAGTTTCTCTGAGCTTCTGAAGAATGCATTAAGGATCAAATTACGATCATTGAGGACAGCTAGTTAGTTGATTTGTTAAAAAACGGTAATTCAGAACAGCAGGGCTTTGATAAACCAGGGAGATTAAGTCGCATGATAAAAGAATACTACAGAAACTCAGAGAGGCTGGGCCGAGCACAAATCACAGGTGGCACTAATTTCTAATTAGACAATTTTTAGTGTGGCGAGCTCAGCCCCGGAGTTAGTCTCGTAGATCGTGAATTGTGGTGGATTACCCCAGTCAGCAAGAGGAAGTGTCGGAGCTGGCCCCAGTATTGCTAATGATAATCTTTCCTATTTGCAATGATGCAGTATAAATGACCGGATTCGGGTGGTAGAAGCCTGATTATTCATGCCAGAATTCGCATTCGCCCAA
>JAYPVK010000012.1:22781-95077 GCA_038134565.1 Pseudomonadales bacterium | reverse complement strand
GTGCGGGCGGCTCCTTGACCGTGGCATCGGCCGCTGGCGTGGATTCCTTCAAGCCCGTGTGCGCGCTCGCCATGCTCGCGGCGAACAGGCACAGGAGAAGAACGGCATTACCCAGGCTGGTCTTGAGTGTTCGTATTTTCATTGCTAGTCCCTGTTATTGGCATGGTTGGCATGATCGACATCATCGGTCTGTGCTTGATGTCGGCTGATGCCTTCCAATGTCTTCTGATGTCTTTCGGGTGGGAGCCCGGAAACACCGGACTCCCCCTCAAGTGCCTGATTATCTCAGTCCCGGTGGCCGAATCCCAGATATTGCCTCCCCCGGAACTGCGACATTTCGTCACAGCGCCCGGAGGCGGTGTCAGGCAGAGGCCTGCTGGACGCAAACAATTGCCTCCAGATTAAAAAAATGGGAACCGAGGCTCCCATTTTTCGCTGTTTCGCACTGCTATTGCAGCCCCGTACCGGCTACTGATGCCTGGCCAGTTCTTTTCTGGCGATCACCCGGCGATGCACCTCGTCGGGACCATCTGCCAGGCGCAGGGTTCGCTGGCTGGTCCACAGTGACGCCAGCGGGAAATCCTGGGACACGCCGGACGCACCATGCATCTGTATGGCCCGGTCGATAACCCGTAGCGCCATATTCGGTACCGCGACCTTGATCTGGGATATGGCATCCCTGGCGGCCTTGTTACCAATGGTGTCCATGAGCCACGCAGCCTTAAGCACCAGCAGGCGGCACATCTCTATCTCGATTCGGCTGTCGGCAATCACATCGTAGTTGCCTCCCAGCTCGGCCAGCGGTTTGCCGAACGCTTCCCGGCTGGTCGCCCGCTTGCACATCAGGTCCAGGGCCTTTTCCGCGGCACCTATCGAACGCATGCAATGATGAATGCGACCTGGCCCCAATCGACCCTGGGAAATTTCAAAGCCCCGACCCCGACCAAGTATGATATTGCTCTCGGGTACACGCACATTGTGGAACTTGATATGCATGTGGCCATGGGGCGCATCATCTTTTCCGAACACGTGCATGGGGCGCACGACCTCAACCCCCTCCGCATCCATGGGCACCAGAATCTGGGACTGACGATTATGTTTGGGGGCATCGGGATCGGTGACAACCATGACGATCATAATCTTGCAGCGCGCATCACCGGCACCGGAGATGTAGAATTTCTCACCACTGATGACCCATTCATCACCGTCCAGCACCGCACTGGTGGCAATATTCGTGGCATCGGAGGAAGCGACACCGGGTTCGGTCATGGCGAAGGCCGAGCGAATTTCTCCCGCGAGCAGAGGCTCCAGCCACTGCTTCTTTTGCTCTTCAGAGCCATAGCGCTCCAGCACCTCCATGTTACCCGTATCCGGCGCACTGCAATTCATGGCCTCGGAAGCCAGCCTGCTACGCCCCATGATCTCTGCCAGGTGAGCGTATTCAAGATTCGTGATACCGGCACCACCCTGGCTCTTGGGCAGAAAGAAGTTCCACATGCCCATTTCCCTGGCATCGGCCTTGAGACTGTTGAGAATTTCATCCTGACGCGGGGTATGGGACCAGCGATCACCCACACCCACTTCGGCATAGTACTCTGCCTCCACGGGGTCGACTTTGTTTTCAACGAAGTCCCGGATCTTCTCCCGGATTTCTACCATCTCCTCAGATAGGCCAAGGTTCATCATGGAATCTGTTTCCTTCTACTTGTACTGATAATTAGATTTATTCGAAATGTTTAACCGGCGATTGTACCACCGCCATCGATCACCAGGGTTTGACCGGTGGTAAAACTGCCCGCCTTCGATGCCAGCATGACCGCTGCACCCGCGATCTCATCGGGTTCACCGATGCGTCTAAGCGGATACTTGGACACGGTTGCCTCGTAAATTTCCGGGTTCTCCCACAAGGCCCGCGCGAAATCGGTTCTGATCAGTCCTGGCGCTATACAGTTTACCCGCACGTTCTTCAGTCCCCACTCCACCGCCAGATTGCGGGCGATCTGCATGTCGGCCGCCTTAGATATGGCGTAGGCGCCGAGGCTGTCGGTGCCCTTGATGCCACCGATGGATGACACGATTATCACGGCACCACCGCCGGCATCGGCCATGCCCGGAATCACCAATTGGCAAAGGCGGTGCACACTACCGATGTTGGCATGCATGACCTTGTCGAAGGCTTCATCGGGAATGTCCTGCGATGGACCAAAATAGGGGTTGAGCGCTGCATTACACACCAGGGTGTTGATTGTGCCGAATGCTTCCTGGCCCTTGGCCACCAGGTTCTGCAATTGTTCCTTGTAGTTGATATTGCAGGCCACGGCGATAGCCTGCCCACCCTGTGCATTGATCTCACCGGCCACCTCGTCACAGGCATCCTGGTTGCGGCTGGATATGATAACTTTTGCACCCTGCTCCGCCATGCGCGTAGCGATGGCTTTCCCGATTCCCTTCGTGGATCCGGTGATCAGGGCGACATTGTTTTCCAGGCTGAATAGACTCATTGGTTTCTCACTGCGAATTGATTCTGAATGGGCTGACCAGCAAAGTGACGCTAGACTTCTTCGTCGGCGATCTTCACCAGCTGCTTACCAAAATTCTTGCCGGTCAGCATCTCGCGAAAATAGCGAGGCGCATTCTCCAGCCCCTCACCGATACTCTCCCGATACTTGATACGACCCTCGGCAACCCAATCATCAAGCAGGCGTGTCGCCTCAACCCAGCGATCATGCCATTCGGTAACCACAAAGAAACGGTGCTCGGGCACCGGGTTCAGCCTGGAAAGGATGTGGGCAGGCAGCTCAGCACTGGCAATGTCTTCGTCATTGTAGTTTGAGATATAGCCACAAATGGGCACCCTGGCACCTTCGTTCAACAAGGGTGCCACTGCACGAGTGACATCACCGCCGACATTCTCGAAATAGATATCGATGCCATCGGGACAGGCGGCGGCCAACTCTGCCGCGAGATTGCCTGCCTTGTAGTCGATGCAGGCATCGAAGTGCAACTCTTCTTTAACGTAGCGACACTTCCCCGGTCCCCCGGCAATACCCACGGCACGCAGCCCCTTGATCCTGGCTATCTGACCTACCACCGAACCGACCGCGCCCGACGCTGCCGCCACCACCAGTGTCTCACCCGGCTGCGGCTTGCCCACTTCGGTGAGTCCGAAATAGGCTGTTCGTCCCGGCATACCCACCACACCAAGATGGGCCGAGAGACTGCCGTTGGCCAGGTCCACCTTCATCAGGCGCGGGTCATCGGCATCGGCAACGATATAGCTCTGCCAGCCCATATGCGCGGCGACCCTGTCGCCTACCGCGTAGGCATCGGACGTGGACTGGATGACGATCCCGGTCGTCTCACCCACCATGACATCACCAATTTCCATCGGCGCAGCATAGGACTTCACGTCATGCATGCGACCCCGCATATAGGGGTCTAGAGACAGCCAGCACACCTTGATGAGGATCTGATTGTCCTGCAGTGGTGGAACCGGGGACTCCTCCAGTCGAAAACACTCATCGCCCGGCTCTCCCACCGGACGCTTGGCAAATACCATTTTTTGATTAGTGATCACGGCATATTCCTGCTGTTTGTTTTTGTATCAGGCGTGGCAGTCTACCCCATATCCGGCACTATCGACAGCGGCCGTGGTACCCCGACCTGCCTGAGTTTGCGCCAGATCAACAGGCAAAAAAAAGTCCCCCCGGGCAGAGCCCGGGAGGATTAATCAGCACATCTCCGAGTCAAGGAGTGTTTGGTGGCTCAGGCCTGGTCGGGGGATGCATCCCGGGTTTGCTGGAAACGCTCCCAGTCCTCAACATTGAAATCGAAATAGGGGTTCTCCAGGTCGATCACCCTGGCCTCGCGGCCAGTAAGCAAGCCTTCCAGCATAAGCACCGCCATGTAGATGACTATGGTAGTGACCAGCAGCGAGTAACGGTCCTTCAGAATAATTCTCTTGAGTTGCTCCATGATAAACCCCTTCTACCCAAATCCTGCGGACGCTAGTCCACAAAGCGACGCATATACACTGCGCCGGTAATCAGTATCGCTCCAACCAGGAGGCCAAACAGCATGTCGTAGGAAAACAGGCGGTCCATGGCCATTGGGAAATCCAGCACGATGTACTGACGGAAGTTGGAGCGGCTCTCGACCCAGTTGCCCAGGAACTGGGTGCCAAAAATCAGGTCTTCCACGAGCCCCAACAGAATGAATACACCGAGCGCCCACATCACCGGCGTGCGTTTGGCAAAGGCAGAAAACAGGAGCAGCCAGCCAATGGTGGGCAGCAACCACAACGCCGCCAGGAACGCGGACACATAGAACAAGAGTAAGGAAACAACGGCTGCCATGAACATGTAGCCCAGGCCAGCCACCTCCACATCGTAGCTGAGGCCGAGCAGGCTAAGCGCCGTAACAGCCAGCAGGTAAACCACGAAGAGTATGGCCACGTAAAAAGCCGGCACCACAGCGATCACTGTCACTACCTTGGAGAGCACGGTGCCCAGGTTGGATACGGGCATGGATTGCCAGAAGTACACGCTCAGGTCCTTGCGATCCTGGTAGAGCGCATTCAGCAGGTAGATGAGCACACAAGCATAGAGCATCATAATGAACGGAATGGCGGGCATCAGGAACATGGGCGCTATTTCCCCGGGCGACAAGCCATCGAACATGATGGACAGATACTCCACGCCGGCAGCAAGCTGCTCCCCCGGCGCCATGGAGATCGCCCACAGGGCGAACACCGACAAAACCAGAGCCAGCACGGCAGGCGCCGCAATGAACAGCGCCCTGTTTTCCAGCACTTCACGTCTGAGTAAAGCGACAAACTGGGCGGGTAACAGGCTATTCACGATTCGCTCCTCGCAGTTTCGCAACGAACAGGTCTGCCACGGAGGGTGTGGCAGCTTCTCCCAACTCCCGCAGACGGGTTCGGTCTACGGCCTCGAAGATGTAGGCACGCTTGCCAAGAATGTCGCGGTGGTAAATCGGACCCAACTGTTCGGCCTCGGCATAGTGCTGCGCATCGATCAGCACTTCGCTGTAGATGTTTTCCAGATCCTGCATGGCCGCATCCAGCACGATCCTGCCGTTATCGATAAACAGCAGGTCAGACAACAGGGTCTCGATTTCTTCAACCTGGTGGGTACTGATAATGATCGTGCAATTGCCATCATAGTAATCATTCAACAGACGATCATAGAATTCCTTGCGGTAGATAATGTCGAGACCGAGAGTGGGCTCATCGAGCACCAGCAGCTGCACGTCGATGGCCATCACCAGGGCGAGATGCAGTTGGGTCACCATGCCCTTGGAAAGCTCCTTGATTCGCTTGTTCGCCGGAATGTCGGTGGTGGCGAGAATCTCCTCTGCCCGTTGCCGGCTGAAGCGCGGATGTACTGACTCGACGTAATCGAGGACCTGGTTCACCCTGAACCATTTGGGAAGAATACCCACGTCGGCGATGAAACAGACTTCTTCCATAAGCTTGTGCCGGGAGATCCTAGGGTCGCGCCCGGCCACGCGCAAATCCCCTTCCACATCGCTGAGCCCAACCAGGGCCTTCAGGGTTGTCGTCTTGCCGGCACCGTTAGGGCCAATCAGGCCACAGATCGAACCACGGGCAACACTGAAATCCAGACCGTCCAGTGCCTTGAAGTCACCGAACCGCTTTCTCAGCCCGCGCGCCTCGACGATATCAGTCATGCCTCATCCCCATCAGTTTCGCCCTTATCAAGCGCTGCGAGGCCAGGCAAGTCATCCAACTCCAGACCCAGTCTTTCAATTCTGCTGGCGATCTGCGGCCATTCTTCGGTGAGAAATTTTTGCCTTTCGAGTTTCGCAAGTTTGTCTTTCGCTCCTTTAACAACATACATTCCCAGCCCCCGTTTTTTTTCGACGAGTTCCTCGTCCACAAGAATTTGAAATGCCTTGGACACCGTAATGGGGTTGATGCGTTGCTCTCCTGCTATTTGACGCACCGACGGCAGGGCATCACCTTCGGGGAATACCCCATCCATGATCAATGCGACGAGCCTGTCGCGAAGCTGCAGGTAGATGGGTTCCTTGTTGTTCCAGGTGATCTCCACGTGCCGGATCCAATTACTGATTTAGTGTTATACATAACTATAACACCATATCAGCAAGGCGCAAGCGCAATGTGCCCTAAATCTTCAAGCGATTGATTTTTCTATGATTAATTCGGGAATATGGGGCTGAATCAGCCCCGTCGCTGCTCCAGCACCGTGTCTGCCTGCAGGAGTTGCTCCACTTCCTCGGCGGAGAAACCGAATTCGGCAAGAATTTCCCGGGTCTGCTCGCCGTATTTTGGTGGCAGGTGCCGAATACTGCCGGGAGTACGGGATAGCTTGATCGGTGTGCCGGTCATCTTGTACCAGCCCTGCTCCACGGTCATCTGGCGATGGTGGGTATGGGGATGATCAACGACCTGCTGGGTGTTGTGGATAGGCCCCGCCGCGAGGCCTGCCTCGGCCAGAACCGTAGTGATTTCCTCGCCCCTGAAGCCGGCCAGGCTGGATTCCAGTTCCTGTTTCAGTGCATCGCGGTTGTGCACACGGTCGATATTATTGAGGAAGCGCTCGTCCTCGATGAGCTCGGGCCGGCTCAATGCCTTGCAGAGCTTGCCGAAGGCGCGATTGTTGCCGGCGCCGATGAAGATGTCGATGGTCCCCGTCTTGAAGGTGTCGTAGGGACTGATATTGGGATGGGCATTGCCCGTCGGCCCGGGAACCTTGCCCGAGTAGTTGTGATTGGCGATGTGGGGATGCATCAGGGATACGGCGCAGTCATAGAGTGTCATGTCCAGGTACTGCCCCAGCCCCGAGCGTTCGCGCTCCAGCAAGGCCATGAGGATGGCAATCACGCTATACAGTCCGGTACCCATATCCACGGCGGCAAGGCCCAGCCGAGTGGGTTCGCTGTCGGCTTCACCGTTGACACTGAACCAGCCCGCCATGGCCTGGATGATGGCATCATAGCCGGGAAACCCGCCCCATGGACCATCACTGCCAAAGCCGCTGATGCGGCAGTGTACGAGGCGCGGAAACTTCTCCTTCAGAACCTCCTCGTAGCCCAACCCCCAGCTTTCCATGGTGCCAGGCTTGTAGTTCTCCAGAAGCACATCGGCGTTCTCCAGCATGCGTAACAATACTTCCCGCCCTTCTGGCCGGGACAGATCCAGGCCCATGGAGCGCTTGTTACGGTTTACGCCGATGTAATACGCGGAATCACCGTCGTGAAAAGGTGGGCCCCAGTCCCGGGTTTCGTCCCCACGGGGAGGCTCTATCTTGATGATTTCAGCCCCGTGGTCACCGAGAATCTGTGTACAGTAAGGTCCACCGAGCACACGACTCAGGTCGATAACGAGCTTGCCGCTCAGTGCAGCGAGAGGACTATCAGGCATGATGAAATTCTTCTTACCAGTGCAGGTACTGGAAACTCTGGATACGGGAGGGAAGCCGGCGGAGCCCTGTCACCTCACTGATTGCCGCCACCCCGGAAAGGGCCACGAGGATAAAGCAGGCAGGAGGCGGGTTCAAGGCCGAGGCCTCCAGCGGCGAAACCCGGAATGAGAAACGGCGATGTCTCTGCTGGAGACATCGCCGCTGTAGTCTGTGGTGGAAGGCCTGAGCGTTTTCGACTAATGCTGGCAGGCTGAAGCGAGTGAACTAGGCAAACTCGCAGAGCACATCCCGGGCGATACCTTCCCTGCCCATGATGATCTTGAGACGCTTGAGGGCTTCGATCTGAATCTGCCACACCCTCTCACTGGTGAGGCCGATTTCCTTGCCGACATTTTCCAGGGTATCGCTGTCATAGCCATTGAGACCGAAGCGACGGGAAAGCACCTCACTCTGCTTGTCGCTGAGTTCATGCATCCAGCGACCGATTGAATCCTGCGATTCAGAGTTCTGGAATAACTCACCCGGGTCCTGAACCTTTTCGTCGGCAATCCCATCGACAATCGGACGCTCAGAGTCAGTTGCCATGGGAGCATCGGCAGAGGCGACCTTCTCATTGAGGGCCATGACCTTCTTCACGTCAGCCACCGACTTCTCCACCAGCGCAGCGATGTCCTCCACAGTAGGCTCTTTCGCCAGCTTGTTGGCCAGTTCCCGCTCGGCACGCAGGTAAGTATTCAATTCTTTTACCACGTGAACCGGCAGGCGAATGGTGCGGGTCTGATTCATCAGCCCGCGCTCGATGTTCTGACGTATCCACCACGTCGCGTAGGTAGAGAAGCGGAAACCCTTCTCCGGATCGAATTTCTCTACTGCATGAATAAGCCCGAGATTACCCTCCTCTATGAGATCCAGAAGAGAGAGACCACGGTTGATATAACGGCGAGCGATCTTCACCACCAGACGCAGATTGCTTTCAATCATGCGCTTGCGGCTGGCTTCATCACCTTTCAAGGCACGGCGGGCGAAGTACACCTCTTCTTCTGCGCTGAGCAGGGGGGTGTAGCCAATTTCCTTGAGGTAGAGCTGGGTGGCGTCGACGGTGGCGTCCAGGGTATTTGCCCGGAACGTATTTTGGGCGGAGTTTGCCGCATTCATCAAGGAGGCAGAATTGGGTGGCTTCGGTTGTGACGCTGCGCACGCAGTGTCTTGCTCCCCCGATTTGCCGATGCCAGCAACGGGTGTGAGATTGAATTCTGGTTTGGCGGATTCTTTAGCTGCCAGCGATCGTTCTTCTATCACAATGAGTACCCCGATTATTCCTCAAATTGACCGTTGGCAGTTGCACCCAGTTGTCTTCTGAGTCGTTGCGAGCGGCCACCGTTCCCTGTACGCCTAACAATGATCCCGTTGTACTGCTCCGATGTTGCCAACTTCTGCAGCTGGCGAATATTGGCAGCGCTGAGATGAAGTTCCAGAGTCTCGATGATTCTTGTTGCTTTCTACTGCTAACTACTCCTTCAAATCACTTCAGCAGTAAGCGGAGACTCGTCACTTTACTGCATTGCCAACCAGCTAAACAGCTTGTTTCCTGCCCTTGCTTCATCGCGATGTGTTAGCAGTCACGGAATCCCGTTCGATAAAAACACACCTCTTAAAAATCAGTATAGAAGCTTCTGACGAAAAAACGAGAAAACTGGCCAAAAAAATGACGATTTTTGTGGGAGTCATTGATGCATGACCATCGCCCATTAAAACTCCGGCAACGGCCCTAAACCTTGTGGCTGTTTCACACGCCGACAACAAGACACTGGATAATAATTAGTCAGCGCTCAGTTGTGTCAGCGCCACATCGAAGGGAAACGCCTGCATAAAGAACTCGGCAACCATAATAGGCTTGTTATAAAGACTGAACAGGCTGCGGCGACCCCAGGTATCCCCTGTGATTTTTACCAGCTCCAGGTTCGTGCGAACCAGGCCGGGATGCTGAAACAGGAACTCACCCAGCGGCCTGCTTTGCAAATCCATGACCTCACGCAGTGGGCTGCACACGGCATGCTCAGGCAATAGGCTATGGGCCATCACCCAGGCCTCATCACGCCCTCTCAGAATGACATGCCGGGACCAGAAGCGGTGCCCGGAGGCGACCGGCCCAAACGCGGCCAACAATGCTCGCGTCTTGAGATGAATCCAGCCCTCCTGCAACACCTCCACGGCGAAGTCGCCTTCGCTAAGCTGCTTCAGGCGTGCGGTCAGTGATGTCTCGTCGAAGAGCACTGCACGTCTGGCGGCATCGATGGATTGACACTGCGCCGGGGATTGCCACACAAGTGACGCATCGTCCAGACCAGGCAAGGGGGGCTTGGGGCTCATAGCTTGGTAAAAAAGGGAGGTGAAAGTAGTCGTTGCCCCGACCCGGTGGCCGGGGCAACGAAACTGGTTTAACGAGGCTGGTAGTTCTGCAGCGTCTTGATGATGACAGTAATCACCCGTCGATTCTGCGCACGGCCCTCGCGCGTACTATTACTGGTCGCAGGCTGGGATTCACCGAAGCCCCGCGCAGTAATTCGGCTGGCACGTACATTGAAGCGATTGATCATGACGTCGCGCACGGCATTGGCCCGGCGCTCTGACAGGCCCTGGTTGTACTCATCGGTGCCGGTGCTGTCGGTATGCCCTTCCAGCTCCACCACCACATCAGGATACTGTGCCATGAAATTGGCGACTTCTTCGATTTCATCGAAATACTGGGGACGTACCTCAGAACGATCGAATTCGAAATTCACCAGCAGCTCAACCCGGGCAACTTCTTCCACCGGAATCGGGCAGCCGCGCTCATCTACAGCATAGTTGCGTGGCGTATCCGGGCAGGCGTCACCGGAATCCGGCACACCGTCCTGGTCCGAGTCGACAACGGGCGGCTCGCTGCGAGGCTGCGTCTGCGCAGGGGTAGAAGGACGCGCAGCGGCCGTGCTGCGGCTCGGCGCCCTGTCGCGGGAACCCAGGTAGATCAGCAGACCCGTATCGATGCCCAGGTCCGCGTCTTCGAAGTCGCGGCCCAGGTAGCTGAAATGACGGACTGCGGTGCGCCATTCAATGCGATCAGAAATCTTCAGACGCAGACCGGCACCCAGGTTCATCATGGAGTCATTGTCGTTACCAAACTCGGTATTGCCCAGACCACCCAGCACGAAAGGCTGCCAGTTACCCAGGGAGCGACCCACGTCGTACAGCATGTCCAGTCGGTAATGATCCAGGTCTACATCACCGTCACCCGATTCGGGATCCAGGTCGAAGGTGCTGAGTTCCGCCCTCAGACGTTCGGTCATTTGAAAACCCAATCCTGCGGAGAAGCCCCAATCGTTGTCCAGTCCGGCTTCTTCATCGAAATACATCCGCTGTACACCTGGCACCAGGTAAAACTCCCCGGGCTCGGAAAAGACAGCGGCAGAAGTGGCCAGAGTCGAAATTAATACGATTGTGCGAAAAACGGTTTTCATCGGTATTACTTGTTTCCTCATAGGACAAATTAGTGACTGCTCAAGCAACCATTAATTATACGATTTCCACGGTAACAATTGTATCAATATCATCGTCAGGTGGTGGCACAATGGGCGGTGGTTCCACCCCTCCGGAAGACTTACAATAAACCTGCCAGCCTGCTGTAATACCCAGGCTGCCAGCGGGAATCATAGGGCTTCACAATTGCAGACCTGGCGCTCAGAAGTTAAAACACAGCTCATTGTCCTGGCGGTGGTGGCCCTGATTGGCTATCTCACCAACACCCTGCTGTGGAGCCTGCTGCTCCTGTTCTTTCTCTTCGCCGCCTTCAACTTCTACCAGCTGCGCAGACTTTATCGCTGGCTGGACCAGGACCATACCAGCGATCGCTCTGCGCCACCGGAGAGTTTCGGCCTTTGGGGTAGCATCTTCGACGGCATCTACCGATTGCAGAAGCAGGAGCGACGCGCCAGCGCGCACCTGGAGAGCATCGTCAACAAGGCCCAGGATGCATCCGCTGCACTGGAGATGGCCGTGATCATGATCGATCACCAGAATAACCTGGGTTTCTGGAACCTGGCCGGGGAAACCCTGCTGGGCCTGCGCTATCCCCAGGATCGCCGTCAGCCGGTGACCAATCTCATCAGGGATCCGCGCTTCGCCGAGTACTTTGAGAAGAAAGACTACGAGCAACCTCTCAAGCTCAGCGCCCCCGGCGACAGCAGCAAGATGCTGGAATACCAGATCGCCCTGTTCGGGGAAAACGAGCGACTGATGATCGTGCGGGACATCACCCAGTTGCACCGGCTGGAACTGATGCGCAAGGATTTCGTGGGCAATGTGTCCCATGAACTGGGAACCCCTATCACCGTGATCAAGGGCTACCTTGAAGCCATCATCGACAACATGCAGGACCTGGACCCGAAATGGCAGAAGCCGATCCGGCAGATGCTCCAGCAATCCACGCGCATGGAGAACATCGTGCGTGACCTGCTCATGCTCTCGTCCCTGGAGACCAAGCAACGACCAAGACAGGCAGAATCCTTTCGCCTCGCTCGCCTGCTGTCGGAAATCCAGAATGACACCCAGCAGGTCTACAGGAAGAAGTCGCAACGGTTCACGGTGGACTGTCCCGATGACATCGAGTTCATCGGCGATCGTGGCGAGGTGTACTCCGCCTTCTCCAACCTGATGGCCAATGCCGCCAAGTACACGCCGGCGGAAGGCACCATAGCGACCCGGGTACGGATCGAGGAGCAGTCGCTGGTGGTGGAGGTTGAAGACGATGGCATTGGCATCGATGCCCAGCACATCGCCCGGCTGACCGAGCGCTTCTACCGGGTGGATGTCAGCCGTTCCTCCGAGACCGGTGGCACGGGTCTGGGCCTGGCCATCGTGAAGCACATCGTCAGTCGCCATGACGGCCAGCTCAGCATCAGCAGCAGCGTGGGAAACGGTAGCTGCTTCTCCTGCAAGTTCCCCCCCGGCAGGCTACGCCTGATCAAATCTGACACCCGCGAAGGTGCGCAGGAAGGCGCGCAGAAAGTCACCAGCCCCGGCGTGAAACCAGAATCGAAATCAAAAGCAAAAGCAGCCGCAACTGACTGATTCTCCAAAATATTACACTTTTACTACAATTTAAAAAATCGCGACAGAGTGTTATCCTCCGTCTCCCCCTGCAGAAACAGTAACGTGTAGCAAACCGTCAAGCCGTTTACGGTCGACTAGCTTCTGGTGGATCGGCTGGCGGCGGATCCAGCGCCATCGAAACCCGCCAAATACGGCGAGGCAGACAGCCTGGGTGGCGCCAACAGAATCAGGCTACGACGACATCAGCCAGCACGCTGTGGCTGGTAAATGCCAAGACCGCAAAACAACGATTGAGACCGATGCCGAACCCGGAAACAGACACTCTGATGACCGCCCACCCCAATGCCTCAGCCCTGGAAATGGTGCCTCGAAACGGTGCGCCCACCAGCGATACCGCCGTCAGTGCCCCCCTGGACCTGGAGAGTCACGAACTCTATGAGAACCGGGAACTCTCCCACCTGAAATTCAACCTGCGGGTGCTGAGCCAGGCCAAGAATCCTGCCCATCCCTTGCTGGAACGCCTGATGTTCCTGTTGATCTTCAGCTCCAACCTGGATGAATTCTTCGAGATCAGGGTGTCCGGCCTGAAGAAGCAGCTGGGTTTTGGTCGCCAGCGCCCCGGTCCGGATGGCAAATACCCGGAACAGGTCCTGAAGATCATTCACGAGCAGGTACGCGCGGCGCTCACCGAACAGTACCGTATCCTCAACGAGGAACTGTTTCCCTCACTGGCTGACGAGAACATCCGCTTTCTCCACCGCCACGAATGGAACGAGCCGCTGAAGAAATGGGCCAAGTCCTACTTCAACGATGAGGTGCTGCCGGTGGTTAGCCCCCTGGGCCTGGATCCGGCACATCCTTTCCCTCGCCTGGTTAACAAGAGCCTCAACTTCATCCTTTCCCTGGATGGCAAGGATGCATTTGGCCGGGAAAGCGGCCTGGCCATCGTGCCTGCACCGCGCAGCCTGCCGCGCCTGATCAAGGTACCCGAAGAGATTCTGCCCGGAGGAGACAACTTCGTGTTCCTCTCCTCCATCATCCATGCCCATGTGGATGAGTTCTTTCCTGGCATGAAGGTCACCGAGTGCCACCAGTTCCGGGTAACCCGGAATTCCGACCTGGAAATGTCCAACGTGGAGGTGGAGGACGTGGCCAGCGCCCTGCAGGGAGAGTTGCATTCCCGACGATTCGGCGCCGCCACCAAGCTGGAAGTGAGCCATAATTGCCCGCAAGAACTCAGCGATTTCTTGCTGCAGCGATTCAATCTGTCGGAGGAGGAATTGTTCCGCCTCGATGGACCGGTGAACCTGCAACGTCTCACCGCGGTGCTGCAGATGCTGGACCGCCCCGACCTGTGCTTCCCCAAGTTCAGCCCGGGCACCCCCGGCGCGCACGATGACCACAGTGCCCCCGTCGGCGCGGTGGCCTAGGCGGCCCATCAGCTCCGGCATCCCTATGAGTCCTTCTTTCCTATTATTGATTGGGTGCGCCAGGCAGCAAAAGATCCGACGGTACTGTCAATCAAGCAGACACTCTACCGAACCAACGAATCCTCCGAACTGGTCGAGGCTCTCGCGGAAGCCGCGCGCAACGGCAAGGAAGTCACCGTCGTTATTGAACTGCGCGCGCGCTTCGACGAGGAGGAAAACATACACTTCGCGAGCATCCTGCAGGAAGCGGGTGCTGTGGTGGTCTATGGGGTGATGGGGTACAAGACTCACGCGAAGATGCTGCTGTTCGTGCGCCGGGTTGGCAACAAGCTCGAACGCTATGCCCATCTGGGAACCGGCAACTACCACCGCAAGACCTCGCTGGTGTATACCGACTACAGCCTGTTGACCGCTGACAAGGCGCTGTGTAACGACGTCCACAAGGTATTCCAGCAGATTACCGGCATGGGCAAGAAGATCCATCCCAAGTTACTGATCCATGCACCGTTCAACCTGCGCAAGGCCACCATCAAGATGATTGAGGCAGAGGCAGAGGTCGCGCGCAGCGGCAAGCACGCCCGCATCGTCGCCAAGATGAATGCCCTGACCGATCCCGCCGTGATCAAGTCGCTGTACGAAGCCTCCCAGGCGGGGGTGCAAATCGACCTCATCGTACGCGGTATTTGCTGCCTGAAACCGGGAATTCCCGGGGTCAGCGACAATATCAGGGTGATTTCCGTGGTAGGCAGGTTCCTCGAGCATTCCCGGGTTTACTATTTCGAAAACAACAGTAACCAGGTGTATTGCGCCAGTGCCGACTGGATGGAACGCAACCTCTCCCATCGCATCGAGGTGTGTTTCCCGATCCTCAAAAAGAAGCTTGCGAATCGCATCATCGATGAGCTTGAAGCCTACCTGAATGACGAAGTTCAGAGCTGGGAACTACAATCTGATGGGGAGTACCGGCAGATTACCCCATCCAGCGAGGAAGCCACTGGCGTGCAAACCGCCTTCCTCAAGTCTCAGGCCCGCATCTACTAGCGGAACCCAGACTGGCAGCAATCAGTGCTTGGCAAAAGTCACGTCAGGCAGGTCACTGTGGGTCATGACATTGAGAGTCTTCTCGTTCTTGACCATAAAATCCAGCATCCCTTCGCGCAGGGCCGTGGCGCTGAAACGCAGTCTCTCGATGCCATAGGCCTGCATGAGACCACTGAGCACGGCCCAGCCTGGCAACAGCAAATCGCGACGGGTTTCTTTCAGTCCGGGCAGAATCCGCTGCTTGGCGATAGTCTTGGCGAGCAACGGCTTCAGTTCCAGCAGATGTGACAGGGCTATCATCCCCTCCTCACCGCCCTGGGCCTCGCAAATCGCCTTCAGCATCTTGATGGTGCCCGATGAGGCATGGGCTTCCTGCCATCCCGCGCGCTTGACGCCCGGCGCGACTTTTTCGAATACCTCACGGGCGGCCGACTGGGCTGTGTCCATGGCCGCGGACAGCGCTTTCTTGGCATTGCCCGCGTCCGCGAAGAAGCGATCGCGCCAGGCCACGCTGCCGATAGCCAGGCTCTCCGTGAGCAGACGGTTGTGATGGCGCCCGATGATCAGTTCCGTGCTTCCCCCACCGATGTCGATGATCAGGCGGTGGGTGTCGCTGACTGGCAAGTCGCTGATTACGCCGGCGTAGATGAGCACCGCCTCCTGCACCCCGGTGATGATGGAGATATCGATGCCGATTTCCGCGGCGGCGGTGATGAACGCCTCGGCGTTGTCCGTGACACGGAAGGTATTCGTGCCCAGGGCCCAGTATTGTTCCAGGGGGTATTGCCGCATCAGTAGCTTGAAGCGGCGCAGGCAATTTATGCCGCGCTCGAAGGCCTGTTCAGAGATATGGCCGGTGCTGCGGACGTTCTCGCCCAACTGCACCTTCTCACTGAGCCTTTCAACAATACGAATCTGGCCAGAGTCCCATTCCCCTATCAGCAGGTGAAAGCTATTGGAACCCAGGTCGATACAAGCGTGCATAGTTACCAGCTGTCGATTAATCGCCTACTACAGCGAGCCATTGGAGCATGTGGCCGTAGTAATTGGAACTCTTAAAAGTGTATCGACAAACGGCAGGTGAAACTGAGGACACCGGCAGAATGCCGGGTCCCCAGGGATAGCGCGATGGCAGGCAGGACCTGCAGAGTCAGGCCGTGCCGGGTCCTAGACCATGGATTGCTGGTAGTTTTCCAGCCCGATGCGCTCGATCAGGGAAAGCTGGGTTTCCAGCCAATCGATATGCTCTTCCTCGCTGTCGAGAATGCTGGCCAGCAGGTCGCGGCTCACGTAGTCACTCACAGATTCGCAGTAGGCGATGCCTTCCTTGAGATCCGGACAGGCGATCATCTCCAGTTTCAGGTCGCATTCCAGCATCTCTTTGGTGTTTTCACCGATCAGCAACTTGCCCAGGTTTTGCAGATTGGGCAGACCTTCCAGAAACAGGATACGTTCGACCAGTTGATCGGCGTGCTTCATCTCATCGATGGATTCCTCATATTCCTTGTCGGCCAGCTTGTTCAGGCCCCAGTCCTTGTACATACGGGAATGGAGAAAATACTGGTTTATGGCGATGAGTTCGTTGGCCAGCGCCTTGTTCAGGTGCTTGATGACTGTGGGGTCGGCTTGCATAGAAAATTCCTCAAGAACAGGTTTGTGCAAGCTTCCTTGTTTGGCATCCGAAAGTCAAGAACTAACCTTCGTAAGCTACTGAAAAATAAGGAAAAGTTAATGATAAGCAATCCCATTTTCATCCCCGGTCAACGGGCCAATGGAGAGCCTGGATGAAGTGAATTCGAGGGCGTGGAACACGCGCTAAAGCAAAACCTGACGCTCACCTGAAGAAAAGGCGGTATCTGTTTGAAATAAATGTAAAAACGCCCTTGCGGCGGGCGGAAGAAAGGAAAGCTAGCCTGCCGCGTTGACGAAGGGCGTCGAACGCGTAAATTCTTTGACGATGGTCTGGGCCAGTTTGCCGCACTTGCCACATTCACTGGCAACACCCAGTTTGGCCCTGAGATCGGTCATGGTGCTCACACCATCGCGGCACAGATCGCGAATCTGGTTGTCAGTTATTTGGCGGCAGATACAGACGTACATAGATATAATTCCCCTGAACTGAAGAGGATTTAAATCTAAATGAGAATGATTGTCAACAAGATTGCTATCTGATACTGTATTTTTTCACGAGTGCTCCCCCGCCGTTCGTCAATCTGCTGATTTATTGAAGTATTTTCTGATATGAGTGCAACACCACTGGCCCAGGCCAAACCTGGCGATCGCTGCGTGGTCCTGGAAATCGCTCCGGAACCGCCCGAAATGAAGAGTCGTCTCTATTCGCTGGGCATCATTCCCGGTTCTGCCCTTCAGATCCTGCGCTTCGCCCCGTTGGGAGACCCGATGCAGGTAAAAGTAGGCAGCAGTTTCATCAGCATACGCCGCGCGGAAGCCGACATCATCAAGGTGGATATCCAGTAAGCCCATGACCAAGATCGCACTCATAGGAAACCCGAACTGCGGGAAGACCACCCTCTTCAACATCCTCACAGGATCGCGACAAAAAGTGGGCAACTGGCCCGGCGTCACTGTAGAGAAGAAGTTTGGCTACTTCCGTCTGCCAGAGAAGGAGGTAGAACTGGTGGACCTGCCGGGCATCTACTCCCTCGAGCAGGATTACAAGGGCATAGATGAGCAGATCGCCCACGACTACCTCATGGGGGGCGACATCGACCTGATCATCAATATCATCGACGCCAGCAATCTCGAACGCAGCCTGGTGCTAAGCCAGCAGTTGCAGGAGATGTCAGTACCGATGATCGTGGTGCTCAATATGCTGGATGTGGCTGAGCAATCCGGCATCACCCTGACCCCGACAAAATTGCAACAGAACCTGGGGCTTCCCGTCATTTCCATGGTAGCTTCGCGCAAGAAGGGCATCGCGGAGCTGAAGCAGGCGATGATCACGGCCCTTTCGCCTGCAGCCTCCGCCGCTCAGCATGAGACACAGGCCGCGGCTCCGGCGCAGGACAGCAGCAGCGAGCCAGCCGAATCCGACCCGATCCTGCGTCGCTATCACAAATCCCGTCAATTGAGTTCCGGGGTCGTGGAAGTATTGCCGACCCAACACAGCCTGTCGGAAAAACTGGACGCCATCGTGCTCAACCGCTGGTTGGGCGTTCCCATCTTCCTCGCCATGATCTACCTGATGTTCACCGTCGCGGTGAACGTGGGCGCCGTATTCATCGATTTCTTCGACATTCTGTTCGCGGCTGTACTGGTCGATGGGACTACCTGGCTGCTGGAACAGGTCTCCGCTCCTGCCATCGTCACTACCCTGTTGGCGCAGGGAGTCGGTGGCGGTATCACCCTGGTCGCCACCTTCATTCCGGTCATCGGTTTCCTGTATCTGTGCCTGTCCGTGCTGGAAGACTCCGGTTACATGTCACGTGCGGCCTTCGTCATCGACCGACTCATGAGCGGAATCGGCCTGCCCGGCAATGCCTTTGTGCCCCTCATCGTGGGCTTTGGCTGCAATGTACCCGCGGTGATGGCGACGCGCACCCTGGGCCGGGACAGCGATCGCCTGATGACTATCGCCATGGCGCCCTTCATGAGCTGTGGTGCACGCCTGACGGTTTATGCCCTGTTTGCCGCCGCCTTCTTCCAACAGAATGGCCAGAACATCGTATTCGGTCTTTACCTGCTGGGTATCGCCCTCGCCATCTTCACCGGCTGGGTGTTCCGGCGCCAGTTGTTCACCGGTGAAATTACGCCGTCCTTCCAGGAGATGCCTGCCTATCACGTGCCGATCATGCGCAACATCCTGTTAACCACCTGGTTCCGCCTCAAGGGATTCATCTTCCGTGCGGGCAAGACGATCGTCGTGGTGGTTATCGCACTCAGCTTCCTGAACTCCATAGGTACCGATGGCAGCTTCGGTAACGAGGATTCGGAAGAGTCTGTTCTCAGCGCCATCGGCAAGAGCATCACGCCCGCCTTTGCCCCGCTGGGTATTCAGGAGGAAAACTGGCCTGCTACCGTGGGCCTGTTCACTGGCATGTTCGCCAAGGAAGCCATCGTGGGCACACTGGATGCCCTGTACAGCGAGCCTGCCGAGGATGCAGGCGATGCCGCGCCCGACCTCGCAGGCGCCTTCAATGAAGCCATTGGCAGCATCGGCACCGAATTGCTTGCGCTTGGCGACACCCTCGGCGACCCGCTGGGAATTTCAATCGGCGACGTCAGCGACCTGGCGGCGGTGGCCGAAGAGCAGGAAGTACAGGGTAGCACCCTGACCAACATGGCAGCGCTGTTCGTCTCGCCCTTCGCCGCATTCTGTTATCTCGTTTTCATTCTTCTCTACGCGCCCTGCGTCGCCGTGCTCGGCGCGGTAAACAAGGAAGCGGGCCCGCAATGGACCCTGCTGGTGTTCAGCTGGAGTACCGGCCTCGCCTATATCACAGCAACGGTCTGTTACCAGTTAGGCACATTCGCTGAACACCCCCTGTTCTCGTCATTGTGGATTCTCGCCATGCTGACGATACTGATAGTATTCATCAACAGCCTGAAACGATTGTCCACAAAGATGGAGCCGAAGAATCTCATCGAGGTGGTGCAAGTCTAGGGAGAAACCCTGGTGGAGATTCCCACTCGCCAGACCAGGCCGCTACTGGTCTGGTTCGCCGTTGCCTTCATCCTGGTGCTGCTGCTCAAGACCTACCTGGCAGCGGTACTGGACCTTTACAGCGACGAAATTTTCTACTGGCTCGCCTCTACCCGGCCCGCCCTTGCCTACAGCGACCTGCCATTCTTGACCGCCCTGCTGGCCGGTGTTGGCAGCGCCCTGGACCCGGGAAACTCACTCGCCGTTCGCCTGTTGTTCCTTGCGCTTGGGTCCAGCCTGCCATTGCTGATGTACTGGCTGGCGCTCCCCTTCGTTGACCGGCAACAGGCACTGGAATCGGCAGCCCTGACTCTCTGCCTGCCATTGGGCGGCTTCCTGGGCCTTCTTGCCGTGCCAGATGTCCCATTAATTTTCTTTGGCCTGCTGTCTATCGGTTTTTTTCAACGGGCATTGCTCAACGACAGGCTGCAGGACTGGTTGGCAACCGGTGTATTCGTTGCCCTGGGCTTATCCACCCACTACCGCTTCTTTCTCTATCCGCTGGCGGCTGTCTGCTTCCTGATACTCTGCCAGGCCGCACACCACCAGTGGCGCAATCCCCGTCTGTGGCTTGCCATGGCCATCGCCTGCCTGGGCCTGATTCCGATACTCTGGTTCAACCTCAGCAACCAGCTCAGCAGCGCCAGCTTCTACCTGGTGGAGCGTCATCCCTGGGAATTCAGCGCCGGCGGACTGCTCCATGTATTCAAACAGGCTGGGCTGGTTACACCACCGCTCTACCTCCTGTTCCTGCTCTGCCTCTGGCAACTCTGGCAGCGGGCCCGCAGTGGTCACCGGGATTCACTCCTGCTGCTCTGCTTCTCGGTCACCAACCTGAGCGTCTATCTCGTTCTCGCGCCCTGGACCGATGCCGACAGCACCTCCATACACTGGCCGCTGTCCGGCTATTTTCCCTTACTGGTCGCAGCACCCATGGCGCTGCGCCAGGTCTATGAGTGGGCGTCGGAGAAATGGGACAGTGGGCTGGCAAGGAAACTCAGCCTGTCGATTCCACTAGTGGGATTCACGGGTACTCTGCTGGCCCTGCTGGGGGTTGGATCCCAGGCATTCCAGGCTCCACTGCAAGCGGTACTGGGTACCGGCGTGCTGTCAAACAAGATGGCGGGGTGGCGAGAGTTTGCAGACTATTCCTCTGCCCTGGCGAGCGCCGAGTTCGAGACTTCGAATCCTGTCGTCATCACCGACAACTACTACACGGCGGCCCAGGTCAAATTCGCCGGCATAAGCGAACAGGCGTTTACCCTCGACCGAGACAAGGCGGTACGCGATGGCCGCATCACCCAACTCCGGCTCTGGAACATGGATGAATCTGCATTACCTTCACTGGCAGGTCGCAGCGCGCTGTATATCAATGAAGACAGCACCCTGGTCCTGGCGGAAAAGGTAGACCTGATGGCAACGATGTGTGGGTACAGCAGCGCCATCAGGCCACTGCGCGGGCTCTCGCTGTATGCGGGCGACAAGTCTTTTTCCTTTTACCGGATCGATACCCTGCAGACACCACCGATGCAGCGAGCCTTTCCCTGTCCCTACCCAATCCAGGCCTGGATAGACCGGCCCGAGGCTGGCGCCAGCATCCAGAATGAGCTGGACATTGCAGGCTGGGCTTACAGCGAGGATATCGGTATCGCAGCAGTCGAACTACTGATAGACAAGCAGGTCGTGGCAAGTCTGGATTACGGCATCGAACGCAATGACGTGGTCTCGGTCAGAAATGTGCGAACTGACCCGAATGCCCCGAACCTTGGCTTCGGTTTGCGCCTGGACAGCCGCAGGCTGAGCAATGGTGAACACAGCCTGGCCGTGCAGATCAGAAACAATCAGGGCACCGAATTGATCTACGGGGAACGGACGATCATCGTCACCAACGACGAATAGCGAAGCGTGCTAGTTCGGGAGAGGTCTCAGTACTTCGACGGCGATGCGCCATTCGTTGCTGGTGTTCAGGCGCCACAGCCGCAGGTAGTTGCTGCGGAAACCGGACTGGACCTCTTCCGGATTTGTCGTCATCACGCCGTAGGTATAGCCCATCTCCTTCGATTCACTGAGATAGCCGCCGATATGGATCAGATTCACCGGTGTGGTGGTCTGCAACTGGTCATCGAGGAATGCGCCATACACTGAACTCGCGATATCGGCACCCACCGCCGGCCCCATACCCGGCAAGTACACGCGCACATTCTCCAGGCCATAGCGCAGCATCGCCCGCTCACCACCCCGGATATTGATCGATCGACCAAACAGGTTGTCCGCGTCGATCAGGCTCTGCATGGTGTTTTCTTCGGCCATTGCCATAACCGGATGGGCCGTTTCATCGAGCACAGGCTGGGTATCTTCAAATCTGGGCTCAACAGACAGACTCAGGAAGCCTGGAATGAAGGTGAACATGTCAGCCGCCAGCTTCCACTCACCTTCCTGTTTCTTCCAGATGGAAATCAGGTGGCCGAAGGCATTGTTGCCATCGGAGTCTCCCGGCCCGGCAATGGAAGTCATTGGCCCGGCAGTCAGCCCCAGGTCTCCGGCCCTGGACACATCGGCGTAATGCGCATCCCAGGTCAGGTCGTTTCCCTGAAAATCGGGAGACTGGTAGAGGGAACGGGCATCGACCGGTCCCTCGTCACGGAAGACCACGGAGCCTTCGCCGAGGAATTCGAGAAACGACTGGACACGCCCGATTTCCAGAGTGCGGTCGGCATAGCGCTGATCAGCGGCGGTGAGGTCCAGCCAGTACTGGTATTGGCTGCGCTCCTGCGCCGCGGCCGCCGTGGCGAGCAGCAGCCAGCTGGCAGTCGCAACAATGCCCGCTGACAGTTTTGCGCGTGTTCGATTGTGGTAAGCCATAAGCTGATCTTAATTGGAAACGCGGCCAGAGTGTAGCAGGAGCAGGAATATGGCTTAATTTTATCGACTATCTAATTGATATTCCAAAAATTATAGCCATAAAAATACTGCAATAAGATTGTTCTGCCATGGTCAAAACTATAAAATCCCAGCGCATCCCGACAGTATTCCAGATACCCGCTGGCACACCCTGTACAGTCAAGCAGGCTGGCAATCGATCAACCTCCCAACGCGGCAGAAAACGGTGAACACACAAGGCTGTCATTTTTCCCTACTGAGCTGGCGGATCATGGCTATGGCGCTGCTCATGCTGACCGGCATGCCTGCCGTTGCCCAGACCCTGTCAGTGGACCCGGCCGCCGGCGAGATTGCCGTCACCACATTCGTCGAATACTACGAAGACAGCTCCGAATCCCTGACCATCGAAGAGGTCACCGCGGCCAACTTCGATGTCAATTTCATCCCCCACGACCGCGACATCCTGCATTTCGGTATCAGCAGCGCGGCCTACTGGATCAGAGTCAACCTGGACTGGTCCCGAATGCCAGCCGGTGCGGAGAAGATACTGGAGTTCGGTCCACCCAAGTTCGTCGCCGGCGTCGTGCGCGGCGGCATCGAGCTCTATTCCATCGGCGATCAGGGTCAGGTGGAATTCGAATACTCCCTGGGAACGATGCTGGACGAACGCGAGCTCAAGACCCTGAGCCGGGGCTTCGCCCTGACCATAGATGAGAGTTTCGGCGATACCCTGTAAATGCGACTCACCGGTGCCTGCCCCATCCGATTGCCGATCACCTTATGGGAGCAGGACAGCTTCCAGCAGCAAACGGTTATCTCCGACACCCTGCTCGGCCTGCAGTACGGCATCCTGTTGGCGATGATCTTCTACAACCTGTTCCTGTTCTTCACCATTCGCGAACCCAGCTATATCTACTACGTGGCCGCCATAGCGGTCTAGGTGGCCTTTATCTTCCTGGACTCCAATCACCTGCGCTACGTGTTGGACCAGCTCTATCAGGGCGCCTACTGGGTAGACATGGCAGAACGACTCATTTACCCGCTGCTGGTTATCACCGCCCTGCTGTTCCAGCGCTCGCTGCTGCGCATCTGGGAAAACAACATCAAGCTGGACAACCTGGTTAAAGGATTCTTTGGCGCGTTCCTGTTGGTCCTGGCGGTGGCCTTCGCCCCCAACGAGAAAATATTCCAGTACCTGTACATCTTCCTCATTACCCTGGCTATTCCGCTGGCCTTCTATACCAATATCGATGCCATCCGCCGTGGCAATGTAACGGCTGTGGTACACATGGCAGCAATCGGCGTATTCCTCAGCGGCGTTATCATCCTGATGCTGCTGCAACTGTGGCCCGGTTTTCCGAGTAATACATTTACGGAGAATGCCTACAACATGGGTCTCGTGGCCCAGGCCCTGCTGCTTTCTATCAGCCTCTCCTATCGCTACAACCAGATCAAGCAGGAGAAGGAAGACGCCCAGTTGCTGGCGATCAACAACCTGGTCCGTTCCGAGCAGATCAAAGATGACCTGCTGGATTTCTCGGCCGCCAAAGAAGAAGCCACCTATGTGAAATTCCGGCCAGTCGACCTGAACAGCCTGGTTACTCTGGTCATTGCCGTCTGCCGACCGCTTATCGGCGAGAAGAACCTGGAGTTGCGCTCTGAAGTTGACCCGGACCTGCCCCTGGTCGCCGGTGATGAAGATCGCCTGCAACAGATCCTGGTCAACCTGACATCCAATGCCATCAAGTTCACCTACAGCGGTGAAGTAGTGATCTCAGCGGAACTCACTACAGACTACAACGTCACCGTATCCTTGCGTGATACTGGCATCGGCATCCACAAGACGGATCACGACACGATCTTCAAGACTTTCGAGAAACTTCCCTCGCAGCAGATGAACGCCAGCGGAATCGGCCTTGGCCTGCCCCTGGCCAAGCGCATGGTAGAGATGCATCGCAGCAAACTGAAGCTGGAGAGTGAATTGGACGTGGGCTCCACGTTCAGCTTCGACCTGCGCGTCTCGCTCGATCAGACCCGCGCAATCAAATCGCCAAACATTCACAAGCAGATGATTCGCCGTGCCGACTACCTGGAGCAGGCCAACAAGGTCGCGGACGTGCCGAAGCTGCGCAGCGAACAGGAAGTTACCATTCTGGTGGTGGATGACGACGAGATCAATCGCGTGGTGATGGGGCAGCAACTGGAGGAATAGAACGTCGTCAAATGTTCAAATGGCCTGGACGCATTGAATGCCATAGAGGAAAGCAAACCCGACCTGGTATTGCTGGATCTGGTGATGCCGGGACTGAACGGCTACGAGGTATGTCAGAAGCTCAGGCAGAAATATAACCATATCGAGCTGCCCATCATTCTGGTGACCGCCAAGAATCATCTCGAGGATCTCACCCAGGGTTTCCGCACCGGTGCCAACGACTATCTCGCCAAGCCCTTCCACAACGAGGAACTGAAATCTCGGGTCGAGAACCAGTTACACCTTAGCATGCTGCACCGGGTTAACGAAGATAACCTGCGGCTGCGAACACAGATAGAAAACTACGCCGCGGCCGATGCGGAATTGCGCAGCTCCCGCCTGCGACTGCAGCAAGTCCTGGAAACCATCGAGGCCGGCTTCATCGCCTTCGAACTGCCCGGGCGAATCTTCAGCGCAAACCTGCGCGCAGCGGAACTGCTGGACACGGATCGCAGGAGCCTGCTGGAAAAAGACATCACATCCATACTCTCTGATGCCGATGTGAATGACCCGGCCCGGCAGACCCTGGCCCGCTGGGAGAGTGGCGAGGATGAATACGGTGAAGTTGAGGACGATGCCAGCTTTATCAGCCAGGCGGTGGAGATCGAACTCGTAGTGCCCTACAACAGCGCTGGCAAGCCGTCGAGCAGCACCATCAAGCTCAACAGCAAGCTGTGCCTGTTCGGTAATGACGATGGCACCGGCGTGCTGTTCCTGGAGGACACGGAACCGTTGAAGAAGATTACCGATTCCGCCCTGGCCAGGGATACGGTGGAACTGGTAAACTTTTTCGGCCAGGCGCAGCAGAATATGCGTCGCATCGGCACCCGCCTCAACGTCCTCACACCAGATGAGATTGCTGAGAACCCGGAACTGCTGGACAAGCTTTCTGGCATCGAAGATCTGGTGGACTACATCGATGAACACTTGCCAGCCGTCAGCAGTGAGAGCGAATATAGGCAGCAACTCGTCACACTCATGCGCTCGGCATTACACACCTGAGAGGTAACTACCCAGAAATCCAAGATCGAACTGGCTGAAGAGAGCAATATCTAGGCAGTAAGCATAGACGACGGTCGCTTGCGCACACGGACTTTTGATCGCTATCTGCGCCTGGAGCAACTACCCAAGGTTCCGCGCTGGCGAGAGGTGGTTCGCACAGCTTATTTCGTACCCTCCAACCCAACCATCGAACCTGAGACCCGGGCGCTGTTGGAAGCAGAACTGGAAAAGACCAAGACAATACTGAAGAAAGCAGCCATCAGCTGATCGTAAGCAAGATCTATGCAGATAAGCGTGAGCATAGCGTCGTGAAATTCGATGCCGGCAAACCGGTTTGTTGCTAAGCAACCCTAATTGGCAGACATACAATTTACCTCGAACACTTTGGTCTGGCACAGTATCCCTTCTCCCTGACGCCTAACACGCGTTACTTTCTGAAGCTGCCCAGCCGTCTGCGAATATTCGAAGCCGTTGTTGCCTCGCTCAGCCAGCCCGGCCAGTTTTGCAAGATTGTTGGGGAAGTTGGCACTGGCAAGACCATGCTATGTCGGAAGAAGCTGAATGCACTCGAATTCCACAAGGACAAATTTGCCACCGCTTTTATTCCTCACCCCATACTCAGCGAGGAAGCCTTACTGTCAGCGCTGGCCGATGAACTTGGCCTGGAAGATTATTCCGGCAAGAAATACAGGGAACTACTCAAGGACATCACGTCGGAAACCCTGCGTCTGGCCAGTACTGGGCGCCAGTTGGTTCTCTTTATTGACGAAGCCCAGGCGATGCCGGAGGAGTCCCTCAATGCCATCTATCTGCTAACTCAGGCGCAATCCAGTAGCAAGCTGCCCATGCAGGTCATCCTGTTTGGCCAGCCGGAACTGGACGAACTGCTGGACCGCCCCGTCCTGCGGCAACTCAGCAATGAAATAGAGAATGCCTTCACCCTGCCAGCACTGAGTGCCGAGGGTGTAGCGGCCTACGTGCAGCACAGACTGGCCAAGGCGGGATACAGTGGTAACCACATGTTCACCAACAGCGCGCTCAAGCTGCTGGTGGAAAGCAGCGGCGGCGTACCCCGACTGATCAATGTGCTTTGCCATAAGGCCCTGCTGGTAACCTATGGCAAGGGCGAGCGCGTGGTGGATGAGATTCATATTCGTCGAGCCGCGGAAGACACAGAGTCCCTGCAGAAGAAGAAATCCTGGAGCGACCGCTTCTTCACCTGACCGCGCTTCAGGAATTGCTGGTTAACGGTTGTATCGATTCTTGCGCACCGTATAATTCCCACTCCTCGCCCAAGGAAGTCCATCATGGCACCGGAAATCTGGCAGCAACTCCGCAGCGAAGCCGAACAGATGATCAGGAGAGAGCCGCTCCTGGCCAGTTATGTCTATGCCTGCGTCCTCAATCATGACAGCCTGGCATCGTCACTCAGCTTCATCCTGGCCAATAAGGTCTCAGACGATGTAATGCCCGCGGTAACCGTGAGGGAATTGTTTGACGATGCCTTCGAAACCTGCCCGGAATGCATAGAGCACGCGGCCGCCGATATTGTGGCCGTCTACGAACGCGATGCGGCTATCAATGCCTATTTACCGGTAATCCTTTACCTGAAGGGATTTCAATCTATCCAGGTACATCGCCTCGCTCACTACCTGTGGCAGAAAGACCGCAAGGAACTGGCGCTCTTTATCCAGAGTCGCAATTCGGAAGTCTTTGGGGTCGACATCCATCCAGCCTGTGTCATGGGTAAGGGCATAATGTTTGATCATGCCACCGGCATTGTCATCGGCGAGACCTCGGTCATCGAAGACAATGTGTCGATCCTGCAACAGGTTACCCTGGGTGGTACGGGTAACGAGAAAGGCGATCGCCATCCCAAGATACGCTCCGGTGTACTGATCGCTGCCGGTGCCAAGGTGCTGGGCAATATCGTGATCGGGGAAAGAGCGAAGATCGGAGCAGGCAGTGTCGTACTGGAAGACGTGGCACCTAATACCACCGTGGTCGGCGTGCCAGCCAAGGCCATCGGCAAGCCCTGCAAGGAATCGCCGGCACAGACCATGAACCAGAGTTTTCAGTCTGACTGATGCGATGAAACCGTGCGCCCCCAAGCCGGGAGTGCACAGCATGGCCGATTACAGGTTCTCTTCTGCGAAGGCCGCGAGCACGGAACGCGGCACGCCCTGCAGCAACACATTTCCACCGTATTCGAAGCTCTTGAATCGCTCCGTCAGGTAAGTAAGCCCCGAACTGATAGGAGTCAGATAGGGCGTATCGATCTGCGCCAGATTGCCGAGACAGATTACCTTGGAACCATTGCCCGCCCGCGTCACTATGGTCTTGATCTGGTGAGGCGTCAGGTTCTGTGATTCATCGATAATGATCAGGCTGCTCTGGAAGGACCTGCCCCGAATATAATTCAGGGACTTAAACATCAGGGGCACCTTACTCAGTACATATTCCACGCTGCTGCTACAGTTTTCATCCTCCCAGTGCAGGGCTTCCAGGTTATCCGTGATAGCCCCGAGCCAGGGTTCCATCTTCTCCTCTTCCGTTCCCGGCAGGAATCCAATGTCCTCATCCAGTGCCTGGGTGCTGCGGGTAACGATGATGCGCCGGTACAGTTTATTGGCAACGGTCTGCTCGATAGCCGCCGCCAGGGCAAGGATAGTCTTGCCGGAACCGGCCGAGCCGGTGAGGTTGACCAGGTGAATATCGGGATCCATCAACAGGTTTAGCGCCATGGCCTGGTAAGTGTCGCGCGGCTTCAGGCCCCAGGCTTCCGTTTCCATCAGGCTGTTGAGATTAAGGTGCAGCAGGGTGACATCGGTCGCCGTGGTTGAGAGGATTCGCGCCACGAAACCCTCTTCGTCGAAGAGGAACTGGTTCGGGTAAACATCCTGCCCAAACACGCCACGACTCAATGTGTGTATGGTGCGGCCCCGGTCCTGCTTGGTCTCTACCTCGTCTACCAGTTTCCAGAATGATCCGGGAAACTCGATATAGCCCTTGTTGAGGTGCTCTATATCATTCAGCATCAAGTCACTGTGGTAATCCTGGGATTCGATACCACAACCCCTGGCCTTCAGTCTCACATTGATGTCTTTGGTGACCAGCACGACGCGCCGGTCGGGGTAGCGCTGCTTCAGATAACCGACATCATTCAGGATCTTGTTGTCATTCAAATGCGTGGGAAGCATGACGAGGTTTTCCGGCGTCTCGATCATCATGACCGAGAGTACGCCTCCCTTATCCAGGCCATCGGGGCGCTGGATCGCCACACCCGACTCAACTTCCGTGGGGGAAGCTCTGCCGAGTTGCTTGTCTAATTCTCTGATGGCCTGGCGGCAATCCGCTGCGATGGCATGGCGGCCGCTTTTGAGTGAATCCAGTTCTTCAAGAACCGTGATGGGAATGACTACGTGGTGTTCGTCGAAATTGAGTATTGAGGTGGGATCGTGAATTAATACATTGGTGTCTAGAACATAGAATACCGGGTTAGAGGAGGTACTGCTGTCAACTGAGCTTTTGACAATTTTCACTTCGCTCATTATTAGTCGAACCCCTTTCGAATGCTGATTGTGAGATTTTGAATTTAATGGCCAAAGCCGGTGGTTGCCCTCCCTTGGTAGTGGTTAATTGAAGTGTCTATTAATAGCTTCGGCCATAAAGCTGCAAAGCTTTAGACGTGCCCTACACTAATTGCCGGAAATGACATTGCTATGACAAAGGAAACACGACAAGCAACGCCACCAGGCGAAAACCTGCAAAAGATTACCGCGGTGAAATACGTGTGCCAATGCCGGAGCGACAGATAACGGCAGTGACTAATTGAAAGTCAGGGCAGGCTGATAGAGCAGCGTCGCCTCGGTTTCGATGGGTAGTCCATTTTCGAGGCGTGGGCGAAAATGCAGCCGCTCCAATCGTCGCCTGAATTCTGCCTCCATGCCCGATGACGCAGGCACATCGGGTTTCAAAAGCGTCACATCCAGCAACTCGCCAAAGGTCTGCACGCTATCCCGATTCAGCCAGCGACTCATCTCCGTTACGCCAGACAAGTTGAAGGAAAACAGTGCGAAGTTTGAATCCAGTTGACTGCCATGCTGCTGGTAAGGGGCTCGAACATGGGGGAAGCTGGGGCTCCACTCGGCGAAATATAAAGATGCCTGGGCATTGTCCAGATGGCTGATTTCCCCTGCGATATCCGGCACCCTCGCCTGCTCCGCTTCCTGCAGGCTTGAGTAGAATGCCTTCTCTGGCAGCAAACTGGGAGAGGCGAAGAAGCGTTCTCGCTGCAACTGGTCGACATCGGCCAGGGTGAGATTGCGGTAGGCCACTTCGTAGGAACGCAGTGCTGGCCGGGGATTATCGAAGACCACATCCCAATCGGCCAGGTACAGATTCGCCATGGCCACGGCCTCCAGGTTCACTGGCGTGGCCTCCGCATAGATTTCCCGAATCTGGCTGAGCAGGCGGCGACCCGTTTGATAGAGCATCGCCCGCATCACGCTGCGGTCGCGAACCAAATCGGCTCCCGGCACAATCTGCCTGAGCTCATAGCTGGTGCGACCACCCATGGCAATGGCTTCTGCCTGCAAATGGTGCTGTTTTACCAACTCATAGAGGATTGGCACCAATTTGGTGTCAAGACTTCCCCAAAGTCGTTCACCGGCCGCCAGCGCGAGCCAGTTGGCCGCCGATGCCCGGCGGAAATGAAAAGCCTGGAATTCCAGGGAGTCCTCGCTGATACCTCGCAGATGCAGGCGGGACAACTGCATGAAGTCGGCGATCAGGTCGGCGGTGATGTAGCGCGTCTTGCTGCGATGCAGCCACAGCAAGTGATCCTGCAGGGTCCTGGCATCCCCCCACTGCTGCCAATCCGCGTAATTGTCGATCTTCTCCTGGATATAGGGAATCTGGGCCTGGGTGTACAGGCCTTCGTTCATGCGAATTATCTGCTGTCCGCGATCCAGGGCAGCATGGGCATCGGCATAGCGGCCGCTATTACGAAATTCACGGGCCAACTGGAACAAGGGTTCGGCGAGCCGGGGGTCGGTGTTGCTGACCTCGACTTCCAGGCTCTGCAAGTCCTGCAGGGCCATGGCCAGCGTGTCATCGGGGTCGACGGTGACCTGGGCATAAAGTGGGCCGAACCCACACAGGCCGGTGAGCAAAAGGAGGGACTTGAACAGCGTGGATGGCTTAATCATCGTCTATTTCTGAATGATCACAGAATTACATTAGCACCAAAGGTGGCAAATTCGCTACTGCTGATGAGCTTACAATGCAGGTTCCATGCCATACATACGTCGGGGGTAGCCAACTGGACCAGTTCGCCTTTGCTGCAGGCCTTGATTATACTGACCGGCCTTCCATCTTTTCCGCTGCAGGAGAACGCTGTGCGCAAACTACTCAAGAACTCCATCATCCCTCTTCTCGCTCTCACCGTAGGATTTGGCTCCGGATTCCTCGCCCAGATTTCCGCCCAGGGCCAGAAGGTATTCGAGCTGCGTACCTATACGGCAACGCCAGGAAATCTCGATAATCTCCACGCCCGGTTTCGCGATCACACGACGCGCATTTTCAACAAGCATGGCATGGAAGTGGTTGGCTACTGGACGCCCACGGATCCGGAAAAAGCGGACGACACCCTGATCTACATACTCGAGCATGCCAGTCAGGAAGCGGCCGATGCCTCCTGGGCTGCTTTCATCGCCGACCCGGAATGGCAGCGGGTTGCAGACGCATCTAATGGCAATGGCCAGATCCTCGGCGGGATACAACGGGAATACATGGTTGCGACGGACTACTCCCCGATGAACTGAGTGACTCCTGAGAACCGCAGGGCAAAACGCAAAGAGCCGGGCAATGCCCGGCTCTTTTTTGCCTATCCTGTAGAATCTGAGGACTAGCCGTAGGCCATTGCCAGCAATTCGCGGACCGATTCGATCTGCAGGAACCAGTAGATGGCGGAAAAAATGATGAAGCTCTGTGCAACCAGCAAGGCAGCCGCTTCATCATCTTTCAGTTTGGTTTTTTCTTCTCTCATGTCACTCATAGCTGATTCTCCCCTTACCCACTAAACCCGATCCAGCGACCCGTAGCTGCCACCATGAACCACACCAGGATTGATGCAATGGCGACCAGGCGCGTGACCACCGGGTTCAACTGCGAAAGGTCGTGTCCCAACAGGGGCTTGCGGATATAGAAATGGAACAACATGCCCGCCCCCAGTGCCAGCATCTTGTACCAGTACACGGGCAGGTAATAGATCTTCGTCGCCACACCGCAGGCCATGAACACTCCCGTGGCCAGCAAGGTGACCAGGGCCCAGACAAAAACCCTGTGGGTTCTGTCGAATACTGTCTGGGCGGGCACATCCGTCAGCACCAGATTGAGCAGACGCCCGTCGCTGGCGATCACACAGCCTCCCAACACGGCGAGGCCGATCAGGTGTATGGCCTCGACGAAGGCGAAGGCCGCACCCCAGGTCTTGCCGATGTAGCCAAAGGGAGTGGTTTCCAGCCATTCGAAAACACCCAGCAGGCCAGGATAGACACTATCCATCCAGCCGCCATAGGTGAATAACAGCAGCAGGACTATGACTGCCGCTGCACTGACTGTTCTTGAGTATTCTGATAGAAATGTGGGCATCGCTTGTCGCCTCAATAATCGTTTTTCAATTATCTTTAAACTTTTATCTTTTTATTCTTCGGTTCTGCTGCTCTACTGTTCGGTTTACAGCGCACTATTTCAGGAACGGCATCTGGCTAGAATCGCGTCTGACCATCCACACAGCCTGCCAGGGTACTCATGAATGCCCCCGGGAAGGTATCGCAGTCGAACCAGTCGTAGGCGATGAAGCGTCCGCAGACCACGATGATCGACCAGAAGCCCAGCGACAGCATTGCGCCCATACGAATCCCCGATGGTGCCCTGGTGTCTGTATCCCAACTGGACACTGACTCGTTCATACGCTTGTGGAACAGGTACGCATTGATTGCACAGGCCAAGAGCAGCACCATCTTGATCCTGAACCAGATGCTCTGGGATGTACGCACAGGAACGGCGTAGAACAGCAGAATGCCCGTGATGAACATTACGGTGAAGCCGATCAGCATCGGCACGTTCAGCCTATGGGCTATCTTGCTGGCCGGTACGTCCGGCAAGGCGAGCCCCAGCATGCGCAAGTCGATGAGGAACAACATTCCCAGGCTGACCATCAGGGTCAGCACATGAGTCGACTCCACCCAGTTATACATATAGTAGGATTCATGCAACACGGTGCTCCACTGCATGTCGTCCAACCATACGGCAAAGTTGTAAACGAGTTCGTTCAAAATGGATAACCTCCCCGCTGTATTCGGGTTTATTAGTCTGATTTTCCCCGATTTTATCGCCTGTACCGCGTTGCAGTGTACGTTTTAACCGATACTCAACATTGAGATCGATCAATATCAACGCAACTCGTCGCGGCACCAGTTCGCGATCCTTAGTCTGTTTTCGATCCAGTGAGCAAGGTCTTTAGCAGGATCAACAGTATTGGTTTTTAGCTGAATGCGGGCGCAAGAATAACGCATCGTTCCCCGGAGAATCCAGCGTCTCGGGCTAATGCTCCGAATACCGCGTCAGGTGAGATGTTGCTTGCGGTATTCGGAGGGGGTCACGCCCTTGATCTGGCGAAAAGCATTATTGAATGGGGTAATGGACTGGTAGCCCACCGACAGGGCAATGGTGAGCACAGGCAGGTTCTGACTTTCCGGATCACAAAGTGCCTGACTGGCATCCTCTATGCGGTACTCATGCAGCATGGCATTGAAATTTCGAAACCCGAGCTGCTTGTGTATAAATGAACGCAAGCGATACTCCGGAATATTCAGTTTCTTGGCCAGCATGGAAATAGTGAGACCTGCCTCCCGGTAGAGCTGACCATCCTTGAAGGCCCGGTTAAAGGTCTCCACATCGAATATCTGCTCACCTTCCAGTTCCGCCTCCTTGGCAGGCTCTGTCACTTTGCGGATCGCCTGACTGAGGGAAACGAAGTCGAAACGCATGGCAGCGAGCAACATACCCAGGGTCAGTATGGCAATGCTCATCACGATGACTGCCTGCAAGGTCGCGTTGCTGGAGGAACCGCCGGGAATAAAGAAGTTTTCCAGGAACACCACGAGGAATATGAGCGCGCCCTGCACCCCGATAATAAACCAGCGAAATATGCGCCGGTCTTCCACCAGGTCCGCCCGCCACCCTTTCAGCGTCCAGTAAATGGCGAATCCGACGAAGACCAGCTGCAGAATATCCATGCTGGTGGCCAGCAGGGCCGAGCCGCCACTCAGTCCTTCGCCGCCGCTGAGGTTGAGCAATGACAGCGCCAGGTCCAGTGTGACCTGCAGGGCGAAGGCAGCACTCAGGGTAATCGGAAACTGTTGCTGCTCCTGGAAGATCAGGAAGCAATAGATCATGAACAGGCCGCAGATCGCGCTGGTGCTGACCGAGACGAGAATGGCAATGCTGCTGAGGTCGATGCGAAATTCGGGGGCGATATTGCTGTTGGTCATGCCATTGAGGAGATAAAACACCACAAACACCGCCATGAGGCCAAACACCCTGGCGCTGGCAGCGCCAGGATCAGTTTTGATATAGCCCGCAGCAAGTAGCAATACCGACAAGATCGCAGTGATCTGCGCGGCAAACAGTATTAAAGGATTAGTCACTGGGTGGATCCTGAGGCAGCGTCATACAGCACCATTGAAAATAACTGAACACCCGGAAAAATACAAAAGAGCAGCGCGCCAAGCTCGTACATGCCCTTGCACTACGAGAATGTTACAAGAGCCCCCCGCCCCACCACCTAACAATTTTCTGCAGTAAGTATGGCATAAGGAAGAGTTTAACAGGAAAAACTATATATTTTTCAGTATATTAGAATGTTAATTTGTAGTTATTAACAGGTTGATTTTCGTTGCGTGTCACTACCTATGCAACTATAATTCTGTCAATGAAAAACATTAGCAAAAATTGAACATTTCGCAATGCGGACGACATGATCGCCGCATTGTGATAACAATAAATCTGACACAATAAATAAAATACGAATCAATCTAGGGAGTAACCATGCGTAAGAACTTTCCCAGCAAGCGTCGCGGATTAAGTCTGGCGATAATGATGGCAGGAGCCGGTGCAGCCATGCCAGTTATGGCTCAAGAGGATACTACTGTTGAAGAGGTCATAGTCACCGGGTCTTACATTCGAGGCACGCCTCTTGATGCCCCATCACCAGTGCAGGTGATTGATCGCGACAGCATAGACGCCCAGGGTGCCGCCATTATCTGGGATGTGATTCGAAACCTGAACATAAATTCCGGCTCGGTCACGAATCCGCAGGTGTCCGGCGAGAACGGAGGTGAATATAGTCAAGTAGAGGGAACCGCAAACGTCAATCTGCGGAATCTTGGTGAAAACTCAACCTTGACACTTATCAACGGTAAGCGAATGGCTCCAGCTGGCGCGACCACGCGGACGGGCGGAGAATTCGTTGACCTGAACTCTATTCCGCTAGTCATGACAGAGCGCATTGAAGTCCTAACCGATGGCGGTTCTGCACTATACGGTGCTGATGCGGTTGCTGGTGTTGTCAACGTTATTATGCGTACGGAATTCGAAGGTCTGGAACTCTATGGTGACCTGCAAGGAGTCGACAACGCTAGCGGCAAATACGATGCCACCGTTAGCGGCATCTGGGGCTGGGAATCATCTAATGGTCGCACCAATCTCGTATTGTCTGCAGAACGCTTCGAGCGTGACCCCGTTCCTGTTACAGCTGGAAATTTTTATGATGACCGCATTGAGTTTCTAGGCACAGTTGGTACGGCGGGCACACTGATTTCGAGTCCGGCATTCGGCGCCAATGTGACCGCTGGCTGGCTGAACGAAGCAGTAACAGCAGATAATCTGGCCTTCGGCGGCGATCCTGTTTATACCGATCCTGGCTGTTATACTGTTACACAAGCAGATGGATCACCATTACAAATAGGAACATTGCGTGAAGAACCAGGCGAGCGTTCGGGTACGTGCAGAGAGGATAATGCTGCATGGCAATATATTGCGAACGAAGCCAAACGCGACAGCTTTGCCGCCTCATTTAACCACAGCTTTGGTGATAGCGCCGAGATCTATGCCTTTGGTCACTATTCTGATTCAACCACAATTCGCGCCGACGACGGTTACAACCAGTCGCGAGGCCCAACTGTGTTCTTGGCCCAGCCTGGCGCCTACACCCGCAACCCAAGATATGGCAACAACGCCATAGGCCAGCAATTAGAATTAGGCTTCTACGCTCCAGCTATTGGCCTGACCCGACCCACCGAGGCAGATATTTCCAATGCGCCAATCTCTGCGGCCAATGGCGGCCCCAATGTTGCTATGTATCAGGGGCTACGCGATGGCCTGCCACGCACCGGTGGCCGCAGGAATAATACCTGGACCAATTCTTCTAGTGCCCAGGTAGGTATGCGCGGAGACTTCACCGTTGACGATCGCAATTTTAACTATGATGTAAGTTACTCATTCAGCCAGTCCAGTCTTGAAGCTAATTACATGACCTTCTCCCGCGATCGCGCGGAACTTGCAGCAAACGGGCTGGGTGGACCTAACTGTACACCAAATGGTGTTCCAGACTTCGACTTCGCCGGCCAAGTGGGACCATTCGGTGGAGCAGTACCAACCGCTTGGAACTACTACGCACCGGGCCTGGTTCAAACATTCTTCCCCGGCTTTGTGTTTACAACCCGCGAAGCACTGTCATACGCGCTGACCAGTAATAATCAGGGTCAGGGCGGCTGTCAATTCTACAACCCATTCCTAACATCACTTACCGATTCCAGTCTGGCCAATAGCCGGGAACTAATGGACTGGATCAATGTACCCATTCGCCGAACAGACAAACGAAACCGACTTGGCGTGCTGGATGCCGTAGTCTCTGGTGAAATGTTCGACATGCGCGGAGGTACTGCGCAGTTCGCTGTGGGTGGTCAGTATCGTGAGCGCAACACCTTATCTCGCGCTGATGAACTCGCCTACCCAGGACTGGAGAATCGAATCCTCGGGTATGATGAGAATGGAGTACCGAATGAATTCCACTATGTGAGCAACAATTTCGAATGCTCACTTTGCCAGTTCAATTACGACGAAGACCGCACTGTAAAAGCCTTATTTGGTGAGCTATCACTGCCTTTCTGGGATAACGTAGAAAGCCAGATCGCAGTACGATGGGAGGATTATGGGGGTAATATTGGTGACGAAATTTCTCCAAAGGTCGCCCTTAGTTGGCGACCAATCGAATCTCTGCTGCTGCGCGGGTCCTACTCGCAATCTTTCCGGGCACCTAATATTGCAATTATCGAGCAGGGTCTAGAGTCATCCTCGGTAGTCTTCAGAGATCCTATATCTAATCAAGCTGTTCGAGCAGGACTAGTGCCTCCGACTGACGCAAATGCAGAAGCTGAAGCTACATATACACTAGGATCACCCGCGCCAAACGTCGGCAACGAGTATGCTGACACCTATGGCCTAGGTTTCCAATGGACTCCTGACGGTAATCTCGAAGGTCTTAGCGTTGGTGCTGATTTGTGGCGCTTCGAAGTAAGAGATCGTGTGCTGCCGGAGCCACCAATTAGCGCTCTGCAACCTGAGATTGACGCATTTCTGATAGCCGCCGCAGATTCCTCTAACTATATCTTGAATGATTCCATCCCAGCTGATTCTGCTAATCCATACACATCATGTGATCCAGCGGCCTTGACTGCACAATTCGGGGCGGATTCACCTGAACGTTTAAACTGTGTAGTAGACCCTCGAGTATATACGGTTAGTGGTATCCAGCGGGCATTTGGTACTACAACCGCGAATTTAATCACGCTGACTTTGAGCGCGATTAATGCCGGAAGCATTGAAGCCGATGGCGTCGACATGCGAGTGGGCTACAACTGGGACACAGATTTTGGTGCTTTCCGCCTGTCAGCCGACTACACGCATGTGCGTCAATACAAGATAAGCGGCGTGCCTGGTCTTGAGCGAGGGCTATTGGATACTGGTATATATGATGCCGCAGGCACCTCTGGTGACAACAACTTAGTGCGTTCACTACCGGATAATCGTGGAAATATCTCTCTCAATTGGTCGAGCGGTAATCACAGTGCCACTATGATTAGTCGTCATATCGGTTCCTATGAAAACCTTCGCTACGCGACCTCTTTCGAAAACGCGAGTGATTTTGTGAAGTCTGTATTGACTCGTAAAATCGACAGTTACAACTCACTAGATCTTCAATACAACTACTCCCACCAATGGAGCAATGAAAACCTTGGAGTGACCCGTTTCTCCCTAGGCCTTTTGGACGTATTTAATGCAGACCTGACTTTCTACGAGGAAGAGTCGCTTAAGTATGATGCTTCAGTTTTTGATGGCCGAGGCCGTCGATTCTACGCACGTGTGCTCTGGCAATTCCGCTAGACACCCGTAGTGTCGGCTAAAACAAAAACGGCGATGAGTGATCATCGCCGTTTTTTTATGCCTTCGATTTCTGCGATTCCGGAGTCTAGCGGCGCAATTTGTCTTCCACGTCGCGCAGCATACTGTCGATAGAATCGCGTCCCTGGGTTGCCGGGTCATGCTGTTCGAACAGGTTAATGGCTTTCTCCGTGCGCCTGCCCAGGGCCAGCACCTTCTCGAAGTAGCTGTCTGCCCCATGCTGCTAAAAGAGCACATCTATTACAAAAGCGAAGAAAGACAGGGCGCTGAGCAGCAGGTCACGAAAAGCGTCGACATAGAGCTTTATCTGGAAAGTCACGAAGCGTTTGATCTGGGGCCAGAGGGGGATTGGCAGATTCCTTTTCCATAGGGTCACATTGTCAGTTGATGTTTTAGCGATAGGGAAATAGTAGTGGGAAGCACGCCATGATTCGAGCAAAAAGGGATCGACTGCGGACCCCGGGGATGAGGCCCGCAGTCGAAACCAAGCGCAAACCCGGCACATGAAAACGCGCAACAACGGCGCATTCAGGGTTTCAGTGAATAGACGCGGCAACCAGTAAATTGGTTACACCCCAAGCAGCGGAAACCCGATCGACCTCTGAGAACTACCTTTCACAGAACGTGCCAAGCTCCAGGCGCCTGATTTTCCGGGCTTTGAAGGCGGGATGCATGGAAAGCGCAGGAAAAACCTGCTGGAATCGCGAAGAATTGGCGAGATTAGTCACCGAAAGGCACCGCCCACCGGGAAGCAGACAGCGCACCGGAGCGGGCGTAAACCCCGAGCGCAACAGCCAGGGGTTCAGTGCCCGAAGACCACGCTAATCCGCCGCGTCAACCGCAGCAGAATCATCACTGGCCTCGATTTGATGTGCTTCGATCTCGGCGTGCTTGATCTCCAGCACCTCAAATCCCAGTCCGGCATGGGCCTGCAGCCGCTGCATGAGTCCATCACCAAACACCGAAGCAGGTGTCCAGAAGCCACCTCCGATAGCCTGCTTGTCCACGTCCCGGTGCAGGCTGATCGCAGCCTGGGACAGCATCTTGGCTGTGGATCCATAACCGGGATCGCGGTCCCCCGTTACCTTGACCACGATGGTGTCACCCTTCCCGGTCTTGCCGTGAAACCGGATATCGAAGAATCCATTAAGCTGTTCAGCCGGGCTGGGGCCCTGTCCGGGTTTCGGGAGAAAGAAAGTCCTGGCGAGCCATAGCAGGGGTGGAATGGCGAGCACAGCCCCTGCAAACGCCGTTCCGAAGCCCAGGCGCTTTGCCTGCTTCTCGCCCGCTTTGCCGTCCCGGGTAAGCACCGCCTCGTCATACACAAATTCCGGGGCATAGGGCGTGTCGCGCAGGGCGTTGCTGCGAAGAACGACGCGGGTATTGATCACCGCCATGATGAAAGGCCCCACCCAGGACTTGAAGTTCTCATCGTATTCCACGCCAACCATGCGCTGCTTCGCCTCGTTGTTGAGGGGGCGGGGGCAGATGGAATACCAGTCCCGCATCTGGGCGGCGATTTCCGGATCCTCGGCAGCTTCCTTGCGCGCGTTAATGCCACTGGCGATCGTACCGCCTGAGGCACCACCCCGGGTCGCCTTCACCCGCATCTTCACTTCACAGCAATAGCAGCCGAACGTCTTCAGCGCCTGATCCTGCAGGAATTTCACACCGAGATCGGAGGGGATGGAATCGAAGCCACAGCAGTTAACAATGCGGGCGCCGCTGGCACGTGCCGAGTCTTCGTAGAGATCAATCATGCGCCTGACCCATTGCACTTCACCGGTAAGGTCGCAATAGTCGGTGCCGGCCTCGGCGCAGGCCCTCACCAGCTTCTCACCATACAGCGCATAGGGCCCCACGGTGGAAATTATCACTTCCGCTCGCTGGCACAGACCTGCCATGGCCTCATCATCGCTGGAATCGGCCACGATCACCGGTATGGCCGCCGCCTTCTCCCCCAATTCTGATTTCAGCGCCTGCAACTTTGCCTCCGAGCGGGCCGCCATCACCCAGGTAAAATTTGGCTCGGTGTATTCATGCACGAGATAGCGACAGAGTATCTGGCCGACGAAACTCGTGGCGCCGAACACGATCATGTCGAATTCCTTGTTGCTTCTCGGTTTGCTATCCATGGGCGGAGACTCCTGTGGTGAATCTGAACTGGGCCGCACTACCTCTGTAACGGCAAGACTGCGGCAGGCGCGCTATGTTAACACCATTCTCTTCTGCGCCCAGCAGACGACAGGAGTCGTTGAAAGTCTCACTGATCCGGATGGCAGGCATTGCCAGGCAGGGGCGAAACCTCGTTATACTCACGACATCAACCACGCCTGCCGGGAGACCCTCCATGAGACGCACATTCATTAGCAAGGCCCACCTGCTGTCCCCCCTAGCCCTCGTCCCCGCTGCTGCCATTCTGCTTGCTGCCTGCAGCGAGCAATCAACGCCCGCTGCCACCCTCTCCGATGCCACCGACACCACTGAAACCACTGTCACGGCACAGAATGCTGCCGCCATCACCGGCCAGGTAAGCAGCGCAGCCGGACCCGAGGCGGGCGTGTGGGTGGTTGCCGAAACTGGTGAGTTCGACACGTTCTTCGTGCGTATCGTGGCGACTGACGACGAGGGACGCTTCGCCATCCCCGACCTCCCCTCCGCCCGTTACGAGGTATGGGTAAGAGGCTACGGACTGGCCGACAGCGCGAAGTACAGTGCCGAACCCGGTACGTCGATGCAGATTGAGGCGACGCTTGCGCCGAATGATGCGGTTGCCGCACAGGTCTATCCCGCCGCGTACTGGTATTCCATGATGGGACTGCCCGATGAGAGTGAACTGGCAAACATCGATGGTGGCCTGAATGCCTACCTGACCTGGATGAAGAATATGGGCTGTGTGGGTTGCCATCAGCTGGGACAGCAAGCCACCCGGACGATTCCCGAATTCTTCGGTGAGTTTGAAACCCATGAACAGGCCTGGATGCGTCGCGTACTCTCGGGCCAGGCGGGGCAAGGCATGTTCAGCCAATTGAGTGAACGCCTCGATGGTGTGCCATTCAGGTACCTCGGCGACTGGACCCAGCGTATCGCGGATGGAGAACTGCCCTTCGCCAAACCCAAGCGTCCCTCGGGGCAGGAGCGCAATGTGGTGGTGACGGTACGCGACTGGTCCAATCCCCGGGCCTACATGCATGACCTGTCGGGTACCGATCGCCGCAATCCCACGGTGAATGCGAATGGTCCACTGTACGGCGCGCCCGAACTCAGCACCGACGAATTTCCGGTGCTGGACCCGGTCAACAACACCAGCTGGGTGATCAATGCCCCGGTTCGCGATGCAGATACGCCAACTACTGCGGCGACACCGCCCTCCGCTCCCTCAGCCTATTGGGGCGATGAGATACTCTGGGACAGCAAGGCGAATGCCCATAACCCCATGCTGGATCAGGACGGCAGGGTCTGGTACACCGCCCGCATCCGTGCTGCCGACAATCCGGATTTCTGCAAGGAAGGTTCCGACCATCCCTCCGCACAGTTATTCCCAAGCAACCGCTCCGGACGCCAACTCTCGGTCTACGACCCGGCAAGCGAGGAATATACCTTCGTCGATACCTGCTTCAGCACCCACCACCTGCAGTTCGCCTATGATGAGGACAATACGCTCTGGACCAGCGGTGGAGGCAACGTAGTGGGCTGGCTCAACACCCGGGAGTTCCTTGAGACCGGCGATGCGGCCGCCGCCCAGCGCTGGTCGCCGCTCATCCTGGACACCAATGGCAATGGCCAGGTGGATGCATGGACCGAGCCCGGCGAGGCCATGGATCCTGCAAAGGACATGCGTGTGCCGGCTGGCTTCTACGCCGTCATGCCCAATCCCGCGGATGGTTCGGTGTGGGGTTCCAATGCCTTCGGCTATCCGGGCGCCCTGGTGCGCTTCGACCCGCAGACGGGGCTCGGCGAGAAATACAATGTGCTGCTGCCGGGGTTCGGCTCCCGCGGCGCCGATATCGACAAGAATGGTGTGGTCTGGGTCTCGTTGGCTAGCGGCCATCTCGGCGAGTTCGACCGACGCAAGTGTGAGGGCCCATTGAACGGTCCCCAGGCAACCGGCGATCATTGCCCAGAAGGCTGGACCTTTCATCGTCTCCCCGGCCCGGGCTTTCAGGATCTGCCTGAATTCAGCGTCGAATCCAGTTATTACACCTGGGTAGACCAGCACAACAGCCTCGGCCTCGGTGAAGACGTGCCAATTGTCACAGGTAATCTGTTCGACGGTGTGCACGCCTTCGTGGATGGTGAGTTCATCACCCTGCGCGTACCCTACCCGCTAGGCTTTTATACCAAGGGCTTCGAAGGCAGAATCGATGATGCCGATGGCGGCTGGAAGGGACGTGGTCTATGGGTGCCCAGTGGCGACCGGACACCCTGGTTGAAGGAGGGTGGCCAGGGCACTAAACCGCTGGTTGTTCACTTCCAACTACGGCCTGATCCACTGGCGCTGTAAGCGAGGCCCTGTCGGACACCTGCCCACCATCACGGGCGTGGCGATAACTCATCCAGATCAGGAACTGCAGGCCAAACAGCAGGGTTGCCGCCAGCAGATGCAAGGGCTGCACCAGGGCCGGCATGCCGAGATGTCCCAGGGTTGCGCCGGAAGTTACCGCAACGCCAATGATCACGATCATGCCTATGGTGAGTCGGGTCAGGGTATGCATCCAGCCCAGCGAGTTGATCAGCAGGCGGGCGAGCCACAGGTTGGCGAACAGGACGAAGGCAGAGAAGCTGCGATGTACGTAGAAGAACCAGGGCATGGCTTCGATCCAGGCGGAGCGTAATTCTTCGCCCTGGGAGACACGCAGGATGTCAGTCATCTCCCTGACCTGGGTACCCATGGTGACTTGCAGGATGGTCATCCCGAGTACGATGTAGAGCCACTTTTCAAAACGCGGATCGATACTGGTGACAGGCTGCGCCACCATCAACTGGCGCCGGGACTGAGCCAGGGCGTACAACAGGGTTCCCACGATCGCCAGAGCCATTAACATATGCAGGGTAATCATCCCCGGCTGCAGATTGGAACTCACCACCCTGGAACCTAACCAACCCTGGAAACCCACCATCAGGAAGGTGGCAATGGAAGCCCAGGTAATCCGGCGATTGAGACGCCGCAGCGGCCAGGAGACGACGGCCGTGGCAAAGATAAGCAGGCCGATGGTCACACCGAGCAATCTGTTCAGGTATTCGGTCCAGGTCTTCACTACATTGAAGCGGGTATCGGCATAGCCGAGCTCCGAGTAGATTTCCTGGTAGTTTGCGGGCAGTTGGGATTCATGGGTTGGAGGTATCCAGCTACCAAAGCATGTTGGCCAGTCGGGGCAGCCCATGCCGGCCCCGGAGGCGCGCACACTGGCACCTACCAGGATGAGAAAATAAACCGCGAGTAGCGTGATAGTCGCCAATCGTCGAAAACGGGGGAGTGCCGAATCGGCTGGGTAAGTGTTTGCCATGGCTTACTGCTTGATTACCTGTTTACTTGATGACTTTTTCAGTCACGGGTTTTAACGTCGACTCTGCGAGTCACAGCCTGCCGGATTGATTATACCGTGAGCACCCGCTAGTTGCTGGCGCGCAGGACCGCCAATAACTGGCCGGACGCATAGCCGTCCATGGGCAGGCCAGCGCTGTCCTGGTAGGCACGGATGGCAGCCCGGGTCATTCTGCCTACCCGGCCATCGGGGGTGCCGGAGTCGAATCCACGCTGATTCAACAATTCCTGCAACTCCTGTACCTCGACAACACTCAGTGCCTGTTCGTTTTCCGGCATATTCTGTATGGCGGATCCGCCGGCAAAACGATCTGCCAGATGACCAACCGTCAGGGCGTAGAAGGTGGACGGATTGTAGGCCATGGTAGCGCGGAAATTGCCATAGGCCAGGAAGGCCGGGCCATTGGCCCCTGCCGGTAATATAACCGACGCCTCCATGCCCGCCACCACCGGGATCGGGTTGCCATCGAGGGTAGTGACACCCATGCCACGCCACTCGTCCAGGGGCTTCCTGATTCCGGTTCCGGATTGCCTGTAGTCAAAATTATCCGGCAGAAGCACTTCCCTGCCCCAGCGCTGATCTCCACGCCACCCGGACTGGGACAGGAAGTTCGCCGCTGAATGAAATACGTCGGGAAGGCTATTCCAGATGTCAATTCGCCCATCTCCATCGCCGTCTACGCCATAGCGATCGAAGACGCTGGGAAGAAATTGCAGCTGACCCATGGCCCCGGCCCAGGAGCCGCTCATGCGCTCCGGCGCGATGTGGCCATCATCGATAATGCGCAGGGCTGTGAGCAACTCCCGCCGAAAGAATTCTGAGCGCCGCGGGTCGTAGGCCAGGGTGGCCAGTGCCTCCAGCACCGAGAATCCGCCCGTGGCACGACCGAAATTACTCTCAATAGCCCAGAAAGCGGCCAAATAGTGAGGCTGCACGCCATAACGCTGGCGCACCTCGTCGAGCAATACCCCATGCTGCTGCAATAGCTGCTGGCCGCGACTCACCTGGCCGGGTGTGACACGCAATTCAATGTAGCGGGTGAATGTCTGGACGAACTCGGGTTGGCTATTATCCAGTTCCAGCACGCGCTCCAGGGGAGCGATATTGTCCAGCGCAGCCAGTGTGGAGGCAGAGATTCCCAGCGAGGCGGATTCGGCCCGCAGGTCGGCGAGCCACTCGTCGAAAGATTGATCCTGAGCCTGAAGGGGAGATACTGCCAACAGCAGTATTACTAGCAGAATTCTGAAAACCATGGCGTCAATGATAATCCATCAACGGCAATTTTAGAATCTGCAGGAAACGGGATCCGTGGGGATGCTGACCACTCAGGCAGCGGCCGAATGCTCAATATAGTCGCTCACCCTGGCCTCGTCGATTTCAGACAGGGTGACGAAATTCAGCCCCAGATGATACATATGCTGGCTCAGGCGACGGCAGTAGGAAACATTGCAGACGGACTTGATCGTTTCCTTACCGGTGTTCGGCATGCTGAACTCCAGCTCGAAATGCGGATACAGGCCTGCTTCCGACTTGAATTGGGACAACTGTTCAATTAGTTGACGCTGGCACTCAATCTGGATGCCGGATGGAGAAATATTCATAAGGTGCCCGCTGCGCACCACATCAGACAGGTACAAGCTTACATCGCTATCGAGGGAAACCCGCGGGAATTTTCTTCTCTCGTTGCTCATGACGCCCCCAGTAATGTTCCACACATGGATTTACACTAATTCAATACAGTAATTTTCTCATCAATTTCACCCGCTTTTTTGATCTAATGCATATTTCTCTTATTAATGATTTACACCAGATAACAATAAGTTATAACTGGCTCTCAGTTTAGGACCGGTAGCCATTTAATCCAGGTAAATGTGCAGTAAAAGAGACCAGCCGTCGCTTCGGGTACAGAATACTCTTACATTTTCATCGAGGGGAACCGGGCAGGTCCCAGGCAAGACGAGACGAATAGTTCAGTGCTTCAGTTTTTCTGATGACCTCGACCCCTTCTTCCATTGCCAGAATGTCAGAATGTCAGAATTGGCTTACCCATGAATTCACAACTGAAGATCGACCCGTCCACAGCAGTCAAGCGAACACGTTCAATATTTGGTGAAAGGGTAAAACCAGCAAAGAAAGAAGACCCCTTTCGCACCCACAATGACCAACTCAGAGGATTCGAGTACTAGCGGCGTGAACTGTCTGGAGTAAACCGCCACTCAAATTCTGTGACGTCCGGCACCACTTTGACACCAGAACTGAATTTCAAGGGGACATTGATGCCACTGGGATAATGCATCTCGATGTAATAGGCGGTATAGCCGGAAGCCGGCGCGTCAACTTTTGCCTGATAAATGCCTGGCGCTACTTCGGCCAGCACAGTGCTCTCGTAGGCACGACCGATCATGGCCTGGGTGAAGTTCCTGGCATCGGGATTGCTGGCCTGCCATAACAGGACTTCGAGTGGTTCATCGAGACTGTGGACAGTGAGGGTTCCATCCTCGGCAAGATCCCAGGCGTATCGGGGCATGCTGAGGTTGTGCACGATGGCGTGGTACCAGGCGTCCACACTGTCAAGCACATCGGTTCCAGCCATGCTGTGATTGGAATTGGGAACATAGCGCAGGTGTTTCTCACCCACCAGGTCATCCCAGTAAAACTGCCAGCTATCCGGGAGGAAAAACTCATCGCCGGTGGAATTCAGCAAATATTTGGGCAGGTTCAATCGATCGCGATAGGCATAGGGCTCGACTATGTCCATCAATCCGTCCCACTGGGGGGTCCCGATCCAGTTCACCGCACGATTGCTGACATAGTCAAATACCGCGAGTGAATAGGCGCCATAAACGGAGAAATGATGCTTGAACGACTCACCCAGGTTCAGCATGTCGATAACGACGGGCATTATTGCGACCACGCGCTTGTCGACGATCGCGGTGGTCCAGGTAGTCCAGCCGCGCTTTGAACCTCCGGCGACGACAAATTCATCCACCACCAGACCGCCCCTCTCTGGCGCCGCCACCAGGTCTGTCACTGTATCCATGGCTCTCACCGCCGCCTTGGTCATCGGCAGTCTCAAAGGCCATTTATCGTCGGCGGTACGGAAGTATTTGTCCCAGGTATAGGCGATGATGCTGTCCTCGCTACGGGACACGCCATCGTCGGTGAAGACTAGGGGTTGATTGGGAACCATGTACAGGCTTGTCACCACAGAGTTCGTACGCAATGCCCTGCGAATGTCTGCGGCTTCAGCCGCCTGCGGTGCATCGTTGTTCTTGCTGCCGCCGGTGATATAGAGAAAGCCGATATTGCTCTCTACTGCATCGGGCACGGTGACTACCATGTAATGTTCCCACAACGGCAGGTTCACCTCGGCTTCGGTGAGCCATCTCTGCGATATCATTTCCAGGATATAGCTCCGGTAGCCCTCGCCTTCCACAGTGGAGAGCAGCGAGTAGCGATAAGCAGGATCTGGAGCTGCCACGTAGCGGTCCAGTGCCGTCAGGCCCAGCCCATGGCCTGCTGTCTGCGCCTGTACGAGGACCGATAGGCCAGTAGACAAGAACATGGTAACGGTCAACAAGACCTGTCTTACTCTAACACCTGACATTTACTTCCACTCCTTAATTGAATTTTCCTGCTGGCAACGACTCTGCTGCCCACTAATCGCCACTGCGTAATTTGCCGATGACAAACCGCTACGATGACTGATCAGTGGAAGCTGCTTATTCGCTGGCGGGAGCGTCGCTACAACCCCTGATCTCATTGACACAACTAATGTCTGTGACGACCTCACCATCGATCAGCTCACCGACCCAATCCACGAAGCTTATACCTTCCACTGCATACTGGTAGAAAACCGGAAACCCCAGAATCGTATGGAAGTCGCCACCCGCCGTGTAGGAATAAAACTGGTCCACGGCGCTCTCAATCTGCAGGTAGTTATTAAGAATACGCTCCGGCAATTTGAAACTCGACGGCGCATCACCCAACAGGTACGTAAAGTTCTTCTGCACATCGTCTTCGGCCGAATTGTATTGGGCAATTGTGAGGTTGGCGTTATGCAGCGCGCTGGCAATATAGAAGTCTTCAAAGGTCAGGCTCTGGTTCGTCTGCCCCGCGTACTCTGGCCATGCAGGTAGAATTTCACTGACATTCCAGGCTTCAAATACCCGGTGCAGGTTTGCTGAACTGTAACCGCCGGCACCGTCCGCCAGCAGAATTACCGGAGTCTGCGGATAATGCTCGGCGACAAGCCCGGCGTAGAACGACGCACCGATAGCCCCTGCACTACTCCCACTCACAACTACCTTCGAGGGTGCCGGAAAATTTTCGTAGACCCATTGCAGTGCATCCTGACTGTTCCGATAGCCATCGTGGTAGGTTGTCACAGTCACATCGACCCGGTCTGCATTGCGATAACTGTAGTCACGCGGGCCGGAGCCTATATGTACATCCCCATTGCAGTAGGAGACAAAAACCATGCTGTAATCTGCGAAGGGATTACGGGGATTATCGAGTTCGAAGATACCATCGGCCACAGCCGGGTTATTGGCATCGCTATCCGCCAACGGCGTGTGCACATTGGGCTGTGCGTTGAGGTCACAGGCCTGGCCAAACCAGCAAGCGCCACCACCGTTAAAGAAAACCAGTAGCTCACTGTTGTCGACAGATGGCTTCACATAGAACTGGTAAGGCGTACCTGCCGAGCAGACGCCATCGGTCGCCATGGTATTCCAGCCCGCATCCAGGGAGTCCAGACCCGGCAAATCATTCTGCGCGAGCGTCGCTCCTGACACGATCATCAAACAAGAAAACAATAAAACAAGTCTGGACATGATACCCCCCCCCAATCAGAGCGAATGCTACCTGCTCGCCGCAGACATGTCGAATGACAAGCCCCCTGACACGCCCCCTGAAGGCGGCGAAATTACTGCTTTTCGAGCCAGGTTGGCAGCGCTTCGCTGGGGCATTATCATGCTCCAAACCCAACCCTCACTGAATAACAAGAAAAGACCCGGTAACATGAAAACAACCCCCCTGCTGTCACTCTTCCTCCTTGGCCTCAGCTCTCTCCTCTCATCGCCGCTGGCCGGCCAGACCACCGTGGGCGACAGCCTGACCCGGGCCAGAAGCGCCGATGGCCGCTACATCAGCTGGCGCGAGCATATCATCGATGATCCGCAGGGTGCCGGATTTGCACTCAGCGGTAGCGATGGCCTGGTGGTCGCGGATATCGATCGCGATGGTTTCGAAGACGTGATCTCAGTCCACGAGTCAGATTCGGAATACGATTCCTCCCAGTATGACCCGAACTTCGTCCCACCCCCGGAGGGGCATGTGCGGATCGCCTTCGGCTCTGGCGATCCGGATCAGTGGATGAATATTACCGTGGCGGAAGGTGAAGACTCGCCGGCACCCGAAGACGTGGACGTGGCAGACCTTAACGGCGATGGCTATCCGGATCTCGTGGTCGCCGCAGAACTCTCCCACCTCATCTACCTGCAGAATCCGGGAAGCACTGCCCGCACCGAACACTGGCCGCGCCTGATACTGCCTATGACCCGGGACAGGGGTTCCTATATACGAGTCTTTATCGCCGATATTTACGGAGATGACCGCCCCGAGATTCTCGCGCCCAATAAAGGTGCGCAACGACCCGGCCCCGAAGACTTCGCTCGCTCCACGCCAGTCTCTGTATTCGCCTTCACCGGCGACCCCCTGCTAGCGGATTCCTGGGAGGAGACAATCATTGGTAACTATTCCATACCCCAGAACAGTGAACCGGTCGACCTGGATAGCGACGGTGACTTCGATATCGTGGTTGGCACACGGGGCGAGAATCGGCTGGCCTGGTTTGAAAACCTCGGTGGTAGTTCCCTGCAGCTCAGAGAACATGCCATCGGCATCGTCGGCGCACCCATGGCCGGATTCAATCTGGAATACACGGACCTCAGCGGCGATGGTCGCCCGGATATAATCGGCGCAGCCGGAAGCGGCATAGGCTGGATTGAGCAGCCGGCAAACAAGGGCGATGCCTGGAATGCCTTCCCGATCGGCACATTCCAGCCTGACAGTACCACCGGCATGGAGATAGCTGACATCGACGGCGACGGCGATATGGATGTTATCGTGGGCAGTTACAGCCGCGGCCCGCGCACCGGCGATGGTGACGTCGACAGACAGGACGCCCTGGGCAGAATCGGCTGGTACGAAAACCCCGGTGATGCCAAATCCGAGTGGCTGCGCCACGATATTTCGCGCCGCAAGCGGGGCATGTTCGACAAGTTTGTGGCCAGGGATCTCGATGGGGATGGCGATATCGATTTCATCGGCACCCGCGGCAATAGCGCACCCTTCGATGGGGTATTCTGGCTGGAGCAGGTGCGTAGCAGCATTCCCGCAGCAAGCTTCCAGGCAGCAAGGAGCGATGAGAGCCCTGAGATGCCTCTGCCCTAGGTACTAGGCACATGAAGCCCATTCAAAATTGTGCGGATTCAGCATCGCCCTTTGACTAAAACTCGCCTGACAAGTGACTGGCGCATCGATCAAACAGCACCCACAGCAGAGAGATCCGCACAAAGCAACCCCCGGTCTGATTAAAGCGCTAAACTGAACTAATCAGTCAGGCAAACGATAGGCTACCAACGCTCCCGGAAACTCTGTGCGGGAGCTGCCGATCTGGACCACGATGTACTGCCGCCCGTTATGCATATACGTCATCATGCCGTATTGCCCCGGAGCCGGTAAGGGAACCTGGCCCAGAATCTCGCCGGTGAACTTGTCCCTGGCATTGAGGGTCAATGGCGCATCCGGTTCCATCTGCGCCATGCCTTCGCTGAGGGCACGGGTTTGAATCAGCAGGTCTCCCGCCACCATTTGGATCGACCAGCCTACGCCGCCGCTGTTCGGAATATCGATGCCCTGCAAACGGGGGTTATCCCTGATCTGTTGCAGGGTCTCGCCAACGGGCAGGGACCAGAGCTTCTCTCCACCGTTCATCTGATAGGCAGTCAACTGGTTGGTCATAGGCTTGTATACGGGAAGACCGTCGATGGTGGGCAAACCCCCACCACCACCGGGCAACCAGGCCGCAACGGTGACTCCTGTTGTGGGGGTGCTGTTAGGGGTAGCGCCTCCCTCACCAGGTTCCGGATAGTTGGGGTTATCACGATCGACACCATTGGTGGGACGCATGAAGCCAGGGGCAAAACAATTTCGCCGGTGAGAATTAAACATCAGACCGGTACTGGGGTCGGCAACCGGCGGGTGGGGAATGATATTTCCGCCACCGAGACAACCGACGTTGTTGATGTAGACCCCTTCGTAGTTATTCGGTAGCGCCGGCACATAGAGGCCACCGATGCGATAACCATTGAGTATGGTGAGGGCTTCTTCCTTGAGTTCCGGTGTGTAATCCAGCACAAATTCCTCGGTAATCCCATCGACAACGATGGGATCGACCGGCTCCGGCCAGGTCGGATAGGGCTGGGTTGGACTCGTATAGTTACCGGGCACCTCAGTCTGGATAACCGGTCTATCTTCGATAGGCCAGATTGGTTCACCTGTTTCCCGGTTAAAGGCGAAGATCAGGCCCTGCTTCGTATTCTGGATGACCGTCGGAATGGTTTGCCCGTCTACGGTGAGATCCATGAGCATGGGCGGTGTCGGCAAATCATAATTCCATTGATCGCTGCGATGAATCTGGAAATGCCAGCGCCTCTCCCCGGTCTCCACATCCAGGGCTAACAGGCTGCCGCCAAACAGGTTATCGCCGGGACGATGTCCTGCATAGGACTGCACGGTTGAGGCGTTGGTCACCAGGTAGACCAGACCCAGCTCTGGATCGGCTGACGCCGGCGCCCAGGTAGACATGTCACCAGAGAAACGCCAGGCATCGTTATGCCAGGTTTCATGCCCTACCTCACCGGGCCTGGGGATCACATGAAACTTCCACAGCCGCTCACCGGTTTCGGCATCGAAGCCCATGATGTCACCCGGCACATTCTCTATACGGGTCTGCCCGTAGCTTGGCTGATGCCCGACAAGCACCACGACAACGCCGTTGACGACAATGGGCGGAGCTGAGGCGGTAACCATGCCCAGCTCGCGCGGGATGCCGTAGTCGGGGTCATAGTCACCACCGGCCACCACGTAGTCTTCCCAGGGACCCCAGCCCTCTACAAGATGTGGTATCAGATCGATCGATCCAGTTTCCGGGAAACCACCAACCGGGAACTCGCTACCCCAGTTCTCCAGAGGCCGGCCCGTCTTGGCATCCAGCGCCCACAGGAAAAAACCGGGGGTTGTTATGTAGATGACGCCGCGACCGTTGACCTCGGCATAGGCGACACCCTTGCCATAGGCCTGGCGTGGTGAACGCTGATGGCGAATGGTCTCAGGCTCGCGAAAGGTCCACAGGTTTTCACCAGTCGCGGGATCAATTGCAACCACCTGGCGCCTTGGTGTGGCAACGGTATAGAGCACGCCATCCACGTAGATGGGTGTAGAGCGGGAGAAGTAGTCCAGGTTCGGGCCGAAGTTATCACTGCGCCAGACCCAGGCCTGCTCAAGGTCAGAGAAATTATCGGCATTGATCTGATTGAGTGGTGAATACCGGGTATGCCCCGCATCCCCGCCCAGGTAACGCCATTCGCCGTTTTCTGTACCGGGTAATCCCTGCGCTGCCACGGCGCCTGCGAATGCCATGAGCAAGGCGCTCATCACCGTACGACAGGATTGTCCGATTGAGAGTACCGCTTGGCCTGGCTGAATCATGGCGCTTCTTCCTCTTATTATTGTCATGTTCTACGGAGGCTCTGAAGACATCCGGGCTGTTAGCCGGGCGACACTGGTCGTCTGCTGAATTCAGGCTGCATGAGAAGTAGAGTAAAAGGGATTGCGCTCGAAGTCCATCCAGCCCGCTATGCTAGCGGTGCTTTAGACTCAGCATGATCGGCTCGCTGGGCAGGAGTGTGACCTGGGCGTCTGGCTGGATGGACTTGTCCCGGGATTGGCTAAGCTCATAACTCGGTAATGATAATGAGGGGCTTGTGAAATAGCCTGAATTTTACGAGGCCGCGGCCATAGCCTGCGATACGCTGCAGAAACGCGTGGGGGGCGCGCTTGAATTCGAGCACACTGCCCAGCAGCCAATGCCTGGGCACCGCAGGTATCTCGCTCGCTCCCGGTGTATTCTCGATCTGTTTGCTGGCGGAAGTCATTGGCGCCAACAATATAATGAATTACGTGGGGATGTAAAATACACCGCTATTGCACTATGCTCTTGCGTCAGTGCGCTGCATCTGCGCGTCGCTGAACTCAAGCTAATAATCAAAATAATTCACCGGAGAATGTCATGCGCTTTATTCCTGCTCGAGCCGGTCTGGCAAACCACCCGGCTGCGACACTGAGCCTGTGCCTGCTGCTGGCACTGGCAGCCTGCTCGCCCCAACAACCGCAAACCACAGTCGTCACTCCAAGTACAGCGCCACCAGGCGTCGCGCTGGAGTTTGCCAGCCCGGAAGCGGTGGGCATGGACAGCCAGCGGCTGAACCGGGTAAAGGATGCCATGCAGGCCTATGTGGACGATGGACTGTTAGCTGGCGTTGTCACGATGGCCGCCCGCGATAACAAGATCGTTCACAGCGAAGCTGTTGGTTTCCGCGACCTCGAAGCCCAGGCGCCAATGACCACCGACGCCATCTTTCGAATCTATTCGATGAGCAAGCCGGTAACAGGCGTTGCACTCATGATCCTCTACGAAGAGGGCAAGTTTCGACTCTCCGACCCGGTCGAGATGTACATTCCGCAGATGAAGGATCTGCAGGTGTATGCCGGCACGGATGCCGAAGGCAACATAATCACCGAGCCTCAAAATCACAGGATGACAATCCGCGAGTTGATGAGTCACACCGGCGGCCTGACCTACGGCATCTTCGCTCAATCCCCGGTGGACGAGATGTATGTGCAGGCGGGTCTACTGAATAGCGGCGATACCCTGGAAGAGTTTGTCAACAAGCTGGGCGAGATCCCCCTCAAGCACCAGCCCGGGTCCCGTTGGGAATACAGTGTCTCCGTAGACGTCCAGGGCTACCTGGTAGAAAAACTCTCGGGACAATCCTTCGGTGAGTTTCTGGAAGAGAGAATATTTGATCCCCTGGGCATGACAGACACGGATTTTCATGTGCCGGAAGAAAAGGTGTCCCGATTTGCCCAGGTCTATGGCTATACCGAAGCGGGCGAGTTAGTTGCCCAGGAGGGATTCGCGGATGCCAATTTCCTCATCGATCCGGTATTTGAATCCGGTGGTGGTGGCCTGGTATCCACGGCCATGGACTATATGCGCTTCAGCCAGATGCTGCTCAATGGCGGTGAGCTGGATGGCGTCCGCATTCTGGCACCACTCACCGTTGACCTCATGCACCGGGACCAGACACCAGACAGCATGGGTGGCTCCATATTAGGGGCACGTGGCACTTCTTTCGGACTTGATTTCGCCATCATCGATGACCCCGTGGAAGCCGAAGGCTATTCCCAGGGCGAGTACTACTGGGGTGGTGCCGCAGGCACCTGGTTCTGGATTGATCCGGTGGAGAACCTGGTCTTCGTAGGCATGATTCAACAATTTGGCAGTCAGTTGCCCAATGTGAGAGCCACCTCCAAGCGCCTGCTGTACCAATCCATCATGGAGCCATACGGCATCTGATGAACAAGGGAGCAATAAGACTATGAACAACAGGCATCGACTCCCTATCCTCCTCTCGACCCTGCTGATTGGCGCCCCCGTCGTACTGGCACAGACAACCGGGGCGCCAGCGGCCATCTACATGAGCGACGCGGAAATCATGCGTTCCCTGGATGAAGCAGCCCGCAACTCGAACTCCGCAGCCGGCGTCTCGGTGACGGTATCCCCCGGCATCTCGGTGCGCCGCCGCATGAGCGGTGTACTGCAGTACGCAGTCCTGCATCCCTACAGCGTGGAGATATATCGCATACTCGAAGGCAGCGGCACCCTGGTCACCGGGGGCGTTCTCAACCTGCCCCTGGCGGATTCACCGAGCGACGATGTGGTGCGCACAGAACACGGCGTGGAAGGCGGCCTGTCGCGCCAGGTGAAAGCCGGCGACGTATTGGTATTGCAACCCGGCACCCCACACTGGTTTAGCAACATCGATGGCGAATCCATCACCTACATGGAATCCAGGGTACGCATAAGCACTGCACCCTTTAGTTTCCAGTAAGGTGACACCAGCGAAGCTGATGCGCTGATTTGGGGACATTGGCTGTCGTGTGAAGTCCGAGGACACATAGAAGTCAACCTGTGCCTTCGAGCGCGGCTGCGGCGAGGCACGGCCAAACCCGCCGAAAGGGACTATAAACAATCCAACAATAAACCCCTGACTAAGTTTCCCGGGAATACGCGCTAAAAAAAAGCCCGGGCATCGCGAGAGGCCCGGGCTTTTTTGATGCACTGAATTAACTACTGGACCTTGTCCGCGATACCTTCCAGGGTGCTGGCAAGAGCCAACAGACGCTTGCCATGCTGGCCACTGCTGTCACCGCCCTCATCGGCAAAACCCTCTGCCAATTCACGCAACTCACGCGCGGTGTTGGGATTGCTGTCCTGGCGATCGAGCAACTGTTGTGCGCGATCGAGTACCCGGGTCAGCTCCACCGAGTCGCTGTTGGAGAGGCGGTTCTCTCTCAGCAACTGATCCTGATAGGCACGGGCCACCACCGGCACATCGGGCCACACCACCCTTTCCTGGGTCTGGGCATTTACAGTGCCTTTCAATTCAGGCAGGGACGCAGCCGCGATTTCATTCTCTGTCATGTAATCGCTGGTTTGCATCTCAAATACATCCAGGCCGCGGGAGATTTCCGTGCCATAGATGCGACCGTTATACCAATAGGTTGACCAGTAGCCCCCGGTAATCAACTCCTCGGTATCGATAGGGCCGCGATCGAAGTAGGCAATCTCAACCGGGTTGGAAGAATCGGTAAAGTCCACCACAGAGATACCGCCCTGGTACCAGGCCTGTACAAACAGGTCCCTGCCTGGCACTGGAATCAGCGAACCATTATGCGCCACACAGTTTTCCGTATCGGTCTGCGGTGCCGACATCTTGTAGTGGCTACGGAACTGCAGCTTGCCATCCACGATGTCATAGAATGCATCGGCTCCCCAGGTGAGAGGGTCCTGTGCACGGCAGCGCGGTCGTCCACCGCCACCCCACTCGTCGGTGAAGATGACCTTGGTGCCATCGTTGTTGAAGGTTGCCGAGTGCCAGTAGGCAAACCCGGGGTCGATCACCTGATCCAGGCGTTGCGGATTGGCGGGGTCGGAAATATCCATCAGGATGCCATTTCCCGAACAGGCTCCGGCAGCCAGTCCGATCTCGGGATAGGTCGTTATGTCATGACACTGGTTTGTCTGGCTGGTGGTCTGGGTTCCCTCACCGTGATCGCCGCCATCCCACAGGCCCGCGAGGGTACCGGAATTCGGATCGGCAAAGATGAAGGGGCGGTTCACGATGCGTGCCGATGCGGGATCGTCTCGTGGAATCTCGATAATCTCGATGCGGAACAGGGCCGAATTCGGATCCTCGAATGGGGAATCATCGGAACAGCCTTCGAGTTCTTCATCGTCCCGTACCCGACTGGTACCGGATACGTACACATAGATGCTGTCCTCTGTCGCCATATTCTGGGCAACGGTGTGGGTATGGGAGCCACGGCAGGTCTGCACTGCGGCCACCTGCAACGGATTGCGGATATCGCTGACATCGAAGATGCGGATACCCTGGACTCGCTCGTTGCTGACCGATTCCGGCACACCCTGCAGTCCGCAGTCGAGACGGCCGCGTACTTCCTGCACCGACATAATCAGCAGATCGTCTACCAGTGATACGTCACCCTGGCCGCCGGGGCACACGACGGAGCCCACATGCACAGGATAGGATGGATCACTGATGTCGTAGGTATTGAAACCGTGGTAGTTACCCACCACGACATAGTCATCTGCAAACAGCAGGTCGGTGTTGGAGAAACTAAGCAAGGCAGGACGGGGATCGGTATTCTCATCTTCCTCTTCGTCCTCGGTGGGTGTCTCCGGGGCATTGCCTGCCGCAGCCGCAGCCTCGGCTTCCAACTCCTGCAGGCGCCTGGCAGAGAGGCCGGAAGGACGGTCCGGATCGAAGAAACCGGCCGGTTTCGGCAAGGATGACACCAGGGTCATATTCAGGGCCGCCTCCCCGGCATCGCGAAAGCCTGCCGCAAGGCCAACCCGCGGATCCGGGTTAAGACTGGCCAGCACGGCATCCATGCGCTCAATTTCCGAGGTCTGGTCAGATGTCACATCGGATGTGAATTCGTAGAGCTGGGGATCCTGTGCCGAACCACGCTGGTCCAGCAAATTCTCCACCATATCCAGGGCACCCTGGTGATGATCGATCATGAATTCCAGGTACAGGCGATCGAATTCCGGACCGCTGGCCGCAGCCAGCTGCGCCAACTCCTCTTCCGATAGCATGCCCGGCATTAACATGAAGCCATCGCCGTGGTGGGCATCCTCGGGTGTCACCTCCAGGCCGCGATCTTCCAGCCAGCCCTGCATCATGGCGATCTCATCGTCCTGGGACAGGGTAATGCGTGCCGCCACCGCCAGCACCGCATCGTTGTTGGTGCGACCCTCTGCTAGGGCCGACATCTCCTTGGCCTGGGCGTGGTGGGGAATCATGCCCTGCAGGAAGCGGATATCTCCCAGGGAATACTCCATGTTCGCCAGATCCGAGGCTTCCTCCGCTGTGATCAGGCGGCTCTGCTGCCCGGGCGCACCGGGCTGCACGATTGGCACTTGCGCCAGGGCACTGCTACTTACAAACAGGACTGCGGCGGCGAAAGCGGGACGCCTGGCCAGGTAGTTCAAGATTGTTGGGAAATTCATTAAAAGACTCCGAGTGTCGGAAAATACGTGAATACCCCGTCATTGTACCCATTGCAGCGGGATTGTGAACGCCTCGGAACGCGTCTGGTGAGCATCCGGTAATTCGCTGACAAAACCGCTGTAGCGCAGGTGAACCAGCCTGGTGCACACACTTATTCTCACCGTTAGTTGTTATAATTGCGCCTCAGTCCGCATGATCCTCTGCAAGCCTAACGACCTGAATGGAAACCGGAATTGGCCACATCTGCATCGAACAAGATCGACCGTAACAACCTGCGCCCGGTGCGCTCGCTGAACCTGTTGTCCTACCGGGAGATACAGGCGCTCATGTCCTCCCAGGACCAGGTGCACAAGCTATTCCGGCAATGCGCCCTCGCGGTCCTCAACGCAGGGAGCCACCACGATGACGTCACCACCCTGATGGAGGCCTATGCCGACTTCGAGATCAAGGTCATCCCCCAGTCGCGAGGCCCTATCCTCTCGGTAAAGAACGCCCCCGCATCGGCCTTCGTCGACGGCAACATGATCCGCGGCGTGCAGGAACACCTGTTTTCTGTGCTGCGGGATATCGTCTATGTGAATCATGCCCTCACCGGCACCTATGACCTGGATAGCCGGCGCGGCATAACCGATGCCGTATTCGACATCCTGCGCAACGCCGATATCGTGCGCCCCAACCTGCGTCCTGACCTGGTGGTGTGCTGGGGTGGACACTCCATCAGCAGGGAAGAGTATGACTTCACCAAGGAGGTAGGTTACCAGCTTGGGCTGCGTGGACTGAATATCGGTACCGGGTGCGGGCCGGGCGCCATGAAGGGGCCGATGAAGGGCGCGGCCATCGGACACGCCAAGCAATCGCACGAACTACGCCGCTATATCGGCATCACGGAACCGGGAATCATCGCAGCCGAGGCACCCAACCCGATCGTGAATGAACTGGTAATCCTGCCGGATATCGAGAAGCGCCTAGAGGCCTTCGTGCGCCTGGCGCATTGCATCATCGTATTCCCCGGCGGCGCGGGTACCGCGGAGGAATTACTCTACACCCTCAGCATCCTGCTCCACGAGCGCAACAAGGACCATCCGTTCGGCCTGGTGCTGGCGGCGCGAGAGGAAAACCGCGATTATTTCGAAGCCGTGGACAAATTCATCCGCACCATACTCGGTGACGAAGCCGCCGAGTACTATGAAATCGTGATTGGTGATGCCGAAGAAGTCGCGCGCCGCGCCAAACAACACGTTATAAATAGCCGTAAACATCGCATGGGCTCTGGCGCATCCTATGGCTTCAACTGGGAACTCTACATTCCCTTGGACCTTCAGTATCCGTTCGAGCCATCTCACGAGAACATGTCCGCGCTGGCACTTACGCGCTCACTGCCGCCCGATCAATTAGCCTCCAACCTGCGCAAGGCGTTCTCCGGCATCGTGGCTGGCAACGTCAAATCCTTCGGCATCGAACAAATAGAGCAACATGGCCCCTATTTGATGCAGGGCGATCCAGACATCATGGACAAGCTGCAGACGTTGCTAGACGATTTCGTGGAGCAACGCCGCATGAAGATAGATTACGAGAACTACCAACCCTGCTGGAGGATTCAGCAGTAGCGAAGCATCATTAACTCACTGCAGAGCACGACTCCGGGTAGTGTGATCGCGAGGCATCTGACGATCAGATAGTGAGCCGCCATTGTGAGACGGCCTTCAGCCGCGTACCGATTCAATCCAGCGGTCGATCTTCGCTTCCAGCGCCTCCATGGGGAGCTGGCCCGATCCAAGCACGGTGTCATGAAAGGCCTTGATATCGAATGCATCTCCCAATGCTGCTTCGGCCTTGCGGCGGTATTCGATGATCTTCAGCATGCCAATCTTGTAGGCGGTGGCCTGCCCCGGATTATTGAAATAGCGCCTCACTTCAGAACGCACGGAAGGCTCGGGTCGCGGCGAGTTCTCCAGGGCATACTGCACCGCTTCCTGCTCGGTCCAGCCGAAAGCATGGATGCCGGTATCCACTACCAGCCGTACCGCGCGCCAGATCTCGCCGGATAAACGCCCCATGTCTGCATAGGGATCGTTGTAACCGCCCATCTCCTTGCCCAGCAATTCCGCATAGAGGCCCCAGCCTTCGCTAAAGGCCGTGTACCCGCTGTTGGCACGAAAGCGCGGAATATTCTCCAACTCCTGCTGAATGGAAATCTGCATGTGGTGTCCCGGCACACCCTCGTGATAGGACAGATTTTCCAGCCGATTCACCGCGGCCGCGCGCATGTCGATCAGGTGCGCATAGAAGGTGCCAGGCCGGGAACCGTCGGCAGTCCCCCGGGCATAGTGCGCCGCCCCACCAGCGACCTCACGAAATGGCTCAACCCGCTTAACCTGCAGGCCTGCCCTGGGCAGAATGCCAAAGAAGTCGGGCAAGCGGGTGTACATCTCATCGAGGATTTCAGTGGCCAGGGCCAGGTATTGCGCCCTGCCCTCATCGGTATTGGGGAAATAAAACTGGTCGTCTTCCCGCAGGAAATTGAAGAATTCCTGCAGGCTGCCCTGAAAACCAACCTGTAAGCAAATCCCCTGCATCTCTTCCTGGATACGGGCCACTTCAGACAGCCCCAGTTCATGAATCTCCCGCGCCGTCATGGGCAGCGTGGTCATGGCCTGCAGGCGCTGGGCGTAATAGGCCTCGCCGTCCGGTAGCTCACTGGCCCCAGTCGCCACCTCCGGCACATTAACCCTGTCTTGCTGCAGCCAGGCGAGGATCTCATCATAGGCGGGCTTGAAACTCTGCAGTAGTGCCTCTCTCGCCTGCGCTTCCAGAGACCTCGCCTCATCCGCACTGGCAATGCCTTCCTGCACTAGGTTCTCAATCTTGCCCGTGATGTCTTCCCAGATCGCCGACATGCCAGCATCGCTGAAAGGAACGCCAGATGTCACCCTTTGAATTTCACTCATGGCCCGGTGGTAATCGAAATAAGGCGCACGGATACCATCCACCACCGAGAGCTGCGCCCGCTCCAGGTATTGCAACATATAGCGATTGGATTGATTGAGGCGGGATATATAGGCCTCCATATCCGCAATGGATGCCACATTGTGATAATTGATGAGCCCATTAGGCAGGCCAGTCTGGGGACCGTTACGACCGAAGATGTACCCATGGCGCCGAAACGGCAGCGCCCGCTCCTCCCTGGCCAACTGATACTCCCATAAATCCCAGCTCAGTTTGCCCTCGGCGTCCAGCGCCTCATAGTCAAACCCGGCCTGCATGCGGGCCACGCTGTCCCGCCGCCAGGCCAGTTCCCGATCCATGGCTGCCTCCGACACATCGTCCAGTTGCCCGTAGTCGCTCTTGTCGCCGAGGCGCGTCTTGGTGAGGGGACTGAAGTCCAGCAAGGTGGCAAATTCCTCATCCAGCCAGGCAGTCAGGCGCTCCGATTCTGTTATCGCTGGCGCAGCGTCTGATGCTGTCAACTCAGGGGCTGGAGGCGTGCTTTCACTGCAGGCGATAAGCAGCAGCGCCAGGCTGAGGAGTCCTGGATTTTTCATACAGGGACCAGGATTGATTCAAATGTGAGCTTAGTTTAGCAATAACTGAGCGAATTTGACCCGAACCCTAAAGTTCTGCCCTTTAAGTCTATTTTGCTGTTGTTGGGGCAATGCCTTTGCCGCTCGACGGCCTAATCTGCACATACCTGCCTCTCAACCCTTTGATGTTCAGAGAAATTTTCCACCGGGGCTATCGCCCCGATTCACAGAAGCTTGTCTGCACGGGCTAGATGCGTATAATACGCCGCCTCGGCTGTGCCTCTGGCACCGCCCCCGAAGAATCAGGTCTGTAGCTCAGTTGCTTAGAGCGCACCCCCGATCTTGGGTAAAGAGCAGGGTGAGGTCTCCGACCGGCCCAGCTCAGAGTATTAGCAGGAAACAGATTGGGTCTGTAGCTCAGTTGGTTAGAGCGCACCCCTGATAAGGGTGAGGTCGGCCGTTCAAATCGGCCCAGACCCACCAATACTTCCCCAGTATTGGTACTTCTCTACCTCAATCAATTCCTAGGCGATCGCCTTCTTCCGGCTTTTCACGACCCTGAACCCCAGTAAAACCGCGACGATAAGCCCATACAAGGCGGCTTCCTCCACGTCCGTGCGCAGAATCCAGAGCAGGTGGATAAGCCCGAGAATGGCCGCCGCGTAGATCAGGCGGTGCAACTTCTTCCAGTTCTTGCCGAGTTTGCGCAGCATGAACTGGGGTGAGGTGATGCCCAGTGCCAGAAGGATCAGGTAAGCCGCAAAACCCACCGTAATGAACGGCCGCTGCACCAGTTCCTCACCGATGGCGACCCAGCGGAAGGCCAGCAGGAAACTCATCCAGACCAGGAAATGCACCGTGGCATAGAACAGGGTGAACAGGCCCACCATGCGGCGTATGCGCACGAACTGGGGTTTGCCGGTGAGCTGGCGCAGCGGGGTCAGGGCCAGGGTCAGCACCAGGAAGCGCAGGGCCCACTCTCCGGTTTCCTTGGCCAGTTCCTGGGCGGGGTCGGGTCCCAGGTCATTCTGCATGACCCGCAAAACCAGCACGAAAAAGGGAATCAGGGCGGTGACGAACACCGCCGGTTTGAGCAATTTTTGCATGGGGCCTGCCGGGTTATCCGGACCTAGTAGTACACAGACAGGTCCATGTCCTTGTACATATGCGCCACCTGATCGGCGTAGCCGTTAAACAGCCGCGTCTCGATGTGCTGACGACTGAATAGGGTCTGCGGCAAGCGACGCTCCATGTCCTGGCGCCAGCGCGGGTGATGAACCATGGGGTTCACGTTCGCATAGAAGCCATACTCCTGGGCCTGCAGGTCATTCCAGGTCGTGTTGGGCTGGGTCTCGCGGAAATTGATGCGCACTATGGACTTGATGCTCTTGAAGCCGTACTTCCAGGGCACTACGAGACGCAGAGGCGCACCGTTCTGCGCAGGCAGGTAATTCCCGTACAGGCCCACCGCGATAAAGGTCAGAGGATTCATGGCCTCGTCCATGCGCAGTCCTTCCCGGTACGGCCAGTCCACGATGGCGAAGCGGGAGCTCACCGCCGGCATCATGTCGGGATCCACGAGAGTCTCAAATTCCACGTATTTCGCCTTCGAGGTAGGCTCGAAACGGCTTATAAGGTCGGCCAGGGGAAATCCGGTCCAGGGAATCACCATGGACCAGGCTTCCACGCAGCGCAGTCTGTAGATGCGTTCCTCCAGGTCCAGGGGCTTCATGATGTCTTCGAGGTGGTAGGTACCGGGTTTGGCCACTTCACCGGCAATTTCAACTGACCAGGGATCGGCCTTGAATTCGCTGGAGCGGCGCGAGGGATCGGACTTGTCCATGCCGAATTCATAGAAATTGTTATAGGTGGTGACTTCACGGTACGGGGTCAGGGACTCACCCGTATAGAAAGGCTCGCTGTCCGGTGCCGGCTTGATGTTGGCAAATTTTGCTTCCCACCAGGCGGCTGGCGCCGAACGACGCAGCTCCGCTGGTGCCCTCGCCTTCAGGGCATCTCCATCCTGCGCCAAGGCGTTCATCGGTAGTGCACTTGCCGCGGCAATTCCGGCTACCAGGGTCGCACTCTCCTTCATAAACTGGCGTCGGTTTTGATAGACGGATTCCGGAGTAATCTCTGAAGGTTTGATGTCTGCAGGTTTTTTAATCAGCATGAGTGAGTCTCTGTTTGGCTTTCAATGGGCATTCAATCGAAAGCGTTTGATTGTTGTGGCCTATCACACTAGACAGGATACCCAGCGCTTCTCTTTCTGACTTTATCGGCTTTTTCCAACAAAGCCATGATACCTCTGCTTATTCAGGCAGATAGCTCAATCACTACTACGTCGCGCCTACTGATACCGATTCACCTCGGCGGGCTTTGACTTGAATTGCCGCCGATAGACCCAGCTCACCGGCCCGGAGGCCGCATAGATCACACAGATCGTGAGCAATACTTCATGTGGGTTCTGGGCGATAACGACCAGCAATACTACCGTAAACAAAAACACCATATAAGGAACGGTGCCCTTGAACTGCAGTTCCTTGAAGCTGTAGTACTTGTAATTGGAGACCATTAACAGGCCGGTGAAAACCGTCAATGCCGCCGATAACAAGGATATCAGGGGCGTGACTTCCACCCCGTAACGGAACGCGACCCAGGGCACGAAGGTCACAAGCCCCGCCGCCAGCGGGCTGGCCAATCCCACGAAGAAGCGCTTGTCCACCGTTCCCAACTGCACGTTAAAGCGCGCCAGACGCAGGGCAGCACAGGACATATAGATGAAGCTGGCAGCCCAGCCCACATTGCCCAGGGAATCCAGGGCCCAGCTGAACATGATCAGAGCCGGAGCCACCCCGAAGGACACCATGTCAGAGAGGCTGTCGAACTGGGCCCCGAAGGCGCTCTGGGTATTGGTCAGGCGCGCGATGCGGCCATCCAAGCCATCGCAGAAACCGGCAATCATGATCGCCCACCCGGCCTCATTGAAATTGCCCGCCATGCCAGCGATCACGGCATAGAAGCCAGCAAACAGCGCGCCAAGGGTGAACAGATTGGGCAGCAGGTAAATTCCGCGGCGGCGGATCTGCTGCCCATCCTCATTCACGAGCTCTTCGTGCTCGTCGATTGGCAGCAGGGATTCTTCCGAATCCTCCACTTCATCCAATTCCTGGTCTGTATTGATATCTTTAGGGTCCATTAAATTCAGACTTCTTCATAGCTTTCTGCTGTAAGTTGCCATTATACAGGGCATTTTCCGTCTCGTGGTCCTAATTGGAAAGATTTTACGGAGGTACCCGAATGCTTTATGATGCGCGCCTCCGCGGAGAATTGAACCCTTGGGCCCCCGGCCACCGATAATGACTGAGCGATTTGGAGCGACTCGATGAACTACTTTAATACACTGCCTTTGCGACTGCAGTTGGATCAACTGGGCAAATGCCGATTCATGGACCGTAGCGAATTTGCCGACGGTGTGGAGAAGCTGAAAGGCAAGAAAGTGGTCATCGTGGGCTGTGGCGCCCAGGGCCTGAACCAGGGCCTGAATATGCGCGACAGCGGCCTGGACGTGTCCTATGCCCTACGTGCAGAAGCCATCAGCGAACAGCGCCCCTCCTTCAAGAATGCCACCGAAAACGGCTTCACCGTCGGGACTTACGAGGAACTGCTGCCGAGTGCAGATCTGGTGCTGAACCTGACACCCGACAAGCAACACACCCCCGTGGTCACCCAGGTGATGCCCCTGATGAAGAAAGGCGCCTGCCTGGCCTACTCCCATGGCTTCAACATAGTAGAAGAAGGCATGCAGATTCGTGACGACCTGACCGTGGTGATGGTGGCACCGAAGAGCCCGGGTTCGGAAGTGCGCGAAGAATACAAGCGTGGCTTCGGTGTCCCCACACTGATCGCCGTCCACGCGGAAAACGACCCCAACGGTGACGGCCTGGAAATCGCCAAGGCCTATGCCGCCGCTACCGGTGGGCACCGCGCCGGCGTGCTGGAGTCCTCATTCATCGCCGAGGTGAAATCCGACCTCATGGGCGAGCAGACCATCCTCTGCGGCATGCTGCAGACTGGCTCCATTCTCTGCTATGACAAGATGATCGAGAAAGGCATCGACTCCGGCTACGCCTCCAAGCTGATCCAACACGGTTGGGAAGTGGTTGCCGAAGGACTCAAGCACGGCGGCATCACCAATATGATGGATCGCCTGTCCAACCCGGCCAAGATCGTGTGTAACGAGTTGTCTGAAGAGCTGAAAGAGCTGATGGCGCCGCTGTACCAGAAGCACATGGACGACATCATCACTGGCGCCTTCTCTTCCGGCATGATGGAAGACTGGGCCAACGATGACGCCCTGCTCCTGGGCTGGCGTGAAGCCACCGCGGAAACCAACTTCGAGAAATCCAGCGCCGGCGACATGGATATCTCCGAGCAGGAATATTATGACAACGGCATCCTGATGGTGGCCATGGTCAAGGCGGGTGTGGAACTGGCCTTCGAGACCATGACCGACAGCGGCATCATCGAAGAATCTGCCTATTATGAGTCACTGCACGAAGTACCCCTTATCGCCAACCTGATTGGCCGCAAGAAGCTGTACGAGATGAACAAGGTGATTTCCGATACCGCCGAGTATGGCTGCTACCTGTTCTCCCATGCCTGTGTACCGCTGCTGGAAGACTTCATAAAGAAGATCGACGTGGACGTGATCGGCAAGGGCCTGCAGCTTGCAGACAACAACGTGGACAACGCCGAGTTGATTGCAGTGAATGACAGCATCCGCTCGCATCCCATTGAGGTGGTTGGCAAGAAGCTGCGTAGCTACATGACTGCAATGAAGAAGGTCATTTAATTCCGGGCTTCTTTTGACCGGCGCGGAGAGCGGACAAGCAGCATTGCTGCGGCCGCTCTCCCCGTCACCTCAAGCTCATGCATCACCGCCAAGCTTCTCTACTACAAAGGGCATAATGCCACCCGCCAGGAAGTAGGCTACTTCCAACGCCGTATCCAGTCGTGACTGCAAGCTGCAAGTCTTGCTGCTGCCGTCCGGATACGTCACTTCCATGACCACTTCCATACCGGCAGTGATGGCTTCGAGGCCGCTGAGGGTGATGGCTTCATCGCCATTGAGCTGCAACGACTTCCGATCTGTTCCCTCAGGGAATTGCAGTGGCAGCACACCCATCCCCGCCAGATTGGAACGGTGGATGCGCTCAAAGCTCTCGGCGATGACCGCGCGCACCCCCAACAATCGCGACCCCTTCGCCGCCCAGTCGCGACTGGAGCCAGTACCATATTCCTTGCCGGCCACCACGACGAGTGGGATGTTCTGCTGTTGGTAGTGCATGGCCGCGTCGAACACGCTCATCGCCTCACCCCTGCCGGCTATTCGCGTGTAACCGCCTTCGATACCGCCAAGCATCTCATTCCTGATGCGCACATTGGCGAAGGTTCCGCGCATCATGACCTCGTGATTGCCGCGTCGCGAACCGTAGGAATTGAAGTCACGCTTCTCGATGCCGTGTTCTTTCAGATATACCCCGGCAGGACTCGCCGCGGCGATGCTGCCCGCGGGTGAGATATGATCGGTGGTGACGGAGTCCCCGAGCACCAGCAATATCCGTGCGCCTTCTAGGTTGCCGGAGGGCTTCTCGAGATCGACAAATTCGGGCTTGCGTATGTAAGTGGATGCGCCATCCCATTCATAGGTCGCGCCACTACCCACAGGCAAATTTTTCCAGTCAGCATCGCCCTCGAAGACCTCTGCATAGTTCTTCAGGAACATGTCTCTCTCGACAAGTTTCACCGCCCTGGCGATTTCGTCGTTGCTCGGCCAGATGTCCTTCAGATAGACCGGGTTTCCATTCTGGTCCGTACCCAGCGCATCCTTGCTGAGATCGATGTTGATGGTGCCGGCCAGCGCATAGGCCACGACGAGGGGTGGAGACGCCAGCCAGTTCGCCTTTACCTTCGCATGGATGCGCCCTTCAAAATTGCGATTCCCCGACAGCACCGAGCACACAGTGAGGTCGCCCTCTTCAATCGCCGCTTCGATGCTGTCCGGCAAGGGGCCTGAGTTGCCTATGCAGGTGGTACAACCGTAGCCGACGAGATTGAAGCCGAGCCGATCGAGACTCTCCTGTAGTCCCGCCATGGCGAGATAGTCGGACACCACCTTGGAGCCCGGGGCCAGCGAAGACTTCACCCAGGGTTTTCGGTTCAGGCCCAGGGCCAGGGCCTTTTGGGCAACAAGGCCAGCAGCCATCATGACGGCAGGATTGGAGGTATTGGTGCAGGACGTAATGGCCGCGTTGACCACGTCGCCATGACGCAGCCCATGCTCGCTGCCTGTGACAGGGACTTCCTGCCACTGGGTATCTCCCAGCAGCGCCTCGAAGCTCTGTTTGAGTTGGTCAACCGGCACGCGATCCTGCGGCCGCCTGGGTCCGGCGAGAGAAGGCACGACGGTATTCAGCGCCAGTGCCAGCGAACTGCTGTACTGCACCCCTTCATCTTCCCTGCGCCACAGTCCCTGCGCCTTGCTGTAGGCCTCAACCAGGGCAATGGTATCCTCATCACGGCCCGAAAAGCGCAGGTAGTCCAGCGTCTTGTCGTCGACTGAGAAGTAGCAACAGGTCGCGCCGTACTCCGGGCTCATATTGGCCAGGGTGGCACGATCGGCGACGGTCAATGACTCGAGTCCCTCACCGTAAAACTCCACGAACTTTCCTACCACCCCATGCTCCCGCAGCATCTGCGCGCAGGTAAGTACCAGATCGGTCGCGGTCACACCTTCCTGCAGGGAACCGGTGATCTTGAACCCGACGACCTCAGGGATATTGATCGAGATTGGCTGCCCCAGCATCGCCGCCTCTGCCTCGATGCCACCGACGCCCTACCCCAGGATGGCAAGCGCGTTAATCATCGTGGTGTGGCTGTCGGTACCCACCAGGGTGTCTGGGTAAGCAAACAACTCACCGTTGTGCTCAGAATACCAGACCGACTTGCCCAGGTACTCGAGGTTTACCTGGTGACAGATGCCGGTGCCAGGTGGCACAACGTGGAAATTCTGGAATGCCTGCTGTCCCCAACGCAGGAACTGGTAGCGCTCCCGGTTGCGCGCCATCTCAATGCGCACGTTTTCGGCGTAGGCCTGGGCACTGGCGAACTTGTCCACTGTCACGGAATGGTCGATTACCAGATCGACACGATTGACCGGGTTGATTAGCTGGGGGTTTTTACCGCGCGCGACCACAGCATCGCGCATGGCAGCAAGATCGACCACGGCAGGGACACCGGTGAAATCCTGCATCAGCACCCGCACCGGTGTGAACATGATCTCGGTGCTCTGGTGCTGGCTCTGCTGCCAGTTGATCAGGTCGTTAATATGGCGTTCGTTGACGGTGACACCATCACAATGACGTAACTGGTTTTCCAGTAGCACTTTGATCGAGGCTGGCAATTCGAGCACCTTACTATTGCCGCTGTCTGCCAGGGCCTGAAGACTGAAATAGGTCTACTTTCTACCATTAACTTCGAGACTGCGTTTAACTTGCTGACTTAACTCGCTGATTGCCATTGACCGAACCCCCAGACTCGCCGCACCGGTAAATCGTGAATTACCTGGAGAGTATAGGAAGTCCGGGGGTCATAACCAAGACTGAATGCGGGGAGCTATGGTGAGATGCGAGGAGATGCCGGAATTGCAGGGCTATGGCGTGAAGAGACTGGCCTGGCAGTGTGGCCGGCAGCTTGAAACTACGCCAGGGAGCCAGGCCAAATGGCGCCAATCCAATCGGATCGACCGCTATTGCATCAGAACCTGTTGATTGGCCCGGAGAGGACCGCTACGCGTCCAGGGCCGGCCCGCGGCGGCGATACCTTCCCGCCGGTAGCGGATACTCGCCCGGCCATCTGCATCGGCACAGGCCTCTATCTCAACGCCCTCTGAAGCGCGCAAGCGAACATCGCGGAGCCCGCGACTGCACACCAGGTCATACAACTCAAAGGTCACAGTATCCTGCCACCCATTCATGACATAGAGTGCTACCGTGGGCTGGTTGGGATCCATCGGAGTGCCGCAGGCAGACAACAGCACGCCTAGCGATAGCGCGTGAAGTCTGGGAATTTTAAGACCGTTCCAGCGCCACATTCTCAAGGACTTACCTTTGCCGAACAGGCGCTTCAGATGGTCTAGAGCGCCAGTGTCTTTTCACCACGGGCAATACCCAATACCCCGGTACGCGCCACCTCCAGCACCACGTTGTCACCCAGTGCGGTGATGAAGGCATCGAGCTTCTCGCCTGTACCTGTGAGTTGGATGGTAAATACATTTGGGGTGATATCTACCACCTGGCCGCGGAAGATGTCCGCCGTACGCTTGATCTCCGCGCGCTGGGCACCGACCGCCTTCACCTTGATCAGCATGAGCTCACGCTCGATGTGAGCGCCTTCGGTCAGGTCAACCAGCTTCACCACATCGATGATCTTGTTAAGGTGCTTGGTGATCTGCTCGATACGCGCATCATCACCGCTGGTGGTGAGGGTTAACCTGGACAGTGATTTGTCTTCGGTTGGCGCGACAGTCAGGGAATCAATATTGTAGTTGCGTTGAGAAAACAGGCCAACTACGCGTGACAGGGCACCGGGTTCGTTTTCCATAAGAACCGAAATAATATGTCTCATTATGTGCGCTCCGTCTTGCTGAGTACCATGTCCTTCATCGCCCCACCCTTGATGGCCATCGGGTAGACGTGCTCGGAGGGATCCACCAGCACATCCACGAAGACCAGCTTGTCTTTCAGGGCGAAAGCCTTCTCGAGCCCGCTTTCCAGGTCCTCGAGCTTCTCGATTCGCATGCCCACGTGGCCATGGGCCTCGGCAAGTTTGATGAAGTCCGGCAGCGATTCGGCATAGGTACTGTGGGAATGACGCCCACCGTACTGCATGTCCTGCCACTGCTTCACCATGCCGAGCGCCTGGTTGTTCAGGCAGACGATCTTGATGGGTAGTCCGTATTGCAGGCAGGTCGTGAGTTCCTGCTGGTTCATCATGAAACTGCCTTCACCGGTGATGCAGACCGAGATCGCATCGGGGAAGGCCAACTGCACACCCATGGCCGCGGGAAAACCGAAACCCATGGTTCCCAGACCACCGGAATTGATCCAGCGCCGAGGCTTGTCGAAGCCATAGTACTGGGCGGCGAACATCTGGTGCTGACCCACATCGGAAGAGACATAGGCATCACCCCTGGTGACCTTGTGAATGGCTTGCACGACCTGCTGCGGCTTGATGATACCGTCTGCAGATGACTTCACCGCCAGGCATTGCTTGGCCCGCCATTGCTCGATCTGCTTCCACCAGGTCTCCAGGGCCGCCTTGTCGATATGCTTGGCTTCCTTCTTCACCAGATCCAGCATCTCCTGCAGGACGGCTTTCACCGGGCCCACGATAGGCACATCCGCGGACACCGTCTTGGAGATGGATGCCGGGTCCACATCGATATGCAGGATCGTGGCATCCGGACAGAACTTGCTGGTATCTGAATTCGTTACCCGGTCATCGAAACGGGCACCAACCGCCAGCAGCACATCACAATAATGCATCGCCATATTGGCTTCGTAGGTCCCGTGCATACCCAGCATGCCGAGAAACTGCTTGTCGGAAGCCGGATAGGCACCAAGGCCCATGAGGGTATTGGTAATCGGGTAGCCAAGTTTCCGGGCGAGATTGGTGAGCTCTTCGGAGCCTTCACCCTGAATCACACCACCACCGGCGTAGATCATGGGACGCTTGGCAGCGACGAGCGCTTCCACGGCCTTCTTGATCTGCCCGGAATGACCCTTGCTGGGCACCTGATAGGAACGCAGCTTGATTTCTTTCGGGTACTCGTAGGGATGCTTGATTTTGGGATCGGTGGCATCTTTCGGGATATCGATCACGACGGGGCCAGGTCGCCCTGTTTTGGCGATATAGAAAGCCTTCTTCACCACCATGGGAATTTGCGATGCATCCTGCACCATGAAGCTGTGTTTCACGACTGGTCGGGACACACCCACCATATCGGTTTCCTGGAAGGCATCCGAACCGATCATGCGGTTCTCGACCTGACCGGAGATCACCACCATCGGAATGGAATCCATATACGCAGTAGCGATGCCGGTTATGGCATTGGTCGCACCGGGACCTGAAGTCACCAGCACCACGCCGGGCTTGCCCGTTGCCCGTGCGTATCCATCTGCCGCATGGGTAGCCGCCTGTTCATGCCGGACAAGAATGTGCTCAACCTTGTCCTGGCGAAAGAGTGCGTCATAAATGTGTAGCACCGCACCGCCGGGATAGCCGAACAGTATATCTACACCCTCATCGTGCAATGCACGGATGAGCATTTCTCCACCCGATAGTTCTTCCACTTTTACAGCCTCTGAGTTTCTCTGATTGCCTGTTAACCTGGCGCAGATGCGCGAATCTGCTGGTATTGCCCGGACTAATTAAATCTACTGAATGCCAAAGGAACCTTCGATGCGCACATCATCATAGCAAAACAGCCCGTGCCTCACCGAGGTCACCAGCTAGAAAATTGTTCCAAATTGAATTTAACGTAACATGATGCAGAAGACTTCTTGCCAGACAGTCCTTTGCTTCATGTCGGCCCTGTTCGCGATAACGTGATAGGGACCATGGCTGGATGTTGTCCTACACCTGGGTAGCAGTCATTGAGTGGGCCAGGTCTTGGCCGTCAGAATCACCACCCCGACCAGATTGCGGGGCTTTCGCTCTGTAGACTGCGGGCGGGGCTAGTGGGATTGACCTTCTGGCCCTGCACAAACAGAGCGATTTTCCCACTTTCATGAGGAAAGTCAAGCTCTTATGGGGGGTGCAGGGCCACGGGAGCCAGGCGGTCAGGCGACCGCCTGCTCCGCAGGCGCCGCAATCTTGCTGAATTGCAGCACCTGCTCGTCGTCGAT
>JAYPVK010000012.1:0-22771 GCA_038134565.1 Pseudomonadales bacterium | reverse complement strand
CCGGGGCCATACTCGCCCTGCAGTACATGCTGGGCCAGCGGGTTCTCGATCCAGTTCTGGATGGCCCGCTTCAGGGGCCGCGCACCATACACCGGGTCGTAGCCAACACTGGCAATATGATCGAGCACGGCATCGCTGCACTTTATCGCCAGCTCGCTGTGAGCCAGGCGGCGATTGAGCAGATCGATCTGGATGCTGGCGATTCCCCTGATCTGGTCTTTCATCAAGGGGTGGAACACCACGGTCTCATCGATGCGGTTCACAAATTCCGGCGAGAAATGCTTCACGACGGTATCCAGTACTACCTTCTTCACCTGCTCGTAGTTATCAGCGCTCAGGTTGTCTGCATTCACCATCTCCTGGATGCGATCGGAGCCGAGGTTGGAGGTCATGACAATCACGGTATTACGGAAATCCACGGTACGGCCGTGGCCATCGGTGAGACGGCCGTCATCCATCACCTGCAGCAGGATGTTGAACACATCCGGGTGCGCCTTCTCGACCTCATCCAGCAGCAGCACGGAGTATGGTTTGCGACGAACGGCTTCCGTCAGGTAGCCACCCTCCTCGTAACCCACATAGCCGGGCGGCGCACCGATGAGGCGGGCCACGGAATGCTGCTCCATGAACTCGGACATATCGATACGCACCATGGCCTCTTCCGTATCGAACAGGAATTCTGCCAGGGCCTTGCACAGCTCGGTCTTACCGACACCGGTTGGCCCGAGGAACAGGAAGGAACCGTTGGGGCGGTTCGGGTCGGACAGACCCGAACGCGAACGGCGGACGGCATTGGACACAGCGGTGATCGCCTCGTGCTGGCCAACCACACGCTTGTGCAAGGCATCTTCCATCTCCAGCAGCCGCTGGCGATCGCCCTGCAGCATCTTGCTCACGGGAATCCCGGTGGCGCGTGATACCACATCCGCGATTTCTTCCTCGGTCACCCGGTTTCTCAACAGTTTCTTCTCGGCGGCTTCTGCCTCGGCAGCCTGCGCCAGCTTCTGTTCCAATCCGGGGATGACGCCATACTGAATCTCTGACATGCGTGCCAGGTCACCGGCACGGCGAGCCGCCTCCATATCGTTGCGTGCCTTCTCTAGGCTGCTCTTGATCGTGGCCGCACCCTGCAGGGATGCCTTCTCTGCCTTCCAGATTTCCTCGAGGTCGGCATACTCCTTCTCGAGCTGCGCGATATCTTCCTTCAGCTTCTCCTTGCGCTTCTGGGTCGCTGCATCGTCATCTTTCTTCAGCGCTTCCTGTTCGATCTTCAATTGGATCAGGCGGCGCTCGAGGCGGTCCATTTCCTCCGGCTTGGAATCAATTTCCATGCGAATAAGGCTCGCCGCCTCATCCACCAGGTCGATAGCCTTATCCGGCAATTGCCGGTCGGTAATGTATCGTTGAGACAATCGCGTTGCCGCGATGATTGCCGAATCCGAGATATCCACCCCATGGTGGACCTCGTAGCGCTCCTTAAGACCGCGCAGGATGGCGATGGTGTCTTCCTCCGTGGGCTCATCCACCAGCACCTTCTGGAATCGCCGTTCCAGTGCCGCATCTTTCTCGATGTACTGACGGTATTCATCCAGAGTCGTGGCGCCCACGCAATGGAGTTCACCCCGGGCCAGCGCCGGCTTCAGCATATTGCCGGCGTCCATGGCACCCTCGGCCTTACCGGCACCGACCATGGTATGTATCTCGTCTATGAAAAGGATGATGGAACCTTCCTGTTTGGAAAGTTCATTGAGGACGGCCTTCAGTCGCTCCTCGAATTCGCCGCGGAACTTCGCGCCAGCGATAAGCGCACCCATGTCCAGCGCCAGGATTTTCTTGTCTTTCAAACCCTCCGGCACTTCACCATTGACGATGCGCTGGGCAAGGCCTTCCACGATGGCGGTCTTGCCGACACCGGGTTCACCGATGAGCACAGGATTGTTCTTGGTGCGCCGTTGCAACACCTGGATAGTACGGCGGATCTCACCGTCACGCCCAATGACGGGATCCAACTCGCTGTTTTCTGCCCGTTCGGTGAGGTCAACACAGTATTTGCTGAGCGCCTGCCAGGACTCTTCCGCCTCCGGATTGTCCACGTTCTCACCGCCGCGCAGATTGACGATGGCATTTTCCAGCGCCTGGCTGGACACCCCAAAGCTGTTGAGTATCTTGCCAGCCCTGCCTTTGTCCTGCATCGCGGCCAGCAACACTGTTTCACTGGAAATGAAACTGTCACCCTTCTGTTGCGCGAGTTTGTCAGCCTGGTTAAGCAGCCTGCCCAACTCAGGAGAGCCGGAAATATCGCCATCGTTATCCGGCATCTGGGGCAGATCATCCACTGCCTGCTGCAACTGCTTGCGCAGTTCAGGGATATTGAATCCTGTCTGTGACAGCAAGGGGCGTACGGAACCACCCTTCTGGTCCAGCAGCGCCAGTAGCAGGTGAGCAGGCTGGATCAGGTTGTGATCCTTGCCTACCGCAAGTGACTGGGCGTCCGAGAAAGCCGACTGGAGCTTGCTTGTAAGTTTGTCGAATCGCATATTCATAGTCCTGCCGGCCCAGGCCTCCACAACGAATTTCCGGGTACGACGTATTATTCACTGTCTCTATTTATTGGGTTGGGGGCCGGGCATTTCAAGCGTCCCGGAGATTCTGACCAGAATGACTTCGGCAAAGCTTGATCCAGCTCAATCCCGCGAAGATGGGCCGCAGGCTAGCGGATATAGATGGCGTTCAGCATGCGACCAGTCTGGCCGTCGCGACGGTAGGAATAGAAATTGTCAGCATCGCCGAAGGTGCAGTGATCCCCGCCGCTAACCCGGCTCACGCCGGCTGCCGCCAGTTGCAGGTGCGCGATGCCAAACAGGTCTGCGAAGTACCTGTCACCCGCGGGCCGGAACTGACTGGTCATGGCTGGGCTGCCGTCTGTCCGCAGAAAGGCCTCGCGCACCTCGGGTCCCACCTCGAAGTGATCGGGCCCAATGGCCGGACCAAGGAAGGCGCACAGATCTGCGGGTGCACTGCGCATGCTGTCGACGGTTGCCTGCACTATGCCTGCTGCCAACCCGCGCCAGCCACCGTGGGCGATGGCCACCTCGTCCCCGGCGCTGGATGCGAGGAACACTGGCAGGCAATCCGCAGTCATCACACAACAGGCCAGCTTGTTCTGGCGGGTGACCAATCCATCACCCTGCAACTCGCCAGTGACTTCACTCACCTCATGTACCGACTTGCCATGAACCTGGTCCAGCCACTGCCAAGCGGACACCTCTTCGAATGCCGCCTGCACTAGCTCGCGGTTCCTGTTAACCCGCGCCGGGTCATCACCTACATGTTGCCCCAGGTTGAGGGACGCAAATGGCTTCTCGCTCACCCCGCCCCTGCGGCTGGTCACGAACGCCACCACTCGCGAAGACACTTCCCAGTCCGGCCGGATTAGTTGCAGCTCACCCATGTCGGCTAGCACTCTGCCGACTGGTCGGCACGAAGCACTCTCAACAGCTCGGCAAAGTCCTCCGGCACCGATACATCCCAGGACATCTCTTCGCCTGATTCCGGATGCAGGAGAGTAAGACGTCGCGCATGCAGGGCCTGACGGCGGAAATTCTTAAGCAACTCAATCAATGCCGGGGATGCAGCCCTGGGCACCTGCATACGGCCACCGTACACGGGATCGCCCACCAGAGGATAATTGATATGTGCCATGTGTACCCTGATCTGGTGCGTGCGCCCGGTCTCCAGGTTCACCTGCACATTGGTGTGAGCGCGAAATCGTTCCAGCACCCGGTAATGACTTATCGCTTCCTTACCATTGGCCTGCACGGCGCGTTTCTTGCGATTCACGGGATGCCGATCCAGCGGCGCATTAACAGTGCCTCCCCCGGTGAGCACACCCTTCACCACCGCCTCGTACTGACGGCTGACACTGCGCGCCTGCAATTGATCCACCAGCGACTTGTGAGCGAGCAGGGTCTTGGCTACCACCATGAGGCCGGTGGTGTCCTTGTCGAGCCGGTGCACGATGCCCGCTCTGGGGAGTGTCTCCAATGCGGGACAATGCTGTAGCAGGCCATTGAGCAGGGTGCCGTCCCGGTGACCAGCCGCCGGATGCACCACCACGTTGCTGGCCTTGTTCAATACCAGCAGATGCGCGTCTTCATAAACGATATCCAGTGGCAGGGGCTCCGCTGTCCAGTTGTCGACGGGCTGCATCTCGGCCCGGATTTCCAGTGAGGCACCGGCCGGCACCGGGTCCCGGGGCCGTTTCCCCTCGCCATCGACGGACAGGCTGCCGGCCTTTATCCATTCCTGGAGCCGGGAACGGGAAAAATCCGGAAACAATTTGGCCGCAATCTGGTCCAATCGTTTGCCGGCGAGTTCCTCGGGCACCTGGGCGCTGAGGTGAATTGAATGGCTGCTCTCTGACACAGGCGCATGATACTTGATTAGCCGCCCTGGCGTGTATTGGCAGGGACGGGTATTCAACTGCGTCGACCTGCGCCGATATGGGTTTAGCCCCGCCGCTATGGTTTAATAGCGGTTTTGGGCAGCCAGGTCCGAACCGACTCACGAAACGTTGCTTGAAGAACGGGTAGAACGACTAAACAGCATGAACAACATTCCAGGCAGAATCCTTATCCTGTTCGCCTTATTGATGTCCCTCGGCGGCTGCGGCCTGTTTGGGGGCGGAGATGAAGACGAATTCGCCGGTCTCAGCACCGAAGAGCAGTTTTATATGCGGGCACTGGATCAGCTGGAGAGCCAGAACTTCCGTGGTGCCATCGCCACTTACCAGGCCCTGGAGGCGCGTTTCCCCTTCGGTCGCTTCGCGGCCCAGGCCCAGATCGAACTGGTTTATGCCTACTACCGCAACGGTGACAACGAGGCCGCGCGGGCGGCAGCGGACCGGTTCATCCGCCTGCACCCGGAAAGTGACAACGTGGACTATGCCTATTATATGAAGGGCCTGGCCTCATTCACCGATGAGGGTGGCTTCTTCAACCGCTTCCTGCCCATAGACAGCACCAAGCGGGACCCAGGCCAGGCCAGGGAGTCCTTTAACGACTTCTCTACCCTGCTGGCGCTGTATCCGGACAGTGCCTACGCCGCCGATGCCAGGGCGCGCATGGTCTTCCTGCGCAATAATCTCGCGGCCTATGAAATCCATGTCGCCAACTACTACATGGAACGGCGCGCCTACATAGCCGCCCTGCGCCGTGGACAGTACGTGGTGGAAAACTTCCAGGGCACTCCTGCGGTCGCCGACGGCGTGGCCATCATGGTAGAGGCCTATTTGCGCCTCGGCCTGAATGACCTGGCGGATACGTCCCTGGCCTTGTTGAAAGAGAACTACCCGGAGCACCCGGCCATCGATGACGATGGCGACTTCGTGGTGCGCACCGAAATCTCGGATCCATCCCTGCTCTATACCGTCAGTTTCGGACTGCTCGGGGACAACCGCGGCAACCCACCACTGGCGCCTACCCAGCGCCCATTCAATTCCGGCAGCCAGCAGATCATCGAAGACCAGGTTGCACCGGAAGACGAAGGGCGCTCATTCTTCGACATCATCTCCTTCGGCATCTTCAACTAGGCCGTCGCCTGCCCCTTGCCGCGGCCTTAAGCTTTTTCTTTTAATATCAATATTTTAGAACTTTTCTTTCACCCTAATAGTAATCCCTGCTCGCGGGTAAACCGATCACTCGCACGCGCGTTAAAGACACTCAGGCACCGAAAATCACCCTGATCAGGCACAGCGGCCAGAAACCCCGGCGCGCACAAGATCGGGAATGGAACGCCGACTAACTAACTGAACGCTGCCATAATCGATGAATCTTACAGCCAACCTGGCTTCAAGCGAGATGGGGATCTCTGGAGTGGACAACTCAGTCCTGCTCGATACGTTTCTCAAGTCGGTGCAGAACCGTGCCTTCCGCATCGCCCAGATTGCGACCCACAACCCCGAGGACGCGCTGGATCTGGTGCAGGACGCCATGTTCAAGCTGGTGGAAAAATACGCGCAACGACCCGCCGAGGAATGGCCGCCCCTCTTCTACCGCATACTCAAAAGCCGTATCAATGACTGGCATCGGCGCAACGCCGTCAGGAGCCGGCACCGAAGCTGGCTCAGTCGCGACGAGGATAGCAATGAAGATCCAATCCAGACGGCGGAAGACCAATTCGGCCAACGGCCGTACAAGGAGTCGGAGATCGATCAGGGTATGGGCAAACTGCAGCGCGCCCTGGAAAAACTTCCCCAGCGCCAGCAACAGGCGTTCCTGCTGCGGGCCTGGGAAGGTCTGGACGTGAAACAGACTGCTGCGGCCATGTCCTGCGCGGAGGGTAGCGTGAAGACCCACTATTCGAGGGCGATACATTTTCTGCGTGAAGAGCTGGGTGAGCATTGGCCATGAACAAGCTAAGTGAAGAGCAACTGCTCGCCGAAATCCGCCTGCGACTCGATCGCAGCATCGAATCACTGGATGACGGGGTTGCCCTACGAATCGATGCGGCCCGGGAATCCGCTGTCAGCCTCTCCCAGTCTGCGCAATCGGTGCTACCTGCCGGCGACGAATCGCGACTGCCTGATGGCGTGCTGGACTCCCTCGATGACAGCCTGCAAGTAAGCCCAGGGATCGAAAAACGGCTCGACCAGATTCGGTGCCAGGCCATGACCCGTCTCTCCGCACAGCAGGAGAGACGCAGGTCAAACCTGTTCATGCCTGGCTTGCTGGAAAGAGCGCGGGCGTTCTTGCCCAATAGCCTGGACTATCCACTCAGCATGATTGCAACAGCCTGCCTCACGGTGACAGTTGTCTCTCTTTTCTACCTGCGCTCTGTTACCGACCCTGCCATGGGCGCAGGAACCGAAGAGGAAATCCTTCTGCTCGCCTCGGCAGACGATATCGAGCTGTATGAGAATCTGGATTTTTACCTGTGGCTGGAAGAAATTGAACAGGCGAACTAGTCAGCGTGCGGTTCGCCGGAGGAGGCACGCTGCCCTCAGGTCCGGGCGACTGTCTCCTTCGCTTACAGTAAGCGCCATACTCTGGATGAGTGCTTCAATCTACAGCCTCGCACAGGATGGTGAGATCGGCGAGCCGGACCTGGAACTACCGGAATTTCTCGGCTCGTTTGAAACAGATGATGGAGAGCGGATCGCACCGGAAAGCCTGCTGGACAGTAATTTCCAGCAGTTGTTGAACATGGCGGCCCGCATGGATGAAGTGTCCGGTACCGCTGGTAGCAATGGCAGTAACACAGAAACCAACGAAGATAGCAGTGATGACACCAACCCCGATCAACAGCAGGACAACTAGACATGTTTAAACAACTCCTGACGTCTCTAATCCTGACCAGCTTTCTGCTGGGAGGACCTGCATTTGCCCAGGACAAAATTCCCTGGGCTGAGCTTTCCCTGGAGGAGCGGCAAATCCTGCGTAGCGTGGAGAACCAGTGGGACGAATTGTCAGGAGAGCGCCAGCAGCGCTTGCGCCGGGGCGCAAACCGGTGGGAACAGATGCGTCCCGCGGAGCGACAGGAGGCAATCTCGCAGCAACGTCGCTTCCAGAACCTCAGCCAGCAACAACGTCAGCAGATCAACGATCGGTTCCGTCGCTTTGACAGCCTCAGCCCGGAACAACAGCGCCGCGTACGCAACATGCAGCGCCGCTTCCAAAACCTCCCGCAGGCACAGCAGGAAGAACTGCGGCAGCGCTACCAACAACAGTTGGAGGCGCTACAGAGGGAGAATCGGATACAGCGGGAAGCTGGTCAGGATATTCGGGATTCCAGGCGCCGGGTACAGCAAATACTGCGGCAGAATAGTAACAACAACTAGGCTGTTACTCGCCCAGCGGCCAGGCATTGGTGATTGGGTAACGACGGTCACGGCCAAATCCTCGCCGCGTCAACCTGACACCCACCGGACTCTGGCGACGCTTGTATTCGTTCAGGTCCACCAGTCGCAGCACCCGTATCACGTCCTGCTCCGCGAACCCCTTGTTTATGATCTCATGGGCGCTGGCATCCTGCTCCACATACAGCTCAAGAATCCTGTCCAGCGTGTCATAGTCCGGCAGTGAATCCTGGTCGAGCTGGCCAGGCGCCAGCTCCGCCGATGGTGGCCGTTCGATGACGTCCTCGGGGATGACTTCACGGGGCGGGTCTTCGAAATGGGTGTTTCTGTATCGGGCGAGGCGATAGACCAGGGTCTTGGATACGTCCTTGAGGGCATCGAATCCCCCTGCCATGTCACCGTATAGCGTGGAATACCCCACGGCGATCTCACTCTTGTTGCCGGTGGTAAGTACCAGGACACCCTTTTTATTGGAAATACCCATGAGCAACACACCCCTGGCACGGGCCTGGATATTTTGCTCGCTGATTCCCGGCTCGCTGCCGGCAAATTCCTCGGCGAGGGCATTCATGAAACTGGCATAGATTTCATTGATGGCAATCTGCTGATAGTTGACCCCCAGGACCTTGGCCTGCCGGGCTGCACAATCCAGGCTCAATTGCGAGGTGTATTCGAAGGGCATCATTACCGCTTCCACTCGCTCGCTGCCCAGTGCATCGACGGCGATGGCCAGAGTGAGTGCCGAATCGATGCCACCCGACAATCCCAGGACTACTCCCTTGAAGCCATTCTTGTTGACATAGTCCCTTACCCCCATGACCAGAGCCGAGTACACCTGGGCCTCGACGCTGAGCTCCTCATAGAGCTGCTGCGATTCGATCTCACAATCACCATTCGCATCTATCGTCATCTGCAGCGGGTAGAGGCCCTCTTCAAAGCCGGGTGCCAGATAACGGCACTCGCCAGCCTGGGTCATGACCATGGAGCCGCCATCGAATACCAGTTCATCCTGACCGCCCACCAGGTTGACATAGATGATGGGGAAACCACCTTCCCGACACCGCGCCTGCAGCAATTGTTTCCGATCAGACAATTTGTTGATATGAAACGGAGAGGCGTTGATGTTGATCATCAACTGGGCACTCGAAGCCCTGGCCTGGGCTACTGGCCCGGGTTCCCACATGTCTTCGCAGATAGTGAAGCCCATGCGCGTCCCGGCAATGTCCAGCACACAGGGTGAAGAACCCGCCTCGAAGTAGCGGCGCTCATCAAACACCTCGTAGTTTGGCAGGCATTGTTTGTGGTACTTGCCCAGAATCTGCCCCTTGTGCACTACCGCGAGAGCATTAAACAACTTGCCCTCGACATATTCTGGATAGCCGAGCACACAAAAGACATCCAGCCTGGCATCCAGGATCTTCTGCAGCGCCTTCGTCACCCGCAGCCGCATACTGGGCCGCAGCAGCAAGTCCTCCGGGGGATAACCGGTCAGGGTGAGTTCGGGAAAGACAATCATGTCAGCCTGGTGCGTTTCCATGGCCAACCTGGCGCACTCCAGCACCCTGTTCGCATTGCCGTCTATATCTCCTACCAGGAGATTGAGCTGTGCCATAATGATCTTGAAATTAGTCATCGAAACCGGTTTCTTGCCTGGGTCTGGGTATGCTGTCCTGACCAAGCTGGACAGTTACAGCCAAAGAAGTTGCTAACAACGGATTACGGGATGAGCATCAGCACTCACCCGACCCGGCTATTGTACGATAAATTAGATACAAAGGGCGGCCCTATCGTGAAACGCAGCGCCGCGCCCGCAGCTCGAACTCACTCTTCAGGGAACCCTACCCGGTAATTTAGCAATGGCGAATAAAACTACGGAATACAGGGAACAGATATCCAATGTATCCGTTGTCTACAACATCTGCCGGATAGTCTTGCCGCTGGTGCTACTGGTTACCTACATCACCAGCCCCGACACATCGCTGCTGGGCAACCTGGACCCAACGCTCTTCGTCCAGGTAAATACCGCCTACGCCATCTACGCGGTGGTAGTGACCTTCGTTACACCGAGCGCCCGCCGCATCATGCAGAACCAGTCCGTAATTACGGGCATGCAGTTGCTGGACATTCTCGTCATCACCCTGCTCATCTATACCAGTGGCGGGTTAGATAGCGGACTAGGGCTGTTCATGATCGTAACCATAGCCTCCAGCAGCATCATCATACGGGGACGGATCAGCACTTTCCTGGCGGCAGTCGGCGCGCTCGCCCTCATCTACACGGAATTCTACCTGGCCCTGGCCTATGAAAATGCTTCGGCGCAGTTTATCCAGACCGGCATCCTGGGCATCATACTTTTTTCCACGTCCCTGTACATACAGTATCTGGCCGACCGCATCTACAAGGCGGCACAGCTAGCGGACAAGCAAGCCAGTGACATCGTCGATCTCGAGAAACTCAATGATGAGATCCTGCAAAGAATGCGCACTGGCGTTATCGTGGTGAACCCGGCGTCGCGAATCATCAGCCTGAACAGTGCTGCCCGCTCTCACCTGGTGCCATTCAAGCTGGACCTGCCCGAAGAAATTGAGAGCGCCAATATACCGCTGCCCGAAGCCATGGCAGAAAAGTTGACCCTGTGGAAGCTTAATCCCAAGCGGCAACCGCAACCAATCGTCATCCCGAACTCCAATAAGCAGATCCAGCTCAATTTTGCCTTCCTCAATTCCGAGCCAGACTCGGACATCCTGATCTTCCTCGAAGACAACCGGCAGATTGTGCAGCGTATCAGGCAATTGAAACTGGCCTCGCTGGGTCGCCTGACTGCCAGCATCGCCCACTAAGTGCGCAACCCACTGGGCGCGATAAGCCATGCCAGCCAGTTGTTGAAGGAATCACAATCCATTGAAGCCGATGACAACCGGATGATCGAGATCATCCTCGACCATTGTAATCGCATCAATCTGATCATCGAAGACGTGCTGGATGCCTCCCGTCATGATGACACGTCAGCATCGCGCCTAGTGCTCAACGAGTGGCTACCGAAATTCATCGACAATTACCGCTCCACTCATGAAGTCTGCGACACGGTAGAGCTGAAAGAACTGCACCCGGATGTGCAGGTGAGTGTAATTTCTGGACAGCTGGAGCAGGTACTCAACAACCTGTTTGACAATGGTCTGCGTTACAGCAAGAAAAAGACCGGCGAAGCAAGCCTGACCGTTGAGGTGGGTCTGGACAAGAGCAGCGGCGACCCGCAACCCTATTTGCACATCATCGACGATGGGGTCGGCATAGACGAAGAGGCCGAGAGCAGATTATTTGAACCTTTTCACACTACCGAAGCCACCGGCACTGGCCTCGGCCTTTATATATCCAAGGAACTGTGCGAGGCTAATCAGTCCCAACTCGTATACAACCAAACTCCCCAGGGCAAGAGCTGCTTCAGCATCTATTTCAGCCACCCCGACCGTAGTGTTGCCTGACGCCAAACCACGATGACAGCCAAAGTATTAATCGTTGATGACGAACCGGATATCCTTGAATTGCTGGAAATCACTCTCGGCCGCATGTCTCTGGACACAGTCAGTGTTGCCAATTTCGGAGAAGCCCGAGACGCGTTAAACAATGATCACTTCAATCTCTGCCTGACCGATATGCGCCTGCCCGATGGCGACGGCATCGAACTGGTTGAATACATCAACAGCGACTTCGACGAGATTCCGGGGGCTGTAATCACCGCCCACGGTAGCACGGAAACCGCCATCAAGGCCCTGAAAGCCGGTGCCTTCGACTTCGTATCCAAGCCCGTGGACCTGCAGAAATTACGCGACCTGGTGCAATCCGCCCTGCGCCTCAGCGAGGGAGAGGAAACGAAACCGTCGACATTGGATGAGTCTGGCAGTGAGGCCATCAGTACCATTACCGGGCAGTCGCCAAAGATTCGCGCCCTCAGAGAACAGATCGGCAAGTTGGCGCGCAGCCAGGCACCCATTTACATCAGTGGGGAATCCGGCGCCGGCAAGGAACTGGCCGCCAAGGCCATACACCAGATGAGCTCGCGTCGCGAAGGGCCGTTCGTGGCAGTAAACTGCGGCGCCATCCCCACAGAGCTGATGGAGAGCGAACTGTTCGGCCATTTGAAAGGCAGTTTCACCGGCGCCGACCACGACAAACAAGGTCTGTTCCAGGCAGCCAGCGGCGGCACCTTGTTCCTGGACGAAGTGGCCGACCTGCCTCTGCATACCCAGGTGAAACTACTGCGAGTAATCCAGGAGAAATCCGTGCGGCCAGTGGGCTCCCAGAAAGAGATCGCCGTGGATGTACGATTGCTTAGCGCCACCCACAAGAATCTCGCCAGGGAGGTCGAACAGGGGCGTCTGCGACAGGACCTGTACTTTCGTATCAATGTCATAGAACTGACTGTACCCGCCCTGCGGGAGCGCAAGGAAGACCTGCCTGCCCTGACGACGGCCCTGCTGGAAAAAATAGCCATGGAGAATGGCAGCGAAGAATGCAAGGTCAGTGACAGCGCATTGCAGGCCCTGGCCGATTACTCCTTTCCGGGCAATGTCAGGAAACTGGAAAACATTTTGCAGCGCGCCGCTACCCTCTGCGAGAACAGTACCATCGAGCGTGAGAACCTGGAGTTTATTTCTACGCCGGGTGCCGGCCACGCCAATCTGCTGGTCGAACCCGTGCCGACTGTCAGGGAAGAGGCAGACGCGAGTGATTTTGCCGCTGAGTTGGAATTGGCTCTGGATGAGGATTTCTCCCTGGAGAAACATCTGGAAGCCATCGAGATCGAGGCTATCGAGAAAGCCCTCGAAGAGACACGCTGGAACAAGACTGCTGCCGCCAAGAAGCTGGGCATGTCATTTCGTTCGCTGCGATACCGCCTGAAGAAGCTGGGTCTGGAATAAGCCAGCACATCAATGCTGACCGAACGCCTGTCTCGCGGCTGGCAGGTAAGGCTCAGGGTCCAGCAAGGGTTTACGCCCCAGGATCAGGTCTGCCAGCAGCCGCGCCGACGCCGGTGCCAGCACCAGCCCGTTCCGGAACTGACCCGCATTAATATAGAGGTTTTCCCACGGCGCAATCGGCCCTATATAGGGTATCCCCCCCTTGCTACCCGGCCGTAATCCTGACCACTGTGCGATCGGCTCCATTGAGCCGAGTGCGGGCAGCAAGCCGGAGGCCGAATCCGCGAGACCGGTGCGGGCTTGTGTGCTGATGGCTTTATCGAAGCCGGTATATTCCAGTGTACTTCCCACCAGCAAGTGACCATCACGACGCGGAATCAGGTAGCGGCCATTGTGCAACAGTATCGATTGGATCGGCGGGGAATCAAACTTGTACAACAGCATCTGGCCCTTGACCGGCTCCACTTCTATGGGGCTTTCCATGGCAAGTCCCGAAAGCAGGCGCCTGCTCCAGGCTCCCGCACAGATCACCGTGGTTTTGGATTCGAGCGTGATCGGATTACCCCCGCGAATGGCGGTCACCGCGCTCACCCTGCCACTCTCTGTCTGGATTTCGCGAACCTCCGTATTCTCCAGTACTCTGATCCGGGCATCTAAAGCGAGGCTCGCCTGCAGTGCCCGACACAGGCGTGGATTTCTCACATGACCCACGGCGGGCATCCACAGCCCTTCGCTGAACCCGGGAGCCAGGCTTGCCTCCTGCCTGTAGCAGTCCGCAGAAGACAACACTGCCATGGATTGACCATAGTGTGCCGCCCAGGCCAGGGCCGCATCCCTGTCGGCAGCATCCAGCATCAGCAGACCGTCTCGCTGATACTGCGCATCGACCCCCGTTTCTGCCAGTAAGCTTTGCACGAGATCGGGGTAGAACTTCTGCGCCCAGCCCACCAATGCGGTCACCGGCGCACTGTAACGCCAGGGATACAGGGGCGAGACGATACCGCCACCGGCCCAGGACGCTTCCCGACCGACCGCCCCGGCATCGACGAGGGTAATCTCGGCGCCCGCGGAGGCCAGTTCGCGACTCAACAGGAGGCCGTTGATTCCGGCGCCAACTATCAGGACATCACTCATTTACTGCGAAATTTGGTGTCTTGCACCCGCCCAACTAAACTCAGCGCGCACTCTAACCTGTTACACAAGGAGGTGAAAGGATGGAGTGGCCGAAGGACAATAGACCCAATCCCATTGGGGCAGGCTTCACGCTTCTCGAGCTGCTGTTTACCCTGGGGATACTCGCCACCTTGCTGGGACTGGCCCTGCCCGGTTTCAAGGAATTGCACCGCAACACCGAGATGGATATTCACGCCAGGAAGCTCGCGCAACTGTTGCAACTCGCACGCGTTGCGGCAATCACCCGCAATAGCCTCGTCACGCTATGCCGGTCGAGCGAGGGTGAGAACTGCAGCGGACGCTGGCAGGACGGCATCCTGGTGTTCGCCGACTATGACAGCGACCGGCGAATCGATGCCGAGGATGAAGCGATTCGCTATCACCAGTTTACTGGCTTCGAAGGCGAGATCAGTTGGCGGGCCTTTCAAAACCGCCAGTATCTGAAGATCACACCCCAGGGTTTTACCCGCTACCAGAATGGCAATTTCACCCTGTACCCGGCGAACGGGGATGCGGTGTATGCCCGGCAACTGATCGTCAATCGCAATGCGAGGGTACGCTTCGCCCAGGATCGTGATGCCGATGGCATTAGAGAAGACAGTCGGGGAAGACCCCTGCGCTGCCGCTAGGGCATGCAGGTGTACCAGGGCCACTACAGGCTTGCGGGGTATTTGGCAGAACCGTGTGCCTGGATTGTGATGGTATTCACAGTGGCTCAGGCAAAAATTCCAGTGTTCGGCAAAATCTCCACCCTAGGTTTAAATAGTAGCCACACCAACGACTTTGGAAAAGATTTAAGGCGCCTCTGATGGTAATCTGGGGCTCCTAACGGAGGCACACAGCAACGTACCCATGGATATGGATCTCACCGCCATCCTGCTGCTCAGCACGACCGGATTCGTGGCGGGCATCATCAACACCCTCGCTGGCGGTGGCTCCAACCTTACCCTACCGGCCCTGATGATGCTTGGCCTTCCCGCCGACGTGGCCAATGGCACGAACCGGGTGGCGGTTTTACTGCAGGGCGTCGTGGGCGTAGCGGGGTTCGACCGGCATAACAGCCTGGACCGGCCTGCCATCGTTCCCATCCTGATTCCCACTATAGTTGGGGGTATTACCGGCGCCCTCGCTGCCGCCGTACTGCCAAACCTCTATCTCAAGCCGATCCTGCTGCTTTCCATCCTGACAATGTCGGCCGTGATCCTGCTGCGCCCGTCTGTGATTGCGCCAGAGCCCGGCACACCCACCCTCAGCCCCAAAGACAACAAGGCGGCCTGGTGGGCTTTGTTCGGAGCTGGCGTCTATGGCGGTTTCGTGCAGGCCGGGGTGGGATTCATCCTGCTGGCGGCCCTGGCGGGTGGACTGCGTTATGACCTCCTGCGCGCCAACGCCCTGAAGATGGCCAGCGTGATGGCCTTCACCGTGGTGTCCGTCGTGGTATTTGTGTTGTTTGACCAGATTCGCTGGATACCCGGGCTGATTCTGGCGGCGGGCACCATGGCAGGCGCACACCTGGCGGTGAAGTTTGCCGTAAAGGCCTCACCCAATACGATCAAATGGTTCCTGTTCGTGATGACCCTGTTCACCGTAGCGGGCGGTTTCCTGTTGTAACCCGGGCAGAGACCGTATCAAGGCAGGCGTATGCGTACCAGTGCGCCACCGAGTTCGCTGGCTTCGATGCTTATTTCACCGTTGTAACTGTGAATGATATCGGAGACCACGGCCAATCCGATCCCCTGCCCCTGGGCCAGGGTATCGGCCCGGGCACCGCGTTGCAGCACGAATTCGAGTTTCTCGGTGGGTACGCCGTTGCCGTCGTCCTCAACGAGAATTTCTGCCGAATGAGTCGTGTCGAGCCTGCCGACACTGATGCGTATCCTGGATTTACCATACTTGAACGCGTTGTCCAGAATGTTGCCGAGCACTTCCAGCAAATCCCTCTCGTCGCCGGTGAATTGCGCCTGTTCATCCATCTCACTGCTGACCTGCATGACCTTCTCGGCGTACACCTTCTGCAGGGCCCCCAGTACCTTGTGGATTGTTGCGGCGATGTCCACGTGTCGGGCCAGCGCGCCAGCCGCATTGGACTGCACGGCACGCTGCAACTGGTACGAGACTATCTGGCTCATGCGTTCGAGCTGTTCGTTCACGGTATCCAGTTGTTCGCTACGCTCGGCGCTATCCCCGCCTGCCTGCTTGTCACGAAGCTGCGGCAGCAATCCGGATATCACAGCCAGCGGTGTCTTCAGGCTATGGGCCAGGTCACCGAGGGTGGTGCGATAGCGCTGCTGTTGGCGACGCTCGCTCTCGATCAGCATATTGAGATTGGTCGCCACACCCTGCAATTCCCGCGGATAGCTGCCGGCCAGCTTGTCGCGCTCTCCCCGCTCGATACGAATCAGGTCGGCGGCCATGCGAATCAGCGGCGACAGGCCCCAGCGCAATAACAGCAATTGCATGGCGAGGAGAAGCACGGCGGCGCCGCCCAGCCAGGACCACAGGCTGCGGCGAAAATTGGATATCTCGGAATAATAAGGAGCGGCATCCTCGATCACCGTGAAACTGTATTCCCGGATGCCATCCTCCCACAGGATGCCGTAGCTCAGGCGGAAGAAGGTGTCATCCTGTCCCGGCATGACCTCGAAATGGGTTTCTCCCACGGGTACCGCTTCGCGCAGAAATGACGTGTCGGGCGGCGTGAAGGTACGGGCCGAATCGCTGCGCCACAGCTCACCAAAACTGACGCTGCTGATATAGCCATAGAGACCGGAATTCAATTGACTGAACAGTGGTTCCTGCAGGTCCTGCAGAAAATAAAACTCGCCATCCTGTTCTTCCACGTTGGCCAGCAAGAGGTAGATCTGAACCTGCAGGCGGTCGGCGGCGCCCGCCTCGATACTGGTTCGAAAGGCCCTTTCCAGCACCGGCCTGGTAAGACCGAGAAACAGGAACATCATGAGACTGAAGACCAGCAGCAGCCTGGACTGCAATGAATAGCCTGAGGCCCCGGCGCCGGTACTCATGATGCCTGCCTGCAACCGAATCAGTTTTCCGCCAGAGAGAAGCGATATCCCTGTCCGCGGACTGTTTCGATGGGTTTGAGGGTTTGCTCGGGATCGAGCTTCTGCCGCAGGCGTCGCACGAATACTTCCAGAACATTGCTGTCCCTGTCGTAATCCTGGGCGTAGAGATGTTCGGTGAGTTCAGTCTTGGAAATGACCTGACCCGGATGCAGCATGAGGTATTCCAGCATCTTGTACTCATAGGCGGTGAGATCGACCGCGTTGCCATAGACGGTCAGCCGCTTCGCGGTCAGATCCAGGTTGAGTGGCCCGAATTCCAGTTTCGGCTTGGCAAAACCGGCGGCTCTGCGCATGAGGGCATTTAGCCTGGCCAGAATCTCTTCCATCTGGAAGGGCTTCACCACGTAGTCGTCGGCACCGGCATCCAGTCCAGCCACCTTGTCCTGCCAGTCACCACGCGCCGTCAGGATCAGGACCGGAAACTCCTTGTCCTCAGCGCGAATCTGCTTGATGAGAGATATGCCATCGATCTCCGGCAGCCCCAGATCCACGATCGCCCCGTCATAGTCGTATTCGGTGGCGTAATACAGTCCCGCCTTGCCATCTTCCGCCGCGTCCACAACATAGCCTTGCCTGGTCAGGCCCTGCTCCAGTTGCTGTCGCAACAGGCTTTCGTCTTCAACGACCAGTAATCGCATCGCACTAACCTACCTGTTCATTGTTGATGTTTTCAGGGGCAATCAATTGGCTGCACTGACTGCGACTTAACTGTCACCAGTCACTTCACCGGTTGTCGCATGGACGAATACCGTGAATACCTTGCCCGCCTTCTCCATACGAATCTGATAACGCTGATTGGGAGGCTCGCCAATGAGGGTAACCCGCAGAATATTGCCCGCGAACTGTTGGCGAGCCAGGTTCACCGCTTGTCTATCGGTGATTCTGCCATTGACCTGGGGATTGTTGCGTATTTCACGCAGGGGATTGCTGCGATCCAGTTGATTCTGCTCAACCTGTAATGGCAAGAGTTGAGCCTGGCCTTGCACAGCCAGACTCAACATAGAGAGCCCCAACAAAATCACTGAAATGTGCTTCTTCAATTCTCACCTCAATCCAGACCGTACGGCGATACGCGGTGGACTGGATCTTAAAGTACAGGCTGGACGTCTATCCGCAAACGAATCCTGTCACCGGGATCCGTGTCAGTCCTAACCGAGTATTCCTCACCCTGATAAAGATACGTGACCTGGTAACCCAGCAGGCGCTCTTCTTCATGTTGTTCATACGCAGTCTCACAGCGTTGGACCACTTCGTACTCGCGCACGCTGGAGCGGTTATTGCTGCGCACTATATCACGTCCAATAGAGTGCCCCAAAATAGATCCCACCACCGCGCCAACCCGCTTGTTACTCTTGCCATGACCCACGGCGTTACCGATGGCACCACCGATGATGGTACTTACCAGCACCGGCGTGTTGGAACCGCTGCGACGCGGATAGCGGTCGATCGCGATTTCCTCCTCCCAGCACTGCTCCACGGGAGTCTGCACTTCGACCACCTGGTAGATAGGGCGTGATTCGAGAACCTGGGCATATTCGTAACTGGTTTCAGCAGTCGCCGAACCGGCGACCAAAGAACTCACGGTAAAGAATAGTGCGGCTGACTTGTTCATGATCTGATCTTCTCCTGCAACTGGACTGGCTAAATAGTGAGAGCCTTCAGCTAGACTGAGCCTTCGCTCTTTTCCATTTCACGAGGCTAAATTAGCAAAGCCAAGCTGAATCGAAACTTAAGGCAGATCATTGTTTTAGCCCCGATATCGGCCACCCGTCGAGGGCAGCCAGGCTCTAGTAATGGGGCGGTGGCTCATTGGCCGGGGAATCCCCTGTGGCAGGAATCTGGGACTGCAGATCGCTGATCTGTTCAACCATAAGCTGTAACCTGTTCTGCAATAAATCCATCTGTCGACCCTGGCTCGCCACAACGTCGTTCAATTGCTGCAGGAGATCTTCCTGATGACTGTAGCGGCTCTCCATGTCGATCAATTTCTCCTCTAAACTCATTCACTGCCTCCTGCCCTGTGGGCTCTGCTAATGCCAGGCGCTGCCCGGTCTCTGCCGATAATTCCCCGGTTAAGGAATTCCTGCATTCGTACTATACTGTTCTTGAGCGAATTGTATGCAGGTCTGCCGCTGCCCACCAGAAATGGGGTAGCGAATTCATGCAAGGAACTTGTAACTTGAAACTTGTAACTTGCAAAGAACCTGGGCAGACCCCACAAACAGAACAGCACCAGACGGCTAGCAGAGGAGTGATTGCAGTATGGGTAGCAGGGAAAACTTGGTAGGCGGGGCCCCGGACGCCGCGCCAGAGGCACCTGTCAATTGGACCAATATGGTCCTGTTCACCGCGACCCCCGTCCTCGCCTTAACGCTGGTTCCGCTCTACGGCTATTTCTACGGCTATGAGCTGTTCGAGTGGCTATTCTTCATTTTCATGATGGCCTTCTGTGGCTTATCCATCACGGCGGGTTACCATCGCATGTGGTCTCACAAGACCTACCAGGCGCACCCGGTGCTGCGCTTCATCTTCGCCCTCGGCGGAGCCTGCGCCCTGCAAAACGACGTACTGCACTGGGCCTCGGATCATCGCCGACATCACCAGTACGTGGACAGTAATGATCGTGACCCCTATTCCGCGAGCCGCGGTTTCTGGTTCTCTCACATCGGCTGGATACTGCGCAATTATCCCAGTGGCATGCGGGATTTCTCCAACGTGAAAGACCTGCAGCGGGACCCTATCGTGGTGTGGCAACACAAACACTACCTCGCCCTGTTACTCCTCATGAACATCGGATTACCGGCGCTGGTCGGCTACCTGTATGGCGATGTGGTTGCATCGTTATTGCTGGCCGGACTCCTGCGACTGGTACTCAGTCAGCACGTCACCTGGTTGATCAATTCCATCGCCCATATGTGGGGCAAACAGACCTACAGTGATGCCAGTTCCGCACGGGACAATCCTGTTCTCGCCCTGATTACCTATGGCGAGGGCTATCACAATTTCCACCACACCTTTCAATGGGACTATCGCAACGGCGTTAAATGGTGGCATTTCGACCCAACCAAGTGGTTGATCCGGGCCCTGTCCTGGATTGGTATTACCAGCAACCTGAAGCGTGCGCCCCAGGCGAAAATCGAAGCTGCACGCATCAAGATGCAATACCAGCATGCCAGCGCCCGCTGTGATCTGCTGAACAAGCCCGAGCAATGGCGCAAGGCCCTCGAATCAGAATACGAGCAATTTATGCAGTTGCTGCAACAATTAAATGAGCAGCGACAAGCGTGGTACGAGTTGAAGAGCCAGCGCTTCCAGGAGACACTCTGTCAATTGGAAAAATGGGAGCAAATGCAGGTACTAGACCGCTACCGCGAATTGCAGTTTAAGGTAAAAGTACAGAAACGGCGCTGGCAGGAAATGATTCGCAATATTGGCAATCCAGTGCCCCTGTCAGCCTGATCCCTGCTGCCGATTCGGGTGGACGGGTCGAAATTCGCTGCGTTATAGTGCTCGCTGATTGTGAGTCAGTTGGTTGCTGGTGCGAGCCACCCAGTCAACGTCATCGAACCCCCAGATCAAAGGAAAAGAGCCAAGCATGAAACTCAACTCTGCCCTGCTTTCCGGTGCCGCTCTGCTACTAAGTACATTGTCACTGACAGCCTTTGCCGTTGAAGAAGGCGAGCCAGCCCCAGCTTTTGATTTACCTTCAATCTACGCAGGCCAGCCCAATATCTCCCTGGAGAGCCTGGCCGGCAAGACTGTTTACGTGGATTTTTGGGCCTCCTGGTGCGCCCCCTGCCTGCAATCCCTGCCCCTGTATAACGAGATGTACCACAAGTACAAGGATCGGGGACTGGAAGTGGTCGCAATCACCGTGGATAACCCCATCGAGGACGGACTGGACTTCCTGGAAGATACCCCCCTGGACTTTCTGATCCCGGTAGACCCCGAGGGCGATGCCGCGGAGTTGTTCGGCGTTATCGGAATGCCCTCTTCCTACCTGATCGCACCCGATGGCGAGGTGAAGCTGGTGCACATGGGTTTCCGCAACGGCGACATGGAAATGATCGAAGCCGCCATCCTCGAGCACCTGCCCGAGTAAGACGATCCTGCGTCGCCGATCAGTTAATGAGTTCCAACGGCGGCTCATCCAGGGCCGCCATCTGCTCACGTAATTCCAGAATGTGTTCTGACCAATAACGCTGGGTATTGAACCAGGGAAAACTCAGGGGAAATGCCGGATCACTCCAGCGTCGCGCCAACCAGGCCGCGTAGTGCATCAACCGCATGGTGCGTAATGATTCAACAAGCGCCAGTTCTCGCACTTTAAATTCATGAAACTCGTTGTAGCCTTCGACTAATTCCAGAAGCTGCGCCTGCCGCTGGTTTCGATCCCCCGACAGCATCATCCATAAATCCTGGATCGCTGGCCCGGTTACAGAATCATCGAAATCCACAAATGTTGGAACGTCATCCCGCCACAGCACATTACCCGGGTGACAGTCGCCGTGAATGCGCAGGGTCTGCAAATTCTTGACCTCGGCAAAACGCTGCTGAACCTTCGAGACGAGTTCGGCAGAGAGCGTCTCATAGGCGGGCACCAGGTCGCCTGGGAGGAAATCGTTTGCCAGCAGGAACTCCCTGCTATCCACGCAGAAGCGTTCGACACTGATGGTCTCACGCGCCCGGAAGCTATCCTGCTCACCCGCAGCATGAATGCGCCCGATATAGCGCCCCATGATCAGCAGATTGTCCAGGGAATCCAGTTCAGGCGGGCGACCGATAAACTGGGGAAAGACGGCTACGAAAAATTCACGGAACTGCAGCAGGCTCCCCTTCCCTTCGAATTCCATGGGCGGCACAACCGGAATCTCCAATCCGGCGAGTTCCCTTAGGAACGCGTGCTCTTCCTGAATCTGCTCCCGGCTCCAGCGCCCCGGACGGTAAAACTTCACGATCAGGAAACGGCTATCGCTGACGCCCACCTGGTAGACGCGATTCTCGTAGCTATTGAGGGCAAATATCCGGGCGTCGGTTTCGAACCCCAACTCCTCGACGGCATCGAGCACTGCGTCGGGAGTCAGGGAAGTATAAGGGTGGTTGCTGGCAGTCAAATGAACGGCGGCCGCTTAGCTGTCCTGGGTGTCCAGCTTGCTGGCGCCAACGAGGGACATCGGGAATGGCGTGATGTTTTCACCATTGCTGATCTTGGCCACTCCGGACTTCTCGACCTCATCGATGCGGATAATGGCCTGCATGGGGATGAAGCTGCGGCGAACATCCGCGAATTCTGTCTTCAGTTTCTCTTCGCTGGGATCTACAACCATCTGGGTGCGGTTATCGAACACGAATTCCTCGATCTCGATAAAGCCATACAGGTCGCTCTGGTAGACCTGCTTTACAAATACTTCGTAGACCTTGCCCTTGTTGAGGAAGGTTATTTTGTAGATTTCCGAGGAATTAGTCATTAATTTCAATGCCTTACGTAATGATCTGACTCAGGGGAATAGCCATCGTCCTGATAGGCTCCGGGTTTCGTAAGCCTAACCTTAATATCTGGTTTATGCGAAGAATTTCAAGCGCCAGGAGACTTTGCTCGTCGATGACCACTTGCCGCATTGGGTGTTAGTTGGATTAGAGCTTGTTGGTCTAGGGCTTATTGGTGTGGAGCTTGTTGGTGTGGAGCTACTAAATCGGGATGGAGCGCGGGAGTGGCTGGCGAGACACGCCGTGAACCCTTC
>JAYPVK010000011.1:32910-95150 GCA_038134565.1 Pseudomonadales bacterium | reverse complement strand
CCCCCCGCCGCCCCGGCGCGCCCACACTCAACAGATGGGCACAAGTAACGGCTACCAATCATAGCCTGATGATTGCAATTCCAGAAAATGCACGATGAATCCTGCTAACCGGAGACACTTAGCCGATCTCCATCAGCACTTCGCCCGGTGTCACGCGGTCACCCTTGGCGACATTGATCGCCTTCACAGTACCGGCGATGTTGGCATTGATTTCAGATTCCATCTTCATGGCCTCGGTAACCAGCACGGCCTGGCCGGCGCTGACTTCCTGGCCTTCCTGCACGAGCACTTCCACCACATTGCCTGGCATGGCCGCGGTGACATGACCGGGTTCAGTGGCTTTCTTGCGGCCGCCACTTTCTTCTGCCACGTATTCGTTAAGCGGTTCGAAGATGACTTCTTCCGGCATGCCGTCCAGCGAGATATACAGTTTGCGTCTGCCGCTGCCGGAGTCGCCGACACCGGTGATCGCCACGTCGTAGGTTTCGCCGTGCACGTCCAGCTTGAATTCGGTAGCGGTGGAACTCGACGGGCGACCGCCGGCATCGATGGGCAGTAGTTGCTCCGCTTGCAGGGTGCCGGCCTCCCGCTGTTCCAGGTATTCACGACCGAGATCGGGGAACATGGCAAAGGTCAGCACATCCTCGGCGGACTTCGCCAGTTCGCCGATGTCTTTCGTGAGTTTTTCCATTTCGGGTTGCAGCGCATCGGCCGGTCGCTCTTCCGAATAGCTTTCGTTGCCGATGGCCTTCTTGCGCACGGCTTCGTTCACCGCAGCAGGGGGTTGGCCGTAGCCGCCCTGCAGGTAACGCTTCACCTCGTTGGTGATGGTCTTGTAGCGCTCACCCGCCAGCACGTTGTACACGGCCTGGGTGCCGACGATCTGTGAGGTCGGTGTTACCAGAGGAGGATAACCCAGGTCTTCACGCACTTTGGGAATCTCATTGAATACGTCACGGATACGATCCAGTGCATTCTGGTCTTTCAACTGGTTTGCGAGGTTGGACATCATGCCGCCCGGCACCTGGTTGATCTGTACCGAGATGTCTTCCCGGGTGAATTCGCTTTCGAACTGATGGTACTTCTTCCTGACCTCGCGGAAGTAGTCGGCGATCTCGGTTAGCTTGTCCAGTTCGATGCCGGTGTCATAGTCAGAGTCTTTGAGCGCGGCTACCTGGTACTCCGTGGCGGGATGTGAGGTACCCCCGGCGAACGAGGAGATGGCTGTATCGATACGATCGGCGCCCGCCTCGATGGCTTTCAGTTGGCACAAGGCAGCCAGGCCGGAAGTGGCGTGGCTGTGAATGGCCAGGGGCAGGGGCACGGCAGACTTGATCGCCTGCACCAGTTCATAGGTGGCATAGGGAGTGAGCAGGCCGGCCATGTCCTTGATGGCAATGGAGTCGGCGCCCATTTCCTGCAGCTGTACCGCCTGTTTCACGAACAGCTCCGAATCATGCACCGGACTGGTGGTGTAGCAGATAGTACCCTGGGCATGCTTGCCGGCTTTCTTCACCGCGGTCATGGCCGTCTCGATGTTGCGCAGATCATTGAGGGCGTCGAACACGCGGAATACATCGATGCCGTTGTCGGCAGACCTCTGAACGAATGCCTTCACCACATCATCGGCGTAGTGACGGTAGCCCAGCAGATTCTGTCCCCGCAACAGCATCTGCAGGCGGGTGTTGGGCAGGGCTTCCCGCAGTTGCTGCAGCCGCTGCCAGGGATCCTCCTTGAGGAAGCGTATGCAGGCATCGAAGGTTGCGCCGCCCCAGACTTCCAGGGACCAGAATCCAATGGCGTCCAGCTTGGCACAGATCGGCAACATGTCTTCTGTGCGCATGCGTGTTGCGATCAGGGATTGGTGGGCATCACGAAGAATGACTTCGGTGACTTCTATCTTCTTTTTGCTGCTCATAGTCTTCTCTTGGCTACCACCCTGCATAGGCGGCGATGGCAGCGGACACAGCCAATGCAACATCGCTGGGGTGGCGTTTGTCAGAATAACGGGATAGCTCCGGGTGCCGGGCCACGAAGCTGGTATCGAATTGCCTGTTCTGGAAGTCCTCGTGCCTGAGGATCTGCTGGTAGTAGTTGGCCGTGGTGCGTATGCCGTGCAAGCGCATATCGTCAATGGCGCGTTGCGCCCGGGCTACAACCTCTTCCCAGGTCAGTGCCCACACGACCAGTTTCAGGCACATGGAATCGTAATAGGGCGGAATTTCGTAGCCGGTGTAAATCGCCGTGTCGACCCGTACCCCGGGCCCTCCTGGCGCATAGTAATGGGTAATGCGCCCAAAGCTCGGCAGGAAATCGTTCTTCGGATCTTCGGCGTTGATACGCAACTGGATGGCATAGCCGCGATAGTGAATGTCTGCCTGGCGGTAGCTCAGCGCCTTGCCTTCGGCGATGCGCAGCTGTTCGCGCACGATGTCTACGCCGGTAATCTGTTCGGTGATGGTGTGCTCCACCTGGATGCGGGTGTTCATCTCCATGAAATACACCTCATCCCCCGCAAGCAGGAATTCCACGGTTCCGGCGCTGCAGTAGCCCACCGCCTCTGCGGCCTTGACGGCCAGTTCTCCGAGTCGTGCACGCAGTTTATCACCGATCTGCGGGCTGGGCGCGATCTCGATCAGTTTCTGATTGCGGCGCTGGATCGAGCAGTCGCGCTCGAACAGGTGCACGACGTTGCCATGGGAATCCGCCAATACCTGCACCTCGATATGCTTTGGATTGACGATGCACTTCTCCATAAACACCTCGGCCGAACCGAAGGCCTTGGTGGCTTCCGAGATCACGCGGGGGAACTGCTTGCGCAGATCATCCGCATCGTCGCAACGGCGTATGCCGCGACCGCCACCGCCGGACGTTGCCTTCACCATGACGGGGTAGCCAATGCGCTCGGCTTCGGCCAGGGCCTGTTCGACACTGTCCAGGTTGCCATCGGTGCCGGGTGTCACAGGAACACCGGCCTCGGTCATGGCAATGCGCGCCTGGGTCTTGTCGCCCATACGCTGAATAACCTCGGCGCTGGGCCCAATAAAGATGATGCCTTTTAGTTCACACAGTCGCGCCAGTTCCGGATTTTCCGAGAGGAATCCGTAGCCAGGGTGAATTGCGTCACAGCCAGTCTCCACCGCGAGGTTTACTATGCGTAGTGGATCCAGGTAGCCAGCGAGAGGGTCTTCGCCCAGCGAATAGGCTTCGCTCGCACGTTTGACGAACAGACCATAGCGATCTGGCTCGGTATAGACGGCCACGGAGCGAATATTGTACTCGGCACAGGCGCGCACAATTCGCAGGGCGATTTCGCCCCGGTTGGCGATTAGAACTTTTCTGATGGTGGTCGATTTCATGGGGCACTAATTAAACACACTGGGAAAAAATAAGTAAACCTTTGTACTGCCTAAGTTTTTTTTGCAGGAAGTGCGAAGTGGGTAAGAATTGCCGGGTCCAATCCCTGGAGGGAGGCAAGCCGAGCCTTGGTTCCTGCTGAATAGTCAGTGAGCACTGAGGACTGGTTTGACAGGGCATCCAATTTGCAAGGGGCAGCAGGAAAGCGGAGGCTCGACAGGGGGTCTGTTCAGTGGGTCGGCTTTGGGTTACTTTTAATTGCCACCACTCATTTACTCCGGAATCTGGTTATGAAATTTGATACTGCCGCACTAACAGGTTTGGCTGTCACCTACGGGATACGTCTGATTTCTGCGCTCATCGCGCTGGTCATCGGTTTATACGTGGTTCGCATTATCGTGCGTGTGCTGAGGACCTTCCTCGAGAAGAGTGGCACCGATCCTTCCCTGACCGGATTCATACGTAGCCTGGTGTCCATCCTGCTGAAGGTGATGGTCTACATCACCGCCATCGGTATGTTGGGGGTGGAGATGACTTCCTTCATCGCCATTCTCGGTGCTGCCGGTCTCGCCGTGGGCATGGCACTGTCTGGAACCCTGCAGAACTTCGCCGGCGGGGTGATGATTCTCCTGTTCAAACCCTACAAGGTTGGCGACTTTATCGAGGCGCAGGGCTATATGGGGTCAGTCAAGGAGATCCAGATATTCATCACCATACTCACTACCGGTGACAACAAGACAGTAATGATCCCGAACGGACCACTGGCCACCGGTTCATTGATCAACTACTCGTCGCAGGCAACCCGTCGCTGTGACTGGATCTTCGGTATTGGTTACGGGGATGACCTGGATAAAGCCTATGTGGTACTCAAGGGTTTCATCGAGGAGGACGAGCGCATCCTGAAAGACCCGGAGCCCTTCATGGCCTTGCATGCACTGGCGGATTCCTCGGTCAACATCGTGGTGCGCGCCTGGGTAAATTCGGCGAACTACTGGCCGGTTTATTTCGCTATGAACGAAAAGGTGTACAAGACATTCCCGCGGGAAGGCCTGAATATTCCCTTCCCGCAAATGGATGTGCACGTGCACAAGAGCGAATAGCCCGCAATCGCCTGCTGCCTGGCGCCTGCAGACCAGCTTCCCCTGCCTGCCGCAGGTACCTGACTGCCGGCAGCGCAGCCCCTAGCTGCCTGGCGAAACTCGCCGTCACGGGGGTGGCCCCTCCTTCGCGAACCAGGCCATCCGGTTCCGACACAAAGATTCTCGCCGGGAGGGCGAAAATCGAGTGGCCGGCCTGTTCCATTGCAGAGAAACTCACTATACTTTCGATCCCCTGCTCGACAGCTGGTGTTCTTGGATTCGCTCTGAGCCTTGCTAGGTAGAGGAATAAAAATTAGAACATAAGCCGAGAGTGCCTCTTATGTCTGAAATCATCTCCCAGTATGGAACGATTCTCCTTGTTCTCGCCTGCCTTTTTGGCTTTTTCATGGCCTACGGCGTGGGGGCAAATGATGTAGCGAACGCCATGGGAACCTCTGTGGGTGCCCGGGCGATCACGATCAAACAGGCGATCCTGATAGCGATGGTTTTTGAGTTCGCAGGGGCTTACCTTGCCGGGGGCGAGGTCACCTCTACGATCCGCAGTGGAATTATAGACGCTGAAACCGCTGGCTTCGATTCGAATCCGGAATTACTCGTTTATGGTATGCTGGCATCACTGTTGGCGGCGGGCTGTTGGTTGCTTATCGCCTCCCTGCGCGGATGGCCGGTATCCACAACGCATTCTATCATCGGTGCCATCATTGGATTTGCCGTGGTCGGCGTGTCCGCTGATGCGGTTGAGTGGGGGCAGGTAGGCTCTATCGTGGCGAGTTGGGTGATTTCTCCTCTCTTTTCCGGAACCATAGCGTTCTCCCTGTTTCTGAGTGTGCAGCGGTTGGTATTGGATACCGATGATCCATTCGCAAATGCCAAGAAGTACATTCCTGCCTATATATTCCTGGTGGGCTTTACCATAGCCATGGTAACGCTGGTCAAGGGCCTCAGGCATGTGGGTCTGGATATCAGTTTTGAACAGGCGTTGGTCTACTCAATCGGGGCCGGTGTGATCACCATGTTGTTGGGTTATTTCCTGATTCGCGGCATCAAGGAAGTCCCGAATGAGGATCCCGATAACAGGTTTGCCAGCCTGGAGCGTCTGTTTGGTGTATTGATGATTTTTACAGCCTGTTCCATGGCCTTCGCCCACGGCTCTAATGATGTGGCAAACGCAATCGGCCCTCTGGCGGCCATTAATGGGGTGATTCAGAGTGGCGGCGTATTTGACAGCAGATCTGCACTGCCTCTGTGGATACTCTTCCTGGGCGCTTCGGGCATAGTAGTGGGTCTGGCTACCATGGGCTACCGCGTGATTGTAACGATAGGCCGAAACATTACTGAGCTGACGCCGAGTCGAGGCTTCGCGGCGGAATTGGCCGCGGCAACCACCGTTGTGATCGCCTCCGGAACAGGCATCCCAGTATCCACGACCCATACTTTAGTGGGTGCCGTGCTCGGGGTGGGAGTCGCCAGAGGTGTTTCAGCCCTGAATCTGAGGGTCGTTGGCAAGATCTTCATGTCCTGGCTCATGACGCTGCCGGTTGGAGCCCTGTTTTCGATATTGTTCTTCTATCTCCTGCGATTCCTGTTTGGATAGCACAATCCCGGTCTGTGGACTTTCGTGGGAGTCATCCGGAGACTTCATGTCGCACCAGTAATGCGAGGACATGATAAGACAGCATCGCTGTCAGCCTCGCTGGTGAGTGGCCCGGGATTATTCAAATTTTTCTTAAAGCATCACTTCAAGGTGATCAAGTATGTCAAATGTATTAGTTGATTTATTCGGCAAGTCTCCAATTAAGCCCTTGCAGGAACACATGGCCAAAGTGTGTCACTGCGCGGAGCTTCTGGAGCAATTCCTGAAGGCCTCGGCACACAATGAGTGGGAGAGGGCAGCCACACTCCAGGCCCAGATTGTCGACGCCGAAAAAGAGGCTGATGAAATTAAGAATTCCATTCGTGCCAACCTCACCAAATCAGTCTGGATGCCATTTGCGCGTTCAGATGTCATTGAGCTCTTGACCACGCAAGACCGGTTGGCCAACAAGGCCAAGGAAATTGCGGGATTGATGTTGGGGCGGCGCATAGTGTTCCCGGAACCAGTAACAGAGTCCATTCATGGCATGTACCAACTGAGCATGGATGCCGCATTTAAGGCCAAGGACGTAATTGGCGAACTGGATGAACTGCTGGAATCCGGGTTCTCGGGGAAAGAGATCAAGCTCGTGCAGGCACTGCTTGAGCACCTTAACGACATTGAGCATGAAAGCGATATGGCCCAGATTCACGTGAGAGCTGAGTTAATGAAGCTGGAGCCCGAGCTACCTCCCGTCAATGTCGTGTTTCTCTACCGGATCATCGATCTGATCGGGGACATTGCGGATGTTTCCCAACGGATCGGTAACCGTCTGTTGCTACTCACCTCAAAATAATGGCCTGCAGAGCCAATTACCCCAAACTGTAATATTTCTGTCATATTCATTGCCTATAGTCATCCTCATAACTAATACATGACCCTATGAGGCTGAGGAACAGCATGATTGCCACTTTTAGGCGAGTTTTTCCCATAGCTGTAATTCTGGCGACCACATACGCAGCGGGCGCCAGAGCCGCAGAAGTTGATGCAGACATACCGGATTACACACAGGTGAGTGGCGTATCCGGCAACCTGTCCAGCGTTGGTTCGGACACACTGGCTAATCTCATGACCTTGTGGGCAGAGGAATTCAAACGCTTCTACCCGAACGTAAATATCCAGGTTCAAGCCGCTGGCTCTTCCACGGCGCCGCCCGCCCTGACCGAGCGCACGTCCAATTTCGGCCCGATGAGTCGGGAGATGAAGGACAATGAGATCGAAGCCTTCGAATCCAGGTATGGATACAAGCCGACAGCGGTGCCCGTGGCGATAGATGCGCTGGCAGTATTCGTGCACAAGGATAATCCGGTTCAGGGCATGACCCTGGAGCAGGTAGATGCCATCTTCTCTTCCAACCAGAGATGTGGATATTCCCAGTCAGTGAACAACTGGGGACAATTGGCCATGGCTGGTCCCTGGGAACGGCGGGATATCCAACTCTTCGGAAGAAATTCTGTATCCGGCACCTATGGATACTTCAAGGAAGTGGCTCTGTGCGATGGCGACTTCAAGAGTAATGTGAACGAGCAGCCCGGTTCAGCGTCGGTAGTGCAGGCTGTTGGTACCTCTATTAACAGCATTGGCTACTCTGGAATCGGGTATCGCACTTCCAATGTGCGGGCTGTGCCGCTGGCGGCTAGCGCAGATGACGAGTATGTCGAAGCGACTGCCGAGAACTCAGTGGCCGGCAGGTATCCCCTGGCCAGGTTTCTCTATGTCTATGTGAACAAAGCGCCCAACACGCCGCTGCCTCCACTCGAAAGAGAATTTTTGAAACTGGTGCTTTCAAAGAGCGGCCAGGAAGTCGTGCTGAAAGACGGATATATCCCGCTTCCGTCGCGAGTAGTAAGTCGAATGATCGAAAACCTGGGCTTGTAAATCGATCCATTTATCGGCGTGATTTAACAAAGAAGGTTCAGCTCTGATATGCTGCTGGACCTTTTTTATTGAGCCTACGGGAAATATTTCCGAACTGAAATTTTCTTGTAATAAATTGCCAGCTTCACTTTCAGGCGTATATGAACACCGCGAACAATTCGGAAGCGAATAAGCAACCGCAAAGCGAGCCAGCTAACAGGCCAGAGCGGATATCTGTCCTGCAACAGGCTGCAGATCGTCTTAGCTTGCGCCGGAAGATCAGGCATATGAATGATCGTGTGGCGCGCGGATTGATTTCCTTCGGCGGAATCAGCGTCATCATTACAATTCTGCTGATCTTCCTCTATCTGTTTTATGAGGTAGTGCCTCTATTCGAATCTGCTGAATTCAATCAGGTCGAAGAGTACAGCACTGCAGACAATGGTGATGCCAGCACACTCTATACGGCCATTGAGGAGCAGGCAGAAATCGCCATGCATCTGGATGATGCCGGGCTCATTACTTTTTTCGCTTTCACCAGCGGCGAAGTTATTTCACAACGCCAGATTGAATTACCTGTCGGGGCAGAAATTACCAGCTTTGCGCTGGACACCGATGCCAGCGGCGTGATGGTGCTGGGTCTTAGTAACGGGCAGGTCAAAATAGTCGCTCATGAATACGATGTCAGGTTTTTGCCGCCAGATAACGCGCGTCTTATAACGCCTGTAGTCAGTTTTCCTTTCGGTGAAGATACTTATCAGCTCTTCGATTCCGCTCCTGTCATCGATCTCGCGATTCGCACTCGCGGTGAAGAGTTTACCCTTGCGGCGATCGACAATGCAGGCAGGATTCAGGCGCTGGAAGCGAGCAAGCAGACAAGTCTATTCGCGGCATTCGACGACGCAGAAGGGGAGTTCGAAGTTGAACTGGCGCCGCAATTGCTCAGCGCCACTGGTGCAACACAGATATTGATCGACGGTGATCGACGCTGGCTCTACGCCGTTTCCGGTAACGGTCTTGTCCGCCTGGCTGACATGCGGCGCATTATGCGCGGAGAGTTCGAAGACTTCGAGATTGAAACCTTCGTTACCGAGAACGGATCAAGACCGACCAACATATCCTTCCTGCTGGGGGGAGTGTCGCTGTTAGTCGCCGATGACTCTGGCGCCATAGGACAATGGTTTGTCAGTGGCCAGGCGGGGCAGGCTGAATTTAACAAGATTCGCAGTTTTGAGCCTTCGGATACTGGTATAGCTGCGGTCACGATGGAGCAGCGCCGCAAGAATTTTGTTAGTGGTGATGCCTATGGGCGTATATCAATTTACAACACGACCGCGAACCGCGCGGTATTCAGCGAGGAATTAATAGACGGGGAGATTGCCAGCCTGGCGCTATCCCCGCGCGGTGATGCCCTGTTGGTAGAAAGCCAGGATGGGACATTCAGCGCATGGGAAGTGCATAACGAACATCCTGAGGTTTCATGGTCGGCACTATGGAACCAGGTCTGGTATGAGGGATATTCGGGCCCAGAATATATCTGGCAATCGTCTGCGGCGACCAATGAGTTCGAGCCAAAATACTCTTTGGTGCCTTTGTCATTCGGTACATTGAAAGCTGCATTCTACGCGATGCTGATTGCGGCTCCATTGGCAATCTGTGGGGCTATCTTCACTGGCTACTTCATGGCACCCGTTATGCGTAGCAGGGTAAAACCCCTGATCGAGCTTATGGAAGCGTTGCCTACAGTGGTGTTGGGGTTTCTGGCGGGACTGTGGCTGGCACCTTTTGTCGAGCAAAACCTGCTCGGAATATTCAGTATTCTCATTATTCTGCCCCTCAGCATCTTGTGTGCGAGCCTTGGCTGGATGTTCCTGCCCAAGAAGATACGACACGCGGTGCCAGACGGTTGGGAAGCGGCAATATTGATTCCGGTCATATTGGTGTTCGGTGCCTTCTCTTTCCTGATAGCTACACCATTGGAGGTCTGGTTGTTCGATGGCGATATCCGCTTCTGGATTACCAGCGAGCTGGGCGTTGCGTATGACCAGCGGAACGCGATGGTAGTAGGCTTCGCCATGGGTTTTGCCGTCATCCCGACGGTGTTTTCAATTGCCGAAGATGCCATTTTTACTGTTCCCCGCCATCTGTCTTATGGCTCACTCGCGCTGGGCGCGACGCCGTGGCAAAGCCTGGTGAGGGTCGTGCTTCCAACTGCCAGTCCGGGCATATTCAGTGGATTGATGATCGGGCTTGGCAGGGCTGTGGGAGAAACGATGATTGTGTTGATGGCGACTGGTAACACACCGATCATGGATATCAATATATTCGAAGGCATGCGTACACTTGCCGCCAATATTGCTGTTGAGATTCCGGAATCTGAAGTCGATAGCACCCACTACAGAATTCTTTTCCTGGCAGCGCTGGTGTTGTTCACGTTTACTTTCGTTATCAATACGATCGCTGAAATCATACGGCAGAGATTGAGAAGCAAATACAGCACGATATGAAAGTTAAGAAAAAATTCAACAAGTGGCTTCACGACGGTACGCCGTTCATATGGCTCAATGCGGGTGCTGTATCCATCAGCATCGTGATGGTTATCGGCCTGTTGTTTGTGCTGGCGGTAAGAGGCATGAGCCATTTCTGGCCGCATGATGTAACACAGGCAATTTATAACCCGCCAGTGGCATTTGGCGAGCGGCAAGCCACCCAGTTAATCGGCGAGTATGTGGAGGCGGAGGACGTCAGCGCTATCCAGCTCACGTCTTCCGGCATTCCAGTGGATGAGTCGCATGAATTTTATCGGCGACAACTGATGAAATTTGGAAACAGGGATCTGAATGGGGCAGATTTCGGTTGGGTGCTTACCGACTTCCTTTCAGACATCAGTTATCCAGAAAATCTCGTTGTACTGGAGCGCAGGGAGTGGGGAAATTTATATGGTTTTCTCACTGGCCTGAAAGAAGATGGAGCGGATGTTCAAACGGCTGGCAGCCCTGATGCACTTTGGATAAATTTCATTGAAAGGCTGGATAGGGCTCTCGCTATCTATGAAGAGATATACGATATCGAGAAACACGAGATCGGTGAGATTAACTACGATGTAGAAAGGCTTCGCCTGCGGGAGCGACGCCTGCAACTGGACGGCGAGGATACCGCTGAGCGATTGGCAGAAATCGCGAGTGCTCGCGCCGAACTTGATCAGCGATATTCGGCCTTACAGGAAGAACTCGTCGCGCTTTACAGGGATTTCAATCGGGACAGCGCAGTTTTCTCTGTTGCGAATGATCAGCAATCTGAAGTTAGTCTCTCAGAGGTGGTAAGGGCGTATCAGCCAAACTCCATGTCGCTGGTTTCCAAGCTGATCGCTTATTCCCAGAAACTTGCAGAGTTTCTCACCGCGGAACCACGTGAGGCCAATACCGAGGGAGGAATCTTCCCGGCCATCTTCGGCACCGTGACCATGGTGATGCTGATGTCTGTATTCGTGACGCCATTGGGGGTGGTTGCAGCGGTCTATCTGCGGGAGTATGCGCAACAGGGAATCATCACGCAGACTATCCGGGTCGCTGTTAATAACCTCGCTGGCGTGCCATCCATTGTATATGGTGTTTTTGGCCTTGGTTTTTTCATTTATATCATTGGCGGAGAGATCGATCAGCGGTTCTATCCGGAGGCCCTGCCGGCACCTACCTTTGGTACCCCGGGATTACTCTGGGCGTCACTTACCCTGGCTTTGTTAACAGTCCCGGTTGTCATCGTGGCAACGGAGGAAGGTCTGGCCCGAATTCCACGCAGCGTACGCGAGGGCAGTCTCGCCCTCGGGGCAACGAAATTCGAGACCATCTGGCGGGTAGTGCTGCCGATGGCTAGCCCTGCGATGATGACTGGACTGATTTTGGCTATTGCCCGGGCGGCAGGCGAGGTTGCCCCGTTGATGCTGGTGGGCGTGGTAAAATTGGCCCCGTCACTCCCGGTGAATGGTAACTATCCGTATTTCCACCTGGAACAGAAATTTATGCATCTGGGTTTTCATATCTATGATGTGGGCTTCCAGAGTCCAAATGTTGAGGCCGCCAGACCTCTCGTTTTTGCCACTGCGCTATTGCTGGTGGTGGTAATCGCACTACTTAACTTTAGCGCGGTGATGTTACGAAACCGTTTGCGCGAAAAATTCAAAGCACTTGATGTGTAGATCTCCGATTTAAGGCTAATAGAAATGCAAGTTGAAAAGTTCGATCAGGGTCAGGATCAAACAGAATCCTCTCAAGCGGCTGGGGAAGCACAGGGTGCTTTGTTTCAGGAAGAGGAAGTTTGCATTGAAGTAAAGAACCTTAAGCTGTTCTATTCGCAGGATTCCCAGGCGCTCAAGGACATCAATCTTTTGATACCCAGCAAGCAAGTGACTGCTTTTATCGGGCCAAGTGGTTGTGGTAAATCGAGTCTGCTCCGCTGCTTCAACAGAATGAACGATCTGGTTGAGGACTGTGTGATTAAGGGAAGTGTGCTGCTCGATGGGCAGAACATCTACGACAAGACTGTGGATGTGGCGGACTTGCGACGAAGGGTGGGTATGGTATTCCAGAAGCCTAATCCATTTCCCAAGACAATCTATGAGAACGTGGCCTACGGCCTGCGTATCCAGGGTATCAATTCCAGGAGGATACTGGACGAAGTGGTGGAGAACTCACTGCGCTCGGCTGCTCTGTGGGATGAGGTCAAGGATAGGCTGCATGACAACGCGCTCGGCCTCTCTGGAGGGCAGCAGCAGCGATTGGTGATAGCCCGTACTATAGCAGTAGAGCCCGAGGTATTGCTTCTCGATGAGCCGGCTTCAGCACTGGATCCGATATCGACGCTTAAGATTGAGGAGTTAATAAGCGATCTTCGGCATGACTATACGATTCTCATCGTGACTCACAACATGCAGCAGGCTGCGCGGGTTTCTGACTACGCGGCATTTATGTACATGGGTAGCATGATCGAATTCGATGCAACAGATACCATGTTTACCAATCCATCAAAAAAGCAAACCGAGGATTATATAACGGGCCGATATGGTTAACTCGCGCAGCTATTGAACGATATACACTGTACGGACATTATTTTTCAGTGATTTACTGAAGTCATTTCAGGCGTAACAATGAACTCAACGGTCGAAGATCATAGCCAACATATTTCCCGACGCTTCAATGCAGAGCTTGAAGAGATCAAGAGCAGCATGATGGAGATGGGAGGTATTGTTGAGCAGCAATTACAGAGTGCCATCGTCGCGCTCACCGAAGCAGATAGCGGTATAGGCAAAGAGGTTATATCTGAAGACGATGAAGTGGATGCGCTGGAATTAAAGATCGATGAGGAATGCAACCTGATACTCGCCCGACGACAGCCAGCGGCAAGCGACCTCCGACTTGTTCTCGCTATCATCAAGGCTACGCGCGACCTGGAACGCATCGGTGATGAATCGTCAAAGATTGCGCGGGCTGGCGTCAAGCTATCTGAGCAAGGTGAGTTGACCCAGGGAATGCGGGAGTTCAAGAGCCTCGGCGAAAGGGTCTCCAGGATGGTGAATATGGCCCTGGATGCATTCGCTCGCTACGATGCAGAATCAGCCTTGCAGGTTGTCAAGGCGGATGCGCGGGTGGATGATGAGTACAGTGTGGCAATGCGCTCCATGATTACTTACATGATGGAAGACCCCCACAGTATCTCGAGCGTGCTCAATGTGCTCTGGGCGCTCCGGGCCCTGGAAAGGATTGGCGATCACGCCAAGAATATTTGTGAACATGTTATCTATCTGGTCCAGGGTACGGATGTCCGGCATGAAGACCTGGACAAGATAGCCAGAAAAGTCTTAACGCCAGAATAACTTCCTCTCACCTTTCATCGCAGTCGGCGAATGCCCCATTCGCTGGCTGCGTGTGTCACATTTTCCTGCTTTTATTTCAGTTTTTTGTCACTCCTGTCAATTTGTCACGAAAGTGTAATATTTGACACTTATATTACAGTTTCAAGACACAACCCCTTCCAACCGCCACGTGAAAATAATACTGCCACTACGGTAGCTCAGCCGTGCAAGAAGGCAGACCAGACAGACAATCAGGAGAGAAAAAATGCCAGCTAAAGCTGTCGATTTTTTAGCCAATATACCGAGACTCGCAGTCATCGTACTGGGTATGTCAGCAATTTCTGCCTCAGCAGCGGACAAGGAATTGCTCGATATCTTGCTCGCCAATGGCGCGATTAACCGGGCCCAGTATGACTCCCTCATTGAGCGGGATTCGGTGTCCAGCGAAGACATTCTCGCGCAGCCGACGCAAACCGTCCGCATCGTGGATCTGGAGGAGGAGGTGCTCGCCGAGGCGGTAAGCCGGCAACTGGAGGCGCAACTGCCGGTGCAAGCCACCCAGGAGAGTTCCGGTTTCCGGCTCGAAACCCGGGACGGCAACTGGCGAACCGAGTTGCAGTGGCGCGCGCAAACCAGGTTTACAACGCCCTACCGTTCAGATCCAAGGCAAATCTCGGCGTTGACCGGTGGCGACCAGCACAATTTCGAGGCGCGGCGCCTGCGCATGAAAATCGGTGGTCACGGCTTCCAGCCCTGGCTCCGATATTACTTCGAAGTGGACTTGCAGCCGTCACGGGACGTTGACGATAGCAGTTCGGCTGCCAGTGCACGTGTCATTGACTGGCGTCTCGATATAGCAAAGTGGGACTGGGGTGGTATCCGGGTCGGCCAGTGGAAGGTCGATCTGAACCGTGAGCGTGTGGATTCATCCGGCCGCCAGCAATTTGTCGAGCGCTCAATCGCCAATCGGGTATTCACTATGGATCGCCAGTTGGGTATCCAATTGCGCGGTCGTCTCTTCCAGGATACGCCTGCTGACATGCGCTACTTCGCCGGCGTATTCAATGGCGAGGGCAGGGGAGTCAACAATGCCGATGACAACATGATGTATATGGGGCGTCTGCAGTGGAATTTCCTCGGCCGAGACCTGTCTTTCCGTCAAACGGATGTGGAATACACCGATCTGCCAACCGGTAGTTTTGCGCTGGCAGGATTCACGCATACCGGCAGTTGTACCCGCTGGTCGTCTTCAGGTTGCGGTAACCTCGACGGATTTGAACGCCCGGCAGATGCTGCTCCCGATCAGTACGATATCAATCAGGTCGTGCAGGAATTTGCCTTCAAATATCGCGGATTCTCGGCACAGCAGGAATTCCATCGTAAGCGAATCAAAGACCGGGTTTCAGGTGTACAAAGCGAATTGACAGGTGGTTACATGCAGGCAGGATACTTCTTCCACAACCTGTTCCCGTCCGTGCCGGAGCCACTGGAACTGGCTGTGCGCTATGCCTATGTTGATGAGCCGAATGCGGTCGATCTCTCTCTGGAGAATAGCCGCGAAGAACTCACCATCGGTGCCAACTGGTTCTTTGCGGGACATAACAATAAGTTGACCCTGGATTACTCCTGGCTCGATATCGATGATTCCTTCCTGTTTATGGAAGAGTCAGACAATCGTCTGCGATTGCAGTGGGATGTGTCGTTCTAGAGAGCCTCATATCCAAGCCGGGCGTCAGTTTCAAGTCTGGTGTCAGAGTCAGTCAAAAGCCGCATCCTCTCAGATGCGGCTTTTTTTGCCCTATGCTTGTGCGCGACAATGAAAGCATGCCGGCAGCGGACCAATCTTCACATTAAGTTCACCTCTGGGCCACAAAAACGCGGTATTATGCGCCGTCGACGGGATTGCACCTGTGGTTTTTCCGTTATACGAGATTTAGGAGACTAGCAGTGAATTACCAAATCCAGTCCAGCCGCCAAGGCCGAAATCCATTTGCAGTCGCGGGCTTGCTGCCCCTCTTGCTGTTGTCCCTGTCCAGTACCGTGGCGGCTCAGGGCATTCAGCAGACAAAGGGCACGTTCCAGGACAAATTCCGTCAGTTGGAAGAAGTACTGCCTACACCGAATACCTACCGCAATGCGGCGGGGGCACCGGGCCATGAATACTGGCAGCAGGAGGTGGACTACAGGATCACCGCGACCCTGGATGAGGACACCCAGCACCTTTCCGCCTCGGAGCTGATCACCTACCGTAACAATTCCCCGGACACGCTAAGCTACCTGTGGTTTCAGCTGGACCAGAATCGCTTCCGTTCCGACTCCATGGCGGTCATGAGTGGGACATTCAATGGCTCCAGCCCGGACGCCGATGCCAATGACCCGGCCCGCATTAGCCTGGGTCAACTGCGTGCGCTGCAGTATTACGAGGACTCCAATCTGGGTCACCAGATAAACCTGGTCACTGACAGCCGCGAGAATGCACTGAACCACACCGTGGTGGGTACCCTGATGCGGGTAGACCTGGCGTCACCCCTCGGGCCCGGCGATGAAGTCGAGCTGCGTATCGATTTCGAATACGACATCGTGAATGGTGACATTCTCTCGCCGCGCGGTGGTTACGAGCACTTCCCCGATGATGAGCGGGAAGGCGGCAATTATATCTTTGCCCTGTCGCAGTGGTTCCCCAGGCTCGTTGCCTATACCGACTACGAAGGCTGGACCAACAAGGAGTTCCTGGGTTCCGGTGAATTCACCCTGGAATTCGGTGACTACGATGTGTCCATGACCGTCCCGGCGGATCATATTGTGGCCGCCACGGGCGAACTTCAAAACCCTAACCAGGTGCTGACCCGGGAGCAGCGAGACCGGCTGGAACAGGCGGAGACGGCGGCGCGTCCTGTGTACATCGTCACCCCTGAAGAGGCACTGGAGAACGAGCGAGAGGGCAGCAACCAGACTGCGACCTGGCGTTTTACCGCCGAGAACGTGCGGGATTTTGCCTGGTCCTCTTCCCGAAAATTCATCTGGGACGCTAAGGGCCATCAACAGCCAGGCGCCGATCAGGAACTGATCATGGCCATGTCATTCTGGCCGAAGGAGGGCGGTGATCTCTGGGCCGAGTACTCCACCGAAGTGGTCATTCACACCCTCGAAGTCTACAGTCGCTTCTCCTTCGATTTCCCCTATCCAACAGCACAGTCGGTGAATATTGGGTTCGTCGGTGGCATGGAATATCCCATGATTACCTTCAATGGCCCACGCACCACACTGCAGGACGATGGCAGCCGTACCTACACCCTGGCCGAGAAGCGATTCCTCATCGGCGTGGTGATTCATGAGATCGGGCATTTCTACTTCCCCATGATCGTGAATTCCGATGAGCGGCAATGGACCTGGATGGATGAGGGCCTGAACAGCTACCTGGATTCTGTGGCCGGCAGGGAATGGGATGCCGAAATCCCCTGGGGCGTGGAACCGCGCTATATCACCGATTACATGGAGTCCTCCAATCAGGTGCCGGTGATGACCCAGTCCGACAGCGTGTTGCGACTCGGGCCCAATGCCTATTCCAAGCCAGCCACCGCGCTGAACATCCTGCGGGAAACCATCATGGGGCGTGAGCTGTTTGATTTTGCCTTCAAGGAATACTCGAACCTCTGGCAGTTCAAGCGCCCGACTCCAGCAGACTTCTTCCGTACCATGGAAGAGGCGTCCGGTATCGATCTGGACTGGTTCTGGCGCGGCTGGTTCTATACCACCGACCACGTGGATATCTCACTGGATCGGGTCTATGCCATGCAGATCGACACCCAGAATCCCGATATCGATTACGCGCGCCAGCGTGAATTTGAAAAGTCATTGCCTCCCAGTGTGCTGGTGGAGCGCAATCGTCAGGAAGGCATGCTCACCTGGGTGGAGCGCAATCCGGATGTGCGGGATTTCTATGACGAGAATGACCAGTTCACCGTGACCAACGTGGAGCGCAATCGCTACAACAGTTTCCTCGAAGGCCTGGAAGACTGGGAGCGAGCGGTACTGGATCGCGTCGTCGAGGAAGACCGCAATTACTATATCCTGGAATTTTCCAACCAGGGTGGTCTGGTCATGCCGATCATCCTGCAGTTTGAATACGCGGATGGCAGCAATGAGGAGATGCGTATTCCAGCCGAGATCTGGCGTCGATCACCGCAGGCGGTAAAGAAGCTGGTGGTCACCGACAAGGATATAGTATCAATCATTGTCGATCCGCTGCAGGAAACCGCGGATGTCGATATCGAGAATAACTACTATCCTCGCCGCATCATTCCCTCCCGCATCGAATCCTTCAAGTCACAGGGTGGAGGTGGCCTTATATCTCGCGATATTATGCAGGATATCAAGACCGAGCTCTCCAGCGATGATGAGGATGACGACGCGTCAGACGACGAGTAAAAGCAGGATGCCAACCAGCATGCCAGGCCGAATGGTCGGCCTGGCCCTGTTAGCGCTGCTGCTTGCCTTTGCTTTCCCGCCCGCTGCCAGTGCCCACCAGCAGAAGACTGCGGTCACCCGCATTCTGTTCAATCCCAATACCGGCAATATCGAAGTCATGCACAGGTTTTTCGTGCACGACGCGGAGCACGCCGCCAGCCTGATTTTCGGGGAGCGCCAGGCGCTGATGGAGTCCGCCGAATCCAGGGCCTTGTTCAGCAACTACGTCGTCAACGGCTTTGCCGTAGAAGCGCATTATGAGGATGGCAGCAGCGAGGAGCTGAGCCTGACGTTTCTCGGCTCCGAGATCGATGGGCAGTTTCTCTGGGTCTATCAGGAGATACCGCAAACCGAGAACGTGACGGCCATGACCATCGTCAGTCTCGCTCTGCGCGACGTGTGGTCGGATCAATCCAACCTGGTCAATATTGAACGGGACGGAGAAGTCTACAGTCTCACCTTTGATGGTTCCGACGAAGTGCTGACCGTTGAGCTGTCGGGCTGAGCCGACAAGCCCGGTGCAAGGGAAGCGATCGATTGATAATCTTTAAATATCTCAGCAAACAGATTCTGCAGATCGTCGCGGTCATTAGTTTCGTCTTGCTCACGGTGGCCCTCACCGGACGTTTTATTCAATACCTCGGCGAGGCGGTGGCCGGTGAGAAGGCGCCCGACATCCTTCTCTTGTTGATGTTATACAGGGTCCCCGAGTTCCTGCTGGTCATCCTGCCCCTCGCTACTTTTCTCGCCATTATTCTTGCCCTGGGCAGGATGTATGCGGAGAACGAGATGGTGGTACTGCTGAGTTCCGGCATGAGCCAGAAGAAACTGCTGCTGAATGTGCTCGCCGTCAGTACCATCATCATGCTTGTGGTTGGAGCCCTGAGTTTCTTTCTGTCCCCCCTCGGGCTGCGCAACGGTGAGGCGTTGAAACAGACCCAGGATCAGCTCACCGAGATCGACCTCATCGTGGCAGGCCAGTTCCAGACCTTCGGGGAAGGCGAGCGGGTAACCTATGCGGCGCGCATTCGCGAGAATGTCGATGCAGGCAGGGAGCTGGGTGAAGTGTTCGTCGCGCTGAATCCCGACTCTGCCAGCAACGAGGAATCGCCGAGGATAATCATTGCCGACGCGGCCAGGCCCTACATCGACCCGGAAAGCGGCGCCCGCTTCATGCAACTGGACAATGTGCTGCAGTACGATGGTCGCCCGGGCTCGAGCGAATTTGCCATCGGCCAGTTCGAGCGTCAGTCCATACTCTTGCCCGCGCCGGAACCCTTCGATGCGGTGCTGGAAGAATCGACCCTGCCCACCTCGGCCCTGCTGGGTTCCAGCGATGTCGCGCAGCTGGCCGAACTGCAGTGGCGTGTCTCGGTCCTGTTGCTGATACCAGTCATCACACTCATCGCCATCCCCATGAGTCGGGTCAATCCCCGACAGGGACGCTACAGCAAGCTGTTGCCGGCCGCACTGTTATACGTACTCTATTTTGTGTCTCTGGAGTTTTGCCGCGACCTGATCGCTGAGGGTGAATTGAGTCCTGTGCTGGGCCTGTGGTGGGTGCACCTGTTATTCGTAATCTTTGGTGTCCTCAACTTCATGCGGGATGGTGAGCCCTGGTTTGCGGGCTGGAAGAGGGCAGCATGAATCTGCTGGATCGTCATGTCAGATGGTCCGTGCTGCTGTCCATGGCAGTGGTATTGGGGGTGGTGGTGGCGCTCGATGTCATCTTCTCGCTCATCGATGAACTCGGTGAGTCGGGTGTTAATTACACCGCCGCAAATGCCCTGATGTACGTGGCCATGACCACCCCGACCAGTATCTATGAGCTGGTGCCCTATGCCGCATTGGGCGGAGCCCTGTTCGGGCTGGGGGTGCTTGCGTCCAACAATGAGCTGGTGGTGATGCAGTCGGCCGGGGTACACAAGTGGCGTATCGTCTCGGCTGTGCTGAAACCCACCCTGTTGGTGATGCTGCTCAGTCTCATCCTTGGTGAGTACGTTTCGCCACCGCTGGAGCAGATAGCCAACAGCAACAAGGCGATTCAACTCAGTGGTTCCGATTCGATCAACCCGGAAACCGGCACCTGGCGCAAGGTGGGTAATGACTATATTCATATCAATGCAATCGCGCCGGGTGGGCAGGCGCTGTACGGTGTCAGCCGCTATACGATGAATGCGGATCGGGAGTTGATCAATGCGAGCTTCGCCGAGTCGGCGAAGTATGTGCAGGAAGGCTCCGATCCGCACTGGCGCCTGCTGAATGTCGAGCAGAGTGTGTTTGCCGATAGCCGCATAAGCACCAACCATTATCTGCAGGAAGACTGGTACGCAGATCTCTCGCCGGCGTTATTGAGTGTGCTGCTGGTGGAGCCCGACAAACAATCCATTACCGGACTGTACCGCTTCGCCGAGTTCTTTGAGTCCGAGGGGCTGGACAGCTCGCTGTACTTTCTCGCCTTCTGGAAGAAGGTATTGCAGCCATTGGCAACCCTGGCGCTGGTGATTCTGGGTATATCGTTCGTGTTCGGCCCGCTACGGGAAGCCACCATGGGTTTTCGTATATTCATCGCGCTCGCCATTGGTCTTGCCTTTACCACGGTGCAGGGCATGATGGAACCTATCAGCCTGATCTATGGCTTGAGTCCTCTGCTGTCAGTCATGACGCCCATACTGATCTGCGGGGCTGGGGGATTCGTGCTCATGCGGCGGGTCGCCTGAACGAAGCTAGTCACCGCGCTTGCTGCTTGCCCGGCACCTCCCGGTCTTTTCTGCATGATTGCCTGGCCAATAGGCAACGCGCTAAAGACAGATTCAAGCAAATGGGCTAGTCTTTGCCTGACTGTTTCTTCCTGTTGATCGACAGGCGGTACAAGGGCCTGTCCGGCATCTGTCTGCAGATCCTGATTGGTTTCCGTATTACTTCTTTAGTTGATTGAATGGCCATGTCTGAATCCAAGCCTATCTATATTTCCTATGCCGGCCCCTCGCTGCTGGAGACACCCCTGCTGAACAAGGGTTCCGCGTTTTCGCCGCAGGAACGTCGTGCGTTTAACCTGATCGGCTTGTTGCCCCCGGTATACGAAACCATCGAGGAGCAGGTGGAACGCTGCTACCACCAGTACTGCAGTTTCGATGAGCCTATCAACAAGCACATCTATCTGCGGGTGGTACAGGATAACAATGAGACCCTGTTCTACCGGCTCGTGAGCGAACACCTGGTAGAGATGCTGCCCATTATCTACACGCCCACCGTGGGCGATGCCTGTGAGCATTTTTCCGACATCTACCGTAGCGCCCGGGGCATCTTTGTGTCCTGGGAAGAACGGGAATACATGGATGAAATTCTGCGCAGCGTCACCAAGGACAAGGTGAAGGTGGTCGTGGTGACAGATGGTGAACGGGTTCTGGGTCTGGGAGACCAGGGCATCGGCGGCATGGGCATTGCCATTGGCAAGCTGTCGCTGTACACCGCCTGTGGGGGAATATCGCCAGCCTATACCTTGCCGGTGGCCCTGGATGTGGGTACCAATAACAAGAAGTTACTGGATGACCCGATGTATATGGGCATGCGCCATCCCCGTATCGGTCGTGAAGACTATGACGCCTTCGTCGACCAGTTTATCGTCGCCTTGCAGGATCGCTGGCCCGGCGTACTGATCCAGTTTGAGGATTTCGCCCAGCCTAATGCCATGCCAATCCTCCAGCGCTACCGAAACCGGGTGTGCTGTTTCAATGATGACATCCAGGGCACGGCCGCCATCACCCTCGGCACCTTGCTGGCAGCCTGCAAGAAGAAGGGTGAGGAACTCAAGGATCAGCGGCTGGTGTTTGTCGGCGCGGGTTCCGCTGGCTGCGGAATCGCAGAACTCATCGTCACCGCCATGGTGGCCCAGGGTCTCGATGACCGCCAGGCGCGGTCCCAGGTGTTCATGGTGGACAAGGACGGTCTGTTGCTCGAGGGTACGCCAGGCCTGATGGATTTCCAGGAGCGTCTGTTGCAGGACAAGTCTGTGGTAGCTGACTGGGAAGTGACCGGCGACAGCAAGTACCCCAGTCTGCTGGACGTGGTAAGCAACGTCGGCGCGACGGTTCTGATCGGCGCCTCGGGGGTGCCGGGTCTGTTTACCCAGAAAGTGATCGTGACCCTCTACAGCAACTGTCCACGACCAATCATCTTCCCATTGAGCAATCCATCCCGCCAGGTAGAGGCGCACCCGAAGGATGTCATCGCCTGGACGGAAGGCAATGCCATCGTGGCCACGGGAAGCCCGTTCTCCGGGGTGAGCTGGAACGACAGGGAATACAAGATTGCACAATGTAACAACAGTTATATTTTCCCGGGCATTGGCCTGGGTGTGATTGCGACCTATTCCAGCAGGATCAGCGACGAGATGCTGATGGTGGCCAGCACCACCCTGGCGGAACTGGCACCAGAAGCGAGTGCACCGGAAGAGGGTATTCTGCCGCCTCTCACCTCGCTTCCGGAGATCAGCAAGAAGATTGCCTTTGCCGTGGGCAAGGTTGCCATGCAGGAAGGGTACTGCCTGGAGATTTCCGACGATGATTTGCGGCGGGCGATAGACCGTAATTTCTGGTCGCCTGCCTACCGTGAATACCGGCGGGTAGCCATGCGAGCACGCTAGTACACGCGTTGTGCCAGCTTACAGTTCCCGGATCTCCACCTTGCGGAAGCGCAGCTCGCCGCTTGCCCATTGCAGTGCAAAAGGCCCGCTGGCGAACTGGCTGTCCCTCACGTCCACCGTGCGGCGTCCATTGAGTTCCACAATCAGGCGGTCGCCCTGGGCGATCAGTCGATAGACATTCCAGTGATCGCCGGCCTTGGGCAGGGGCTCGGAGACTGGCGCCACATGCACGATGCCACCGGTACCGTAGGCTGCTTCCGGGCGCTGGTCGAAGATGTTGGCTTCATAGCAGTTGCGGTCAGTGATTCGCCCCCGGTCCTGACAGCGCATGTAGACTCCGCTGTTGGCGTCATGGCTGGCCCAGAACTCAACCCGTAATTCGAAGTCGCCGTAGCTTTCCTTGCTAACCAGCCACGATGCACCGTTACCGGTGGTGGCGCGGATCGATGCGTATTCGGCAGTCCAGTTGGCATCGCCCACGCGGTCGAAATTCTTCAGGCCCTCGGTACCGTCGATCAGGCTTACCCAATCGCCCTGGGCGCTACTGCCAGTGGCCAGCAGGGCAAGCACACAGACGAGTGCGGTGTAAACTGAAGTTCTGGAATGGCTCATGTTTGGTCTCTCCACGTTGTTAGTGCTGCCGTTTCGTCCGCTGACACTGGGCTGCGACACGACGATCATGATGACTGGAGAGTACTCCCTGACAAGGCTAAAATACAGGCTCTTGCAGGAAGTCTTTAGAGCTTCGCCGGCACCGCTAAAGCCGGAATGGGCGATGAATGGGGAAGCAGGTGCACTTCGGGTCGCGGCTGGGTTGCAAGGCCAAGCACTTGAAATTACGAGGAATTTATCATGATAAATAGCAAGAAAACCGCGCTGGGCGTGGTATTAGCGAGTCTCGCACTGGCCTCTGCCACTGGTATGGCCCAGGACGCCGAACGACCCGAACTGACCGGAACCTGGACCAATGCGTCCCGCTCCGGGCTGCAGCGTCCCCAGGGTGTAGAGAGCCTGACCGTGACGCCAGAACAGGCCGCCGCCATGGTAGCCAGCATGGGCCTGGCGGGAATTTCAGCCGAGAACATCGAATCCGGTCCTGCGATCGACCCCGAGACCGGTGCACCACCCACCGGTAGTTTCGACTTCGGCTTGCGCGGCTACAACCTGTTCTGGACAGATCCGGGTTCAACCCTGGCCTATGTGAAGGGCGAACTGCGTACCTCGTATATCATCGATCCCCCCAATGGCCGTATTCCTCGCCGTGAACAACCCCAGCCCGACTGGCCACAGCGCAACTATGGCGCGCGCTACCTCACCGGTGTGGGTGAAGACGATGGGCCTGAGGCATTCCCCCTGGCCGAGCGTTGCCTGCTCGGCTTTGGTAACACGGCCGGTCCTGGCATGATGGGTACGCTCTACAACAGTACCTATGAGTTCGTGCAGACTGAAGACTACGTGATGATTGCCGTGGAAATGGCGCACGATGCGCGCATCATTCCCCTTTACGATAGTGCCGAAGAGGCCCGCGCCAATCGTCGCCCCGATGTGCTGAAGCAATGGCTCGGTGACTCCGTGGGCTGGTATGAGGATGGCTGGTTGGTTGTGGAGACCACTAATATCAATCCCAAGCAGATGGCCGAGAGCTCCGTGCCTATCACGGCGCAGGGCACGATCACCGAGCGCTTCTCACGCTATTCCGATACCGAGATCGTCTATCAGTTCACCGTGGATGATTCCAACCTGTATCTGCAGCCCTGGACGGCGGAGCTCAGTTTCCACGAGATGGAGGGTGAGATGTATGAGTATGCCTGCCATGAGGGCAACCACGCCATGCCGGGCATGCTGGCCGGTGCCCGCAGACTGGAACTGCAGGAAGAGTTTGGCTCCGACGACTAGTCCGGGGACAACACAGACGACCAGCCCGATTGGCCACCACCACTCGGGCTTTTTTGTTGCTGGCAGTCCGTGCAGAGCCTGCGGGCGTTCCCGGGACAAGCCGTTTCAGCGAGTGAGACAGCTTGTGACTGGCTGGAAAGTTGCTCGATAGCCGCGCTCAATTAACCGACGCACTAATTCACTTTCTCGAGGATGACCGCTACTCTCGCAGCAGCAAACTGTACAAATCTGGATACTGCCCCGCGCAATCTCAGCGACATTGCTGCGGGTGAGGTGAAAGTGGAACACAGCTAATGGTCGAACCAAGTCAGCAATACTACGTCCTCGTCTTCGGATTCGTTTCCCTGTTCAATCTGATTGCGGTCAGTGCCGTACTAATGAGCTATCTGAAGTCGCGCCGGGACTATCTGCGTGTGGCCTGTTTCGCTGGTCTGTGCGAGATTGTCAGGCAAGGGGTTGAATTCACCATGGTGTTGAACCCCGAGTCCAGCACGCTCTATTTGCTGCCGACCGTGTTGCAGTTTGGATCGACTCTGTTACTGGTTGCCTCCCTGCTGCTGATCTTCGAGCGAGTGATGGCGTTCTATTACTGGCTATTCGCCATCCTGGGCAGTGGCCTGCCCGTATCCATTGTCGCAATCAGTATGCTGCAGGCGGAGCCGACAACGCGCGAAGCCTATATTTAATATCTGCCAACCATCCTGCTCACAGTCCTGTTGTGTTGGCGCGCCGTCAGGACGGGTCCAGGGCTCGCCGCCAGCAAGATCCTGTTGGGTGCCAGCAGTGCTGTCATCCTGGCCATTCGCCTGAGCCTGCCAGCGATCGACTCGGACGTGCTGTTTGGTGCGCTGTATTACATCGAGTATTTCTGTTTCATCATCATGCTGGCTGCGATCATCCTGTTCGAAGTTGAATTTGCCTATCTGCAATTCATTGTCGACAATTCCCTGGATGTCATCCTGATCACCGACAATGTGGGGCTGCTGCTATCCTGGAGCAGCAAGGCGCAGTCCATTTTCGGTTATGTGCCAGACCAGGCAGTGGGGAAGATTCACATGGACGACCTGTTTGCCAACAATTACTGGGGGCGCGACATCGGACAGGCGGAGCGCTTCAGCTCGGAAATGGAGAACGTGGATGGCCTCAGGTTCCCCGTGGAAGTGCGCATACGGTAGGTGAACGACGCGGGCAGCCAGTACCATGTATTCGTGGTCAACGTACTGGAGGCGAAGTTGGGCGACTGAACCCGCCCATTCCCGGTGGCGCGAAAGCGCGGAAACTTCCGGAAAAATGGACATTTCGCGCCTTGCAGTATGCCGGTAATCCATGGATGCTCGAAGCAAGGCTCCACGATAAGCACACGCGAAATGAGGTTCCTGTCATGAAGACCTTGCTCCAATCTCTTGTCACCGCTGCGTTCGCAGCTACCATGCTCGTCGCCTGCAACCTCCCGGAACGGGAACAACAGCGTATGCCCACCGAAGATGAGATCGAGCAATACAATGCCAGCGTCGACCCGGATGACCACATCATCTGCCGGGATGAGAAGCCGGTGGGTACCCGTATCAGCCAGCGCATCTGTCGCCGGGCAGGCACCATCGAGGAGGTGTCGGATCTCTCCCAGCGCGAGTGGCGCCGCCTCACCATTACCAATAATTAGCCACTAGCGCTATTTACCCAGTCTGGCGACCTGCCGTAATCCGCTGTATTTAAAGGCGAATCTCTCCGTATCTGCTTGTTTTGCGTTATATAAATTGCTATATAACGCTATTTCCCGGACGCGTAACAGCAGGACTACCATGGGTTTTTCCCCCGCCGACCTCGACGCCATCAGCCTGACCCTGCGCCTGGCCACGGTCACCACGGCCATTTTGCTGCTGGTGGGTACGCCCCTGGCCTGGTGGTTGGCCACCTCCACCTCCCGTTGGCGTGGACCCGTGGGCGCGCTAGTGGCCTTGCCCCTGGTGCTCCCGCCCACGGTGATCGGCTTCTATTTGCTGATTCTGCTCGGGCCCAGGGGGCCGGTGGGGGAGGTGACTAGCGCCCTCGGTCTCGGCACCTTGCCGTTCACCTTCTGGGGACTGGTGGTCGGATCCGTAATGTATTCCATGCCCTTCGTTGTGCAACCCCTGCAGAACGCCTTCGCGGGCATCGGCTCGCGCCCGCTGGAGATGGCGGCCACCTTGCGGGCCGGCCCCTGGGACCGTTTTCTGCATGTGGTGCTGCCCCTGTCCAGGCAGGGCTATTTCACGGCGGCCGTGCTGGGATTCGCCCACACCGTGGGTGAGTTTGGCGTGGTGCTGATGATCGGGGGCAATATCCCGGGGCAGACCCGGGTGGTGTCGGTGCAGTTGTATGATCATGTCGAGGCGCTGGACTATGCCCAGGCCCACTGGCTAGCGGCGGCGCTGCTGGCATTCTCCTTCGTGGTGCTGCTGCTGGTGTATTCCCTGCAGGGGCGCAGCGCGGCGTTTATCACGAGGCGATCGGCATGACCACAGTACCGCATCTGCTGGCTGCATCCGCCGGCCCTGAGAAAGCGATCACGCTGCGTTTCCGGGCCTGTGCCGATACTGGCTCGGACTTCACCCTGGCGCTGGACCTGCAGTTACCGGGAGAAGGCATCAGCGCAGTCTTCGGCGCGTCGGGTTCCGGCAAGACAACCCTGTTACGCTGCGTCGCCGGACTCGCACCGGTGCAGAGCGGTTCCATCGTGATAAATAATGAGACATGGCACGATTCCCGACTCAGCCTGCCGGCCCATGAGCGTCCGGTGGGGTATGTATTCCAGGAGGCCAGCCTGTTCGAGCACCTCACTGCCGCTGGCAATCTGGAATTCGCCGAGAAGCGCGCCCAGGGCCTCGACGAGGGAACAGGTTTTTCCATCGAAAGAAAGCAGATTGTCGAGCTGATGGGAATCGACAGGCTCCTGCAACGGCGGCCCTCCCAGCTCTCCGGAGGCGAGCGCCAGCGGGTGGCCATCGCGCGCGCCCTGCTCATCAGGCCCCGCCTGCTGCTGATGGATGAGCCCCTGGCGGCCCTGGACGCCGGGCACAAACAGGAAATACTGCCCTATCTTGAGACGCTGCACCGGGAGATTCAGATCCCGGTGCTGTATGTAACCCACTCCGTGGACGAGGTGTCCCGACTGGCCGATCACCTGCTGGTGCTGCAGGACGGGCAGGCACTGGCCAGCGGACCGGTGGGGCCAATTCTGTCGGGGCTCAAGCTGGGAGACGAGGCGGGTGCTGTGCTGGAGGGGCAGCTGAAGGCGCGGGACACACAGTGGAATCTGGCCTTGTTCAGCTTCGCCGGTGGGGAGCTCTGGGTGCGGGATCGGGGACAGCCGCTGCATGCCGATACCCGGGTACGGGTACTGGCGCGGGACGTGAGCCTGTCGCTGGCGCCCGCTCAGCAGTCCAGCATCCTCAACAGCCTGCCGGCCGTGGTTGCGTCCATCGAGGAAAACGATGAGGCAATGGCGCTGGTGGGACTGAGGCTCGGCGACGCCAGCCTGAGCACTCGGGTCTCCCGCCGGTCTGTGGCCGAGTTGGCGCTGCGGCCGGGGCTGCCCGTGTATGCCCAGGTAAAATCCGTGGCCATCCTGCGTTAGGCCATGCCGGTGCGGCTGCTGACGTGAGTTCGGGTCAGCCGCGCATGAGGATGACGCTGGAGGCCTTGAACAGGGCGCTGGCCGCATCGCCCTCTGCCAGGCCCATTTCGTCGAGACTCGCGCGGGTGATGATGGCGGCCAGGGTCTTGCCGGCTCCCAGGTCGAGGCTCACTTCCGCGTTCACCTCACCCCGGTGTATCTGGCTGACCGTGCCGCGCAGATGATTGCGGGCGCTGGTGAGGATGCTGCCGTCCCGGGTCAGGATGATCCAGGAGGCTTTGACCAGGGCGATGACCACGCTGCCGGGCTTCAGCGCCAGTCGTTTCTGGCTGTCATTGGTGACGATGGCGATCAGGGACAGGCCCTTACCGAGGCCTATCTCCACTTCCGTATTCACCGCGCCGGGTGTCACAGTGTTGACCGTACCGCGGTACTGATTGCGGGCGCTGGTCTTCAACGAGCTGTCCTGGATGAAGCGAGTGACATCCTGCATGTCGTGTAACTGTTCGCCCAGGCGGGAGACAAATTCCTCGTGCTCGGATAGCAGGGCATGAAAGCCGGACAGGATTCTCTCGCCAAACTCGGTGAGGCGGGTACCGCCGCCGTGGGCACCGCCCGCAGAGCGCACGACCAGGGCCTGGTCTGCCAGGTTGTTCATGGCGTCGATACGATCCCAGGCGGTCTTGTAGCTGATGCCCACCTGCTTCGCCGCGGCGCTGATGGAGCCCGCCTCGCGAATCGCCTGCAGCAGCTCGATCTGCTTGTGGCTGAACGACTCCTCCTCGCCCGCGGCGAGGAACAGCTGGCCCTTGAGGGATGGGCGGGAAGGTCGGGAAGAGCGACTCATGGTGCCAGTCTATGCCAGTAGGCGCCGGCTGTCAGTCCGGCCCAGGGGCGCATCTAACGCAAGCCGAACCAAGGCCGCAGCCGGGTGCCCAGGCTGGATCCGATAAAGGCCGCGACGAACCACAGCCAGCCATGCAGGCTGGTGGAGGCGATGCCGCCGAAATAGGCGCCGATGTTGCAACCGAAGGCGATTCGGGCTCCGTAGCCCAGCATGATGCCGCCCACCACCGCGGCCAGGATGGACTTGCCGGGAATCCGGAAACTGGGCGCGAAGCGTCCTGCCAGCCCGGCCGCCAACAGGGCGCCAAGCATGATGCCGATGTTCATCACCGAGGTGGTGTCGTTGAGGATGCTGCTATTGAGGGAGGCGAGCTGGCCCGGCCGCGCCCAGTAGGCCCAGGTGGAGACGTCGATGCCCACGAAACCGGCCAGCTTGGCGCCCCACAGGGCGAAGGCCGATGTCACGCCCCAGGGGCGCCCGGCCAGTAACAGGGTAGCCACATTCACCGCCGCCAGTGCCAGGGCGCCGGCCAGCAAGGGCCAGGGCCCTTTCAGTAAAGTGGGTGAGCTGGCACTTGTGGTTGATTCTAGGCTGCCGAGCTTGCGCTTCTCCCAACTGGCGGCACACAGGTATACGGCGGCGAACAGCACGAAGCTTACGGCGATGCCGCCGAACACACCGAAGGACTGGGACAGGGCCACAGCCTCGAAGCCCGGCACATCCTGCCACAGGGGCCAGTGCCAGCTACCCAGCACCGAGCCGACGATGAAGAAGGCCAGGGTGATCAGCATGCGGGCATTGCCGCCGCCGGCGGTAAACAGGGTGCCCGAGGCACAGCCACCGCCCAGCTGCATGCCGATGCCGAACATGAAGGCACCGATGACCACGGCGATATTGAGCGGTGCCACGCTGCCCCGCAGGCTCACACCGCCGATCTCACCCAGGGCGATCAGGTGTGTGAAGATCAGCACGGTGACTCCCAGCATTACCATCTGTGCCCGCAGGCCGGCGCTGCGGCCGGTGGTCACGACTTCCCGCCAGGCGGCGGTGAACCCGAAGGCGGCATGGTAGAGGATCACCCCCGCGGCGAGTCCCACCACGAACAGGCTGGCCTGCCGCCAGCCCACGTTGATAAACACCAGCACACAGAACAGGGCGGCGAGCACGAGGCTGGCGGCCACGGTCCTGGGATCGCTGAGGCGTTTCGGGGCGGTGTTGGAGGAGGGTGGTGAAGAGAGAGTGGCGTCAGTCATGGTGTCCGGGCGGCTGCTATCCGCTTCTTGTTTCGGGAACTGGTTGGTGCGCGGGTCATCGCTCAGGCGCCGGGAATCGGGCGGCGGCAGGTGGCCAGCGCTAGTGCGCCATTGTTGCCAACAATGGCGCAAAATGCCAGAGATGTGGGTGTGGAAATAGCGCCCGCGGCGGGCTCAGGCGGGCGGGCCGGGGACTAGCAGTAGCCGCTGCCGATACAACTGCCGCCGGCCGTCCACTGGATGGGGGGCAGGAAGCCACCGGCGGTGAGGGTATAGGTCTCGCCCGCCAGATCGGACCCATCGGCCATCCAGGTGATGGTGATGGTGCCATCGGTGACGGAGATGCCGTGGGTGTTGACGGTCTGGGCCTGAACCGGCGGGATACCGAGGGCGCCGGAATCGAAGTCTGTGGTTGCAGTGGCACGGCCCACGGAGGCAGCCGTGATGATGGCCGAGCGGTGGGCGCCCACGGCCAGGATCGCCTCGGCGAAGCGCGCCTTGTTGCGGTACAGGTTATAGGACGGCAGGGCCACGGAGGCCAGTATGCCGATGATGGCGACCACCATCATCAGCTCGATCAGGGTGAAGCCGGACTGGGATTGTGAAGGTTTCATGACAACGGGCCTTCGTGAATTCTGGAATATTCAGTGTAGGGTCATTCTGACTGGAAACTGTGTTGAGTTTCAAACTTTCCGTAACCCACGCTGTTATATCCTGATCTGGCTAATGCGAGCGATGAGTCGGATTTTGAATGCTTGTTTATGATTTGCTTTTTTGGCGAAATGTAAGAATTCTCCTACAAATTACCGCTAATTAAATTGAATCGCCAAGAGAATTCGCATTTGACTCGACGATTGTTTCAGCTTGCGATAGTCTCCAAAAAGACGTGGGTGAAAAGAATTGTCATTGAAAAGACCTGGGTTCAGAGGTCACTTCACACGGACAGAACAATAATTAAATTAACCGTGCTTTTAGGTTCTGAAAGCACTCTGGAAAATCAGAGTATGGAAGAATCAAATGGAGAAACATCCAAATTTAAAGAATAAATTCCAGCTGCTGTATCTTCTCAAGCTTAATCCCAAGATCAACAACAATGTCGACCTTGGAAATTTGCTCGGTAAAACCAAGCAGTCCATCAGTCGCTGGTGTACCGGCACACCAACATCGAGAGGCAACTGCATACCCAGTTCCGATGTTGAAAGAATTGTGGAAGTGTTCCAGATCGAGCATGAATGGTTCTCCCTGCCTTTCGCACAGTTCGAAGAAAGAGTGCGCGCCCTCGTTGAAGAGCGTAAAAATCCTCGCGCTCAAACTGCTCCAGATATTTCAATCGCCGCGATGCCTATAACAGGAATTGATCTGGTCGGCCGTGATGATGAGCTAAATTTCTTGGATTCCTGTTGGATGACTCCTACTGTCAATGTCGTAGAAGTCATCGCTTTTGGTGGAACGGGCAAGAGTTCTCTTATCAACAAGTGGTTGTCTGAATTCAGCCAATGCCTGTATCGGGATGCTGAGAAAATCTATGCTTGGTCCTTTTATTGGCAGGGCCAGTCCTCAGAAAATAATTCCTCGGGTGACTACTTCATAGAACATGCCCTGGCCTGGTTTGGGGATGAGTCGCCCTCAAAGGGTACTCCCTGGTCCAAAGCCGCGAGGCTTGCAAACCTCATTCGCAAATCCAAAACCTTGGTAATTCTGGATGGACTGGAACCGCTTCAGTATCCACCAGGTAAGAAGCATGGGCAGATAGAGAATCCCGCAGTATCTTTTCTAATACGTGAACTCGCGTCCTCAAATCCGGGCCTGATGATTATTACGACCCGATCGTTTGTGGCCGATGTCAAAGCCTTCACCGATGGGCGGGTTGCGACCTTGCATCTCTCAAACCTTGCCGAAAAAGAAGGAATAGAACTGCTACGAAAATCCGGAGTGACAGGCAGTAGAAAGCAGTTTCAGAGTGTAGTGCGTAGTTATTCGGGGCATCCACTAAGCCTCTCCTTGATAGCCGGGTATCTTGCGACTGTGCATCGAGGAGAGCTGGACAAGCTCAGTGTCGATCATAGCGTATTGGATGATATACACCAGGAATCGCATGTAAGCAGGATTATGTCTGAGTACATGGAATGGTTGGAAGGCAGGCCGGGTTTGCAAATATTGCGCTTAGTGTCTCTGATTGACCGAAATATATCTCTGCACGATCTCAAGCATGTCGCGAATATCAACAGCGTTGTTGGAGTTACAGATCAGCTTGTAGGATTGGATTCGAGAGATTGGGGACACAGTATCAAAGAATTGGTTTCTGCGAATCTTTTGTTGTCTAATTCAACTTCCAATTACGAGGCTATGGAGTGCCATCCGCTAATCAAGGATTTTATTCTTTGCAAATTGAAAGCAAATCTCGCGATGCATCGAGATGGAAATAAATTGTTACTTGAATATTTCAAGGAGAAGAATAAAGGAAAAAAAGACGGGATCGTTGATTTAGACTTTCTTTACCGGGCCGTGTTCCATGCAATTCAAGCCGGGATGGTTGTCGAAGGTTTTAGGATTTATCATCAAGATATTAAGAAAGGTTACATCATGACCCAAGGGTCGCATTCTATAGATCAGAAATGCATCAGTTCATTTTTTAAGAAATCTCTAAATGATCCTATTGATGGGATTCTGGGGGAGCAAAAATACTTTCTTTTGGCTAGTGCTGCTACAAATATGATGTCGTTGGGTTATCTTCAAGAATCTATAAATCTGACTATAGAGTGTATGGAGTACTATAAGCAAAACGATAAGTGGGCAGATGTGGCGCTTGCGGCAGGACCACTTATTTCGATGCTAATTGTGGCGGGTGATTTGGAAAAGGCGATTGCTATTCAATATTCTTTGGCGGCAAGAATAGAGGAGCTAGGCAATCCAGTTATTTCAGCAATGGCAAATAATTTTAGGGCATATACTTATCACTTAAATGGTAAAGAGGAAGAAGCGAGAAAATATTTTATGCTTGGTGAGGAGGTATTAAATACTTATCAACCTGTTTCCGGTCTAGGTTTTCCTACGGTAAGTGCATATTATTGTAAATTCTTACTAGATAACGATGAGGTGAAAGAAGCTCTAGAAAGGTCGCTAAAAACATTCGCTTGGAGAAACTCGAGAAGCTGGCAAGTTGAGTTTGACACTGTTTCAACTTTGGCAAGTGATTTGCTCGTTTTGGGGCTCACATTTTTGAAGTTTGGTGACAAACCGAATGCAAAAATACAATTAGACAAGCAAGTCGAACTCTTCCGATCAGCCGATGAATGGCTCTACCTTCCTACTGGCTTGAACTCCAGGGCGAATTTGCATCTGGCCTTACGGGATCTGGAATCGGCCACGAGGGATTTGCAAGAATCATTGAAGATATCTGAACAGACTGGTGCCAAATTTGGCGAATGGGAAGCGTGTCTGGATTTGGCTCAATTACATATTTACAACGATGACTACTCGACAGCTGCCACTTACTTGTCCCGGGCGAGGTCTTTACCGGAGATGAATAACTATAGATTTCGCGATCGAGAAATTGAAGAACTCCAAAGCAAGCTGGAGTTCAATTGACGTTATTGGATTGCTGTTTGGTAAGATCAGGATATGTTGCTTAAGATTATAAATCCCTCGCTGTTTGCAGTCGCGGTTCTGATTCTGTTGCCAACATCTTCGCTGGCAACAGATGCAGAGGTTCAGAATTTATCCGAGATTGACTGGAGCCCACCCGGCGGCGGCAACGGCTTCCCGGTAGGAGTGCAGACCGCCCAGCAGGGCGTCGATCCCGACACCGGTGGGGTCACCTACTACGCCCGGTTTCCCGCTGGCTCCCACTTCGACCTGCACTGGCATACCCTCGACGAATACGTCGTGGTGGTGGCGGGGGAGTTGTCCATCCAGCTTGGCGAGGAGACCCATGCGCTGGCGGTGGGCAGTTATATCGTGATTCCTGGTGCCCTGAACCACGCCTGGACCGTGCCCGCCGGGGGCGAGGATGCCATCATCCTGGTGCGCCGGGCCGGACCGGCGGATTTCCATTTCGTCGACCCGTAGCGGGCGGCTTGCCGCGCTTCCTGATTTGTATCAAGTCGGGCGCCAGGCGCAGGGTTTACCATGCGCCCTGAGCACATTGCCTCGCGCCGGTTCCCGGCCGCCGGCCATTACAATTTGTTGCAAAGTATCAATAGTTTACGACGATTTCCCTGGTCCTCTCCGGCGATAATTGGTGGACTTTGGGCAGGGGGGCTTTTATGCTCTCCTGTTATTCCGGGGCGCCGGCTTGGCACTGACTTTCGGGTCAGGGGCCACGACGATAAGTCGCTAGAACTAGCAACCGGCGGCGCCCGATGCAATGTTCAATGAGCCGGATTGCCGGGCCGGGCGAGGGCCCGCTGCACGCCGTCGTAGACAAAGATACCGAGGGGATACCGATGAAAAACAAGACCCTGTCCAATCTGCTGCCGCAGGCTCTGGGCCTGACACTGGGTGCCGCGCTGTCCATGGGTGCCATGGCCCAGAGTGGTTCCCTGGAGGCCAACTATCCGGATCTGGCCCGGCTGTTCCGCGCCCACGACGTGGCCCAGGCGGCCATCTACGATGCCATGGCCGACATCAATGCCGATTCCTCTACCATGGCGGCTCGCATGGACGCCAAGATGGAAATCGACATGTTGAATGACATGACCATGAGTGACCACATGGCCATGGGTCATGGCGGCATGGAGATGCACACGGACATGAACATGGCCGGCCCCTATGGCGAGCTGGAAGTGCAGGCCCGGGTGGCCGCTGCCAACCTGCTGCGCCGTGAACACGCCGCCGAGGATGCCGCTGCCGCCTTCGAAAACGCCGAATCCCTGCCGACCCACGCCTGGCGTGTGCTGTCCTGGGGACGCCAGTTCGAGCGCGACCTGTTCGACATCTATGCCAACGCGGGCCCCAGCATGGCGCAGAAGCGTGAGCAGGTGGCCGCATTGATCGAGCGCTACCAGACTGAAGATGCGCGTCACGCCATCTCCCTGATTCCCAAGAATGCCGACCTGTACCTGAGCCACGCCCAGGCGAACAGCACCAAGACGGCCTTCCCCCGCCTCAGCGGATTGCTGTGGACCAACCAGTGGCTGCAGCTGGCTGCCCTGGAGGCCATCGTGCTTGGGCAGCTGGACTCCCAGTTTGCCGGCAGCGTGCCTACTACCCTGGAGCGCTACTGGAACAAGGTGGGCTCCGATGCCGGTATGACCATGTTCCCGGTGCCCGTGGAATTGCCCAGCGTGCCCGCCATCGCACCCTCCGTGTACAGTGAGATTCCCGAGGCGGCCGTGATCATCGACAACCTCAACATGCTGGAAGCGGCCATGGCCGACATCATCGCCTATCCGGACCTGGATAACCGCGACGAGTTGCTGGAGGCGGTGGCCAGCGAGTTCACCTCGGCCGCCGACAATGTGTCCGATGAGATGAATTACCTGCTGTCGGCGCTGCGTGGCGGCATTTTCAACCAGGGTGGTCCGGCCATCGGCGAGCTGTCTGGCTCGGAGCGTAACCGCTCCCGCTCTGCCATGAATATGGTGCACACCATGATCATGTCCTCGCCGCAGTAAGCAGCCGGCAGATCTGAAACCGAGGCGAGTCAGCGCAGCTGACTCGCCTTTTTTTGTGCCCGAAGCCGGCTCCGACCCTGGCGAAATAAGGCGTTCTGTGCCCATTCAAGGCGCTGCCGTTGGGCGACACTCGAGCAACACTCTATCCCAAAGCGCCAGGCACCCTGTATCAAGAACAAGGCGGTGGCCATCCTGTGGTCACCGCCTTTTTTCCAGGGAGAGGGCGCCGGGGTGAAGCCACTGCCAACCCTCAGCGCCGCACCAGCTCCACAATCCGGGTGGCGAATTCAGGCCACAGGGCCCTGGGCAGGTCATGCCCCATGCCCGGGTATGTCTGCAGCCGTGCACCCGGAATAGCCGCAGCCGTTGCCCGGCCGCCGCTGATGTTGCACAGGCGATCCGCCTCACCGTGAATCACCAGCGTGGGCAACGACAATCTGGCGAGGGCGGCCGTGCGATCTCCCGAGGCGATGGTGGCGAGGGACTGGCGCATCACTCCCAGTGGGTCATAGCAGCGATCATAGGCGAGGCCAGCCCGCTCCCGGATCGCATTCATGTCTTTCTCGTAGCCCGGGGATCCGGCTATCTCGAAGGCCAGGACGGCCTGCTCGATCACCTCTTCCCGATTGGTTGGCGCCACCGCACCGATACTCGCCCACACCTCGGGGTCGGCCTGACCCACGGCCGCATTGCCGGTGCTGGACATCATCGAAATCAGGCTGAGTACCCGATCCGGGTACTCGATGGCCAGGGTCTGGGTGATGAAGCCACCCATTGAAGCACCCGCAACGTGGGCCGCCTCGAGTCCCAGGTGATCCAGCAGGGCGACGCAGTCCGCCGCCATATCAGAGAGTGTGTAGCTGGCTGTCGACAGGTCACCCTGCAGGGCGGCGGTCAGGTCTGGCGTGGCGGCGTCGTGGAAATGGCTGGACAGCCCCGAGTCGCGGTTATCGAAGCGGATGACATAAAGGCCGTGCTGGAGCAGGGCGTCGATAAAACCCATGGGCCAGTGCACCATCTGGCTGGCGATACCCATGATTAGCAACAAGGGTGGGTTTGCGGGATCGCCGAAGGTTTCGTAGGCGATATCGATTCCATCAGGGCCTATGTTTTGCGCGAGTTTCTCTGTCATGGGCAGCTACCTTTGGTTGACGAATTCATTGCGAGTCTTGAATGAATGGGAAGATTCCCGCATAGGCTGACTCGATCACTTCGGCAGCCGCGTTGGTGAACTCCCGCGCATGCACGGTGCGAATCGAAGCCCATAAGACTCCCAGGTCGTCCAGGGTCTCATTAATCTCGGCCGTGTCGCCCGAGCGAAATGCCACCTGGTAGTCTTCCGTGCGCCGTCTCATCCGCTGCCACAACTCCGCGAGTTCCTGCCTGCTCATCTCTGGAATCTCGGCATAGTAAGCGGTGATGGTATCCAGCTGGTTCTCTGTCCCGGTCAGATTTTCCAGCACATCGACCTTGTTACCGCTGATGCTGAGTACCAGTACTTCGTCATCGTTAGCCTGTGCCTGGACGAGACCCGCGATCAATACTGCGAGTATGAGTTGAGCGATTGCCCTTATGACTACCTGCATGGTCTGTCAGCTGCTCAGGAAGGTTAATCCATCATAAAAAAGCCCGGATGGTTTCCCATCCGGGCTCTTCGATTCTAGCAAACTGACGTCTGTTTGAAATCAGTCGTCACTGCCAGCCAGTGCGCGCTGCTCGCGTTCGCGACGCTCAGCCACCAGTTGCTGGTAACCCTCCTCGTCGAGGTGAGTGATGGCCAGCCAGGCATGAGTCATCTCATCACCGGTGCGGCTGCCGCCGTATACCCACTGATCGGGATCGGGATTATTGGGGTTGTTGGCCGTGTTGTCATACCACTGTTTCATGACCAGTACGGCTCCCGCAGGCAGCAGAGGCGCGACATCTGGCTCATAGATGTGACTATGGTGCCAGGTGGCTGACCAGTTGGAAATCTGGCTGATCTGCTCGGTGCGACCGGTTTCCGGATAGAAGATTTCCAGGGACGCCGCGTTCATACGCAGGTGACCATGGGGCTGGAAGCTGTCGATACGCACGGGGTGATCGAAGCTGTGGAAGCCCTGGGTCATCTGGTAGCCATGCGGCGGGATCACCAGATCGTCCTGCTCGTCGATGCGGTACAGGGCCAGGTCCTGCTTGTAGACATCATTCTTCTCTTCGAAATCTTCATCGTGGAACCACAGGCCAATTTCTACCACGTTGTCCTCGATCATGGTGCCCGGTGCCGTCGCGCCCACACCACCCGGGAACATGTGGATGCTCCACTGGATCATGGCGCCGGCGGGCAGGGTGCGGCAGACGCCATCTGGAACCATCTCACCCCATTTGCCCATGGCGTACTCGGTGAGCATGCCATAGCGCTGCAGTTCGCCTTCGTCATCTTCCATCCACACGCTGGAATTCGCGTGGTGGACCACGGCGGCGGCATCGCCACGAGGCTTCACCTGTACCGCCTTGATGCAGCGATCGGCGGTCATCCTGGGATCAACAAATTCGTTGCTCCACAGGTCGTTGCCGTTGGCCGGAATATCGTAGGAATTGGATGGCACGATCAGGTCGGGCTGACCCAGTTCTGCCGCGAAATTCCATTCATCGGGATCTTTCAGATCCGGTGGGGGCAGGGCATTCTCCGGATCACCCATCGGCGCGCCGGCTTCAACCCAGGCCACGATCTTGTCGATCTCATCCTGTTCCAGTCGCCAGTCGCCAATCAGGTCCTGCACACCGATGTGCTGGTCGTAGGCATAGGGAGGCATTTCACGTTTGGCCACCCGGTAAGAGATCAGGGGTGCCCAGGGACGCACCTGATCGTAGGATTGGAAGGCCATGGGGCCGATACCCCCTTCCTGGTGGCAGACCACGCAGTTCTCATTGATGATACGGCCAATCTCGCCGTTGTAGGCAAGTTCATCATGGGATTGTGCGAGGCTTTGTGAGCTGGCGGCGAGCAGGGTCAAGGCACCAAGCCCGGTCCAAGTTTTAGCGATTTTCATGCTTCTCTCCTCGTTTTAATAATAATGTTGCGGATCAAATCGGGTGTAAATCTCGGATAACCTCCGAGTGTACTCCACTAAGTTAAGCCGAAAAAGGAGAAATTTGCCGTCAATACCTCATCACGGCCTTTCAACTACTGCCTGTCTCAGGCATCGGTCTTTACGGGCCGGTCTTAAATTTTTCTTCAAATTAGGCGCTTACGTTCAGCATTCTAAAAATGAACGCTGTTTGTTTTGCGAGATAACGGCAATGGCCAGGTACCCGGAGGGGGACAGGGACCCGGCTGGCGCCTGGTCGGTGCGGGGCAGGTGTCTGTAGGTAGGATAAAAAAAGGCCGACCAGGTTGCCCTGATCGGCCTCTTGTTTTAACTGCTTGTCAGTGACGGTCTAGTCGTCGCTGCCAGCCAGTGAACGCTGCTCAGCTTCGCGACGCTCTGCTACCAGTTGCTCGTAGCCTTCGTCGTCGAGGTGAGTCACAGCGATCCAGGCGTGAGACATCTCGTCACCTGTGCGGCTACCACCGTACACCCACTGATCGGGATCAGGGTTGTTGGGGTTGTCAGCTGTGTTGTCGTACCACTGCTTGATAACCAGTACTTCACCCGGAGCCAGCAGAGGCGCTGCATCTGAATCGTAGATGTGGCTGTGGTGCCAGGTGGCTGACCAGTTGGAGATCTGGCTGATCTGGGTTGTACGACCGGTCTTCGGATCGAACTTCTCCAGGGACGCCGCGTTCATACGCAGGTGACCGTGTGGCTGGAAGCTGTCGATACGAACAGGGTGATCCCATGAGTGGAAGCCCTGGGTCATGGCGTAGCCATGAGGAGGCACAATCAGGTGGCCATTCTCATAACCTTCACGCAGTGGGTACAGACGCAGGTCCTGCTTGTACACGTCGTTCTTCTCTTCGAAGTCTTCGTCGTGGAACCACAGACCGATCTCAACCACGTTGTCTTCGATCATCGCACCTGGGGCTGTGGCGCCTACACCACCGGGGAACATGTGGATGTCCCAACGCACCAGCGAATTGGCTGGGAAGGTACGGCAAACGCCATCAGGCATCAGCTCGCCCCACTTACCCATGGCGTACTCAGTCAGCTGGCCGTACTGCTGCAGCTCGCCCTGATCGTCATAGATATATACATCGGAGTTGGCGTGGTGCACAACCGCAGCCGCGTCACCGCGAGGCTTAACCTGTACCGCCTTGATGCAGCGATCTTCGGTCAGACCGGGGTTAACGAATTCCTTGGACCACAGGTCGTTACCGTTGGCGGGAATGTCGTAGGGCTGGGAAGGAATGATCAGGTCAGGCTGACCAAACTGTGCAGCGAAGTTCCAGTCGGAAACATCACGCAGCTCTGGCTTGGGAGGAACTACGTCGGCAGGACCCATGGGTGAACCCTGGTTAACCCAGGCCACGATGGTGTCGATTTCTTCCTGCTCCAGGCGCCAGTCGCCTTCCAGATCCTGAATGCCAATATGCTGGTCATACGCATAGGGAGGCATTTCCCGCGCGGCAACCTTGAGTTGAATCAGAGGCGCCCAGGGGCGAACCTGGTCATAATTTTCGAATTGCATAGGTCCGATGCCGCCTTCACGGTGACATACCACGCAGTTCTCGTTGATGATCTGCGCGACGTGCTCGTTATAGGTCACTTCGTCCTGTGCTTGGCTGCTCATGCTGACGGCCAGTGCTACGGCACCGCCCAGCAGGGCACTCTTATTACGCACGTTTATCATGCTGTTCTCCTCAAGTAGGGAAATGGGCAATTCTCAGGTTAAAAATGGTATCCAGCGGCATGGGAAATGTCCATTGATTCCGGTGATTTTCAGTCCCACAATGCAACAAATTGCAACAAGCTGTGACCCGCATGATACGGGGCTTTCAGCCCTGTTGGCTGGGGATTTGTGACAGCTGGTTGAGAAATAATCCCAATACGGTGTGGCAGAAACAAAACGACCGGCCATTGGCCGGTCGTCTGTCACGTATTTCGTGGTTTTTGCTGCGGGCGGCGCTTATCGCACAGTGACGCGCTGGAAGATATTGGTCCAGCAGCACTGGTCGCCGTTCGAGCTGTCCGGGGCGTTATGTGAGTCCACCTTGGTAGAGATGATGTACTCACCGGGTGCCGAGAACGTGGCATACACGCGGGAATGCCCGGAGGGTCCCGGAATCTCACCCTGGTTAGCCGCCGGCTCGCGGAAGAAGCGGAAGCGTGGGTCGTTTTCATTGTAGGGATTCTCGGGCACTTCAGTGCTCTCGTGGCGGGTGAAGGTCACGTCGCCGGGGCCCTGATACTTGTTCCACTCCACACCCATGGCCAGGGGCTCACCGAAGCGCGGGTCAGTGGGGTCACGTTCGGCGGGGTCGGTGGCGTTCACAACCATCTCAACCTGCTCACCCACCCGCACGGTACCACCCGGGTAGTCACCGATCTGCGAGTACAGGCCTGGCAATTGAGGGCCATCCTCGCCGATGCCGACCAGGGGCTGCAGGGCACCCTGTGGGCGTGGGCGAATGAAGTCCAGCTCATAGGCACCCACACCGTAGCGGCCGGGTACTTTCAATTCTTCCGAGTTGCCCGTCTTCACATGCCACCACACATCGTTTTCACGCTCGGCGTTGGGCACCGTTACGGTGAATGCACCGGTTGAACGACCGGGTGGGAAGTGAGTAGGCTGAATGCCCTGATACTTTTCAGGCAGGATGAAGTTATTTTCACCCAGCGGGATGTTAACGGCATTCTCGTTGCGGTTGATGATGCCGAAGGAGAAGCTGGTCGTACCATCCTGATTGTCGATCCAACCTTCGAGAACGGGGATAATGGGCAGGCCCTCAGGGGGAGCGAGACTCAGGAATCGGCCGGTGTCGGCAGATTGCGCTGAGACATTGAATGCCACTGAAGCCAGCAGGGTAAAGAGGGCTGTAGTAAGCACTTGTTTTATTGTTCGCATTGGTTGTCTCTCCAATTTGGCTGCGGATTTATTGTAATAAATCGGTTGCTGTGTCCAGGCTCTGCTTGTTTTTATGTTGGCTTATTTGCTTGCAGAGCACCCAGAATCCGACAAACTGACCTTCAATCAGTTTTACGTTCATAAGCAGGGACGCTAGGATAACGGCCATTTGCACCGGCGTCTAGCGGCTAAATGCCGCAAATAGTGCCGATATGTCTTTGTTTTTTTACAAATTGTTACAGTCTTTGACCGCCTAATTTTCATGTTGAAAACAGTCTCCCTGATCTCTCTGCTCGGATTCCTTATGTTCCCCCTCGCCACTCAGGGGGCGCTGGATCGGGTAGGGGATTTCGCCCTCCTTGATGAACGCGGTGAATTTCACCAATTGAGTCGCTACCGCCACCGGGATGCGCTGGCCCTGCTCGCCTATGATGGCAGCTGTGCTGCCATGCCCCAGACCCTGGCAAGTTTTGCGGCACTGCAGGCGCAATTCACCGAGCGGGGAATCGATTTCCTGTTGCTGGATACCCAGGGCCTGTCTCGGGATGCACTGGCCGGGCTGGCGCTGCCATTGCCGGTGCTGCAGGATGATTTGCAACTGGTGTCGGCATCGCTGGGGGTGATCGCGGCGGGTGATGTCCTGCTGTTAAACCCGGAGCGCCTGTCGGTTTTCTACCGTGGTGCGATAGTGGGCGAGTACGAGGCTGAATTCGAGAACGCTCTGGCCGCTGTGGCGACGGGCGCCATTGCGGACACGATTGTCACCGGAAGCACCGGTTGCGAAATCAGCTACGCCCGGCGTGAGAGTCAGTTGCAGACGCCTCCGGACTATGCCACGGATGTTGCGCCGGTGGTGCTGGAGAACTGCGTGGCGTGTCACCGGCAGGGTGGAGTAGGCCCCTTTGCCATGGACAGTTATATCATGCTGTTGGGCTGGTCACCCATGATTCGCGAGGTGATTCTCAATCGGCGCATGCCTCCCATGCAAATCGACCCACACCACATCGAGTCAGACAGCGCACGTAATCTGAGCGCTGAGGAAAGGCAGACACTCCTGCACTGGATCGATGCCGGGGCGCCCCAGGGAGAGGGAGCGAGCGATCCGCTGGAGGACTTTCGGCCAGACACGGAATCCGACTGGCAACTCGGCGAACCGGATTTCATCGTTCGAGGGCCGGAGCATGCCATCCCCCCCACCGGTGTGCTGGACTATTACTACAGTAATGTCGACTTGCCGTTCACCGAAGAACGCTGGTTGCGTGCCGTGCAGTACCGAGCGGGCGATGCATCGGTCCTGCATCACCTCATGACTTTTGTCACGGCACCCGGCGAGGACTTCTGGGGATCAGAGCGCAACCAGACATCTTCCAGCCGGCGTTTCGTCGCGGGCTATTTGCCCGGCACAGCGAATGTTACCGAATACCCGCCAGACGTCGGCGTAAGAATCCCGGCCGGACACAGCCTGTCCATGCAGTTCCACTATGTGACTAACGGTCAATCTACGGTGGATCAGACGCAAATCGGACTGTATTTCAGCGAACAAGCACCCGCGCGGGAGCAATGGGTGCAAGCGGTAGGTACGCGCTTCGTCCTGCCTCCCGAGATTGCGGACTTTCCGCAACAGGCCAGTCATGTATTCGAGGAAGCGGTGGTGCTCACCGGCCTTCGTGCCCGCATGAACTACCGGGGCAAGAAGATGAAGTTTGTTGCACAGTATCCGGACGGAAATTCCGAGACGCTGCTCAGCGTGCCGGCCTACAACTACGGTTGGCAGCCACATTATGTACTCAATACACCCAGGCAATTGCCTGCTGGCACCCGGGTCCAGGTAATAGGTGCCCTGGACAACTCTGAATCCAATCCTACCAATCCGGATCCAGGTCTCGAGATCAGGTATGGGCTGAACAGCTGGGAAGAAATGTTTACCGGCTACTTTACCTATCATCCGGCTATGGATTGATGTCGTGAGCGCAGACGATGACAGGCTCTACTACGGCTGGAAAATCGTAGCCGCGATTCTGGTCCAGCTGACGTTTACCAGTGGCCTGAGCTTTTATAATCATGCCATCTACCTCAATGCCTTGGCTGAGCAACCCGCCTTCGACGTGCAGTCTGCCTCGGCCGCCGTATCTATCTTTTTCCTGAGTAGCGGTATCACTGGCCTGTTTGTGGCACGCTGGGTGCAGAACTATGACCCACGCATCTGCATTACCGGTGGTGCGCTACTGGCCAGTGTGTCGTTGAGCTCATTGCCGCTGGTGAGCGCGTTGTGGCAATTGATCGTTGTCTATATCTTCTTTGGTGCTGGCTTCGCAGCCTCGGCTCTGTTACCGGCAACCACGCTCATCACGCGCTGGTTCCGTCGCCGGCGCGCCATGGCCCTGTCCATCGCGTCCACAGGGCTTTCTCTCGGTGGGGTGGTGCTGACGCCACTGAGTGTATTGCTGGTAGATCGCTTCGGATTTGGCATGGCGGCACCCATGCTGGGCTTGATGTTTGTGCTTGGCGTGATTCCGGTAGCCTGGATCTGGTTGCGTCCCAATCCTGCATCCATGGGGCTGCAGATTGATGGTGAATCCGCGCCCGTCGCCGATCTAAAGGGTGTATCTGGCGCTAATGAAAATAAGGTAAATGAACCAGGTATCAGCTTCGCAACGGCTATCCGGGGTAAATACTTCTGGGGAGTGAGCCTCGGTTACATATTCCTGATGTTGGCCCAGGTGGGTGGTATTGCGCACCAGTATGGACTGGCCCGGGAGCAACTCACCGATTCGCAAACTGCCGTGGCGGTCGCCATCGTGCCTGTGGCCAGCATCGTGGGCCGTTTAATGGGTGGCTGGTTAGTGGAACGTGTGTCGATCCAGGCCTTTGCGATCGTAATGATGATTCTGCAGGCCAGCTCCCTGAGTATCCTGGCCGGTGGGTTCAGTATTGTTACGCTCTGTGTCGGTCTCTTCATGTTCGGTGCCAGTGTTGGCAATCTGTTAATGCTGCAGCCGCTGATTTTGGCAGAGGCATTCGGCGTGCGTGACTATCCGCGCATTTTCTCAGTTTCCAATCTTATGTCGTCCATGGGTACGTCCATCGGTCCCGCGCTGCTCGGTTTTGCCTATAGCAGCAATGGCAATTTCTATGCGGCGCCTTATGCCGTTGCCGCTTGCGCGGGGGCTGTTGGCTTGGCATTTTTCCTCTGGGGTGGCAAGCTTGAGCACGCCAGTTCACTGGCTGAAGTTCAGGATTCGTAACAGTAAACCTGGATCCTGCCTATATCGTCGGGGGGCGATGACATGATCAAGAAAGTTCTTATTGCGCTGGTGGTGCTGGTTGTATTCGCACTCGGCGCATTGACAGCGGCGGGTATTACTCCGGCATTTATCGTCTATGGTCCCGGTGTGGCGTCAGGCATTGGATCGAAACTGCTATGCAGCGCCGAGTATGTTATTGGTAATTCCCGTGAGCAGGCTTTCGAGGATCTGGTGCAATACTCACCCATCCTCTCCCAGGTTACGATCGATTACGATGACGAGGCCCGGGCAGTATCCGCTTCCCTGTTCGGTTTGAGCACACAATCCGCCTCCTATATCGAAGGGCTGGGTTGTGCCGTCGACTATGCGGGCTACACACAGAGGCAGGAATTGCAGCTGCAAGCCTCACAAGCCAGCACCGCGCCGTGGCCAGCCGGATCCCGGTTCACTACACTCGATCCAGGCTTGCAATCCCTGCTCGAGGAAATCCTCGCCCAGGACAATCAGGCGGGTCTCAACACGCGTGCCCTTTTGTTGGTGCACGACGGCATGATAAAGGCAGAGGCCTATGGCCAGGAGATGAATCCGCAGTCGAAGCTGCTGGGCTGGTCCATGGCCAAGAGCCTCAATTCCATCATGCTGGGTAACCTGGAGATGCGAGGCCTAATCGACCTGGAGGCGCCAACAGGTTTTCAGCAATGGGCCAGGGATGCGCGTTCGACTATCCGCACTTCGGATCTTCTCACCATGACTGACGGTTTGGATTTCTCCGAGGAATACAATCCCGGCGACGATGCCACCGCCATGTTGTTTACGGTGCCTTCATCTTCGGATTATGTGCTGGGGCAGGCGCTGGCGGCAGATCCCGGTACGCGGTTTAACTACAGTTCCGGCACCGCCAACCTGCTCTCCCGTCTCTACACTGAGACTCTGGGTGGTCCGCAGGCTGCCTATGACAATTTCATGGAAGAGATTTACCAACCCTTTGGATTCCAGGATGCGGTATTTGAGACCGATGCCAGCGGTATATTTATGGGCAGTTCCTATTTCTACGCATCGGCCAGGGATTGGGCTCGCATGGGAATACTCATGCTGGATGGTGGTGTAATAAATAATCGTCGTCTGGTGAGCGAAGACTGGGTGCGTCGGGCGACCACTCCGAACGCCTCGGCGAATGACAAGGCCTATGGCTACCAGTGGTGGTTAAACAGGGGGAATGAGCGACTGCGCTACGATAATCTTCCTGAAGATATGTTCTACGCTAATGGCAATCGCCAGCAATTGGTCATGGTATTTCCTTCGCATGAGGCGATTATTGTGCGGCTTGGCTGGACGGCTGGCCGCTATCCGGTTGCTGAGAATTTTTCAAGGATTCTTGAAGCGCTGGAATGAGTCAGTCTTTGTCACCATCTTGCAACAAGGCTTGCCTAAATTGATGCCCATGGATCTTGTTGAAATCGACCCGCAGTTCTCTGCCTACCTGAGAGACCCGCCGACGCTCTCCTATACGAATCCCGAAGATAGCTGGCTCTCCCGGCAACTTGTCTCCGCGCTGGAGCTCATGTTCGGCCGCAACAAGATCGAGTCGCTCTATTACCGTCTGAAAGAAAAGGACTTCAACATCCAGACCTTCTTCGCCGATGCGCTGCGAGAGGCGAATATCACGGTGGATTTCGATGCTGGGCGACTCGCGGCCATTCCGAATTCCGGGCCACTGATGTTTGTGGCTAATCATCCCTTTGGCGTGGTGGACGGCGTGGTCCTGTGTGATCTCGCGCTCAGAGCCAGGGGCGATCTGCGTATTCTGCTGAATTCGCTGCTGTGCCAGGATCGGCAGTTGGCTCCCTTTTTCCTGCCGATCGATTTCGAGGAAACCAAGGCAGCACAAAAAACCAATATCCGCTCCAAGCAATTGGCACTGCAGCACCTGTCGCGGGACGTGCCCGTGTTGATCTTTCCATCTGGCATGGTATCCACTGCAGACAGGTTCGGATTTGGCCGTGTTGTGGATGGTCCCTGGACCACCTTCGCGGCAAAGATTATCCGCGAAGCCAATGCCACTGTTGTCCCGGTGTTCTTCCATGGCCGCAACAGTCGCAAGTTTCACGTGGCCTCCCACATCGCCGAACCACTGCGCATGGCCCTGCTGGTGCATGAGGCATTGAAAAAGTTCGGGGCGACGGTGCGGGTTGAGATAGGCAGGCCTATCCCCTGGCAGGAACTGGAGAATCGGGGCGGTCGCGCCGAGCTTACACAGTTTCTCTATCAGCGAGTGCAGGCCCTGGGCAGGGCAGAAGCCTAGACCTAGGCCGATTCGAGGAGCGGTACCTGGGCCCTAGCCGGTCGCGATTTCGCGTGGCTTGTTCTCGTTGGCCGATTGCTTGAGATTGGAAACCACCAACTCCATTGCCCGGTTCACCAGGGTGCCTTCGCTGATTATCTTCACCCCATTGCCCTTGAGTTCATGGGCTAGCCGCATAAGGGTAATCTCAATAACCTTGTGACCTTCGCTGTCTGCGAAGAACAATTTGTCGATGCTGTCGATCTTCGAGGCCAGTGAGCAACGAATGCGCTGTCCGGCATTACCCCTGAATTCCAGCCAGGCCCCGATGGGCAGCTTGTCGATGCGCCGCAAGTGAGGATCATTGCGGGGCAGTGGGGGCACGTCTTTCTGGCCTGCCGTGGTGAGGCGGATCTCCTCAGCTATGGACGAAATCTGGCTACTGGGTGGTTTCACGCCGTGGGATGCCTGGTGGAAGGTGAATTCCTGGATCTGCTTGATCTGGCGCATGATCTTGGTGATCTTGGTTTTGGAAGCGCCACCGATTTCCAGTGCCTTGCTGAGGTTGTCTACCAGCCTGGGATTGATCCTGTCGAACCGCGCCTTGTCTCCTGGCTGCTTCTCTGCCTGCACTGTCCATAACAAAACATCGATGGTGCTCATGACCGGCTTCCAGGATTTGCCTTCCGGCCCTTCCTTCATGACCAGTTTCACCAGGAACTCATGCAGGTGAGTGTCCAGCAAGCCCTTGACCGCCGGATCCAGGTAGCCCTTGAGCACTCTCTCGTAGATTTTCTGACGTACGTAGGCGTGAATATCTTCGGGATTCTTGGCGGAGGACTCCCGTACACGCTTCTCCAGGCTGAGATCGGCACCGATCTTCTCGCCCCGGCAGGTGTTTAATTCATCGATCAGACCTTGCAGGAACGCGTTGCCGGGCTCCTGCTCGGCGAGGAGTCGTTCTACCAGGGACTTCACTTTTTGGTAAACCGGATCCTCGGCCAGGTTCGCCGTTTGTGTCCAGGAGATACCAGCCAGCGCCAATTCGTTTAGCAAGGCTCGACCAGGATGATTCTCGTTATCAAAGAAATCCGTGTCTCGAAGTGCGACCTTCATGATCGCGATCTGGGTGCGGCCAATCAATTCCTTCATCACCACCGGTAGAGCGTCGTCTTTCCAGATTGCCTCGTAGAGCATCGTGACCAGGTTGATGATGTCACCGGACTGCACCGGGATCGCGCCGAGGTGGCCGCTCGACTGACCGGCTTTCAAGGATTCATTGATAGACTTCGCGACACTGGATGCGTTCACCACAGCGCCTGAATTTGCACCGCCATTGATCATGCTGGACTGGATGTCTGTCAGCATGGACATGAGTTTGTTTTGCTGTCGGCGCAGGTCTTCCTGCTCGGCCGCAATAGAGGAGCTCACTTCGGTGCCAGCCGTGGCAGAAAAGCCAGTGCTGGCCCGGTTCTCTGCAAGACTCTTAACCAGAGTCTGCATCATGGAGAACATCTCGGCCTGGGCCTGCTCCGGTGCCGCAGGTTTTACAGCAACTGCCGGCTTCTTCATGCGGGCGGCGAGTTCCGCCGCTTCCGCCTCGGCCTTCTGTTCGGCTTCAAGCTGTGCCCGAGCCTCGGCCCGCTTCAGCTTGCGCAATTCACGTTCGCGCGCGGTAATGTCGAGATCGGGCAAGACACCCAGCTCAGCCAGTGTCTCGTTGGCTTCACGAATGACTTCGTCGTACTTGCCGAAGACAGTCTTGTTGAATTCGCGATAGATAGTCAGCAGGTAATGAGCCTTGAAGCCGAGGGGCTTGATGACTTCGTTGAAGCAATCACCGACCTGCTCGGGATCGAGTGGATTATTGGTCTGATCGATACGGATGTTCGGAAACATGGTTTCAAAGCGGGTGAGCAGGCTGCGCATTCCCTTGATCTCGCCATCGCGCAACTGCTTGACCATGCCTTCCATCGCGATCATGGCTTCCAGATAGTCATGGTCGACGAGACTCAGATTGTCATAGCTGTCGGGTTCGATTTCCTCATCCTTGACGACCAGGGTGGTGAGTTCTTCGAAATAGTTGTGCAGGTTCTCCATGAACCGCTCGACTATGCCCTGCGATTCTTCGGCGATAGGGGGCAACTTGGCACCCACGAAGCGCATGGCCTGCGCCTCAATCTGCAGACGGGCATCATCAAGCGCCTTCATGATCAACCGGGTCAGGGACTTGGTTGTGGCGAATTTAACTTTGTCCAGATGTTCCTTCATGCCGCTGTCTGTTCGTAACTGCTTCCTGTGAATCGTGATGGTGCTGTTACTGCGCTTGCCATGAGGTTCGGCTTGCTGGCGACCATGCCCGGTTGCTGCAAGGCACTAATGTGTGCCAGGTTGAGTGCCAGCCCCTTATGCCAGGGATGTATGAATTTTTCCCATGGATGTTAACGGGTAGCGCCAAATCGCTACAGCCTGCCTCTCCCCAATGTTGGGCAGCTACAGGGATTTTAGTCCCAAATGACGGCCTGTACACGGCTCAAATGGGGTAAATCATCCTCGAACAGGCAGAAATTACCCCGCTTTTCCCTAATTAACCGCCAAGTGGCTCATGTTACCTTGCTGTTCTTCGCAAATTTTTGATTTTCATAGCTTTTCTCTCTCATGACCCGGGCCAGGCGCTGCACGGCCTCTTGCAGGCCGCCAAAGCTGAGAAACAGGGGAGAGAAGCCCAGACGCAGGATGTCGGGGTTACGAAAATCGGCGAAGAACCGCCTCTCCAGCAGTGCCTGGCAGATCCAGTAGGCTTTGTCGTGGCTGAAGCAGAGCTGCGCACCTCTGAGTTCTGCCTCTGCAGGCGACACCAGCTGCAGTTCGTCCAGTTCAGTATATTGGGCCTTGAGTGTCAGAAACGTCGTGGTCAGTGCCGTCGATTTTTTCCGTAACAGGTCGCTGCTTATTCCGCTGAAAAGTTGCAGGGCAGCATCCAGTGCTGCAAGTGAAATTATGGGAGGGGTTCCGCTGAGAAATCGCTCGACTCCTTCACTGGCAGCATACTCCGGTCGAAACTCGAAGGGTGCCTTGTGACCCATCCAGCCCTGGAGGGCATGCTCGCTGTGTGGCAAGTGCCGTTCTGCGACATAGAGGAAAGCAGGCGCACCGGGCCCGCCATTCAGGTACTTGTAACCGCAGCCAACGGCGAAATCTACGTTCCACCGGTCCAGCTCCAGTGGCATGACACCCACGCTGTGGGAAAGGTCCCAGATCACGAGGCTGCCATTGGACTGCGCTTTACGGGTAATCGCTTCGATATCGAGTGCGGCGCCGTCGCGGAAATTTAACTGGGTGAGCATGACGACGGCTGGCGTGGATGACAGGGCCAGCTCGAGATCTTCCAGATCGACGCTACGCACCCTCAGTCTTGCGTCACCGAGGAAGCGCGAGAGGCCTTCGGCGATATACAGGTCGGTTGGAAAATTATCCTGCAGGGTGAGGATGATTTCGCACTCCGGTCTTAACATGAGTGCACTACTGAGCAACTTGAACAGGTTCACCGAGACCGAGTCGCAGCAGACCACCTGTCCTGCACGGGCACCAAGTAATGGGGCGATCTTGTTGCCGGTAATAAGTGGCAGGTCGATCCACTGGTGTTTATTCCATGAGGTAATCAGGTCGCTGCGCCATTGCCCATTGACGACCTCATTGATGCGCTCTTTGCTGGCCCGGGACAGTGGGCCGAGGGAGTTGCCATTCAGGTAGATTGTGTCTGCCGGGATGTCGAAGGCTTCCTGCAGATGGCCAAGAGGATCGGCCGCGTCCAGTTGTGCAAGCTTGTCTGCATTCATTGCCGTAATTCATCCTGCAGAAGTTCGAGCAGCGCTGAAAATGCCGGGGTATCCGGGTGTATCCAGTCGAAATGACCGGCACCTGTCACGGTTGTCAGTCTCGCTTGTATGTTTTGAGTCTGCGCAAGAGGCACGATAGCGTCCAGATCCCCGTGCATCAGGTGAGTGTTCGCATGCAGTGCTTGCTGTGCCGGATTGGCGGCAGCGTAGAGTGCGGGAGCGGCGCCCGGCTCGGCGTTCATGAAAGCAGGCGTGGCCGTCTGGCAGGAATTACTGCCCCTGGCATAGGCGTCGATGTCAGCGATCGCGGCAAGGCCGATAACGACACTGGCCTCTGTGAACCGGGAGCCAGCAAGAAGCGCCAGGTGTCCCCCGGCGGAATGCCCGGCGATGGCGAAGCGGGATGTGTTCACGCCATACTCTGTCAGCGCTCCTGTAGAATCGATGGCAGCCACGATGTCTTCAAAGGTTCCGGGCCATCCCCCACCAGGATCTCCCGTGCGGCGGTATTCCAGGGACCACACGGCAAAACCGGCGTCGGCAAGTGCGGTGCTCGCGGCGAAGCTGTGGTTCACATCGAAGCTGTTTAGCCAGCAGCCTCCATGGATTAGGACCAGCAAGGGCGGTGATGGTCGATTCTCGGGCAGCCACAGCAGGCCATACTGGAATTCCCCCTCGCCATAGGCAAGCCTGTGATCATAGCTGCGGGACGGGTATTGCATTACCGCGGTGAATGCCACATTCTCAGTCACAGCGGGCTGGGCAAGGCTCTGGTTTCTGGCGAGTGCAAGCAGCACGAGACTCGCGCAATAGGCCGCGTTCCTGAGGAAGATGTGGAGGAAATTCTGCATTTTTCAGTCGCTGAATACTTGCTTCCAGGAGTCCGGTACCCGGGTTACCCTGCCTTGGGCATCGGTCCAGACATGCCGGGTAAAGCCGGTAACGAGTACGGAATTATCCTTGCCATTGAGCACTTCATAAGCGAAGGTCACTCGCCTGCTGCGATTTTCCTCGATCCAGGTTCGGACCCGCACCATGTCGCCATAGCGCAGGCTACTCAGGAAGCGAATTGACGTCTCGGTGACGGGCAATTGATAACCACTGGCCTCCACCCTGGCGTAATCGCTGCCGATGTCGCGCATGTACTGGCTGCGTCCTTCTTCGAAATAGACCAGGTAGCATGCATGATGAACCACGCCCATGGCATCGGTTTCGGCGTAGCGTACCGGGAAGACGGTTTCCCGTACTGTGGCGGAGTGTGGGTCGGGCATGGAGATTGCTGCTCTCAATGTAAATCAGGCCAGCTATTATATAGCCAGGAGTAATGAGAGGAAGGTCGAAGTTCGGCCAGACAGCCGTGGTCAAGCAAGCGGCAACAATGCTACCTTTCGTCTATATGATTCCGACTCTTCAAGTCATGTCGTTTAGCTAACAGGATGTCCAGGTGCTGAATTTCCCCGAACCCCCCAAGAGTTACAGCTCGGTATTTCTCGAAGAAACAGACAAGCCCTTGCCCAAGAAAATCGATCCGCGCATGCGCTATGCGTTTTTCAGTACCATAGCGAAGGGCGGAAAGTCCTTGATCAAGTCCTGCAAGGATCTTCATCTCTCCCGCTTTGTCTGCTACAAGACCCTCAAGCCGGAATTTGCCGATGACGAGATCGAACAGCAGCGGCTCATCAGGGAAGCCAGGGTTTCTGCTATGTTGCAGCACCCCAACACCATTCCCACCTACGAACTGGGAAGAGATGGTCGGGGATACCCCTATTTCACCATGAAGCTCGTGCATGGCTACACGCTGCGGGAGATACTGGACTACCGTGAGCGTTATGACCTGACTCAGCTTATGGAAGTTGTAGAGCAGGTGTGTAATTGCCTCCACTATGCCCATACCCACGGAGTGGCACATCGCGATATCAAGCCGGAAAACATCCTCGCCGGACCTTATGGCGAGGTCCTGCTGCTGGATTGGGGGCTCGCCAAGGTCTGGCATCCCGATGGCAGTGGCGGTGACGAAGGGGAGGTCAAACCGGCTCCCATCGAAGACATCACCCTGACCGGGCAGGGTGCCGCCCAGGGCACCGCGCATTACATGTCACCGGAACAGATCCAACTGGATCCGGATATCGATCATCGTACGGACATCTACAGCCTCGGTGCGGTGATTTACGAGATCCTGTGCGGCGAAACGCCAGCCTCGGGTGAAAGGCTGCACGAAGTCATCGAATCGGTGCAGAACGAGGTGCCAAGAGAGCCCGCCGAAGTCTCGAGGTTCCGGGTACCAAGGTTGTTGAATGAAATTGCCATGAAATGCCTTAGCAAGAAACCGGCTGACAGGTTCCAGACCATTGGTGAACTGTCCATGCTGCTGCAGCAGGACTGGCGGGCGGAGCTTTCCCAGTTCCAGAGCGATTAAGACCGGTACCCCGGGTTTCAAGAATAATGACAGGAGAGATCATGAAAGTAGCATTTGTCGGTTTAGGTGTGATGGGCTATCCCATGGCTGGTCACGTGCAGAAAGCAGGCATGGATATGTGCGTCTATAACCGTACACAATCAAAGTCCCGACAGTGGTGCGAGCAGTATGGGGGAGACATGGCACCTACACCCGCAGAGGCTGCAGAGGGTCGCGATGTTATCCTGGTCTGTGTGGGAAATGACGATGATGTGAGAGAGGTTGTCACCGGCAGCGAGGGTGTGCTGGCGGGCGCAAAACCAGGAGCGGTGATCATCGATCACACCACTGCGTCTGCGGAACTCGCGCGAGAGCTGGCCCAGACACTGACCGCCAGGGGGCTGGAGTTCCTCGATGCGCCAGTTTCGGGTGGCCAGGCCGGTGCTGAAAATGGCGCACTCACCGTGATGATAGGGGGTGAAGAGCGCACCTATCAAAAGATCACCCCGGTGCTCGATTGCTACTCTCGCTTCCATAAGCTGCTTGGCCCAGCGGGCAACGGTCAGCTGGCGAAGATGGTCAACCAGATCTGCATCGCGGGTGTGGTGCAGGGGCTAGCCGAAGGACTGAATTTCGCCATGAAGTCAGGACTCGATGGTGAGGCGCTGATCGAGACGATCTCCAAGGGGGCGGCCGGTTCCTGGCAGATGGAGAATCGTTACAAAACAATGCTGGCAGACAAGTACGATTTCGGGTTTGCCGTGGACTGGATGCGCAAGGATCTGGGAATCGCCCTGGCTGAGGCCGAACGCAACGGGGCAGAATTACCGGTGGCGAGGCTGGTGGACGGTTTCTATGCCGATGTACAGGCCATGGGCGGAGGTCGCTGGGACACGTCCAGTCTGTTAACCCGCTTTACCCGCCGCTGAGTTTCGATTAGACGCCACTGCCATCGGATATAAGGCAGCCCGTTCTATTGATTATTACAGGCTAAAGCTCTACTTTACGGCTTCTGTTCGATTCAGCCTCGGGGGATGCAATGCGACAGCAAAATCTTCTCAAATTTTCAGCACTTACCTTCGTTGCCCTGGCATCAGTCAATGCCCTGGCACAGGATGACTACGCGGTGCCTCGCACCGAATGGGGTCAGCCTGATTTGCAGGGCGTGTGGAATTTTAGCTCCAACACGCCCATGCAGCGTCCACAGCGATACGGTAACCAGGAGTTTCTGACCCGGGAGCAGATCGAGGAGGCCATCGCCCGCCAGGAAGCGGCTGCTGCCGCCGCCGATGCCGCTGCCGCGCAGGCAGTGGTTGACCCTGATGCGCCACCGGTTACCGACAACCCCGGCGGTTACAACGATTTTTGGGTGGAAAGCGCAGGCATCGGCGACACCGTTCGAACATCCCATATCGTCTACCCGGACAATGGCCGCGTTCCCGCCGCCGTGGAAGGTGCGCCGCGCCAGTTCGGTGGTTTGGGTCCTGATGTGCCCGGTGCACGACCTGTGCGCTATGTCGTTGGCGGGATTGCCAAAGATGGACCCGAGGATCGCGGCCTTTCTGAACGCTGCATCGTGGGTTTCAATTCCGGCCCTCCCTTCGTGCCCAGCCTGTATAACAACAATATGCAAATCTTCCAGAGCAAGGATACCGCGGTCATCATGACCGAGATGATTCACGATGCCCGCATCGTGCCCCTGGTGGACAAGCCCGCGCTGGATGATGACATCCGTCTGTGGTCCGGTGATTCGCGTGGCTATTTCGATGGCGATACCCTGGTTGTGGAGACCCGTAATTTCAATGGCTACCGACAGACTTTCGCCAGCACCGGCTCCAATATGGATATGGTGCTGACCGAGCGTTTTACCCGCACTGCTTATGACACGGTGGACTATGAGTTCACCATCGAGGATCCATCCACCTTTACGGACAAGATTACGGCCATCGTTCCCATGACCAAGGTGGCGGGACAGATCTATGAATATGCCTGCCACGAGGGCAACTACGGCATGGTGAACATCCTGCGCGGCGAGCGCATGGAAGAATTACGCGCGACAGAGGACTCGCAGTAACCGCAGGCAGGTTGCTGTTGTCACATAAAATTAGATATAACTGAAGTAAGGTAATCCAATGAAGCATCTAAGCAAGCAACTAACGACCACTCTGTTCGGACTGGTCCTGGCCACTGGCGCCATGGCACAGCCTCTGAATGAGTTCCCTCGAACTCCAGACGGCAAGCCGGACTTTAGCGGTATCTGGCAGGCGATGACCAAGGCTCACTACGATATCGAACCCCATGCCGCCGCCTATGGACCACATCCCGATGTCATGGGTGCCTTGTCTGCCATTCCTGGCAGCCAGGGTATTGTTGAGGGGGGTCGTATCCCTTACACTGAGCAGGCCCTGCGCCAGCGCAATGACAACCGTATAGATGCTATCGACAAGGATCCGCTCACGAAGTGCTACATGCCGGGCGTACCTCGCGCAAACTACCTGCCGTTTCCTTTCCAGATCGTGCAATCCAGTGACGTCATCCTAATTGCCTACGAGTTTGCCGAAGCCAATCGTATCCTCTATGTGGATCAGCCGGAAATCGTTTCCCAGGTCGATGCCTGGATGGGACACTCCAATGCTCATTGGGAGGGGGATACCCTCGTGGTAAGCGTCACCGGTCAGATGCCGGACACCTGGTTCGACCGTGCCGGTAATCACCATAGCTGGGAAATGGTGGTAGAAGAGCGCTGGACGCCCATGGGACCCAACCACATTCAGTACGAAGCCACGATGACTGATCCCAATACCTACACCCAGCCCTGGACAATCAGTCTTCCCCTGTACCGGCATGTGCAGGAGAACTACCAGCTGCTGGAGTTCAAGTGCGCCGAATTCAGTGAAGAGTACCTTTACGGGGAATGGCGTAAGGAAGGTACGCCAATCGGAAATCCGCCGCAGTAAGTTTCAGCCTGCTGCAACGCTTTCTGGCAAAGCCCGGTCATCTTGTATGATCGGGCTTTGTTTTTTTTTGCATTGAAAGCGCGGTGCTATCGCTCAGTACTCGCCATGGAAACTGGCGATCTGTTCCAGTTTTTTGCGACTGATCGCAGGCACGCGTGCGCCCTCTGCGGGATAGCCGACGACGAGAATCATCATGGGTTTCTCGGTCTCCGGCCTGCCCAGTATCTTATTGAGAAATTTCATCGGTGCGGGCGTGTGTGTGAGAGTCGCCAGGCCGGCATTGTGCAGCGCTGCGATCAGCATGCCCGTGGCAATACCGACCGATTCCGTGACATAGTAGTTTTTTTGTTTTTGGCCCGCTTCATCGAATGAAAATTTTTCGGCGAAGATGACGATGAGAGCAGGCGCAGTTTCCAGGAACGGCTTGCTGGCATCCGTGCCAAGCGGTGCCAGGGCGTCCAGCCAGTCTTGTGGCGCACGTGATTCATAGAATTCCTGTTCTTCCTCTTCCGCGCCCCGGCGGATTTTCTGCTTGAGTCCGCTGTCGCGCACTACGGCAAAATGCCAGGGCTGACGATTGGCCCCACTAGGCGCACTGCCTGCGCTCAACAGGCAATCCTCCAGAACTCCCTTGGGTAGGGCGCGATCGGAAAAATCTCTCACGGTACGCCGCTGCTTGAGCAGTTGATAGAAATCCCGGGCCCGATGCTGCATTTCGGTGCAGGGCCTTTCGACGAAATCCAAAGCGATGCTGGGGGCTGGTTCATTTGTCATGGCGGTTACCGCAATTCGAGTGTTGAAGACTGGTTTAAGGGAACGCCTGTGGATGGGCTTGCCAAAAACAGATAGCATCCAGAGAGTCATTCTTCCCTGGTAGTCGGGCAGCGTCTGTTGGCTAGCGGGAGGAATCCACGAGAATCACTCCGAGGTTCATTATGATTAGTAAAGCTCATGCCCGCAATTTTCTGGCCGGTTTGCTCGCTTCGCTGCTTTTCCTGTCGGTTTCGGTACCAGCGATTGCCCAGGAAAATTTCGTTTACTGGCCGAACGCCGATTATGATCCGGCCATTCCCACCATAGAAGACACATTAGGCTATTCGCCCGGTGAACGCATCACCTGGCATGGTGATGCGATAGAGTATTTTCAGGTACTGGCCGCTGCCCAGCTGGACCGGATGGTATTACAGGAATATGCCCGCAGCTGGCAGGGCAGGGAGCTGATCTACGCGGTAATTTCTTCCCCGCAAAATATCGCCAGGCTGAATAGCATCAAGGCCAACATGCAGCGCCTGGCAGATCCCCGAATCACCATTGAGGATGAAGCCGCAAGCATCATCGCGGCACAGCCCGCCATCACCTGGCTTTCCTATGGAGTGCACGGTAACGAGATTTCTTCTACCGATGCCGCCATGCTGACAGCGTACCACCTGCTGGCTTCCAGGGGTGATGCCAGGGTCGAACAGATATTGCGCGATACTGTGGTAGTGATCGACCCCATGCAGAATCCCGATGGCAGGGATCGCTTCATCCATGCCTTCACCAGTGCTGAAGGCATACAGCCGGATCCGGACCGAATTTCGGCAGAGCATGATGAGCCCTGGCCTAGTGGTCGTACCAATCACTATCTTTTCGACATGAACCGTGACTGGTTCATCCAGACCCAGCCAGAGACCCAGGGTCGAACTGCAGCGATGCTGGAATATTTTCCTGTGGCCTACGTGGATGCCCACGAAATGGGGTCAGACGGCACCTACTTCTTCGCACCAGAAGCTATTCCCTTTAATCCGCATCTGGCGGAGGATCAGCGCAACAGCCTGCAGCTCTTCGGTCGTAACAATGCGCGCTATTTCGATCAGTTTGGCTTGGACTATTTTACGCGCGAGGTCTATGACGCTTTCTATCCAGGGTATGGCGCCAGCTGGCCCTCTTATTTCGGCAGTGTAGCCATGACTTACGAGCAGGCTTCGGCGCGGGGACTGGTATTTCGGCAGTACGACGGCAACGACCTGCATTACCGCTATACGGTGAGAAACCATTTCATCACCTCATTGGCCACCGCCGAGACTGTGCAGGTCAATCGGGAGAAGTTGCTGACAGATTTCTATAACTACCGAGCCAGTGCGATTGAAGAGGGCGAGGAAGAAAATATCCATGCCTATATCGTACCAGTCCAGGCAGACCAGGATGCCGCCGATAAGCTGGCGGGATTGCTGGGACGACAGGGAGTAGAGGTGGATCGTGCCCTGCAGTCATTCAATGCCTGTGGTAATTCCTACGACGCGGGCTCCTATGTCATCCGCACCGACCAGCCGGCTAAGCGCTTCATTCGCACACTGCTCGATGTGAATGTTCCCATGGAAGAGGATTTCCTGATCGAACAGGAACGACGCCGTGCTGAGAACCTGCCTGATGAAATCTATGATGTCACCGCGTGGTCCCTGCCACTCATGTTCAACATCGAGGCCGATACCTGCAACAGGGCGCCCGCAGGCGACTTCGTTCGCCATGGCACTGACCTGGTACAGGCGGGTAGCGTCATCGGTGGTGAGGCCAGTGTCAGCTACATTGTCCCCTGGGGTGAAGCCTCTGCAGTACGGTTTCTCAGTCAGGCTTTGCAACGCGGATTGTCTGTAAAAAGCAATGACAAGGCTTTCACCAACCTGGGCAACGAGTATGCCGCTGGCAGCCTGATACTGGATGTGGCAGATAATCCGGCCGACCTCTACCAACAGCTAAGCGAAATCGCAGAGCAGAGCGGTGCCGAAGTCGTGGCCGTCAACGATAGCTGGGTGAGCGATGGTCCCAGCTTCGGAAGTGCCAACGTGGTGCGCTTCAATCAGCCTCGCATCGCCATGGCCTGGGACGAGCCTACCGCTGCCTACAGCGCGGGCAATACCCGTTTTGTTATTGAGCGCCAGTTTGGCTATCCGGTTACACCTATTCGTGTAGATCGCTTGCGCAACGCTGACCTGCGCCACTACCAGGTGCTCATACTGCCCCTGATGGGGGGAGGCGGCTATCAGTCAGCACTCGGCGACGCCGGTGTCGAGAACCTCAAGAACTGGGTAGAGCAGGGTGGCGTGTTGATCGGCCTGGGCAACGCCACACGATTCCTGTCCGACCCCGATGTCGAACTGCTGAGTATCCGCAGGGAGCGCGCTGTCGTCGACGTGGAGGCGCCCGAAGATGAACAAGAGGAAGAAGCGACGGTCGAGGGCAGTTACCTGACCTCCCATGATGAATACGAGGACCGGGTAGTGGCCCTCGAGGACAGTCCGGATGCAGTTGCAGGCGTGCTGGTGCGCGCCGACGTGCATCCGGAACACTGGTTGAGTGCGGGAGTCGCACCGGTGCTCAATGTGCTGGTAAGAGGCACGGATATCTATACGCCAATCCGTATCAATGATGGTGTCAATGTGGCGCGCTTCCAGGGTCCGGACGAGCTCCTGGCGAGTGGCTATATCTGGGATGAAAACCGGCGCCAGCTTGCCTATAAACCCTTCGTGGTGCAGGAATCACGAGGGGCCGGTGAAGTGATCGCCTTCACCCAGGATCCTACGGTGCGCGCCTATTTGGATGGTCTCAATGTGATTCTGATGAATGCCATCTTCCGGGGTTCGGCCCACGCCAGGCCGCCACGTTAGAGTTATCATTAGCCAACAAGAGGCAAACAAAAAGGCCGCATCAATCATGATGCGGCCTTTTTGGTTTGGAGCCCTATCGCGAATTAACACTCGAGAGTGAACAGACCTTCAACATGGTTGAGTTCGTTGATGGCATCAAGCATCTCAAAACCACCCACGAAGGCTTCTGCGTGTTGGCCGGTGAATGTACCGCCGAGGTCTATCTCCAGCTGGTTGCTGAGAACACCCGTGGGGTCGATCAGCTGGCCGCCCAGCGGGTTGAGTTCCACCATGCCATGCTGCACCAGCCCATCGAAGTCTACTGACCAGACCTGGTTGCCAGCCAATACCTGTAGAGTGCCGTTGCTGATCTCGCCCGTATCGAAATTGACATCCATGCCGGCGCTCAGGTTGCTGATACCACCGCCGCTACCCTGACCAATGAAGGTTGACGCGATACCGGTTCGGTAATTGTGGCTGCCGGTCATGTTGGCAATGGGGGTTGGGCTAAGCTCGGCGAAATAATTGTCAGTGCTGATGCGCACCAGTTCATCATTCACCTGTTGCACCACAACCCAGTTCTGGTCAACGGGGTTATCCCAGCTGCCCCAGTTGATGGCGTAGCTCTCTACTGTGGTGCCGGATTCGGCCATGACCAGTCCGGAAACTGATCCGACCACCGACACACCGATCTGTCCGAGCGTTGCAACAATAATATCCGACAGCGCGCTCTCATCCACGGTTACCTGGGTAGAGCTGGCATTGATGCCCAGTTGGTTCAGGACGAAACGCTGGAAGACAGACAGGGTCTGGAAATTGACGCCGTTGGCATCAAGGATGACGGAGTCACTGTTGTTGCCGCCACCGTTGCCACTATTGCTGCCGCCATTTCCGTTGCCGCCACCGTTGTTATTGCCGTTGCCGTTTCCGTTGTTGTCGGAATCGTCATCGTCGTCAACATCGTCGGAGTCGTTATTCGAGCCTCCATTGCCGTTACCGTTTCCGCTGTTGCCATTGCCATTGCCGCCAGCGTTGTCATTACTGCCGTTGGGGCCGCCGTTACCGTTGCCTAAGCCGTTGTTGCCGTTGCCATTACCGCCGGCACCATTGCCGTTGCCGCCCGCATTATCACTGTCGTTATGCGTGTCATCACCGGAATCGAAATCCGTGCTGCCGCTGGATGAATCATCATCGTCGCTATTTGCCGCATCGTCGCTGTCATTGGAATCGTCGCCGCCGGTATTGCCGTCCGCGTCACCGCTGCTACTTCCGCTGTTGTCGTCGCTATCGCTGCTGCCGGGATTAGCCGTGTCAGTGCTCTCGTCGCCACCGTCATTGCCGTCATCACCGGTGTCGGTGTTGCCATCGTCGTCTGCACTACTGTCATCATCAGGCTCAGACGAGTCAGGTTGGGTGTCCGCAGAGACAATTGACTGCCCGGATTCGCTGATATCGCTACAACTGGTGCTAGCGATACAGTTTACGGCACCATTGCCGTTGTTCTCGTTGGGGTTGGTGGTGAACGCCGAAGTCAGGTTCTGTTGCTGGGTTTCGTTGAGAGCAGAGGCTGCATTATTCGCACCGGGTGTGATCACAACAATCTCGGTAGGGGGCGCTGCCAGGCTCACGGCACTATTGAAATTATTGGTGCTGGCCTGGTTGGTCGCCAGGCTCAGGGCCTGCTCGGCATTGCTGGTATCGGCAACCGCACCGGCGCCGGGAGCGGGCAGTGCCGCAAGGTCAGCCTGGGTGCCGGCGCCGCCTGATCCAGTATTGTTTGC
>JAYPVK010000011.1:0-32810 GCA_038134565.1 Pseudomonadales bacterium | reverse complement strand
GGGCGGTGATTGCGGGTCGGGCACAAAGGCGAAGTCGTAGTCGGCATCGAGACCGAGGTCCAGAGAACCCAGGTCGTTGGCAATCGTGGTGCCACCGTCATAGACCCCGGTAAATACCTCACCCACATCGGTGATCACAACCTCGTAGTCGGTGCCCCGGATGCCAATCGTCGCGAAGTTGGCAATGCCTGCTTCGTAGTTCTCCCTGTTCTGTTCACCGATGGTGCCGGTAATGGTGCGAAAACCGCCCTCGATCAACTCGATCGAAGAGCGGTCAGTTGCCGGGTTTTCGGTGAATTCATAGGCGAGGATGGCGAACTGGGTGGATTCCTTGAGCGAGATCATCGCATCGTCCACCATGCGGATCTGGGTGGAAGCGCCAGGGGCGGTGAACAGGGTATCGCCGACGTAGACTTCATCACGGCGGCTCAGGGGGCGGTCCATGCCACGGGAATTCCTGGCAGCAACATCGCCCTGAACGAAGACGATGCGACCCGCCGGTTCGTCGGGATCGGCGTTGGCTTCGCTCTGGGCGATAGAATTCAGGGGGGAGAGAGTGAGGGTCAGCGCGAAAAGGCCGACCACGAATCGTTCGTAATAACCCTGCCTGGCATTGTGCTTGTATCCGCGGTGGCGTTGCATGACCTGTTGTCCTGACCTAAGCCTTCTTATCTTATCGTTTTAAGCTGTTGTTGGAATTAAAGAATGGAATTTCGTGTGAAACTTCGCCGTACCGCACCACCAGACTCATCTATTTCGTTGGAAATTCCCTCCCTTCAGCGTTTTCCACTGAGTTAGGGGGAGCATAGTCGCTTCCCGCGTCAATAATGTGATGCAGGACACGCGGGTATGTCCGGGGAAGAGGATGACTGTGAACCGGTTCGCATTTCCGCAGGAAACAGCCAGGAATCCCTGTGAGCCTGCTTGAGTCTCGCAAAAACCCCTATTTATAACGGGAAAATAGGCCTGTTTTAACCAGGCTCACTGTCTGATCTTCAGTTGCGGTCGGCGTCCTCAAGCATGGGTCTGTCCTGTGCCTGCAGTGAGCCGGGCAGGTGCCAGCGCGACCCTGTAGGTCAACCCTCACCTGGGTCCGCTGGGGTAAACAGGCATCCGCCGCGTGCGGACGCAGGGCACTGCTGCGGCTGGTCAGTAGCGCCAGTCTGGTTGGCCCCCAGCGAAACCTGGAACCGTGGGGAATAGCGGGTTTGCTAGGGGTTCCACGCTGGCATACACTCTCTGTTGTGAACCAGCGGTGCAACCTGCGCCTAAACTTAACGCGTTAATTTACAAAGACTTAATATGCTTACACCACTAAATTTCCAGCAGCGCCATCGAGCGTTGAAGACTCTGATCCACATCATCATAGTACTCTTCACTCTCACCCTATTTTCGCCCATTTACGGGGAAGGTGGCAGGACCCCGGTTTACGCCAGGCATGGCATGGTGTCCAGTGCATCGAGACTCGCTTCCCAGGTGGGCGCTGATGCTTTGAAACAGGGTGGCAATGCGGTTGATGCAGCCATAGCCACGGCATTTGCCCTAGCCGTTACCTGGCCAACCGCCGGCAATATCGGTGGCGGTGGCTTCCTTGTCTACCATGGCAATGACGGTGAGGCCACGACCTTCGACTTCCGTGAAAAAGCCGCTCTGGCAGCCACGGAACGCATGTACCTCGGGCTCGATGGCCAGGTGGCGAACAATTCCAACCACTTCGGTCCCCTGGCCGTTGGTGTGCCGGGCACCGTGGCTGGCATGTGGCTGGCCCATCAGCGACTGGGCTCACTGCCCTGGGAGGACCTGGTTCAACCGGCGGTTGACCTGGCGCGCAACGGCATCCCTATCACTTACGCGCTGGCATCGGGTTTCACGCGCAATGCCAGTCGTTTGAAGCAATACCCATCGTCTGAGAGAAAATTTTTCAAGGCTGATGGCTCCAACTATGAATTGGGTGACACCTGGTACCAGCCAGACCTGGCCCACACACTGGAGCTGATCAGGGACAACGGAGCCGATGGTTTCTACCGCGGAGAAAATGCGGCGAGACTGGCCGGCTTCATGGCAGACATAGGCGGCATTATCACCGAACAGGATCTGGCCCAGTATGAGGCGGTCGAGCGTGAGCCAATTCGTGGCACATACCGCGACTACGAAATCGTCAGTATGCCTCCACCCAGCTCCGGCGGTGTCGCCATTGTCCAGATGTTGAATATCCTGGAAGGCTACGATCTTGCCGCGCTCGGCCACAATTCGGCTGACTACCTGCATGTGCTAACAGAGGCCATGCGCCGGGCCTATGCCGATCGCGCAGAGCATCTTGGAGATCCCGATTTCAACGAAGGCATGCCTCTGGACAGGCTGATGGACAAGGACTATGCAGCCGAGTTGCGTTCCACCATCAGCATGGAACGAAAGTCCGAGAGCAGCCCCGAGTTGTTTGCCCAGGCCTATGAATCAGAAGAGACGACTCACTTCTCGGTGGTGGACAGTGAGGGCAATATGGTGAGCATGACCTACACGCTGGAATTTGGTTACGGCTCCGCGATCGTCGTGGAAGGCGGTGGCTATCTTCTGAACAATGAACTCGGAGACTTCAATGCAGTGCCAGGCCTCACCGACGAGCGAGGCAATATTGGTACGGCACCGAATCTTGTGGCGGCGGAGAAGCGCCCTCTCTCAAGCATGACCCCTACGATTGTAGCGAGGAATGGTCAGCCGGTATTTGCAGTGGGGAGTCCGGGTGGCAAGACCATCATTAATACGACGATGCAGTTGATCCTCAACGTGATCGATCATGGTTTCAATATCGCCGAATCTGTTGAAGCCGGACGCATCCATCATCAATGGCTTCCTGACTTTACCAGCATAGAGTCCAACGCACTTTCCCCGGATACCATCAAACTGTACGAGGCGAAGGGGCATGAGGTCAGGGCGCGTGGATCGCAGGGGGCGGCCATGGGGGTCTACTACGACAGGGCCAATGGCCTGTTCATGGGCGCATCCGATTCCAGACGCGGTGATGGAGCCGCTGTCGGCTACTGATTTAGAGGCATGCCATGGCAACAATCCGCTTCCGCTGCTTGTGCTTTACGTTCCTGCTGATGAGTAATCAGGTTGTTGCCATGGAGGATCCCTATACCCAATTCATTGGCGACTGGGAACTGGTCTCCTACGTCGTATACCCCGAGGAAGGCGGCGAGCGGGTCATGGATTATGTCGGTTATTTGAGCTACGACGCGCATGGCAATATGGCGGGTCTGGGCATGCCCCGCGATTTGCCGCAACGGCTGGATGATGGCGAGCAGAGCAGGTCTGGATTCGCCTACTGGGGTGGTGTATCCGTGGATGCCGAGGACAGGCGTGTCATTCATCACGTGCAGGGATCACCCACACAACCGCAATGGGTTGGTGGCGACAATATTCGTTTTTATGAATTCGAGGGCAGCTTGCTGAAGCTGCCACTCAAAGATGAGGCAGGCAGAGTGAGTGGTACCCTGACCTGGAGGCGCCTGCCCTGAGCCTCGATTAAACCTCGCCGGATATGAACAACAACACAAACAGCACTCTGGCCAATCGCCTGCGCAAGGAAATCAAGGGCGATGTGCTCTTCGACTCTTTCAGTCGTGGTCGCTACAGCACAGACGCATCCATCTACCAACTCATGCCCGTGGGCGTTGTGGTTCCCAGGGATGATGAGGATGTCGAAATCGCGGTACAGATTGCCGTGGACGCAGGTGTACCGATCCTGCCGCGAGGGGCAGGGACTTCCCAGAATGGGCAGGCTATCGGTGAAGCGCTTCTGCTCGATACCACCCGTTACCTGAATAAGGTCCTGCAGTTCAGTCCCGAGGAGCGTACGGTCAGCGTACAGCCTGGTTTGGTGCTGGACCAGTTAAACAGATTCCTTAAACCCCATGGCCTGTTTTACCCGGTAGACGTGTCCACGGCTAACCGGGCAACGATTGGGGGTATGACGGGAAACAACAGCTGCGGTGCGCGCTCCATTCGCTATGGCAATATGGTGCACAACGTTCGTTCCGTGGAGGCCTTGCTGGCGAACGGGAGCAAGGCGCACTTCGCAAAGTCCAACGGTGTCCTCCCGCAGCCGACTCCCGATCCAGAGCTGCTGGCCAGTTTGTCGGCATTGGGAAAACGGGAAGCCGAAGAGATTCGTGCGCGATTTCCCGATCTGCTCCGTCGCGTGGGCGGTTACAACATAGATGAGTTAATTGACGAGCATCCCAACTTCGGCCGCCTGCTGGTAGGTTCGGAAGGCACGCTCGGATTTTTCCAGCGCATCCATCTCGATCTGCAACCGCTGCCCGCCCACAAGGTACTGGGAATCTGTCATTTCCCTTCGTTCTTCGCATCGATGCACAGCGTGCAGCATATCGTCAAGCTGGATCCGGCCGCCGTCGAGCTGGTGGACCGTACCATGATCGATTTGGCTCGGGACATTCCGCTGTTTGCGCCGACGGTGAAACGCTTCGTGCGGGGTGAGCCGCAGGCATTGTTGCTTGTGGAATTTGCCGGTGAAGACAAGGCAACACAGTTGGCCAGCCTACGGGCCCTGGTACAACTGATGGCAGACCTGGGCTTTCCTGGCTCTGTGGTCGAGGCGACCGAACCGGAATTTCAGAACGCGGTCTGGGAAGTACGCAAGCAGGGGCTCAATATCATGATGTCCATGAAGGGCGACGGCAAGCCTGTCTCCTTCATCGAAGACTGCGCGGTGCGCCTCGAAGACCTCGCGCAATACACGAAGCGCCTGGACGAGGTATTCGAACGCCACGGCACGACTGGCACCTTTTATGCGCATGCATCAGTAGGCTGCCTCCATGTCAGGCCGGTACTGAACATGAAGGAGCAGGCGGGTGCCGACAAGATGCGGGCTATCGTTGAAGAAACTCTCGAGATGGTACGCGAATACAAGGGCTCCCATTCGGGTGAACATGGCGATGGTATTTCCCGATCAGAATTTCACGAGTCCATGTTTGGCAGTCGTATGCTGAAGAATTTTGAAGAAGTGAAGAGTCTGTTCGACCCCGCCAATCTGTTTAACCCGGGCAAGATCGTCAATGCACACAAGATGGATGACCGCGAGATCATGCGATTCGCTCCCGGTTACGAGCCCATTGCACTGGACACCCAACTGGACTGGAACGGCTGGGGCGGCCTCGATCGTGCCACCGAGATGTGTAATAACAACGGTGCCTGCCGCAAGGCGCATGTCGGTACCATGTGCCCATCCTATCGGGCGAGCGGAGAAGAGCAGCATTCAACGCGCGGTAGGGTGAATTCCCTGCGGCTTGCCATTACCGGGCAACTGGGCGATGACGCTTTCACCTCCGATGCCATGTACGAAACCATGGATCTCTGCGTGGCTTGCAAGGGATGCAAGCGGGAGTGCCCTACCGGGGTCGACATGGCGCGTATGAAGACGGAGTTTCTCCATCATTACCGTAAACGCCACGGACTGCCGCTACGGGAAAAGCTGTTCGCCTACCTGCCTCGCTATGCGCACCGACTGCGCAATCTGTCCCCATTCCTCAACCTCAGGGACAAGGTGCCGGGTATGGCCGGTTTGAGCGAGAAGATGCTGGGACTCAGTGCCAGGCGCACCCTGCCCAGATGGCGTCGTGATCATTTCAAACCCTTTATCGAAGATGCGGTGGTGGCAGCAGACGAAAAAGAAGTCGTCTTGCTGGTGGACACCTTCAATGGCTGCTTCGAAACCGAGAACGCCAATGCCGCCATGGCGGTGCTGTCGGCTGCGGGTTACCACGTGCATTGTCCCAGCGCCGTGGACCGGAAGAGACCGCTGTGTTGTGGTCGGACATTCTTCAGCAACGGCCTGTTGGACGAGGCCAGGATAGAGGCATCACGAATGCTGGAAGCCTTGCAGCCCTATCTCGATAGAGGGGTCCCCATAGTCGGGCTGGAGCCGTCCTGCCTGCTTACCCTGCGCGATGAATACCTGGCCCTGCTGCCGGGCGATGCGAGTCGGGCCCTCGCGCAACAGGCCATGTTGTTCGAGGAATTCCTGGCCAGTGAACATTCCGCAGGCAGGCTCGACCTCTCGCTGCAGGCCATCGAGCACAAGCAGGCATTGATTCACGGCCATTGCCATCAGAAGGCATTCGCCACCATGAACAGCCTGGAGTCCCTGTTGGGGCTGATTCCAGGATTGGAAGTGGCCACCATCGATTCGAGTTGCTGTGGCATGGCTGGCTCCTTCGGCTATGAAGCCGAGCACTACGAGATGTCGATGAAGATGGCCAATCTCACGCTGCTGCCAACGATCGACAAGGCCAGCGACGATGTACTGTTGGTGGCCAACGGCACCAGTTGCCGGAGCCAGATTCAACACGGCTCCAACCGCGAAGCGCTCCACGTGGCACGGGTGCTGCAAATGGCGCTGACGCGGAATTAGCTGGCCTGGGTGAAGAGCCAGACATCAACACCGTGTAATGGAGTTGCCTCTTTGATATCTGACATCAATGAGATGCCTTACGTCGACTAACGCCAAGGGCAGTAATCGGTATTGCTCTGTTCATCCCGCATAATAAGCCTGTGACTGTATGTTCTTTAAATGACTCACTCAATCAATTCAACTCTGGCGGTAGATTGATGATTCTGCGGTGCCTCGATTTGGCTAAGCAGGTCCAGAATGGCGCCGATCAGCGCCTTGCAGCTGTGATGCACCTCCCAATTCACATTCAGTTCAATTGAGAGGGTCTGTTTGTCGGCGAACAGGGATTGGGCATGACTGTGCACGAATTGATTCATGTCGATCTGGTGATTGTCGTTATTCTTCTTCAGTTCTTCCAGCTTCTCCTGCACATAGAGAACAGGATGCCCGTTCTCCAGAAGCTTGATCAGTTCCCTGGCTGTTGACTCGATATAGGCCTGCTGCTTCAGGTACAGCTCCTTCATAGACCGGTGATCACCGTAGCGAAGATCGGCGAGGTCATGCTTGATGTCCTTGAGCGTCTTCACCGCATAGACAGAGGAGCGGGTGGCGCGAATCAACATGTCTATGGTGAGAGTCTGATCAGCCGAGAGTGGCTGGGCCTACATCCTGATTGAGAATTTCAGTATATCCCCTTCGGTCTGTTTCAGGTTTTCGTAGTTCTCATCGAAGTTCCGCGCCTGTAACTGGCGCGCCCAGTCCGATTCTCCAGGCAGATCCGGACCAGCGATTTGCGAATGAATCACCTGGGTGCTGGCATAGGTGGCCCGGGTCACCAGTTCCCTGACAGCCTGGTTGAGTGCGGCTAGCGCGGCATCTGTGATCTCGGCGGGAACTTTCTGCAATATATTGTTTTCAGCGTTGTGTTGGCCAATGTGCTTCGCCAGGAACGTCGTCAATGGATGGATGAAGGGCACAAACGCGCACAGACCCAGCAGGTTTATCACAGTGTGGAAGGCCACCAGTGAGTAGAGTGGGTCTTCGATACCCAGTGCCGCTACCAGCATAGGCAGCAGGGGAAGCAGAACCAGGAAAGCCGCGCTATCGACGATCAGGTTGAACAGAAAGTGTGCCATGGCCAGCTGTTTCTTGATGGCACCACCGACGAGGCTGCCGAGGGCGGTGGTACTGGTGGTTCCGAGGTCTGCGCCAATAATCAGGGCTACAGCCTCGGGCAGGGAGAGGATGCTGGCATTGAGGGTACCCAGGGCCATCATCATGACGGCGGAGCTGGATTGAATCAGTGCTGCCAGCGCCAGGCCCAGTAACAGGTACACTATGGCCGGCTGGTTCTGCAGGCGGCTCAAGTTCCAGACTTCGGGCAAGGTCTCCATGCTGGTTTTCATCAGCCCAAGGCCGAACAGCAGCAGGCCGAGGCCGACCACGGCGATGGCTCCGTAGCGCAGCTTTCGATAGCGACCCAGCAGGACAATCACCGCCGCACCACTGGCAAAGACTTCCATTGAAATGGCTTCGAGGTTCAACTTGAAGCCCAGGGTGGCAACAATCCAGCCCGTGAGGGTAGTGCCCAGGTTGGCCCCCAGGATGATGCCCACGGAGTTCACCAGGGGCAGTATGCCCGCCGCCGCGAACGCCAGCACCATGAGGCTCACCATCGAACTGCTCTGCAGAATCGCAGTAGTAAAGATGCCGGTGACAACACTGCCTAATGAGGTGCCTGTGCTGTTGCGCAACCAGTAGCGCAGCTGCGCATCACTGAGTTTGCGAATGCCGCGCTCCAGTTCATGCATACCATAGAGGAAGATTGCCAGGCCGATCAGGAAGTCGAAGAGGATCACGAGGGCAGTGTCTCAAACCGGATTTTGGGGACGGTAGCGTGCATTGTCAGCCACCAGCCTGTTTTTAACGCATCGTTGGCCCAACGAATATGATCTAGATCAGCCCTGTGCCCCACATGACACAAACACTCAGGAAAGATACCAGTCCGCCCACCAGGGTGGCGCCACCGTAACTGAACACGGCATCCGGCACGCTGAGCCTGGACAGGGAAGTACACACCCAGAAGTAGCTGCTGTTCACGTATTTGATGATGACGGAACCACTGGCACCTGCCAGCATGGCCGCCTCTGGCGACAGGCTCAGGCTGCCGAGCATAGGCGCTACCAGCGAGGCGGCAGTAATTACCCCCACCGTCGTGGAGCCGGTGATCATATTGCCAATGATGCCGATTACGAAGGGCAGGAGTATGGCGGGCAGGCCGTAGTCGCTGAAAAACGCCGCGATAAAATCCACGGCGGGGGTGCCACGCAGTATGGCGCTAAGCGATCCACCGAGGCCCGTCACCACCAGGATCATGGCAGAAGTCTTGAGTGCCGCTTCAACCCAGGCGTCCCGAGCCTTCTCCCTGTCATCCTTGCTCCTGATATTGCGATAGGCAAGCCAGACCCCAACCGACAGCGCCATCACTGGCCAACCCAGGTAAAGGAAGATCATGCGCAACACATGGCCCTCGGGAAATGTCAGAGCCACTACGCTCTGGGCGCCAATCAGCATGATTGGAATGACGATGGGCATGTACGAACTCAGGGTGCTGGGTAACTCTGAGGGACCCTCGGCATCCAGGTCATCTATGGTGATCCCTTCAAACTCGTCGGATGCTTCCGTGGCTATGCGGGGACCGGCAAACATCGTGCCCCATGCCCAGCAGGCCATGGACCCGAACAGGCAGGCGATGCTGCCGAAAATAATAGTCTTGCCAATGTCTGCGCCTACCAGTGCGGCGGCGGCCAGTGGCCCGGGTGTAGGAGGCACGATAGCGTGAGTAAGTTGCAATGCCCCGACCAGGCCGGTGGACATGACGGCGATTCCAACCCCCATGGTCTTGGCAGCAGAATGCACGAGGGGGTTAAGAATCACATAGGCCACATCGGAAAAGATGGCGACACCGATGATGAAACCGGTGAGTGTGAGAGCCAGGGGCATGCGCTGGGAACCCACGAGGTTTACCATGGAGCGGGTTATGACCTGAATGGCGCCGGTATGCTTCAGCGCTTCGGCAATGATCGATCCGAGTACGATTACGACACCAATACTGCCGAGGGTATTGCCAAAGCCTCGCTCAAAGGCATCGATGAAATTGTTCTGCTGGATGCCGGGAAGAATGCCGAACAGCAGAATTGGAATGAGCAGGGCAAAGAATACATGCCACTTCCACTTCGCTATCAGAAACAGGAGCATGAAAATAACAGCGGTAAACCCGATCAGGGAAACGGCAGCACTGGTATTGACTGCTGTAGCGGGGTCCATGGCGACTCCTCGTCAGGCTCGAAGCCTGGTGTAATTATTATTGTGGGTATTGCTAGTCCTGCAGAGGCCTGTCGATCTGGTCATCGCCTGTAGCCTGGCTGGCGAGGAAATCCATCGCAGCCTGCACGCCACCGGGAGTATAGGGCATGTCGGCAAGCTTGAGCCCCATCTCCACCCCAGACAGGGTGCCCAGCAGCATCAACTCATTGAAATCACCCAGGTGGCCGATGCGGAAGATCTGTCCTTTCAACAGGCCGAGACCAGTCCCCAGTGACATATTGAATCGTTCGAGGACTATGCGACGCAGTTCATCCGCGTCATTGTGGTCGGGCGCGAAGACCGCCGTGGTGCTATTGCAGAATTCTTTCTCATTCATGCACACGTTGAACAAGCCCCAGGCGGACACGGCGATCCGTGTCGCTTCTGCCAGTCGGGCATGGCGTGCGATGACATTGTCCAGGCCCTCTGCGTGGATGAGCCGCAGGGCCTCATCGAGTCCATAAAGCAGATTTGTCCCTGGCGTGTAGGGGAAATAGCCACGGGCGTTGTGCTCGGCCATGGCATCCCAGCGCCAGTAGGAATGCAGTGACTCGGACTGCTTCGAACGTGACATGGCTTCTTCACTGACGGCATTGAAACTCAGACCGGGTGGCAGCATTAGACCCTTCTGGGATGCGCTAACAGTAATGTCGACTCCCCACTCATCGTGCCTGAAATCAGAGCAAGCCAGCGATGAGACCGCGTCGACCATGAGCAGGGCGGGATGCTTGACCTTGTCCATGGCGGCACGAATATCGGGTATGCAGGAGGTAACGCCGGTGCTGGTTTCTGTGTGTACCGCGAGTACCGCCTTGATTTCCCGGTCATAGTCTTCGCTGAGTTTCTGTTCGACCAGGCTGGCCTTGATACCGTGTCGCCAGTCGCCGGGCATCCAGATAATGTGTAGCCCTAGTTTCTCGGCGACATCTTTCCACAGAGTGGCGAAATGACCGGTTTCGAAGGCCAGGACCTTATCACCAGGCGATAGGGCATTGAGCAGGGCGCATTCCCAGCCACCGGTGCCTGAGGTTGGGTAGATGAAGACATGGGATTCGGTCCTGAACACGGCTTTCAGCTTGTCCAGGATGCGCCGGGTGAGTTCGGGAAACTCCGGGCCGCGGTGATCGATGACCGGTTGCGCCATGGCGCGCAGGACACTGTCCGGTACATTGGATGGGCCAGGAATCTGCAGGAAGTGACGTCCCGCCACGTGTCTTCTGTTGTCGCTCATGGTTATCTAACTTTACAGCACTCGCAAAACGGGTCTATTCGCCGGGATGGTACTGGCGTTCGAGATTGGCTTCCACATCTTCTCGGTAGAACAGCACATCGCGAAACTCCCCATCCGCGTACATCTGTGCCTGGTCATCGAAATGAGGTGAATCGGGATCGCTCTGCAAGCCACCCACCGTAATCGCCTTTGCTCGCAGGGGAGAGCCAAATTCGACCGCAGCGACAAAGCTGTTGCCGCTGGTGCCATACATGCGCGCCGTACCGGGATAGGTGCGGGCGCCGAAAGAGGCGAGTGAGCCCCAGCGACCCGAGGCAAAGGCCACAGGAATACTGGGCGCGTTGTCATCGAATTCCTGCACCAGGTCACCGGTCAATCGCTGATAGCGGTTAATCTCGCCCCAGGGCACCTGCCAGGAACCGAAGTCCCGGGTGAGCGTCTCTGCCGCCGTGCGCAGCGCCGCCAGTTTCTGGGATGGGGTGGATTGCCCTACCGCGTATTGATAGATGTCGGCGCCAGCCGCGCTGGCCGCGGTGGCAATGTCTTCCAGCAATTGGGTTGCCCAGAACACGGCCAGAGACGTCTCCACGGATTCGAGACTCCAGCGGTAGTCCCATCCCCGCAGGAGGTCGATGTATTCCAGGGTTTCGGACTGGATTGAAATAGCAGAATTACCGGGGCTGTCATCGGCGTCTCCATCAACCCCCGCAATCGAGCTGGTCGGACTGTCAACCGCTGTGGTCAACAACAGATTCGGTATCAGCTCCTCGAAGAACGGTAGTTCCGAGTCGTAGGCTGCTTCGATGAGAGAGTCCAGGGTGAAGTCAGTCTTGCCCTCGAGCACTCTTACCGCGTGCACACCACGGGCATTCTCGGGGTTATTGGCCATATAGGCTGGATAGTCTTCGGGAATTGGGCTGTTACCTGCCCCGGCGGCATTGAATGGCGTGTTGTTGGTGTTCTGTATCCAGCCGTTCTCGGGATTGAACAGGGTGATCATCTCGTTCACCGGATGCAGCGCGCCCCAATCTGTTGCGGGGTTGCTTCCGTCCAGTGGGCTGTTCCAATCGAAACCCGGATTCCGGCGCGGGATAAAGTTGCCATGCCAGTAGGCGATATTGCCATCACTGTCAGCGTAGACGGTATTGTTCGAAGAATTGGTACGCAGTTCCATGGTTTCGGCGAATTCTTCATAACTGTTAGCCTTGGTGCGGCTGTAGGATTGGGCCAAAGCCTTGATCGGCTCCTGCATGAGCGCGATGGACACCCACTTGCCATCGTCTTCGCGAATGATGGGACCGTGGTGGGAGAAGTAGGCAGTTAGTTGGCGTTCCGACATGCCGTTGCCGTCGCGGAAGGGAAGTGTGATCACCCGTTCTTCCAGTTTCTTCAATTGGTCGCCATGTTGATAGTAGTAGCCATCATCCCTCTGTACGACAGTCTCCAGGTATTCGTCGATGGCATCGGCGCGGGATGAAGTGTGCATCCAGCCGGTGTTCTCATTGAAGCCCTGGTAGATAAAGAACTGACCCCAGGTAACTGCACCGTAGGCGTTCAGGCCTTCCTCGCTCACCATGTGTAACTCGGAGCGGAAGAAGAAAGAGGTATGGGGGTTAATCAGGAACAGCGCATTGCCATTGACGGTGTTCTGTGGCGCGATGGAGAAGCCATTGGAACCTCTTGGTTCACCATCGAAGGGTGCTTCGATCTGTGCAATCATGGGGCCATTGTTATAGAACTCCTGTAATAGCTGGATGTTTACGCGCTCGATATCTCCCCCGATGCTGCCCTCGGTGAAAGACAGAGCCATCCAGGGCTCGAACTTGTTGATTACCCGTGGCTCCACGTTGGGGTGTGTATGGAGGTAGAAGTTAAGGCCATCAGCGAAGGCGTTCATTAACTCCTTGAGCCAATCGGGGCTGCGTTCGTATTGATCCTGCAGGTCTGCGGGATCGATGAACAGTTTCATACGCAGGTCACGGTAGAGCTGCTGCTCACCCTCAGCTTCGGCGAGGCGACCTAGGGCGTTGATGTAATTGGTTTCAACCCGATTAAAATCGTCTTCGGCCTGAGCATACAGTGTGCCGAATACGGTGTCGGCATCGCTCACCCCGTAAATGTGTGCGATACCCCAGCGATCCCTGAGGATAGTCACGTTCGACGCTGTTTCTTCCCAGCGTGCGATTTCTTCGGGACTGAATGGGACTGATGCAGCGACTCGAGTTTGCGGCTCTGGCTGTTCGGAGGTGCTCGTTGACGTTTCAGAGGGACCGCAGGCAACTACAAAGCAGAATAGTGGCAGCAGACAGGCGTTTCTGAAGTTCATGGTTGCCTCCGATCAAAAGTCCAGGTTCTCTTGATAAATTTAGTCAGCTCGTTGAATAGCGGGCCCTAGTGGACGCGGCGACCACCGACCCAGGTCTGCTCCACTCCGACTTGCCACAGCTCACTGGGATCAATGGCGAAGATGTCCCGATCCAGAAAAATGAAGTCAGCCTTCTTGCCGGCCTCCAGTGTGCCCAGTATGTCTTCCTGATGTGCGGCATAGGCGGCATCGATGGTGAAGCTTGCCAGGGCTTCCTGCAGGGTCATGGCTTCCTCGGGGTACCAGCCTCCGTCGGGCTCATTGTCCTGTCCCTGTCGGGTTACCGAGGCGTGCAACCCATAGAAAGGGTTCGGGTGTTCAACCGGAAAATCTGATCCGTTGGCGATGCGGGCGCCGGAATTCATCAGCTTGCGCCAGGCATAAGCCCCCTGTATGCGCACGGGTCCGATCCGGTCCTCGGCCATGTTCTTGTCGCTGGTGGCATGAGTGGCCTGCATGGAGGGAATGACGCCTAGTTCGGCGAAGCGCAGTATGTCTTCATAACGCAGAATCTGGGCATGCTCGACCCGATGGCGGCGGTCACGTGAATTGGTTTCGTTGATCAGGCGCTCGTAGTTGTCCAGCACCTTCATGTTGGCGTCATCACCGATGGCGTGGGTGTTGACCTGGAAACCAGAGTTCATGGCTGCTCGCATCAGGAACTCCAGGCGCTCATCGTTGTAACGCAGGAGGCCGCGGTTGCCGGGGTCATCGCTGTAGTCTTCGATAAGTGCTGCGCCGCGGCTTCCGAGTGCGCCATCGGCAACCACTTTCACACTCTCGATGGCGAAAGTCCTGTCATCACTGTAGTAGAAGCCCTCATCGAGACGATCCTGGTAGAGTGGATCGCCAGCGGACAACATGGCATAGACCCGGATCGGTAAGGGGCCTTCCTCAACCAACTCTTTATAGGCGCGTACGGTGCTGCTGCCGACACCGGCATCGTGTGCACTGGTCATGCCGTAGGTAGCGAGTGATTCCATGGCGGCGGTGAGGGCAACTTTCTCTTCTTCGAAACTCGTGTCGGGGATCTGTTCCCTGACATAGCTCATGGCGGTATCGATAAGTGTGCCAGTTGCTTTACCGTTCTCGTCGCGGATGATCTGGCCTCCCACTGGGTCCTCTGTGTCGGCGTCGATTCCTGCCAGTTCCAACGCCATGCTATTGGCCCAGGCTGCGTGTCCGTCGACCCGAGACAACCATACTGGTCGGTCGCTTACGACGGCATCCAGGCTGGCGGCGGTAGGGAATTCATTGCTGTCCCACAACACCTGATTCCAGCCTCGTCCCTGGATCCACTCCAGTTCCGGGTTCGCTTCGGCAAATTCGAGCACGCGCTGCGCGGCCTCTTCTTCGGTGGTGGTGCCGACCAGGTTAACCCTGAGCAGACCGAGACCGTATCCCAGCACGTGGCCGTGGGCATCAATCAGCCCCGGAATCATGGTCTGCCCGTCTCCATCTATGACCGTGTCAGCATCGTCTGGCAGTTCATAGCCGGCGCCGAAGATGGCATCGATGGTGTCATCGGTAAACTGAATGGCTTCGAATTGCAGCAACTGGTAGTCGCTGGTGAGGGTGTAGCCATTCACGTTGGTGATGAGGGTGGTGTCGGCGCTGGCGGTGGCGCTGAGGCTGGCAATCAGGAGTAGAGCGAGGGTTCTCATAGACATCTGTTTTTGCTTGGCAATTGGATGGATTAGGCAGTCTATCATAGCTGTGTCGGGGTAGAAGTATTCACGACCCCGCTCCACCGCTGAACTGATCGAAGGGAAACCAGGTCAAAAAGTAAGGTAACGCCCAACAGCGCCTGTCCTGCCCGGCACGACCACATCAGGTAGATAGGCGCAACAGACAGTTCCGCAATCAAAGCCCCGGAGTGGGGTATCCCGCACTGACGAAGCAATCAGAGCCTGGTTAGAAATCACGGAATAATGCGATTAACCAAAAAAAAGCCCGATCACTGTCCGAGTGATCGGGCTTTCAGAACAAAAACTGGTTAGGAGTTATTCTCCATCGCCGGCTTCAACGTAGCGGTAGAAGCCGAAGAACATTTCCTGCCAGGTTTGTTCCCCCCATGTCAGTGTCTGGGATGGATCAGGGTTGAAAGGATTCATCTCAGAGTTATCGAAAGTTCCGGTGAATACCATTTCGGTACCTTCCGGCACGAACTTGGGCTCCTCGAAGTCGTACACTTTCTGCCAGTTAAACTGGTAGTTAGGCACGTTCAGGATTTCCTCGGTGCTACCGTCGGGGTAGACCAGCTTGAAGTTGGCGTCATAGCCACGGTAGTGCATGTGTGGTCCAAGCATGGTCAGGTAGGAGTTCTTGCGGAACTTCGCTGTGGCGACCATCTCGTGACGGGCTTCGAACGGTGGAATGTTGATTTCCAGATCTGCAGCCGAACCACCCAGCACGGTGCGAGCAGGCTTCTCGTCCCACAGGTACAGGGCGATCTCTGACTCGTCAACAGTTTCACGGCCAGAAGTGGTGTAGTGCAGTTGCAGCATCAGACCGCCGCCAGCTTTCAGCGGGAAGCCTGCGTCTTCCGGGTAGGTGTTCACTTCGTTACCCGGAGCGTATGCGCCAAGGCCGATACCCTGATTCAGGATTTCGAACTGGTTGACGCCGTCAGGGCCATAGGCGAAGGCGATGATGTGGTGAAGGACGGTTGGGTCACCGGCTTCGAATTCGATAGCCTTGACCCATACGTCTTCTTCCAGGTTCAGGGGCAGGGCGATGTTGCGGTACTCCTGCACGCCTGTGGCCGGGATTTGCTGCGCCGGAATCTTGTACAGCAGATCGGGTTCGCCGTAGGCCCACTTGACCAATTCTGGATTGTACTCGGCCAGGGGGTCAGTGCCGTCGCTGTTCTGTGCACCATTATCGATCCATTGCACCAGTTTCTGGGTTTCCTCGACAGTGATATGGGCAACATCACGGAAGTCGTGGACATACTCGTTATCAATCTGACCCGGTGGCATGCGCTTGGTGTAGAGCACTTCGCGGATCATGGGAGACCAGCCCTGAACCATCTGGTGGTTAGTCATGGCGAATGGGGCAATGCCACCTTCCATATGACAGCTCACGCAGCGCTCTTTCAGGATGGGTACGATTTCGTTCGCGTAGGAGACGTTGTCTACTGAGGCAAACTCCAGGGTTTCACCCTTGCTGGCAAGCTGCTCGGCAGAGATTTCATTGCCTGCGAGGAATGCAGTCAGGGCATCGGCGGCATAGTGCTCAGAAGCACGACGTGCCTTGCTGTCAGCGGCCCATCGGTCATTCAGGGCGCCCCGGAAAACGATTTCCTGAGCCTCTGGATCCAGGATCACCACGTCCGTGGCCCGGCTGATACCCAGTTCCTTGGCAACCAGTTGGGTATCATCCATCAGGATGGGCAGGGCGATATCGGCGTCTTCTGCCACATCCCGCATCTCAATCTTGTCTGTCGCACCTGTGGAGTCCATCAGGTAGAAGGCTACGGGCTGACCCGCAAACTGCTCCATCAGCTCTTCCAGATCACCGTAGGCACGACGTACATCGCGGCTGTCCTCGTGGGACAGGATCACGACGGCCTCGTTATTGGCGGCCCGGCTGAGTTGGAAGAATTTGCCGTTGTGGTCGATCAGGGAAAAGTCACTGATGCGCTCGGCAGCATTGGCACTCAGGCCAATGAAGGCAGACACAGCTGAAACGGCGGCTACCTTGGCAATCGAAGTAATCCTAAGCATATTGCTCTCCTAAAGCTTCTGCAGGTGCAGGGTGAAAGGTTTGATTCTTTCTGACGTCGTATGCTAAGGAGCGCCAGGATTTTTAGCTTCCTGAAAATTAAAAAGATGAAAAATTTCAATTTTTGGGTAGCTGTTTTTGTCCCGTACCGGCCTTTTGCTGCCGTAACCGCCGCGTCATGGGGTTTTCGCGCAATTCAGGCCAGATTCGTCATGTCCCTGTTAAGACGCCGTGATGCAGAAATTGTTAACAGCAAATCCAGGAATTTTCGCTGGAATCGGCGCTGGCTGCACCGAAAATGGGACATTTCCGACCGGGCCAGGGACGGTGACCGTCCATGGAGCGGGGCCTGCTTGCCGGGGCTGGCCACGTAAGAGGTGGTCTCAGGCGAGCCTCTTCACCATGGTGATGCTGTTGCCGATGTCATTCCGGGAGACTTCGTCCATGTAGGAGCGGATGAAGAGGATGCCGCGCCCGCTCAGTTTCAGCCAGCTTTCCGGGTGGGTGGGATCGGGCAGGATGGCGGGATCGAATCCCTCACCCTCATCCCGCACCTCGAATGTAAGAGCTTGTGGGGTCTGGTGGAGGGTTATAAAGACCTTCTTGCTGCCCAGTTCCGCGTCTGCCTGGCGTTCCCTGATGAGCTGATCGAAGGCAGACCAGTCTTCTTCCTTGAGTCTGGATTCTACCTTGAAATTGCCATGAATGATGGCGTTGGTCAGGCATTCCTGCAGGCAGATAGCCAGCTTGTTGGCGTCTAGGTCGAACACGCCGCACAGGTCCTGGGTATAGCGATTGAAGTAACTGATGATATTACGGATCTTGTTCAGGTCGCTGGCGAAAGACATGACGATCTTCTGCTCGCTTATGAGATCGACGGCAGCCTTGTTTTCCCGTTCCGCTGCCATCGCCGTCTCCACTGCATGACCCTTCAGCTCCAGAAATTCTGCTATGACGTCAAGAATTTCTGGCTCATCGTCTACCAGGAGAATTTTCATTGAGTCCTCTGGCGGGCATCGATCGGCATGATTTTTTTGATTGGCCGTCCTGCCATCTGCGAGCGATCTATGTGCACTACTTGCTGCATTCAAAGTACCATACTTACTGCTATCTTGTTATTCTTCCAGTGCTTTTTAGGTTCTTTCTAACTGATTTATTTTGTGGCGCAGGATGAACGTTCACTCGATTTTTTCCGGTTTCCAATCCGCGGCGCGAGCTCTCACTGAATTCTGGCGATCACCTGGCTCTTGCAAGGCGCGGGTAGTTTCTGGCTGCCTGCTGCAGGGCTTGCTGTGGCTGTATTCTGCTCCGCTTGCGACAGCGCAGGTGTACCAGATTGGGCATTGCCTGCATGGTTGCCCACGGGGGGGCGATAGCGGCAATCATCTCCTGATACGATCGATCTATGCACTATCCTATAACACGCAAACCAAGTCGGCCGACTGGGTTGCCTATGAAATCAGTGCTGGCTCTATCGGCATTGCCTCGAGTCTTTCCCGGGACGCTGTGGTCGATGATTACGTGGAGGACACCCTGCACAATGCCGACTTTGAAGCAGCCGCGGGCAGTGGGCTGATTCGGGCTCAGTACGTGCCTCTGGTCGGGTTTGCCGCGACACCCTATTGGCAGGAGGTTAATTACCTCACCAACGCGGTCGCCCGCAGTACCAGCCTGAGCCAGGGGGCCTGGTATGGGCTGGACTGGGCTATCAGGAATCTTGTTAATCGGGAAGAATCCGTCTACGTGATTACGGGTCCGATCTTCTATTCTGACCGAGAGCCGCGACAATTACCTGTCAGCACACTGCACAGGGTGCCAGATGCCTTTTTCAAGGTTGTCGTTACGGAGGCGGGACGCAGTGCCGCATTCCTGTTGGAGCAGGACACACCGGTGCATCTGCATCATTGCGAGCAGCAGAGTTCGGTGGAAGAGATCGAGAGTTTGACGGGGCTGGATCTGTTTCCGGATTTGAGTCGGCCCCTCGAGCCGACTCTGCATACCGTGTTGGGCTGTTTCTAGTGGAGCCCGGGTTCTCTAGAGTTCGATAATAAAGTAATCGTCGTTAAACAGTTCTCGCACCAGCCTTTCCAGCGATGCATTGACAGCGGCGACCACGCCTTCAGGTTCCGGAACGGTGCCGCGACCAAACAGAGTGTTTTCCCACACCGTACGTCCGCCATTCTGTAGTTGAATGCGTGCACGAATAGTCAGTTGGATTGACTGCACACCGCCTCTATCGACTATCTCCATGCCGGATTCGGTGACCGTGCCGACTACCTGCATGTCCTCACCAGAATCCACCAGGTCTACACCACCCTTTGCGAACCCCTGCGCGAATGCATGGTGCACGATTTCGGCCAGTGGCTTTTGTGCGCGGTAATCATCTGTTATGAGGGTTTTGTCGCTCACTTCACGCTCATCATTGAACGCCGGGAGACTCAGAACGCTGCTGATACTGCCAATGTTGACGTTCCGTTCGAAGGTGAAGTCGATGTTCAGCTCTTCTGCAGCCCAACTCGTGATTGGCAGAAGCGCAAACAGTGAAACCATGATGCCCGGGATGATTTTTCTGGTATTGATCATAACTGTAATTCTCATGATGTCTTACGGAGAATGTGTGTTGCTGTCTTAACAGCTGCTGAAATAGACGGGTATCTCCTCAGCCCGGCTTTTATGCGGATTCAGAATAATTGACCACACCCGGCTCTTCAAGCACTTGGCCCTACGATTGTGTGACATTAGTTTTCTGGTGAGTTGTTCGGCAGACAAAACGAACAGGGCCAGCATTGGCTGGCCCTGTTTGATGAGCAGAGATAATGCCTAGTGCAGTTCAGAGGCCGGCCAGGGGGCGCCCGAGCGGTGTTCCGTGATCGGTCGCATACCCTGGAACAGGAACTTCTGGACCCGCTTTCCTTCATATGTCTCGGTTGTGTAGATATTGCCCTGGCTGTCTGTGACTATGCTGTGTGGTGCAAAGAATAGCCCGGGTTGCCTGCCGCCTTCACCAAATTCGGCAAGTACTTCCAGCGACTCTCTGTCCAATATGTGAACATTGAAATTGCCGCCATCGGCCAGGTAAATGAATTCCTGGTCCTCATCGGGTGAAAACGAGATATCCCAGGTAGATCCAGCCAGGGTTAAAGGCGCCACCTGGCCTTCTTTTACGAATGTGCCATCTGGCCGGAAGACCTGGATGCGATCGGCACCCCGGTCACAGACGTAGATAAGTCCATCATTGGATGGCTCGGCGCAATGCACCGGCCCGACAAATTGCTGGGGTAAAGGCAGGTTGGGGTCATAGGTCACGCGTTCGTCGACCGGGGTATTACCGTAGGCACCCCAGAAGCGCTTGAATGCGCCCGTGGCTACATCGACAACCGCTACCCGTTTGTTGCCATAGCCATCTGCGAAGTAGGCTTCACCGGCGGTTTCATCGATCGCAATCTCAGCCACCCGGCTGAAGGAGACGGTACTCAGGCTGTCCGTGGGTTCTCCCGGAATCCCGATCTCACGGACAAATTGACCATCCCGGGTAAACACCAATACATGGGAATCGCCGGAGCCATTACCACCGATCCACACATTACCGTCAGGCGCGACCTCGATACCATGGTTGGATTCGGGCCAGGTGTAGCCGTCACCGGGTCCGCCCCAGGCGTTAATCAGGTTGCCATCGGCATCGAATTCCAGGATTGGCGGCGCTGCAGTGCAGCATTCTGCGCGACCCAGGGTTAGCCCTATCTCCTGGTTCATGAACATGCTGTTCTGGTCGCGGTGCACGACAAACAGGTGGTCCCGTTCATCCACGGCAATGCCGATGGTGCGACCCAATATCCATTTGTTGGGCAGGGGCTGGGGCCAGAAGGGGTCCACCTCGAAGTGGGGGATCATGCGGTCGTTGTTGACCGCTTCGGCAGTTTGCTGAAGCTGCTGCTGACCCAGGTTCAGAGCCAGGAACAGGGCAATTGCCAGTGCTGATACGGTGATTGTTTTGCTCAGGCCGGACATAGTGGTTTCCTTTATTGTCTTGTTGTTGGAATGCAACGACTATCGAAATAGGAACTTAGCACCAATCCTTGCCCTGAAAAACCGTTTAGTTTGAGAATCAGGCGAGCAGGCGTTCGATTGTTTGCTGTAGATTTTTAATCATTGGCCTCGGGCGCGGCTGTGGGGTGGCAGGGTTCCCGCCCCGCCGGCTCGGCGCCCGGCACGGCCACACCAGCAGATAGGCACAACAAAGAATTCCTCAACCTTAGCCTCGCAATAATTCCCGGAAATCTGGGAAGCGCCATAAAAAAACCCGGCCTGAGCCGGGTTTTTTGTCTAGCTTGTTACGAACTTACAGTTCGGAAGCAGGCCATGTTGGTGCGCGGTCACGTACGGTGACTGGCGCCATACCCTGGTACAGGAACTTCTGTACACGCTTACCTTCGTAAGTCTCAGTGGTGTAGATGTTGCCTTCGGAGTCTGTTGCAATGCTGTGTGGTGCATAGAACAGGCCGGGCTGACGTCCACCGTCACCGAATGTGTAGAGCACTTCCATGGATTCGCGTTCGATGATGGAGATCTTGAAGTTCTGACCGTCGGCCAGGTAGATGAACTCCTGATCTTCGTCAGGGGAGAAAGCGATATCCCATGTGGAACCCTGGGCCAGTGTGGCTGGGTTGTAGATGTGCTCGCTTACAAATGTACCGTCTGGACGGAAGATCTGTACGCGGTCTGCACCACGGTCACACACGTAGATCAGGCCGTCATTGGAGGGCTCTGCGCAGTGTACAGGACCGCGGAATTCGCGTGGGCCAGGCTGGCCAGGTGTGTAAGTCACATCGGCATCATCATCGATTGTGGTGTTGCCGTAGGCACCCCAGTAGCGCTTGAAGGCGCCAGTCGCAACGTCAACTACCGCTACACGCTTGTTGCGATAACCGTCAGCCAGGTAGGCCTCACCGGCATCCACGTCGATTGCAATTTCTGCAACCTGGTTGAAGTGGGTGCGGCTGTTGCTGTCAATGTCTTCGCCAGGAATACCGACAGTACGAATGTATTCACCGTCGCGGGTGAACACGAGTACGTGGGAGTCTCCGGGGCCATTACCACCGATCCATACGTCGCCGTTAGGCGCAACTTCGATACCGTGGTTTGATGCGGGCCATACATAGGACTCGTCGGCGGGAGGTCCACCCCAGGCGTTAATCAGGTTGCCTTCGATGTCATACTCGAGAATAGGTGGTGCGGGTGTGCAGCATTCTGCAACGCCCAGAGCCAGGCCGATCTCGGTGCGACCACCGAACATGTTTTCGGTGTTACGGTGAACAGTGAAGATGTGGTCACGTTCGTCCACGTCTACACCGATGGTATTACCGGTAATCCAGTGATTGGGCAGTGGCTTCGGCCACAGTGGATCGACCAGGAATGCGGGAGCCATTACATCGTTGCTTGCAGCAACAGTTGGTTCTTGAAGTTTTGACTGACCGATTCCAAGAGCAACAAGCGCTGCTGCCAGAAAAGAGCCGATCACCAGTTTCTTTTTAATCATTTTTATCTCCTCTTGAGCCCTGCGCAGGCGACGTACTTCCAGAGCTTGGCTGAGTATACTGTCTAAAACCCGCGCAGTATACTGCCTCCAGGCTAATTGCCATGGGCACTTGTAAGAATTTGTAACAGCTAAAGCAGCCCAAGTTGCATAGGTCTGCAAGGGGCATTATCCTGCTCCACCCCTTGGGAATTAAGTCACTGTAAATACAAGAAAAATACCTGATGAAGCGTCTATTTACTGCCCTGATCCAAACGCGCTCAGCCGGCCGGCTGAGCCTGTTCGGTGCCGCGTTGCTGATTTTCCTGCTGCCAGCGCTGGCGAACGCCCACGATATTCCGTCTCGTGTCACTGTACATGCATTCGTCAAGCCTGAAGGCAATCAGCTTACGGCCCTGTTGCGAGTACCCATGGAAGCCCTTGGCGAGATCGTGTTTCCATTGCGCGGGCCGGGCTACCTGGTGTTCTCCGAGGCCGAGGACCGATTGGACGAAGCGGCGCAGGTATACATTACCGAGTCCATCCACTTCTTTGAGAACGGCGAGGAACTCACTGACAAGGAACTCGTCGCCACCCGGGTATCCTTGCCCAGCAACCGCTCTTTCACCAACTACGAAAGTGCATTGGATAATATAAACAGTCCGCCGCTGGATGACAGTGTCGACCTGTTCTGGCGGCAAGGTGTGCTGGATGTGCTGGTCACCTACAGGATCGGGTCTGAAGATTCGCAATTCGCCGTGGAACCCGAACTGGGAACGCTCTCCAGCGAAACCACCACGGTACTCAGGTTCCTGGTGCCGAGCGGTGCCGAGCGGATATTCAATTTTCAGGGCAATCCCGGTTATGTCGAACTGGACCCGCGCTGGCATCAGGCAGCTGCCCGCTTCGTGGCCATGGGATTCGATCACATCCTCGAAGGCGTGGATCATCTGCTATTCCTGTTCTGCCTGGTGATTCCCCTGCGCAGCATAAGAGCCCTGATTCCGGTTGTTACCTCATTCACGGTAGCGCACTCCATTACCCTCATCAGCGCTGCCTTCGGTATGGCGCCTAACGTATTGTGGTTTCCTCCACTCATCGAAACCCTGATCGCCTTGTCGATCGTGTACATGGCTTTCGAAAACATCGTGGGGGCGAAACTCGAGCATCGCTGGATGGTGACATTCGGTTTCGGATTGATTCATGGATTCGGTTTCTCCTTCCTGTTCAGTGAGACCCTGCAGTTTGCCGGTGGTCATCTGTTCTCATCACTGCTGGCATTCAATGTCGGTGTGGAGTTGGGGCAGCTGCTGGTATTGATCCTCGTTATTCCGGTTCTGAACCTGCTGTTCAAGTACTTCGTCCAGGAGAGGATCGGCTGCATACTCTTGTCGGCGCTACTTGCTCACAGTGCCTGGCACTGGATGCTCGAACGAGGTGGCCAGTTGTCACAGTTTCAGTATCAGATGCCTGTGCTGGATGCGGCTTTCTTCGCTTCCCTGATGCGCTGGGGCATGTTGCTCATCGTGGTAGCGGCCGCGTTGTGGGCCATGTATGAATTGTTCAGGAAGCTGTCACTGATCGAGAGCTTCTCGAGCTATGGCATCGGCCAGAAACTGAATGCGAAGAACTAAAACCAGCCTCATGCCGAATATCGCTAATGCATAAAAAATTGTTATAAAACAACAAGCTGCACGTCTTCAGAGTTTCAATTTATTACAATCGCTTACACTGTGTTGCCACAGCGTGGCGCGAGTTGGGATAAGCTGCGCATCATTCAATTCCAAAGAAACAGGCCCCCTGGGCCTCTGAAGGCAGCTTCCCTGTGGCTACCCCTGAATATTCGGACTTTGCTTCAAGACTGATGCGAGCGGTGCTTGCATGCTTGCTGTTGTCCGCTGCGTCCGGAGTCCACGCCACACTGGATCGGCTTGCGAACTTTTCCTTGCTCGATGAGGAGGGAAATGCCCATCAGCTTGTCAAATATGGCGACAGCAAGGCCGTAGTCCTGATCTCGATTGCCAGTCAGTGTGAAGCCAACCTGCAGAACCTGCACAAGTACCAATTACTCCAGACCACCTGGGAAAGGCAGGGGATTAGTTTCCTCGCAATAGCCTCTTCCGCCTCGGATCAACTCGAAGACCTGAAGCGTTTCGACCAGCTGTACCGAATCGACATGCCCATGCTTAACGACAGCGCACAGCTGGTGGCAGAGAACCTCGGTATTTCCAGGGCAGGCGAGATCCTTGTGGTCGATCCCGATCGACTGCGGGTACTCTACCGGGGTGGTCTGGATCTGGAGCCACAGCGCGCAAGACCCGAACAGGGTATTGAGGCCCAGGCAGGCACAGATTTTCTGGCCACGACCCTGCAACAGGTGGTGAAAGGCGAAACCGGCAAGATCGAGGCTACTGTAATTGCGGACACCGAAGGTTGCGATCTGCACTTTCCGGTGCGAGACCTGCACCAGGCGAGTGTGCCGGACTATGCCACAGAGGTAGCGCCAATCCTGAAAGAAAAATGCGCCTCCTGTCACCGCGAAGGTGGCATTGCTCCGTTCGCCCTGAATTCGCACATGATGGCCCAGGGTTGGTCGCCGATGATGAAAGAAGTGCTGATGACCAGGCGCATGCCCCCTGCGCAGGTTGATCCTGATGTGCGTCATTTTACTAACGCGCGTTATATGGACCCGGCTGAACTGCAGACTCTGGTGCACTGGATAGACGCGGGTTCACCCGCCGGTGAATACGAGCTGGATCCACTCACGACCGTACAGCCTCCTTCCTCGGAATGGGATCTTGGAGAACCGGACTACATCGTTGAAGTACCGCCGTTTACGGTGCCCGCAACCGGCGTCCTCGATTATGAGAATGTCACCATCAACCTGCCATTCGAGGAGGACCGCTGGATCAAGTCGGTGCAACATATTCCCGGCGACCGTCGCGTGCTGCATCATTTGCTGAGCTTCATCGTTCCAGCGGATTACGAAGAACGAATCGTGGAAGGTGAGAACGATCGCTACCGGGAATTTCTTGAAGGCTATGCGCCAGGCAAGGATGAAGCTGCTACCTATCCTGACAATTCCGGAGTCTTCGTGCCGAAGGGTTCGGCCGTGCAGATGTCCCTGCACTACACGACCTTCGGCAAGGAAACAGTGGATGCGACCCGGCTCGGTCTCTATTTCGCTGACAGCGAACCTGAGCATCAGTATTCAACGTTTGCCCTGAGTCATAGTGGTCGTATTCTGGAGATCCCCCCCGGAGTGGCAAATCATGCGATGAGTGCAAACCATGTGTTTGAGGACGAGATCGTGCTGCATGGCCTGCGCCCCCATATGCACTACCGTGGCAAGAATATGCGCTTCCGTGTGGTTTATCCCAACGGGGAGCAGGAAGAGATTCTCAATGTGCCGGACTATAACTTCGCCTGGCAACCGACCTATCGCCTGGCTGAGCCAATGCTGCTGCCGGCTGGCTCACGGGTGATGATCGAAGGCGCGTTCGATAATTCCCAGTACAACCTCGGAAATCCAGATCCTGGCGCTACCGTACGCGGTGGCGCACAGAGCTGGGACGAGATGTTTATCGGCTACATCTCCTATCACAGGACACACTGATCTCTCATATCGCTCAGTCTGGCGGACAGCCGCATTTCGGGGCTGTTCTATTCCAGCAGTTGGTCTAAAATGGCCTAGTCACCTCACGATTCGGAGAATCGACCATGAGTCATTTGAAATCCACCTTTTTTATAGCGCTCAGCGTGCTCGCGTCCAGCGCCTTCGCCTTGCCAGATCGGGCAGGCGATTTTGCGCTTCTGGATACGGAAGGAAACTTTCACCAACTGAGCCGCTACCGGCATATGGAAGCCCTGGTATTGATGTCATATGACGCCAATTGCGCCTCTATCGACAAGGCCGTTGCCCAGTTTGAAAACCTGCAGGCTGACTGGGCCGATAAATCTGTGGCCTTCGCCCTGATTAATTCCAGTAATGCCCAGGATATCGAGCAACTGCGCTCGGCGCGTGCGGCCCAGGGCACCGAATTGCTATTACTGATCGACGATGGCCAGCTGGTTTCCGAGACCCTGAGCTTTACCGCCGCTGGCGAGGTGACAGTTCTCGATCCCGAGCGCTTGAACCAGCTCTATCGCGGCCCCGTGCAGGGCGCCGTGTCCCAGGTCCTGGAAGCTGAACTGGCAGGTGGCGTGGATGAAACAATGGTTGCCGCCAGCGCTGGATGTGAGCTGCAGTATCCCGTCAGGGAACAGCATGCCAGCAGCGTACCGGATTACAGCACCGAAGTAGCGCCAATCATCGCTGAGCAGTGTGCATCTTGCCACCGGGAAGGGGGCATTGGTCCCTTCGCCATGGACAGCCACCTGATGCTGCAGGGCTGGTCACCGATGATTCGTGAAGTGCTGCTGACCAAGCGTATGCCGCCCACCCAGGTCGATCCCTATATTGGCCATTTCAACAACGCCCGCTACATTAACAGCGATGATTTGCAGACCCTGGTGCACTGGATTGATGCAGGCGCTCCACGCGGGGCGGGTGTAGACGATCCACTGGCGACTCTGGAATTCCCCGATCGGCGTGAATGGCAAATGGGTGAGCCAGATTTCATCGTCAAGGCGCCTACCCATGAAATTCCGGCAACGGGCGTACTCGATTACATCAATGTCGATGTCGAGCTGCCGTTTGACGAAGACAAGTGGGTCAGGGGCGTGCAATACATCGCCGGTGACGAATCCGTTCTGCATCACCTGCTGACTTACGTGACTGCGCCACTGGAAACGGCTGAAGGTGAGGCGGCCCAGGGCAGCGTTGCGACCCGTTTCCTGGAAGGCTATGCGCCAGGCAAGGTGGACGCCATGATGTTCCCCGAAGATACCGGCGTCTATATTCCCAAGGGTCACAAGCTGTCCATGCAGTTCCACTACACAACCAATGGACGTGCCACGACTGATGAGACGCTGCTGGGTCTGTATATGTACGATGAGCCCCCGGAGCATGAGAATTTCACGCGTTCCGTGGCTGGCATGTTCCTCATACCTCCCTACGCCCGTGACCATAAGGCATCGGCGCGTTACACCTTCGACGAAGATGTGGTGGTGACCGGTTTGCGTGCCCACATGCACTTCCGTGGCAAGGACATGAAGTTCACCGTGGAATATCCCGATGGAACAACGAAGGACCTGTTGAGCGTGCCTGCCTACAGCTATGCCTGGCAGCCGACCTATCAGTTGAGTGAGCCAACGCTGTTGCCTGCAGGAACCACTGCTCATGTAACCGGCACCTTCGACAATTCCGAGTTCAATCCAGCCAATCCTGACCCCAGCAAGCGGCTGAGCTTCGGCCTGCAGAGCTGGGATGAGATGTTTATCGGCTACTGGACCTACCACGCCGCCGACTAGTCCGTAACGGACCAGCTAGTATGAAACCCGGCCGCTGCCAAGGTGGTCGGGTTTTTTATTGCCGGCGATCCGCAGGGGGAAAGGTAGTATTTGGAAAAATCCTGAATTTACAGGCGATTGCGGTAAATTTATCGCTTGGAAGCGGCACGGCTAACTTGCTATGATTCAGGGTTCATAAATTCTTGTTAAAACAAAATAAAAAACGCGGGAGAGAGTTTCATGTCCTCAATTTTTATAGTCCTGTTTGGGCTGGTCGGGTTCAGTTTTGGCTGGTTCGTCTATTCGAAATTTATCGCTGAAAAGATTTATCGCCTGGATCCAAACTATGAGACTCCTGCTCATCGTTTCGAAGATGGGGTGGACTACGTCCCCACCAACAAATTCGTGCTCTGGGGTTCGCACTTCACAGCGGTCGCCGGAGCCGCGCCCATTGTTGGGCCTGCTATTGCTGTTTACTGGGGGTGGTTGCCAGCCCTGCTGTGGGTAACGTTCGGTTCCATCTTCTTCGCCGGCGTTCATGACTTCGGCGCACTGTGGGCCAGTAACCGGCACGACGCCAAGTCCATTGGGGCACTTTCGGAGTCTATCGTCAGCACCCGTGTGCGCTCGGTGCTCATGATCATCATCTTCCTGCTGCTGGTACTGGTGAATGCGATGTTCGCTACCATCATCGCCGACGAGATGATTATCTATCCTGAATCGGTATTCCCGGCCTGGGCTGCGATTCCGGTTGCTGTCGCCGTGGGTGTACTGATCCGAAGAAAAGTAAATCTTCTGGCGATCTCCATCATCGGTGTGGCGATTCTCTACTTCACTATCTATATAGGCAGCCTGTGGCCGCTGGCCCTGCCCGGAGACATCTTCGGTCTGCAGGAACATGGCAACTGGATCATCCTGCTTTACATCTATGCCGGTATCGCGTCAATGCTGCCGGTGTGGCTGTTGCTGCAACCCCGTGATTACATCAACGGTGCCCAGTTGGTACTGGGCCTGTTCGTGCTCTACACGGCCGTGCTCTTCACCATGCCTGACGTGTCCGCGCCGATGCTTAACGATGTAGCGGAAGGCACGCCGCCTATCTTCCCGATCCTGTTCGTTACCATTGCCTGTGGTGCGCTTTCCGGATTTCACGGCATCGTGTCTTCCGGCACCAGTGCCAAGCAGCTGGATAATGAAAAAGACGCACGCTTTGTGGGATACCTGGGTGCTCTGGGAGAAGGGTCACTGGCACTCATCACCATCGTGGCGGTAACGGGTTCTTTGTATGCAAATTCTGTGGCCGGTGGCTGGGATGCGATCTACCCGACCATTACCGGCGGCCCGGGTGCGACCGGCTTCATCGCGGGTGGTGCCCTGCTGATATCTGAAGGCTGGGGAATTTCCCTGACCTTTGCCCAGACCATGCTGGCTGTTATGGTCGTGCTGTTTGCCGGAACCACAATGGATGCGGGTCTGCGACTGACTCGCTATATCATTCAGGAGTGGGGCAATATCTACAATATCGAGCCGTTGAAGAGTAACTACATCTCCACCTTCGTAGCGGTCGGCGCCTGTCTGTTGCTGGCATTTGGTGTGTCCAATGGCAACTACCCGGGCGACGGCGGTACGCTGATCTGGCCAGTGTTCGCGGCATCCAACCAGATTCTCGCTGCCATGACCCTGATCGTTATCTCTGTCTACCTGATCAAGCTCGGTCGACCGGCCAAGTACCTGATCGCGCCAACAGTGTTTATCCTGTTCATGGCCTCCTGGGGTGGAGCCTGGTACGTGATGTCCTATGTCAATTCCGGACAGTGGCTGCTCGTAATTATCCAGGCGGCGGTTATGGTCTCCTCGGTATTTATCGTGCTGGAAGCCTGGTCCGTCTACTCGAAGCTGAGCCACGAGGATGCGGCCAGCGGAGGGGATTCCGCCGCCTCTTCCAATGAGTGATTAAGCAGGCAGCCGACGCTGTGGCTGCCAGTTAACTGTCGGTTATCATCAGTAACCGTCGATTATCAGAGAGGAGTGGTCTTCGGTGCGGTGCACTCGAGCCACTCCTTTTTTTATCGTCGCCTGTAAGAGCACAGAACAAGATGAATAGAGCAAGTTACAAACGCGAATTGAGTTCGGTGCTCAGCGCCAGGGTCGATGAGATCTTCGTCTTCGATGAAATCGATTCCACCAATGCTGAGGCACTGCGCAGGCTCAAGACCAGTTATGCCGACACATTGCTGCTAACGGCCTTCGCCCAGACTGCCGGCAGGGGGCGCCTGGGACGCAAATGGCATAGCCCGAAGGGCGCCGGTCTGTACCTGTCGCTGTTAAAGAATTTCCCCCGGGAGCTGGAAGGTCTGCAGGCTCTAAGCCTGGTTACCGCACTCTCCGTGCGCGAGTCCCTGTCATCCCTGGGTGCAGAGGGCATCCAACTCAAGTGGCCGAACGACCTGCTGGTGGGTAAGGCAAAGCTGGGTGGTATCCTGCTGGAATCGCGCCTGCAAAAAGAGAGCGTGGTCATCGTGTTTGGAATAGGCTTGAATCTGCAGTTGTCCGAGGAGACGAAAGCGGAAATCGATCGCGAGGCGATCGACTTGCAGGCTTTGCTTCCGGTAATGGTGGAACCCGTGGCCCTGATAGCGAATAGTGTCTCCAGGTTGATGGACAACATCGAGATCTTCGAGCGTGAAGGTTTTTCCCATTTCCAGTCCCAGTGGAACGCCGCGGACCGCTATCTGGAGCAGGATGTGGTAATCCAGAGTGCGGAACGAAAATTTATCGGTCGTTGTCTTGGGGTTGATGATGCCGGTGCCTTGCTGCTGAGGACGGTCAGTGGCGTGGCCAGGATCACCGGGGGCGAGATATTTCCCTCCGTACGCAGGCTGGGAGAAAGCTAGACCCATGATTCTGGAAGTGGATTTCGGCAATACCCGCATCAAGTGGCGCTTAATGGGGCTAGGGCGTACCGGCGCAGAGTCTGGTCACGCCAGTTCCGTATCCAGCTTCGTTGCGGAGTTGCAAAAATTGCCAAAGCCCGCAGAGGTCAGGGTGGCAAGTGTTCGCAAGGGTGATTCACTTGCCGAGTTCAGCGACTGGCTCGAGCAGAACTGGGGACTCAGCCCACGGCTTGCCAGGGTCACGCGGCAGTGTGCGGGGGTTACGAATTCCTACGCAGACGTATCGCGTATGGGGGTTGATCGCTGGCTGGCGATGCTGAGCGCCTACAGCCGAGCGCAAGGCGCCTGTATCGTTGTAGATGGAGGCACGGCATTAACCATCGATGCACTGGATGCAAACGGGCGGCATATCGGCGGTTATATTTTACCGGGTCTATCCCTGATGGCTGCATCTCTGGAAGCAAACACGGGCATAAGGCTGCGAGAAACGGATGATGAGGTGGTCTGCAAGCCTGGAAACAGTACCGAGCAGGCTGTACGTAACGGGGCTCTCGCCACGGTGATTGCATTGATCGAGAAAACCCACTCCGCACTCGCGGCAGACAGGCAAGCGGTCGCCACTTACCTGAGTGGTGGCGATGCCCCGGTCCTGCTCTCCTGTCTCCATGCCCTGGGAGACGTCAGTATCGTTCCAGACCTGGTTCTCGACGGCCTGGTCCTTGCCCGCCCCGATGCGGCTGGCGAGTCAGAGACTGAACAGGGGCATTGAGACTGTGCGCTATATCGCTATCTTCCTGCTGCTGGCCAATGCCGGATACTTTGCCTGGAACTACCACTACCCCAGGCCCCAGCCCGTCGCCGAGGAGCCGCGGGCACTGCTGAATACCGGCCTGACCCTGCTCAGTGAATACGAGGCCCGGGGGGAAGAGTTGGCCCAGGATGCTGTCCGGCAGTGTTCCATCGTGAGCGGTTTTACTGATCGACCCCAGGCCGAGGCCTTCATCGCCGCAGCCAGGGCCCGGAGTTTACAGGCCTACCTCGAGGTAGAGGTCCCGCAGGCAGAATTTCGGCTCTATTTGCCACCGACGCCGAGCCGGGACATAGCGGCTGCCATCCTGGATGACCTGAGTGAGCGTCTGGTGGCGGAAGATCTGGGGCTGGATATCTACCTGATCACCCGCGGAGACCTCGAGAATGCCGTAGCCCTGGGCCTGTTTGGCAGCCGGGAACGGGCAGAGGCCGCACGAGATCAGGTCGCTGGGCTGGGATATGGCCCCCTGATAGAAGAAATTCCACTCGGTGAAAGCCAAATCCGGGTGTTCTTGAGGCCAGCCCAATCCGAGCGCATCATTGAGTCGGAATGGCTTGATTTATCAGCAGAAACAGAGGGCTTGACAAGGCTGGAAAATCTCTGTGAAGGCCTTGTACAAGCATCCCAATTCCAATAAAATGCCGCCCCTGAGTGAGAGAGCCAGGGATTTTGACCCTTGGGAGATCTTGTGGGAGGGGTTCCCGAGTGGCCAAAGGGATCAGACTGTAAATCTGACGCGCAAGCTTCGGTGGTTCGAATCCACCCCCCTCCACCATCTGAATCTGATTGGAAACAGGTCAGGGTAGTGGAAACATGGCAGGCTCGCTTCAGTCACGCGGGTATAGTTCAGAGGTAGAACCCCAGCCTTCCAAGCTGGTTGCGCGGGTTCGATTCCCGCTACCCGCTCCATATCACTTCGGTACCTGGTACGAAGCTTATAAGCCGCAGGCTTGTAAGTAGGAAGCTTGTGAGGCTTCACTGTTGAGCTGTAGGCCAGCTGAGTTTGGCTTTGATTAGGCGCCCTGGGGCGCTAATTAAATAAAATTAGCTCGCTTAGCTCAGGCGGTAGAGCACTTCATTGGTAATGAAGAGGTCCCCGGTT
>JAYPVK010000010.1:0-100249 GCA_038134565.1 Pseudomonadales bacterium | reverse complement strand
ACGAAGTCGTTAACAAACTGCTCTTCGCCGCCATTGGCCGCATACACTTCCGCGATGGAGCGCAGCTCTGACTGTGAGCCGAACACTAGGTCGACCGGAGTCGCGGTGTACTTCACGGCGCCCGTGCTGCGATCGCGACCCTCGTAGATATCTTCCGCGGAGCCGGACTGCACCCACTCGGTGGACATATCCAGCAGGTTCACGAAGAAGTCATTGCTGAGTACGCCAGTCTCGTCGGTAAACACACCGTGCGTGCTGCCACCAGTATTACCGCCCAGCACTCGCATGCCACCCACCAGGGCTGTCATTTCAGGCACGGTCAGGTTCAACTGGTTGGCCTTGTCGATCAACGCGGTGGTTGGTGACAGGTAGCTGTCACTGGAGTAGTAATTGCGGAAGCCATCGGCCCTGGGCTCGAGGACACCGAAGGAACGCACATCGGTCTGCTCCTGGGAGGCATCCATACGACCAGGCACGAAGGGAACTTCCACGTCGTAGCCGGCTTGTTCGGCGGCGGCCTCAATCGCGGCCGCACCAGCCAGCACGATCACGTCTGCCAGTGACACGCGCTTGTTGCCACGGGCCGAGTCATTGAAGTCTTCCTGGATGCCTTCCAGCACACCGAGCACGCGGCCGAGTTCAGCCGGGTCGTTGGCTGCCCAGTTGTTCTGGGGCGCCAGGCGTATACGTGCACCGTTGGCGCCACCGCGCATGTCGCTGCCACGGAAAGAGGCGGCGGATGCCCAGGCTGTGCGAATCAGTTCCTGAACAGTCAGGCCTGAATCCATGATGTAGGATTTCAGGTTACGGATATCACGGGCGTTAACCAGGTTGTGATCCACTGCAGGAATCGGATCCTGCCAGATCAACACTTCTTCGGGTACATCGCTGCCCACGTAACGGGCACGGGGACCCATGTCACGGTGAGTCAGCTTGAACCAGGCGCGAGCGAAGGCATCTTCGAACTGCGCCGGGTTTTCCAGCCAGCGGCTGGTGATCTCACGGTAAATGGGATCCTCACGCAGGGCCAGGTCAGTAGTAAACATCATGGGCGCGTGACGTACCGAAGGATCGTGTGCGTCAGGCACCAGGCCTGCACCGGCACCGCCGGTGGGGGTCCACTGCTGTGCACCGGCCGGGCTGCGGGTCAGTTCCCACTCGTAGCCGTACAGGTTCTGAAGGTAGTTATGGGTCCACTGGGCAGGACTTACGGTCCAGGCGCCTTCCAGGCCACTGGTGATTGTGTCCGCACCCTTGCCGGTGCCACAGCTGTTGTCCCAACCGAAACCCTGGGCCTCAATATCGTTCGCGGCAGGCTCGGGTCCGACACAGTCCTGTGGTGAACGGGCACCGTGTGCCTTGCCGAAGGTGTGACCACCCGCGATCAGGGCGGCGGTCTCTTCGTCGTTCATGGCCATGCGGCCGAAGGTCTCACGAATGCGTTGCGCAGCCGCCAACGGATCGGGGTTGCCACCGGGGCCTTCGGGGTTCACATAGATCAGACCCATCTGCACGGCAGCCAGCGGATTTTCCAGCATCTCGCCGTCGAAGCGCTCGCTTTCCAGCCACTCGCCTTCCGGACCCCAGTACACCTCATCCGCTTCCCAGTCGTCTTCACGACCACCGGCGAAACCGAAGGTGTCGAAGCCCATGGATTCCAGCGCGACGTTACCGGCCAGCACCATCAGGTCGGCCCAGGACAGGTCGCGTCCGTACTTCTGCTTGATCGGCCACAGCAGGCGGCGGGCCTTGTCGAGGTTGGCGTTATCTGGCCAGCTGTTCAGCGGCTCGAAGCGCTGCTGACCGCCGCCGGCGCCACCACGGCCATCGGCCTCACGGTAGGTACCGGCGCTGTGCCAGGCCATACGTATAAAGAAAGGACCGTAGTGGCCATAGTCGGCGGGCCACCAGTCCTGGGATGTGGTCATGAGTTCGGCGATCTCGGCCTTGAGTGTATCGAGATCGATAGAAGCGAAGGCTTCCGCGTAGTCAAAGTCGGCGCCATAGGGATTGGATTCTTCAGCATGCTGACGCAGCGGGCTGAGGTTGACATTGTCCGGCCACCAAAACTGGTTGTCCGGGCCGCCAGTCTGCGCCTGGGCCGCGCTGAGAGGTACCAGCGCCATGGCCACCGCAGTGACGAGAGGGAGAGATCGTTTAATCATTGCGCAACTCCTTGAGTCGAGAAACCTGTGGTAACTGGCTACCACCTTGTTTTTAAGGGTAAAAATGCACCGGCTCCGCTTTCGCGTTGAAGCAAAGATCGGGCAGATGCTGTAACAATAGGCCCCGGAAGTTAATCAGTAAAACGAGTAATTTCGATAATCTTGATCGGAAAAACCGAACACACCAGCCCCACCCTTTTGCAGGACACCCATTTTTATTTTTTAGGACACCCATTTTTCTTCAGGTCAAATTTCCCAGATTAAACAAGGTGTTAGGCCAGGTCGCGGCGAAACGACGGTCCTCTGGCAGAGAGGGGAGGACAGCAAGCGGGCATCCCGCTACACTGCCAGGCGACCTCAGCCGCCACCCTGGAGCCCGCATCCCCGCCGCCATGAGAGAAGACGATTTGTATGACACCATTCCCGATGCCAGGGATGGTCTGACCCGGAAGGAACGCATCATTCTGTTCTGCCTGCACGAGGCCCAGCAGGAATTCGGCGAGCGCTCTGTGCCCACTTTCACCCTCTATGGCCGGGTGGTGGAAAAGATCGACATCAGCCAGGAGGAGTTCCAGCACATTCTGAATCGACTGGTCGGGCTCACCCGCAACTCGGACGGCTCCATGTCCTACAGCTAGGTTCGCCCCAGCGGCATTAAAAACACGACAAAAAAAGGGACGCATCAGCGTCCCATAAAGGTGGCTCTCTCCCCTGGAGTCAGGTGCGCGCTACTCACTCGTAGCGCAATACCATCGCCGGTCGCACCCGCGCGCTCTTCAGGCTCTGGGAAAAAACTGCCGCGAAGGCGATCGCCGCCGACAGGCCCAGGCTCACCAGGAAGGGCAGGAAATTGATGTTTACCTGGGCGGCAAAGAACGAGGTATAGCCCTGCCCGATGAAGAAACCCAGGGGCCAGGCCAGTGCATTGGCGATGAGGATGGGTCTGGCGAAATCCAGCAGCAGCATCCGCAACAGGGTTCCGGAACTGGCTCCCATCACCTTGCGAATGCCAACCTCCCGCTTGCGAATATTGGTAATGAAGGTGGCATTACCCAACAGTCCGATGCTCGCCACGAAGAAGCCAAACAGGGACAGGATACCAATTGACGCTCCGATACCGAGGAACATGCCAAATGTCTGGTAGAAAATGTCATCAACAAACTCGCGCTTGAGAGGCATGTCCGGCATGAGACGATTCCAGGTGTTATCGATATGCTTCAGGCCTTGATTGAGCAGCTCACGATCAACTTTCACTACCAGGTAATCTGCGCTCTTGGGTTGCAGGAAATAGATCTCGCCATCGGAACCGAAGGCCGAGAAATCGATGAACTCATATTTTCGATCGCTCATCGCCCCCATCACGATCATCTCAACCAGAATTTCGCCGCGGTTGTTATTGGCATCGTACTCCCGGTAGAAAGACTGACCGATCGCCTCGGTGGCATTCTCCCAGCCCAGCGCCCTCGCCGCCTTGTCATCGATGATGACATTGAAGGGGCCGCTGGCGGAATTCAATTCGCCGGAATTCGGCAACAGATCACTGCTGCGTTCTCGGGAGAAGTCGCGACCCGCCACCAGGGGCTGGTCCATGGTGGTGGTGTAGTTGTAGCCAACATAGTGCCGCGACAACTCGGCTTCCTGTGAATTGATGTCCCTCCCGCGCCGGAATGTGGAAGAGGAATTGCTGATGGACCAAGGCAGTACATCCACCCTGGACACGGAAATGACCGAGGGATCCTGTTCCAACTGCTGAATGAGCAGGTCGGGATCGACGTCAAAGGTATCAGCTGGCACATTTATGGCTATCTTGGGATCCAGCACCGAACCATCCAGCTGCTGCGTCATGGCATTGTTCTGCATGAACATCACCGTGGCCAGAATCATCAGGGTGCCAGAGATAAAGAACTGCACGCCCACCATGAGGTTGCGCATGCGCGCCGAGTATCCGCTCGAGCCCTTGGGTCGCATCATGAAAACCAGTGGCACCAGTGCCGTACGCAGCGCAGGATAGCCACCGGCAATCGCCACGATGACCAGCATCATGAGTAACAACACAGTCCACAAGGCAGGGTCGAAGAGCATGAGTGGCGAAATGCCAGGGAGGCCCGATGCCTGGAGACTGGACAGGGCGAGGCCGAGGATAAGCAGCGTAATAAACAGTGCAATCAACAGAAACAACAGAGTCTCGTAGCAGTACTGGACAAGCAGGGTCGAACGCTTGGCGCCGAGAATCTTCTGCACGCCGATCTCCTGGCTACGCAGGGAAAGCTGCGCCACCACCAGGTTGGAATAATTAAGGCAGCCAATCAGCAGCACCAGAGCGCCTGCTGCAATCAATATGTTGGGCAGATCGAAACCGCCGGTTACGAAGGCCAACTGGGTAGGCACCAGATCCTTGACCGGCAGCAGCTCGAAGGTCTGGATAGCCACCCGCTCTTCCGGCATGGTTGCCTTCACGAAGTCATCCAGTTGCTGATTGAATTCATCGAGATCGAAGGGCATGTCTTCCGGTATTTCGATATAGACGAAATCAGACTGGTTGCCCCAGCGATCCTGGTTGGGGTCGCCGCCGTTGGCCGCGATGGCATCGCGGGTTACCTGGTCCGGCATGGCGATGGGAATAAACAGGTCGGTATTGAAGAATGCAATGCCCGCTGACAGATGTGAGGGGAAATCCGGCTTGCGCGCGACACCGGCGACCACCACGTCGTGCTCGTTCTCCACCAGGATACGCTCGCCCACCACGTCGGTACGACCAAAGATCAACATGGCACCTTCTTCAGTCAGCATCGCGGAATTCGGCGGCAGTTGCTCGCCGGTGTCGATGCCATGAATGGTTTCCAGCGGGAAGATGTCGAAGAAACGCTCTTCGATGTACTTCGTGTCCAGAGTGCTGGATTGTCCCTCGTAGGTTATCGCCCGCGGGAAGCCGCTGCTGGCGCGAACGATGTTGGGAATCTCAGGGAACGTTGTGCGCAGGTAGCGCGCGGCGGGTTCATTCACGATGGGAAAGCGATCGGGCAACGGGCCATCGCCGATGGAGCGTATCATCAGGTTGTAGATTCGGTCGGAGTTTTCGAAACCCTGATCGAAACTGTCAGAGTAGTTGGACAGCATGATGGCTGATATGAAACAGCTGAAGCCAACAACGAGACTCAACAGGCTGATGGTGGAATGCAGCCTGAATCGCAGCAAGGCTTTCAGGGCCATCTTGGTGTAATGGGTAAACATGAGTGAACTCCTTGATCAGGCTGGCACTTCGGCCTTGCGGTTGTCTGCGACAACTGAGAGACCCGCGCCGTCACCATTGACGACCTCACCATCCAGCATATGGATGATGCGGTCGGCGCGCTCGCCGTGTTCGGGAGAATGGGTCACCATCAGTATCGTCACACCTTTTTGCTTGAGTCGATCCAGCATGGCCATGACTTCATCACCGTTCCGGGTGTCCAGGTTACCGGTGGGCTCATCCGCCAGAATCAGTTTGGGATCACCCACCACGGAGCGCGCCACCGCGACCCGTTGTTGCTGACCACCGGACAGCTCCTGTGGCTTGTGTCGTGAGCGCGCCTCGAGGCCGACCAGTTCCAGGGCTTCCTGTACTCGTGCCTTGCGCTCTTTCTTGGCCATGCCCAGGTACAACAGGGGCAGGTCCACGTTCTCTGCCACCGTGAGATCATCGATCAGGTTGAAGTTCTGGAAAATGAATCCGATGTTTCGCTTGCGCACATCCACCAGTTCATTCTCGGAACAATGACCGACCTCTTCACCATCGAAGTAGTACTCGCCGCTGCTGGGACTGTCGATCATGCCGACCACGTTCAACAGCGTGGACTTGCCACAGCCGGAAGGCCCCATGACGGCGACGAACTCGCCCTTACCGATATGAATAGAGATGTTGTTCAGTGCGGTAGTTTCCATGTAGGCCGTGCGGTAGACCTTGCTCAATTCTTTCAGTTTGATCACGTGTCTGGTTCCTTGTTCGCAGTGTGCGTTCGCCATGAGGAATGGCCCTGTTGTTTCTGTTAGACGAAACCGGGCCGAATTGGTTACCGCTATTTTCGGAGGAAGACCGGCCCCTAATGTGGATGAAACGAAGCGATTTCCATGCCAGAATCATTCTGTTTGTTTTTCAACAAGATAAGAGAGCGAGGTCATCGCGGCTCTCCATCCCGACAGCGCTATGTCTGAAGAATTATTTCAACAGTATCTGATCATCCTCACGTGCTCGCTGCTCGGCGCCATCGTGCTGCGCCGATTGCGCATGGCCAACATCGTCGCCTACGTGGTGGTGGGTGCAATTCTTGGCCCGTCAGCCTTCGGTCTCGTGGATGACCCCGAGCGCTTTCGCTTCCTCGCCGAGTTTGGCGTCGTGTTCCTGCTCTTCACCCTGGGCCTGGAGTTCAATTTTCGCAAGATGCTCACCATGCGCTTCGCCGTTTTCGGTGTGGGCGGTGTGCAGGTGGTCGTGTGCTCCCTGGTGTTTGCGCTCTCTGCCTACCTGTGGGGCGCAACATTGGCAACGGCCGTGATGATCGCCGGCTCCCTTGCCTTGTCGTCCACGGCCATCGTCACCCGCGAGCTGCAGAACAATCAGCAACTGCATCATCAACACGGCCAACTCTCGGTGGGTGTCCTCCTGTTCCAGGACATCGTGGCGGTAATCTTCCTCGTACTGGTGCCGGTGCTGGCATCCGGCGAGCCTTCTGCCCTGTTGGGAAACCTGCTCACGGCGGGATTCAACACACTGGTGCTGGTCAGTATTCTGCTCGCTGTGGGTAAATGGATTCTGCCTTCTGTATACAGGGAAGTCGCCACCAGCCAGTCCGAGGAAATCTTCCTGCTCTCTACACTGGTGATTGTGTTGTTGGCGGCATGGCTCAACCACAGTTTCCACCTGTCCATGGCGCTGGGTGGCTTCGTGACGGGCATGATGCTGGGCGAAGGCCACTATCGTTATCAAATCCAGAGTGACATCCGCCCCTTCCGGGATATATTGCTGGGCTTGTTCTTCGTCACCATCGGCATGAATCTCGATCTCAATCTGCTGTTTGAGTTCTGGCCACGTATTCTGCTGTTCACGGCCTGCCTGATTCTCGTCAAGGCGCTGGTGGTGGCCTTGTCTGTGCGCGTGCTGGGTTTCACCAGCCAGGATGCCCTGGCAGTGGGATTGAATCTGGCGCAGGCGGGTGAATTCGGACTGGCGCTGATGGCCCTGGCCTTGCTCAACGGCGTGGTGCCGGTGGATCAGGCTTCATTCATTACCATCATCGCCATCTTCAGTATGCTGGCGAGCCCCTTCCTGATTCGACGCGCTAACGAGCTGAGTGCTGCCTTGCTGCGTGGCAGGGACAAGGGACGTGCCATCGCGGTACAGCTGCATCTGCAGGAACATGTCATCATTGGCGGCTTTGGGCGTCTGGGCACGACTCTCGCGGCGTTCCTTGAGGAGAACAGTATTCCCTATATCGCCATGGACAACGACATCGAAGTCGTGGAGAAGTATCGCAAGCGGGGCAAGAACATCGTCTACGGCGACAGCAATAACATCGAGATCCTGTCGCTATGTAATCTGGCCAGCGCACGCATGGTGGTGCTCACCTTCAAATCCATGGAACGGGGCAAGGAGGCGATCGAAGGCATACGGCAACGCAATAAAGACGTGCCCGTGATTGTCCGTTGCCAGGAACACAAGGGCTGGGATGAACTGGTCTCGCTCGGCGCCAACCACGTCTTCCCCGAGCTGCTGGAATCCAGCCTGCTTATCAGTCGCCAGGTGCTGGAACTGCTGGATGTCGACCTGCAGGAGATCGAACGCCAGCTGGCGAATTACCGCCAGCCCTTCGATCCGCAAAACTCGAAATCGAATACGACCAGCGGAGAATGACGCCCGGCGTGTGCCTCCCGGAAGCGAAGCCACCCAACCCCGACCCGCATAAACTTAGAGAAACTTAGAGGACACCCATTTTTCTTGGGCGAAAAAATATCAGGAATTCCAATATGTTAGATAAAATCAGACTGTTCAGGAATCTTTCAACCGCAGCACTGGGTTCGATTCTGGCGCTTGGATTGGGCAGTGCCGAGCTGCTCGCCCAGGAGGAGCACTTCAATCCCAGGGGCAACGCCGCCAGCGGCGCGACCGTGGCGCTGCAGGAAGCGCTGCGCGAATCGCTGCCCTTTGACGACGAGCGGGATTTTCAGGAGGCGCGCCGCGGTTTTATCGCGGAGCCTACTTCGCGCCAGATTCTCGGTGCCAACGGCAACGTGGTCTGGGATATGACCCGCTATGATTTTCTGCTGAATGGCGAGCAATGGAATACGATCCATCCTTCCCTGCAGCGCCAGGCCACACTGAACATGAACTATGGCCTGTTTGAAGTCGTGCCCAATTTCATCTATCAGGTTCGGGGCTTCGACCTGGCCAATATGACGCTGGTAAAGGGCGACACTGGCTGGATCATCTTCGATGTCCTACTCACCAGTGAAACCGCCGCCGCGGCACTCGCCCTGGCCACCGAACATCTGGGTGAGTTTCCGGTGCGCGCCATTGTCTACTCCCACTCCCACGTCGATCATTTTGGTGGCGTGCATGGCGTTGTCAGCGAAAGCGATGTCAGTGCTGGCACCGTTGCGGTTATCGCGCCGTCCGGTTTTATGGAAGAGGCCATCGCCGAAAATGTCTACGCCGGCAATGCCATGTCGCGTCGCGCGAGTCTGCAGTACGGTCGCGTGATGCCGTCTAGCCCATTCGGCCAGGTGGATTCGGCGATCGGCAAAGGCCTGTCGGCCGGCACCACTGGCCTGATCGCGCCAACCCTGGTGATCGAGGATGACTTTGAGGAGCATGTCATCGATGGCGTCAGGATGATCTTTCAAAATACACCTGGCACCGAAGCGCCAGCGGAGATGAATACCTGGTTCCCGGACCAGCGAGTGTTCTGGGCGGCAGAGAATATCACCGCCACAATCCACAATATCTACACCTTGCGTGGGGCGCTGGTGAGAGATGCGCTGGCCTGGTCGAAGCAAATCAATGAGGCCCTCTACCGCTACGGCCGTGAAGCCGAAGTACTCGTTTCTTCTCATAACTGGCCGCGCTGGGGAAACGCACGCATTCAGCAGGTAATGCGGGCGCAACGGGATGCCTATGCGAATCTCAATAATCAGGTCCTGAACCTGGCCAACCAGGGCGTCACCATCAACGAGATTCACAACGAGTACAGGGTACCGCAAAGCCTGCAGCAGCAATGGTCAGTGCGGCAGTACCACGGGTCTGAATTTCACAATTCACGCGCGGTATTGAATCGTTACCTGGGGTATTGGGACGGTAATCCGGCTACCCTGGCGCCGCTGTCGCCAGCAGACTCGGCTCCACTGTATGTAGAGATGATGGGTGGCGCGGACGCGATCCTGGCCAGGGCTTCCCAGTTATATGAAACAGGCGACTACCGTCTGGCGATGGAGATTCTCAACAAGCTGGTTTACGCGGAACCTGGCAACCAGACAGCGAAAGACCTGCTCGCCGCCGTCTTCGAGCAACTCGGCTACCAATATGAGAGTGCCAGCATGCGCAATGTATTCCTGTCGGCCGCCCAGGAGTTGCGCAACGGGGCGCCTGACATCGCTGCATCCCGGGGCACCAGCCCAAGCCTTGCGCGGGCGATGACCACGAGCCAGTGGTGGGACGCCGTGGGCACCCGGGTCGACAGTGCGCGGACAGACGGTGTCAATTTCATAATCAACTTCGAGACGCCGGATACCGGCCAGCGCTTCGTCATCGAACTCAGCGGAGGCACCTTGACCAATATCGAAGGCTATAGCGCAGAGAACCCCGATGCGATCATCAGCATCAATCGCAGTGAGCTGGACAGGGTGATCATGGGTCAGGCAACGCTGCCCGGGCTTCTGCAAAGCGGAGCAGGGCAGGTGAGCGGGGATCAGGCGGTATTGCTACAGTTGGCGTCGGCCCTGGTAACTTTCGATTCAGGCTTCGAAGTGCTGCCGGGCACGGCGAGTGCTTCGAACTAACACAGGATGTGTTTGCCTGTGCCTTCGTGTCACACTGGTTTAATCGGGCACTGCGATAAACCTTGCGGCAGTTGTTGTAGTTGACCCCGGCACTCGCTTCGTGAACATAGAAACAGGCATCCAGATCTCAACATGCGGACCGCACCCTATAACCAGAGCGAATGCGCAATCCCGGACACAGCACCGCTTGTCGATGTGGAGACCCTGCGGGATTTCATCGCGGAACATCGCAAGCTCTTTATTATCACTGGCGCAGGCATCAGCCACGCATCGGGCATTCCCACCTACCGCGATGAGATCGGTAACTGGAAATCCAATACCCCGATTCAGCACGGCGAGTTTCTCAAGGATATCGCCGTGCGCCAGCGTTACTGGGCGCGCAGCTTTGTTGGCTGGCCCAACGTGGGCAACGCCCAGCCCAACAGGGCACACCGCGCGCTGGTGGAACTGGAGCGGGGCGGCTACATCGATTCCCTGGTCACCCAGAACATCGATCGCCTGCACCAGAAGGCCGGTCAGAAGCGGGTCATCGACCTGCACGGTCGCCTGGACCAGGTGGTGTGCATGGATTGTGGGGCCCTGACCGAGCGGGAACAGGTGCAGCACTGGTTGTGGCAGCACAATCCGCATTTGAAAGACCAGAAGACAATATTGGCCCCCGACGGTGACGCGGCGGTAAGGGAGGAATTGATACGCCAGGTCGCCGTACCCGATTGCCCGCATTGCGGCGGACTCCTGAAACCCAACGTAGTGTTCTACGGCGGCTCGGTGGATCGCGAGAAAGTGAACTACCTGTACGATAAACTGGCGGCAGCCGACGCGGTGCTGGTGATCGGCACGTCCTTGATGGTGTATTCTAGTTTCCGCTTCTGCAAGTTCGCCGCCGAGCGGCAACTGCCCATCGCCTGCATCAACCAGGGCATGACTCGTGCCGACGGGCTGCTGGCGCTTAAAGTTGCGGCCGAGTGCGGCGCGGTTCTGAGCGAGTTGGCCGGCGCGTTGCCACCCTAGTTCATGCTGGCTGGCGCCGCCAGAGGTCAGTGTCATGCTTGTGGCAAAAATTCTTCGAACCGCCTTCAGGGGTGGTTCTGCCTATATTCATTACCTCGGAAGTAATTGTATTGCTGCACCAGACCCGCACAATAGGGGCTAGCGCACCAAAACAGGATCACAGCCCCGCAATGGCAGGCAATCAAGGGAGAGATCAGCTGATGAAAAACGTTTACCTGGGTCTGGCAATCGCCGGCGCCGTGCTGCCCTACATCTTCTTTATTCAGTTCTTCGCGGCAGAGGGCCTGGACCCGATCGCCTTCATCGCCGCCCTGTTCGCCAACGGAGCCGCAGGCGGATTCACCGCCGACCTGCTGATCAGTTCTCTCGTGTTTTGGCTGTTCATGTTGGGCCGGCAGGGCAGCGGACCTAAACCCTGGCTCTTCATTGCCCTGAATCTGACGATTGGTTTGTCCTGCGCGCTACCCGCCTACTTGTGGGCCAGCGCCCAAGACGGGGAAAGCTGAATCAGGCGAATTCTTCGGGGAAGATCTTGCGCCACTTGATGGACATGCGCGCCATGCCGATGATGGAATCGGTGAAGGCACGCAGCGGCAACGGCATGTTGGCGCGGTAGACATCCAGCAGCAGGGCGATGCGCCAGCGGTCGGTGTCGTTGCTGACACTGTGAGGATAGGTGTCATCCCAGAGCAGGGCATCGCCATTACCGAGACGATAGGAATTATTATCGATGGTCAGGGTAACGCCCGGCTGACCGTTCCCGTCCGTCGGCACTTCCAAGCCCATATAGAAGCGGGTAATACCGCGGAAGGGTCCGGTGTGGGTAGGAACCTGCTTGCCCGGCGCGAGAAAGGACAGGGACGCCGACTTGATGGAGTCATTCGCCTGCACCAGGTCGCGCAGGGTAGGGCAGCGATTCATGTTCTCCTGGATATCCAGCCCGTAAGCCCGCAGTACGAACATGCGCCACTCTTTCTCACCATGGGCAGACAGCTTGTATTGTTCCGGCATCAGCTCGTGGAAGCGCGGCACGGTTTCCAGTGAATCGACCAGGGCCAGTGCCTCCTGCCTCAGTGCTTCCCAGTTCTGCGTGAAGTCATTGGCGCCGGTGAAATAGGTTTCCGGATTCAAAACAGGCGGCGTATTGACGAAGGTGTTGTATACCCCGGTCATTCCGGCTCTGGCGATGCTGTAGGCAACTGACATAGCGGCGATCGTTGGCGATGGTTTTTAGATTGAAAGTATATTTTAAACTATTGCAATGAATGACACATTAACAAGGACGCGAGTTTTGACGGGTGCGTTAGATCACAGGCAGAGACTTTATTTGCAGGGTTTGGACGGCGTCGGGCAGGATCTACTCAGGGCGCCAGAGCCTAGGGGGCGAGGGCTTTCCAGTGCGTGCTGCGATAGCGCAGGGGGTCGGCGAGGATGTGGCTGCGAGCTGCGTTGACCTCATCCGACTGGTAGGGCTGAAAATCGGCTGGCAGGGTGTCGCTGTTCCACTGTTGCAGAACCCAGTTGATGACGGCGGTCAGCTCTGCATCGTTGATGGGCGCCTGCGCCGCACCGGGAATCTGCACCAGGTAGCTGCGCATCTCCGGAACTGACAACATTCTTCCGAGCTCGTTGTGCAGGGTAGGCACATTGGGATGATTGCCTTCGCCACTGACAAGGTGGCAGCCACTGCAATACAACAGGTAATGTGTACGCGGGCTTGCCGCCTGCACGGGCAAGCTGAACAGTAGAGCGAGGGCTAGGTAGGCGAACCTGCTCATCACTCGTCGGCGGTACCGAGCACCAGTGAGACGGTGCAGTGATAGCTTGTGTCTTCCGTGCCGAAACACCACAGCACCGTGTTGCTGTTGCTGTTGAAGTAAACCGGCTTGTCGCCTTCGGTGTTGTGACAACCACAGCGGGAGCACACGGCCTTGCCGCAGCAATCGTTGTAGGACATCAGATAGTCGCGGCCATCGACCGGGTTACGACAGGTGCCTACCCAGGTGATCGGGGAGGGTTGTGAACCGGGTGGGCAGGATGTATAAGAACCGCCACAGCAACTGCACAGGGTGCCGCTCATCGCGCAATAGCGCCAGTAGTCACAGCTTTGGGGATCTCCCACTTCTCGGATTGAATTCTGGGCAAACGATCGCGAAACCGGCAGTAGCGGGAACGCGGCCGCACCGGCGATGAACATGCCGAGCCGGGACAGGAAATTGCGGCGCGACAACTTGCGTGCCAGAGCGAGACTCGTGTTGCGAGCCTTTTCATCGATCCAGTAATAGCTTCGATCTACCAGTCTGTCGATATTCATGAGGTTTGTTCCATCGCATTGTCTGCTTGCAGTGAACCCACATATTCCTGCACGGTGTTAATGCCACTGTCCATGGCTTCAATCAGGCTCTCCATGTGCTCCCGGGTATTGACCAGTCCCTTGCTCTTCAGGGTGCCATCGGCAGCAATCAGCAGGGCAAAAGGCAGTTTGCTTACCTGGTAGCTCATGCCCAGGGCCTGGGAAATCAGATAGGGATAGTTCTCGATCTTCAGGGATTTCACATAATCCCTGTGCTGTTGCAGGTCGGCCTCGGTCTCGGCGCCATCGCTGGCAAACACCAAGCGCATGCGCTGGCTCTCGGACTTGACCAGGGACTGGGCCGTCGGCACCAGCGACTTGCACACGGGGCATGTGGGCGAGATAAACAGGACAAAACTGGCTAGTCCATCGGCAGCTTCACCGCCTATGACCACCCGCGATCCATCGAGCGCGGTAATTACCATCGGCTTGCTGAGTTCGCCCACCTTGGGACCGTTGCTTGGTTGCAGGGCGCCTGCGGGAGCGACGCGTTCATAGAGAATGCCAACCTGTCGGGTCAGGGCGAACACCAGCAATGCCAGCACGACCACGACTATCCACAGGATGACATTGGAGATGATGAGGGCTTCAACCATGACCCGCACTCCTGTGCCAGTGTCCACGCATGAATTGCCGGTTTGCCAGCAGTTGGTTGCAGGCGGCATAGACCAGGGTGAAGGCACAGCAGGCAATGGCCAGCAGGCCGAAGTCGAGCAGGCCCAGTTCACGACCGTTCCCGGGCAGCAAGGCGGCGAGGGACAGGATAGCGAGCAGCAGGTTCCGGTAAACGAGGCCGTTCGACAGCTGTTGCCCCGATTTGTCCTTGCCGCTGCTGAAGCTGCAACCGCAGTTGATGCGGGTATTGCCCCGGGCAATATTGATAGCCATCGCCGCCGCATACAGCGCCAGCAAGCCCGAAGTCCCGACTACCACGATGTTGTGTTCGATACCGCTTAACCAGGCCAGGCCAAGGCTCAACTCAATCAGCGGTATGATCTTCGCAGCAAGGCCAAGAAGTCGCTCGGGGAGAAGACGGTAGGCCGCCAGAATGCCGCGAAACTTCATGGGCCTGGATATCTTGTGCAGGGATGCCAGCAGCAACAACAGCCCGAATAGCAGGCTGACACGGCGATGCATGGCGGAATCGATGATCACCTAGAAGTCCTCGAAATGAGATGCACCTGGCGCGTCTATAGTGCGTTCGAAGGCAAAGCTGATGGCGTCATAGACATGCATGCCGCCTTCTTCGTCAGAGACCAGCAACTTGGGCTCCGCTTCATGGGTCACCATGATGCTGTCGGCCGGCACATCCAGCTCCATACGATGAACACGATTGCGCGTGGCCATGTCGAATACCCAGATTTCATCGCCGGGCACATGGTGGGTATCGACTTCCCCCTCATGCATGGCCACGTATAACAGGCCATAGTCTTTGTGTGCGCTTATGAATTCGTTGCCGCCGGGACGCCAGTCGGATTCGTCTTCCGCACTCAGGCGCCAGCCGTCTTCGATTATTATTTCGTCGTCATCGGTGCTCACTTCGAAGATGACGCCGGCATGGGTAATGAGAATCCAGCCATCGGCACTGGGGGTGGCGCGATCGAAGACGGCATCGTCGATCACATTGAAGAACACCTCACTGCGTACGCGGTTTTCCTCGAAGCCGCTGAGATCCAGCTGTATCAGTTGCAGGGTGCCATCGCCGCATACCTGCAGGAAGTCGCTCTGGGCCACGGGCATGATCACGGCGCAGCCCGGTGTTGATATCTCGTAGATAAACACCCGGTCTTCCACGTCGACGATGGACACGGAATGTCCCGGATTCATATTGAGCACCGCCAGATGCCGTCCGTCGTTCATCAGGCCAAGGTGCCGCCGGACCTGCAGGCGCGCCATGTGATTGGGAATGACAATCTCGGCAATCGGACTCAGGTTTTCGAAATCATACACGGCCACCAGGTCGGTGCGCTCACCCCGCACTCCCCGGCTGAGGTAGGATTCGGCGGCATAGAATTCCTGACGCGGGTGATAGGGAGTGACGGCGGGTGTGTAGCGGGAGAGTGAAAGCAGGCCCTGCATCTCGCCGTTTCCGGCATCGAAGATATAGGCGCCGTTACCGGTCTTCGAGATGAACCAGTTGTTGCCGGGTTCTGGCAGGGTTTCGACCGAAATCTCCTCCGGTGAGATCTGGCCCAGTGCGAGTGGGGCGGCAGCGGCGAGGACTAGTGACAACAGCAAGCGCATTGTTTTTCTCCCATGCTGGACGTGGGCTCAACGGGTGAGCTGGCTTGTCTGAATACTGGTGCCTGGTGTGCCAGGCGACCATCGCTCATTAAGCAATGGCCTAGAGCATGCCAGAAAGCGGCCTGTCAGTGTAGGGAAATTGTGTGCCAGCCCGTCGGGCAGGGGCACAGTCGAGGCTAGCGGATGCGGCGCACACCAATGGTGCGTTCTTCATCCACCACTTCCATCTCCCAGGCTCCCAGGAAATTCTGGTACAGCCGTACCTCCGGGCTCTGCATGCTGACTTTCCAGCGGCTGCTGCGGCGCTGCTCCCATACCTGGCCATTCTCCAGGGTGAAGCGCGTGCGCCCTTCCCAGCCATTGAACTCCCCCGCGATGCGCGAGTTAATCTCCTGGCTCTCGCGTGGTGGAGGATAAACATCTTCAGGCTTAGTACGGATTACCCGGTTAGGGGAATCTGTGCTAACTGCCGCTTCTACCACGGCTTCTTCGATGGCCGCGCTAATCTCGCCATCCCTGAATTTCTGCAACCAGGCATTGAGTGCGCGCTTCTCGGCATTGGACAGGCCGTTCACCCTGGTTGCCCTGAGTTCCTCGGCAGTCATCAGAGTTTCGATGTCTGGCAAATCCTGGGCCAGCGAGCCGGCGCCGAGCAAGAATGACGAAACAAGAATACACGCGAATAGAGAAGTTTTAGTCATGATGCCCATGCCAGTTTGAATCAGGGGAGCGCAAACTCTAAGAATACAGTGATGCCAGGAAAGTATGGCATGAATTCCCGCGCCGCGGAATTCCGGGCCCGTCATGAGGCTGCCGGAGACTACTGTGCTGCTGCCAGGGGGACGAGGCGGGGGTTGGGGTCCTGCCGGGAAACCAGGATGTCGGCATACCCATACAACTCCGGCTGTGGCACGCGCACGATGATGTCATCCGTCGTCTCGTGTACTACCAGGGATTGCAGGGAATTGGGGCAAGTGACGCCGGCTGCCGGCCTTTCGCCCGCGGCCAGGGTCTGGCCTATCTCCTGCAGCATGGCCAGACACTCTGCCATCCGGGTGATGCGCTGAATCTGGGCCTGCGCTTCTGCCGAGAGCTGTGCATTAGGATCGGGTCCTGAGCCAAGCGGGCCGCCGAAAAACAGCAGGCGCACGATCATGATCACCGCACAGATGCCAATGACCGCTAATTGCAGTTTGACGCCGTTGTCATCCCGGCGCCTGGCTTTCTCCAGTAGGTCCTCATCGTATTCGGTAATGGCCGCACTGGGTTCGGGACGCTCCAGGCGCTGGGACTTGGCGGTGACAGCCTTCTGGGTTTCGTGAATCTCCAGGCAGGATTCACAGAAGACCCCGTCGGGAGTAAAGCTGGCGCACATACCACACAACGGAGTTTCACAGCGGACACAGCTGTCTACTGCGGGGGCGCGCTGGGGTGGTTCTGGCACTTCATTCTGTAATCTGTTTATAGTGCTATTTGATGATTATTCAGGACAGTGCGTGCTGCCTGCCTGTCCTGAAATGTGCTGACGTCTGACCACGATCCGCCCATGGCGAGCCCTGTCAGCCTCGCAAGGCGACTGCAGAATAGAAGTAGTTCTGGTTCAAGTCTAGCTGGGAAGGGCTATTTCTACCCGAATCGCCAGCAGTTTTTTCCCGGTTCCACCTGTCCTGTGGGGCTGGGGATACCGTGCCGTCCATTCTGCCAATACCCGTGGAATCCGACTCGTGGGCCAAGGCCCTAGGCCCGCTCACCCATATTGATTACACTGGCCTCCCCATGCCCGACAGAGCAAGACGCCCATGAATGCCATTCACCCCCATTCCACCGCTATCCAGGATGTGATCATTGTTGGTGCTGGTATTTCGGGAATCAGTGCGGCCTGCCACCTGCACAGGGACTGTCCTGATCAGCGCTACACCATACTGGAAGCTCGCCACGCCATTGGTGGCACCTGGGACCTGTTCCGCTATCCCGGCATACGCTCCGATAGTGATATGCACACCTTTGGCTTCAGCTTCAAACCCTGGACCAATGCCCGGGCGATTTCCGATGGGCCCTCCATACTGGCCTACCTGCAGGAAGCGGTGGCGGAGTACGACGTGGAGAAGAACATCCGTTTCGGTGTTCGGGTTACGTCGGCGGCCTGGGACAGTGATGCCTCGACATGGAAAGTGACCACCCTCAGCGATCGCGGTGAGGTAGACCAGGTCGTCGGCCGTGTACTGTACATGTGCAGCGGCTACTACAACTATGAACAGGGCTACACGCCAGATTTTCCAGGTCTGGAAAACTTCAAGGGCAGCGTGGTACATCCCCAGCACTGGCCGCAGGACCTGGACTACAGCAACAAGCGGGTGGCAGTAATTGGCAGTGGTGCCACCGCGGTCACCCTCGTGCCATCCATGGCAGACACCGCGGCCCATGTGACGATGATCCAGCGTTCGCCCACGTATATCGTTTCTTTCCCGGCCAAGGACAGGTTCGCGAATTTCCTGTGCGCACTGCTACCAGATGCCTGGGCCTATGCCATCACCCGTTGGCGCAATATTCGGTTCCAGAATTACATCTACAAGCGAGCGCTGAAGAATCCGCAGAAGATGCGAGACTACCTGATGAAGCGCCTGCGCAAGGCACTGAACAGCGACATCGACATCGAGAAACATTTCACTCCCAGCTACGACCCCTGGACCCAGCGACTCTGCTTGGTGCCGGACTCCGACCTGTTTAATGCTTTGAATGCCGGCAAGGCCAGTGTGGTGACAGGTGAGATCGAGGCGATCGGGGAAGACGCCGTGCAGATGACCGATGGCAGTTCTGTGGCCTGCGATATCCTGGTGACCGCTACCGGGCTCAACGTCCAGGTCATGGGAGGTGTGGAGTTCTTCCTCGACGGTGAGCGCATCGATTTCTCGAAACACTTCATGTACCAGTGCATGATGTTTTCCGACATTCCCAATCTGGTAATGACCTTCGGCTACATCAACGCGTCCTGGACCCTGCGTGCCGATCTAAATTCCAGCTTTGTCTGCGGCCTGCTCAAGGAAATGGCCAGTCGCGGTGCCGCACAGGCCGTTCCCCTGTTACGGGAATCGGAACAGGGCATGCCCGACCGCGACTGGCTGACGGATTTCAATCCGGGCTATTTCCAGCGTGCCATGCATCTGATGCCACGCCAGGGTGACCATGCGCCATGGCACAACACCCAGGACTACTTGCTGGACCGAAAACTCCTACGCAACGGGCCGCAAGACGATGGGGTGCTAAGGTTTAGGAGCAGCAGAGAATCAGGCAGCGATGGGTCCCCGAAGGCGCGCGCCGCTTCTGAAGAGCGGCGAGAACTTGCTGAGGACCGGACAGTCTAGTTGGCGAAGACGAAGAGGAAACCTAGTATGAGGGTTTCGAACAGTTGCGCGACGCCCGGAATGAGCAGGATCGATACTGCGGTGGCCAGTGATAATCCCGCACACAAGAGCAGATACTTTCTCAACGACATACGTTTAACTCCTTGGCGCCAATTCAAATATCCAGGTAGAGCCTGACTCGATCTGCGCACGTACCGCGGCGATGCCTTCCGCTGTCACCGTGCCGCCCGCATACTTGCGCAGGATGCTGGCCGCCACGCCATCCAATTCATCGCCTTCGTGGATGCGAATGAGTTGTCGCTCGTAGCGCGTATCACCGATGCGCAGCACCGCCAGGCCCGAGCCCTGGTCGGCCTCTACCGCCCAGTGTTTCCACAAACGGCCGAAGAATGACTGCATATAGCCGGAGGCGATATAGGCCTTGCCGTTGGCATCCTGTATCCAGATGAGGCGCGATGAATCGGAGTCCACCAGCTCGAGTTCCACCGTGTCGATGTCGCCGGTAAAGCGCCAGTCTGGCTCCGGGCCGGTGTGCAATTCACCTGATACCAGCGTTCCCCCGGGGAAGGCGATGGAGGGACCGTCGTTATTGGCATTCTCGATGCGCAGGGTGGCCATGGCCACTGCGGGAATGAGCAGCAGCAGGCCGAGTGCCTGAAGAGTAATAGTTAAGGCTTTCATGAGAAGTTTCTCTGTTGGATTGTGCGGGTCGGAGCGCAGCGCGATCCAGACAGGCAGGGTAACAGCGCAGACCAGGAATGAAAACGCTGGCCTTGTTTGCGTCGGCGTCTTCACGACCCCTGCGAGAGAAATGGCATAGCTCGCCTGCGCTTCCTTTAATGCAATAAACGTATAAAAAAGCGCAGGCGAGAGGGTGATTGCTGTCGGCGATGGCAGGCCGGTTAGCCTGATCAGAACGTGCCCGTCACGGTGAAGGAAGGCTGCACGCCGCCATGGGTGCAGCGGTATTCCAGTTCTTCCAGGATGCCATCGGACATGCGGCCTACGAAGCGCCAACGCTCGCGGCACTGCGAGCCATCGTTGGTCTGGCGAACATCCAGGCGGTAGGTGATGCCGCGGCGATCACGAATCTCCGCGAAGACCCCATGGAAGGGCTCGCCCACGGTCCATTCGAAATCCTGCAGGTCGTACATGAACATGCCGCCGTCGATGCGATCGAAGTACTGGATGCCCCAGTTGAAACGCCATTGCGGTATGTCGTGGCGGGTAGTCAGGGTGAAGCGACCGCGCTGATAGAAGCGGAAGCGCCGCTCGATGCCGAGGAAGGGGTCCATGACCTCGGAATCCTGCACGTTGAGTGTCGAATTCACCAGCAGGTTTGGCAGGCCGATCATGCCCATGCGGATGCTGGCATTGAGGTTGGCGCCGTACTCCACGCCGTCACCGATGTTGCCGTTGGCCGACGCCAGGTTGGTTTCGGATGAGGACACGTCCAGCCAGTCGATCACGTCCTCATGGTCGGCGTAGAAGAATTCCGCGCTAAGCACACCCACATCGTTCGGCAGGCGATACTCGCTGTTGAGTGAATAGCGCCACTGGGTCTGCTGGCGCAGGTTCGCATTACCGGCGAGTGTATTGGAGTCATTGTCCTGGTCATCATTCGCCGCCACGAAATCGGCAAAACTGAGCTGGTTGACGATACGTTCGATGGTGCCGCGCACCTGGAATCTCGGCGTGATGTCGTAGCGCAGGTCAAACTTGGGCTTGATGAAATCGAAAGCACGCTGGTTGCTGACATCGCCACTCTGGGTAATTTCCGAGGTCTCGTAGAGCAGGGAAGACTCCAGGGTCAACTTGCCGTTGATACGCCAGTTGTGAATGGCGAAAGGCTCGTAGCGAATTTCTTCTACCGTGGAGTTGGCGTTGGACACCGTGACGTTGGGCAGTTCGCCCACCGCGGGATTGGGTGCACCGGTGCCAAACAGGGAGCCCAGTTGCAGCTTGGAATCCAGGGTGGTCTGGGCCCGTTCCATGCCCAGCTCAAGGCTCTGGGCCTCAAACATATCGAAGGTATAGGAGCCGCGCACGATGCGTTCTTCGGTGATGGCCTTGGTGTCCAGGAACAGGTTCAGTTCCTCGCTGTCATCGACGAAGCGCTGAAAACGCTGGCGCTGGCTGGCGTTGTCATCGCGATTGGCAATACCCAGTAACTTGAAGCGGGCACCGTTGCCGAAGGTGTATTCGTAGTCGCCACCGAATTCCCAGTTGTCGCGCTCGTTCGGCAGCGCCTCCCGCTCAACCAGAAGCCCCACCGGAGTGCTGCGCAGATCCGTAGTCACCCGTTCCACAGCGGTCGGTGCATCACGCTGGGCATACAGTCCATTGACCTGCAGGCGGCTGTTATTTGTGAAGGCATAGCCCAGGTTGAAACTCAGCTCGTTGTTCTCGCCATCCCGGGTGCGCTCCTCAATCACGGTATCGTTGGGAGAGAAATCGCCGAGGATACTGCTCTCATTGTTGAGGTCATTTGAATAGCGGGGCTGGCTGCGCAGAGTCAGCAGGTAATCGAAGCCACCGCGTTGGCCATTCAGGGCGACGGTGCCACCGGGATTGATGGTGTCATCCTGCGCATAATTGATTGCCGCCTCGTAGGAGATGCTGCTGGAGGCCAGTTCCTCGAACAGGATGACATTGATGACCTGGCTGCTGCCACGTACGTCCAGTTCGCCAGAGGTGCCCCGAATAATCTGGATCTCTTGCACCTGGGACGCGGCAATCCGGCCCAGCAGGCTGCTGGCGGATTGGTTCTTGCCCGCCGTCCGTTTGCCGTTAATCATGATCTCGGTACCGCTGCTGCCTGCTCCCAGCCCACGACCGCCACGAGTCGGGTTGCCGGTGAATCCGCCTGGGGGTCCACCGCGGCCGGGTCCGCTGGCATCCTGTCCCGGAATGCGGGCCAGCATGTCCTGGGCGGTGATGGGCTGCCACTCGCTAAAGTATTCCGCGGGATAGACCACGGTTGAGCCATCGCCCGCGGTGTCTTGCGCCAGCGCTGTAAACGGGATGCAACACAGCGCTGCCAGTATGGCGCGCTTGGCATGGAAAAGGTATGTATCGGGCCGTGACGAGCTGGGCCAGTAATCGAAAAGCGTCATGAGTTAATCCAGGTCCGGGAAAGCAAAACACTGCATGCAGTCGTAGGGCGGGCATTTTACTCGCAAGCTCACGGAATTCCTCGCCACTGTTACAAACTGACAAACAATAATGCGTCTGGTTGCTCTGATGTGTCCGTGATCCATGGGCTCTCTTTTGAGGCATTTTTACGCTAGAAATCGACGGATAATGGGCAGTGTGCTGGGTAGCTGATCGACTGCTTTGCGTCTCAATTATTCAGGCGCTCTAGAGATCTACGATAGAAAGGGTAATGCGACTGCTAACCGGCAGGCCGTCAACGATGCGAGGTCGATAGGCCGACTGCCGCAGCATCATGGCGATCGCCCCCATGTTTTCCTGGGACAGGGCCTGAGAGGCACCCTCGATGCTGATGTTTTCGATGCTGCCGGTTTCATTCACATCGAATGAGATAGTGCCAAGTGCCACATTCACTGGCAATAGATCGTCGAATGGCAATTCTCTCACGATACCCCCGAGCGCCTTGACGGGCTGGTCCATCAGCGCGTTGCGGATTCCGATCAGCTCCGGCGTGCCACTGAGCAATTCATAGGCTCGGCGGTACTGCAGTCTTGCGCGCGGATAATCCTCGGCCAGCAAGCTGGCATCGGCGTAGTTAAGAATGGCCACCGCTCGTTCCCTTACACTGGCTGTGGAGTCGGCCTCGGTGGCCTCAATCGCCTCCAGGAAGCTCTGCCGCATATTGCCCAGGTGGCGGCGCACCGTATTGTTCTTCTCCCGCTGCTGGGAGGCGAAAATCTCGGGATCGCCAATCGCGTTTACCTGGCAGGCAGCGCTGGACGGCAAAGCGCCCTGATCGACAGACAATACTACCGGAATGCAGTTCTGGAACGTGTTGTTTCCAGGCATGGCCTGGAATTCCTCCACGGGAATCTGGGCCACATGGCTGGCGGAATAGAAATGCGCCAGTCCCCGCGCCGAGAGGTAACCCGCGAGCTTGCGGTTATGGTTCGCTTCCTCGGGAGAGAGTTGCTCGGCCAGGCGGCGGTAGATGCTCGCGGCTTCCTGGATCGACCGGTTGCCCCGCGGCCGATAGAGACCAGTCTGGTAGGCGCGGATCTTCCAGCTGGCGAGCGCGTTGGCCGCGCGCTCATAGCGCGGGTCATCGGCACCATACAGGCGCAACGCAATATCGCTGGCGAGATGGAGGTTCATGTCCAGTTCTTCCCACACTTCGGCCTCGAACAGCAGGCCATTGAAGTCACCGATGACCTGTAACTGGCTCTCGGACGCCAGCCCTTCGCTGATACGCAGGGATTGCAGTGCCTCCCGGTAAGCACTGATGGACTCTTCCACCTGACCCAGATCATGGTACAAGCCGCCCAGGGTCAGGTAGAGCTCGGTGCTGGACTGGCTGTAGCTACCATCCAGTGCCGCCAGTTCCTGCTCGTATTGGGACAATTGTTCCCGCTGGCGGTTAATCTGTGTGGCTGCATCTTCAGTGACCTGCTGCCCGAGCACGGGCATGCAGAAGGCGGCAGCCAGCATAAGGCTGCCGATGTGGCCGGGTCTGCTGAGGGTGCTGGATCTGCGGGTCATGGGCTGTGGCCGCGTTACCTGTGTTGGGCCCTAGAGTGTGAATTCAGGTTATGCCCATTACCGGTGTCGGTCAATGTTGGCAAGCCGCGTAAACACCGTCAAAAACGGTATTTTTCCGGGTTTCCGGCTACAAGTTGCAACCCGCGCGAATAGCCGCTTTTTCCATAGAATTTCCCGATTTCGGGCGCTATGATGGGGACAACGCGTCCAGTTCCTGTCACCCTTCAAAAATCCTCGGTTACAGAGGCTCAGGAGAATCATAATGAGAATAACCCGTCGCGGATTTGTTAAATCAGCCGGTTTCGGAACAGCCGCAGGTCTTATTGGCGGCACCAGCATCCTCACCAGCCCAGTCTTCGCCCAGTCCCGAGCCGATCACATGGCCGGCGTGTTTGATCGCGGCGAGATTCACCTGAACCAGAATGAGAGCGGCCGCGGCCCCGGCCCCAAGACCCTGGAGGCCATCAGGAAATACACCAATATGCGCGTGGGTCGCGGCTATGCGCCGGACTTCGTGCCAGAACTACAGGAAGCCCTGGCCTCCCGTTATAACGTGAACAGAAACAACGTGCTGCTGGCCTCCGGTTCCACCTGGTTGTTGCAGGGCGCGGTGCGGGCCTACTGCAACGCGGACAAGCCGCTGGTAACGGCAGGCCCGACGTTCTCCACCAGTGAAGGTACCGCCCGCCAGATCGGTGCGCCGATCAAGCAGATTCCGCTGGATAAGGATGCCAGGCTGGACCTGGGTAGCATGGTGGCTGCTTCTCGTGGAGCCGGCCTGGTTTACTTCTGTAACCCCAACAATCCCTCCGGTACCGTGCATGGCCCGCAGGCGATCGACAAGGCAGTGCGCGCTATTTTGGCCGCATCGCCGGACACCCATATTCACCTGGATGAGGCCTATATCGACTACGCCGATCCTGCCAAGATGCAGACGGCCCTGCCGCTGGTGAAAGAGTTCAAGAATGTGTTCATCACGCGCTCCTTCTCCAAGGCCCACGGCCTCGCCGGCATGCGTATCGGCTATGGGCTCGGTCACGAAGACACCCTGCGGGAAATCAACTCCGCCTGGGGCATGGGGGATGTGAGCATGCTCGCGGCCGTGGCGGCACTGACAGCGTTTGAGGATATCGCTCACCTGGAATGGGAGCGTGAAGAGAACGCCCGCGTGCGCAACTTTACCGTGTCGGCGCTTGCCGACCTGGGTTTTGATACGCCGGATTCCCACACCAACCATATCTTCCCCAACATGAAGCAGCCTGCCAGTGCGGTGCGTGAAGCCTGCACGCCCCACAAGATCATCGTGGGCAGGGACTTCCCGCCAATGCAGCACACCCATTGCCGCATCTCCCTGGGAAGTATGGAAGAGATGGAGGCCGCCGTTGCGGTGTTCCGCAAGGTCTTTGCCTGATCCAAATTGAGCGGGCCATTCGCAGGAATGGACCGCTCACGACTGGTCTCTCGTAAAGAGCCGAAATAAAACAACATTACAATAAAGCAACAATTAAAAGAGAGACATGACCCTGAAGAGAAAAATTAGAACCGGTTCGCTTGCCTTGCTGGTTTTGCTGCCATCCCTCAATGCCGTGGCCCAGGATTTCGATGCCATCGAAATCACCGCCCAGCAGGTCGCCGGCAATATCTATATGTTGCAGGGTAGCGGCGGTAACATCGGTGTCTCCATCGGTGATGATGGCACCTTCATCGTAGACGACCAGTTCGCACCACTCACCGATAAGATCGTCGCCGCCATAGCCGAGCTGACGAACAACCCGGTGGATTTTGTGGTGAACACGCATTTTCACTACGACCACACCGACGGCAATGAAAACTTCGGCCGTGCCGGTGCCTACATCGTAGCCCAGGATAATAGCCGCAAGCGTATGGAGACCGATCAGGTCCTGGCAAGTGGTCGACCCCAGGAGGCCTACGACGATGTAGGCTTGCCCAAGATCACGTTCTTCGACGCCATGCGCTTCTATTTCAATGGCAGCACCATCGATATCGTCAACACCGGTGCTGGCCACACGGATGGGGATGCGCAGGTCTATTTCCGCGAGCCTAACGTCATCCACACCGGTGACATGTTTGTGCGCTACGGCCTGCCCTTCATCGACCGCAATAATGGCGGCACCCTCGACGGCATGATCGATGCCACCTGGAATATCGCGTCTCTCATTGATGATGAGACACGCATCATTCCCGGTCATGGACAGATCTCGACACGAGACGATTTATTGGCCTATCGCGACATGCTGTCGGTAATACGCCAGCGACTGCGCGATGCCAGGACCGAAGGGCTCTCCTTCGCCGCATTCATGGAATCCGAACCCGCCCGCGGCTATGCGCCCAACAACGACAATACGGAAGGCTGGATGCGTATGGCGTGGGATGAATATGAGTAGTTTGTACGAGTAGACTGAACGATGTTTGAGAAGAAGAAAATAGCAGTTCCTTTCCTGATAATGCTGGGCGCACCGCTTGCAGCCTTCGCCCAGAGTGACTATGAAGTTCCCCGCACCGAATGGGGCCAACCCGACCTGCAGGGTGTGTGGAACTTTTCCTCGGATGTGCCCATGCAGCGTCCGGCCCAATACGGCACGCGGCAGTTTCTCACCGCCGCCGAGATCGAAGAGATCAAGGCGCGGCAGGCTGCATCCGATGCGGCCTCTGACTCGGCGCTGAATATCGAGGGCGTAGATGAGTCGTACAATGACTTTTGGGTCGAAAATGCCGGCATCGGTGATTCGGTGCGTACTTCGCATATCATCTATCCCGAAGACGGGCAGATGCCGGCACTGGCGGAAGGCGCCGTTGGTCGGCAGGGTATGTACGGCGGTGAAACCACCGGCGAATCACGTCCGGTGCGCATTGCCGCTGGCGGTATCGGCACCGATGGACCCGAGGACAGGGGGCTCTCCGAGCGCTGCATCATAGGCTTCAATGCCGGTCCGCCTTTTACGCCGTCGCTGTACAACAACAATGTACAGATCTTCCAGAGCCGTGACACCGCGGTGATCATGACCGAAATGATTCACGATGCCCGAATCGTCCCGCTGTTCGAGACGGCAGATGCCATGGCGGCACTGGATGAGGATGTGCGCCTCTACACTGGCGACTCCAAGGGCTATTGGGACGGTGACTCCCTGGTGGTGGTAACGAAAAACTTCAATGGCCTGTCCAACAGCTTCAGTGGCGTGGGTACGTCCCTGGAAAAAACGCTCACGGAACGTTTCACCCGGGTCGATGAATTTACTGTGGACTATGAATTTACCATCGAGGATCCGGGCACGTTCTCCGATACGATCACGGCCGTCGTGCCGATGACCAAGGTGGCCGGACAGGTCTATGAATACGCCTGCCATGAGGGCAACTACGGCATGGTGAATATTCTGCGTGGCGCCAGGGTACAGGAACGCCTGAAAGCCGAAGGTCAGTAGACAGGGCGCCGAAGACGCACGACAGGATAAGCGCATTGATCGCTGATTACAGAATTTACGGAAATCCAGAAAACCCGTCGCATCAGGACTTTGCTGGGATCATTACAAGGCTAATAAAAAGACACGAATAATAGGTCAAATTAGAGGTACCGCTATGACAAAATCAAGCAGTTCGAACGCAGGACTTAACAGAAGAACCTTCATGAAGAGTGCTGGCGTAACGGCCCTGGCCGGTGCAACGGCATCCCTGGCCACGACCCAGGCATCAGCCCAGGAGTCCCCGTCCGATTCCTATCCCCGTAAGGCCAATGGCCGCTACGATTTCGATAAGGTCTATAACCGGGTCGGCAGTAACTGTTCCCGCTGGGATTCTCCGCCACGGCGTTACCCCGGCGGTGAATTCAAATACGGCATGGGTGTGGCGTCTATGGACTTCGAATGCGCACCCTGCATCACCGAAGCGTTGCAGGAACGGGTCAGCCACCACAGCTGGGGCTATCTGAGCACAACCGACCCGCTGCGTGGAGAAATCGTGAAGTGGACTGGCGAGCATCACGGTGTCGATCTGGGGCCCGATGAGATTACTCTGTCCGATGGTGTCTACCCCGGTGTGATCGCCGCCCTGCGCGCCTTCGTGCCCATCGGCGGCAAGGCCATCATTCCTTCACCCGCCTACAGCGGTTTCTACTCAATGGCTCGTGCCGCCAACATTCAGACCGTCGATAGCCAGATGAAGCGGGTCAACGGTCGCTACGAGTTTGACTTCGATGATTTGGAAGCGAAGATGACACCGGATGTCTATGCACTCATCCTGTGTAATCCGCAGAATCCCACCGGTAATGTGTGGCAGCAAGATGAACTATTACGCCTGGGGCGGTTGGCACTGGAGAAGAATGTGGTGGTGATCTCGGATGAGATTCACTGCGATGTGATTCGCGCCGGTCAGAAGATGGTTCCCTTCGCCTCCCTGCCGGACCGCGACGTGGTCAACAACAGCGTCACGTCAACGGCCATCAGCAAGACATTCAACCTGGCTGGCATGAAGTGCGCCCATTACTACTCGAAGAATGCCACCCTGCTGTCTCGGGTAAACCAGTTCCACCGTGCCGAGATCAGCACCCTGGGTGTGGCTGCAACCGAGGCGGCCTACAAGTACGGTCGCGAATGGTTTGACCAGGCCAATGCCTATATGGATAACACCCACACCATGATCGAGAACTTCATCAAGCAGAAGATGCCGGCCGTGGGCTACACCCGCAATGAAGGCACCTACATGACCTTCCTGGATTTCTCCAGAGTGATGGCGGCGATCGACGCCAAGGAACAGGCCATGGCCCACAACATGCGTTCACCCGAACACTACTTCCAGGACTGGCTGGTTCACCAGTCTGGTGTGTACCTGAATCCGGGTGCCGATTACGGAGCGGGGGGTGAGGGACATATGCGTATGAATATCGCGTCCTCACAACTGGTTATCTCGGATGTGCTGGAGGCCATGGCTGCCACGGTGAACAAGGTAGTCTAGTTGCAGGCGACCTGACACAAGAGTGTCCGAAAAGTGAAAGGGCAGGATGGCGACATCCTGCCCTTTTTTACTTGAGCGGTGCTCGTAATCACCCATTCCTGTCAGAGGAGAGAAGCGATAATGCAAACACCCTGGTGAATTTTCCCCTGTGCCTTGGGCAGTGATAAGGAATTCCTGATGATGAATCAACCGCCCGCCGGGTCCACCGACAGAATCTGTGCCCGCGTCCTGTCCTTCAGCTGCTTGAGGCGATAGGCAAAGTAGCCGGTGATAATGCCCACGAAGGCCATCCCGACCCAGTACGCGTTACCCACGATCTCCGTTTCTTCCGGGTCCATCCAGCCGGTGAGCAGGCCCTGGGCCGAGAGGATCACCAGGGTGAATGGTGATCCGCTGGCCACGTAGAGCACATCTTCTTCGATCTCGAATACCACGGCGACGAAGATCGCCAGCAACACCGGTACGATCCACACCATCAGGAACAGCAGGGCAAAGCGGGTGAACTGCAAATACTCGAATGACACCGCGAAGTAGATCGTCACCAGCAAGGCCACCAGCGGTAAGCGCAGCAAGCCCAGGGTGTCAGGACTGACCTCACCTAGGGGTCCCACACGGGTCATGACCAGTTCAACGGCGAGCAGGAACAGGAATGTAGTCAGTGCCAGGGCGGCGGTGGTGAGACTGCTGCCCGCGTTGTCATCGAAGCGCGACAGTGGTGTCTGCCCCAACTGCCTGAGCTTCTGCGAGCGCAACAGGCCGCTGCGATATTCCTCATGGCTGGGGGTAATGATATACACCAGCCAACAGACGATCGCGATAGAGAAGGCACCATAGATCATGGGAACGAGAAAGGCATAGCCCTCGATGGGGGAGTCCTCGAGGTTCATGCCGATGGCGATCAGGCTCTCGGTATTGAAAGTCAGATTGGGCCACATGGTGCCGATGCAGAACAGCTGCAGGGCAATATAGAAGAACAGGGCATAGAGCTTGCTCAGCGCATGACCGAAATCGTTTTCCCACTTGCGGTAGACCATCAAGGCCAGGGTGAAGATCAACAGGCCTTGGAGAATCAGCGAGAACGCGGTGGTGGACACTTCCCAGGTGTAGAAATCCACACCCGCCGTGAGTTCGGTAATCAGCGCCGGCGCGCCTTCGATGCTGGGCACCGCGTTCGCGGGTAACAGTGGAATAATCTTCTCGGCAAATACCGGCCTCACCGTGAGGTATTGCAGTATCGGAAATCCCAGGTAGGAGAAGAAGGGCAGTATCCAGTTGATGGCGATTACCAGGGCAACGGTGAATACCACAGACAGGCGCCATTCTTTCAGCACGAGCCCCAACACCATGCCGACCATATGAAACAGAATCGCCGAACTGAAGAACACCAGGTAGACGGGTATCACTACCGAGAGTGGAATCTCTCCCGCAATCAGCAGGAAGATCATGAAGGGCATGGTGCAGAAGAACACCAGGTACTCCCGCACTGGCAGGCCGAACAGATAGCCTAGCACTTTATCTATTGGGCTGAGGGGTGTGAGACGGGTGTACTCGATCGTGCCGGTCACCCGTTCGTGAATAATTCCGGAGGTGATGCGGCCGGTGGCGGCCAGCATGAGGATGAACCACTGTATCAGGGCCATGGGTACGATGGCGGTCCTGGCGGCTTCAACCGTGCTGGCGGCGAAGCGCTCCGCGCCGCCATAGATGGTGAAGGTGGTGAAGGACGAGATAATCAGTATGAACAGGAAGCTGAAGAGCGCCTGCACGCGCATGCGGCTGTGGTAGTTCTTCCACAGAATGGGATTGCGCCAGATGGCGAGATGCTCCATCCACCGTGCCAACAGACTGGAAGAACCGCTGTACTGGTACGTTGCTGCCTGTTCAGTCATGGACCTGTTCCTCCGCTATCTCCTGCAGGGATACTACATCGGCATCCTGCAGCGGTGAGACGAGTTTGATAAGGACATCTTCCATGCTGGCGGCCTCACGGCTGAATGAAGTCACCTTGATCTCCGCTGTAACCAGTTCCCTGATGAGGCTGGCCTCAGCCTCTTCATCGCCTGAGAAGCTGAGCACGAATACCATATCCTGCCTCGCCACATCGGCCACGTGTTCGCTGCTGTTGAGTATGGAGACCACGGTCTGTGCATCCTGCTCCGAGTGCCTGGACAGGATAGACAGGGTTCGGGTGTGCACCGGGTGATCGATGAGCAGGCTGGCCTTGTCGCCGGACTTCACCAGCGCACCCTTATGCATGATGCCCAGGGACGTGCACATGTCGCCCAGCTCCGTGAGGATGTGCGACGACACCAGCGAGGTGATGCCCTCCCTGCCCAGGTCCACCAGGATGCGTTTGAGGTTGATGCGGGCGATGGGGTCCATGCCACTGGCAGGCTCATCGAGGATCAGGATGCGTGGTCGCGGAATGAGAGTCTTGGCCAGCACCACCCGCTGCATCATGCCCCGGGACAGGCCCTTGCCGAACGCCTCACGGTGCTCTGTCATCTTCACCTGCTGCAGGCATTCCTCGATACGCCGTTTGCGCTCGTCTCGCGGAATGCCATAGGCCGCGGCGAAGAACTCCAGGAATTCCCACACTTTCAACTCCGGTGCCACCGGCGAGAGGTCGGGCATATAGCCCACCTCCCGATGTACCTTCCACGGGTCTTCCGCGAGATCGGTGCCGTTGATGAAGATCTCGCCGTAGGTGGGCCTTATCAGATTGGAAAGCATCTTCAGAAGGCTGGTCTTGCCGGCCCCGTTGGGGCCTACCAGGCCGTAAATCTCACCGGCGTTGATCTGCAGGTTAACGTTATCGACCGCGGTCAGTTCGCCGTAGTCGAGGCGCACGTCGCGGGTTTCGACGCTGAAGTCAGTGGTGGTTTTGGCTTGCTGCAACATAGTGAATTCTTGTTCTGTTTGTCCCGGCCTGGGGGTGACGCGGAGCGCGATCCCGCTGACCCGCAATCACTTGCCGACACTGTGGTGCAAGGACAGTGTCGGCGCTTGTATCGATCCTGTTGTCAGTTCTTTGCAATCCATGGGCCAACTCTGGAGGGCCCGTATCTACTGGGCCTGGCGGCGATCTGGCGATGGAATTGTCCGGGTTCTGTAAGTATATGACTATTAGTTGGCGAATAATGTTACTGCGAATTAATCACTCGTGATCAGCAGCCCTGATGCCAGGGCGTGTTCACATTTCGCCGGGAAACGAAAAAGGGCGAAGGGAATTTCTCTCCTTCGCCCTTGGACAGTGATTTGCGGGATTTATTCCTCGGTTTTCATCTTGAAATCCCGGCCCAGCGCGGGATTGATGTAGTCATCCGGTAATACCCGGTCAGGGTCAGGACGCACACTTAGGTAGTCCACATGCACGGGAACCTCCAGCCAGCCATGGGGGGTACCGGCAGGAATAATGATGATGTCGCCTTCCTTCACATGTTTGGCCACCCAGTCGCCAACGATGAGGCCGCTGCAGGAAGGGCCGTTCAGGGTGGTGGTTACGTTGCTGTCGGGACTCGACAGGGCGCCGTTGTAAATTTCGCCCCCCGTCACCAGCGTGCCGGAACCGGATGCGATGTAATAGGACTCAGTCTGGTGGATATGCATGATGCCGCGGGCACCGCTGGGGCGATTATTGGTCATGGTGCCACAGGGATTCTCCACATTCTGGTTATCCCGGGCCGAACCGCGCTCGACTGCGCCGCGGTGAATGATGCCCACGGACAGATTGAGCGCACCGATGTCACGGCTGATGATCTGCCGGTCCACCCCGGGCAGTTCATTCACCATCTGCCATTGTTCTTCGGTGATGTAGGTGGCGTAAGTCTGGTCGTTGTCTTGTGCACGGGATATGGCTGCCACGGCGAGGGGTAGAGCGGCCAGCATGCATTTGAGGCTTGTTCGCATTGTGATCTCCTGCTTATTGTTTTGGATGGGCCCGTAGGAGTGGGGTAGATCGACTGTAGCGCCGGAGCTTGATGCTGTCCAGCCGCGTCGATCTTGGAAGAGACAGGGAGGCTCTTGTTCTGCAGTGCATCCGCTCGGCGCGCAGTGAAAGGCGCTGGCACCACATCCTGCCAATGCTGCTAGATATCTTCCTCGGTCGCAGAGCCTGGGTCGGGATCGAGGTCGTCACCCACGTCTTCAACACTGTCGGACTCTTCCACCTCCACCCTCGGATCCAGCTGGAATGAAGCCTGGGCGGCGGCGGTGGTGGCGAGTGTGAAGTCGCCCTGGTTGAGGGAAGCTTCCTTGGTGCGGATCATGAACAGGATCAGCAGACTGCCCAGCAGCAGGACCACCATGTGGAAGCCGAAGAACAGTTGTGGGCCGAAGCGGGTCATGAGTTGGGAGGCAATCATGGGACCGATGATGGAGCCCAGGGCATTGATCATCAGCAGGCCGGTGCCCAGCTCGATGAATTTCCCTTCCTGGGCATTGTCATTGGCCAGCGCCAGGCTCACGGCATAGATAGGCAGGGCGCAGGCGCCGAACACGAACATGAGCAGGGGTATCAGGCTGGCGGGCAGAATGAGGGCGAGCAAGGCGATGGCGGAACCGGACAGCATGCAGAGCATGATCACGTAGCGGCGATCCAGTCTGTCGGATATCCGCCCCAGGGGAAACTGGGACAGTGCGCCGCCGGCGATGGTGAGGAACATCATGTAGCTGATGGTGAGCACCTCCAGTCCACTCTGCAGCCCATACACCGGGCCGAGGCCATAGACAGAGCCGGCCACCATGCCGGAGATGATCGAGCCGGTGGTGGCGGCACGGGAGGTGCGCACGACCAGCATCGGTGAAAACTTTGCGGCCGGAATCGCCCTCGGATGGGCCGAGCGGGTCAGGCACACCGGCAAGCCGGCCAGCACGATGAGGATGGCGGACAACATGAACAGACGGTCGCCATCCAGTTCGGCGACGTTGATCAGCAACTGCCCGGAGGCCAGACCCACCAGCACGATCACGGTATAGGTCGCCAGCACACTGCCCCTGGATTCCGGGCTGGCCTGTTCGTTGAGCCAGCTCTCGATGACCAGGTACAGACCAGCGATGGCGATGCCGGTCAGGAAACGCAATACCATCCATGCCATATAGAAGTCGGCGATCGGCAGGGTGAGAATGGCGGCAGTGAGCACGATCACCAGGCACGCGAAGGTGCGGATATGCCCAACCCGGCTGACCAGACCGGGAATGGTGAAACAGCCTGCGATGAATCCGCAGAAGTACAGGGAACTGAGGAAGCCGATCTGGGTGGGTGACCAGCCCATCAATTCCGAGCGCAGCGGCACCAGGGCCAGTTGCAGGCCATGACCCGTCAGCAGCAGGGCAACACCCAGCAACAGGTTGGACAGTTTGAACAGCGATGCGATCATTGCTTTGCGTTTGATTAGCCTGCTTTAGCCGTGCGTTGCCCGCCCGGGCCGAAACCAGGCAGGTTTAATTCGACACGTTCCAAAACCCTGGAGCCTGGCTGCCAATAATTGTTTTCCGGTATATTGTGTTCTGCAAAATTCGGCATAAGATAGTTAGTGCATCACAACGGGTGATGTATTCTGGAGTATGACCCAATGAAGAAAACAACTAGTGCTAAACCCGCTACAAGCAAGCCAGCTTCGAAAGCCAAGCCAGCCGTCAAGCCTGCAAGCAAGGTGAAGGCTCCCAAGAAATAAGTAGCTAAGCAGTTCCAGTTGTTTCATGAACGAGCCGGCCCCCGGGCCGGCTTTTTTCGTTCAGGGTTGTTTGCTGATTGAGTCCTTTGTCTAAAAGTCCTGGTCGTTAAAATCGAACAGTGTCTTGCCGCCATTCAGCATCACTTCCTTGTGCAGTTTGGCGCGGGGTAGCAGCTTCTTGTAGTAGAAGCGTGCGGTCTTGATCTTGCCCTGGTAATAGTCCGGGTCTTCGGTGCCGTTGTCCAGGCAGGTATAAGCGGCGTCTGCGATCTTCGCCCAGAAATACGCCAGGCTGACGTAGCCAGCATACATCAGATAGTCGTAAGCCGCAGCGCCCACCTCTTCCCGATTCTTCATGGCCTTCATGCCCACCTTGCGGGTGAAGCTTCCCCATTCCCGGTAGTGACGACGCAGCGGACGGATAAACTCCTGCATCTTCTTGTTCTCGTTGTCGCGGCAGAAGCGGTGAATGATGCGAGTCCAGAAGCGTAACATCGTGCCGCGGTCAGCCAACACCTTGCGGCCGATCAGGTCCAGGGCCTGGATGCCCGTGGTGCCCTCATAGAGTGTGGCTATGCGCGTGTCGCGAACGATCTGCTCCATGCCCCATTCCTGGATATAACCGTGACCACCAAAAACCTGTAGCCCATTATTCGCCGCCTCGAGCCCAGTCTCCGTGAGGAAGGCCTTGGCGATCGGGGTGAGCACATTCATGATGGCTTCGGCTTCTTCTCTGTCTTCCTCGCTGGAATTCGCCGCGTGCAATACATCACCCAACTGGGCGCAGTAATAGATCATGGCGCGGCCGCCTTCGGCAACGACGCGCTGGGTCAGCAACATGCGTCGCACATCGGGATGCACGATGATCGGGTCTGCCGGCTTCTCCGGTGCGACCGGTCCGGACAATGCGCGCATGGCGAGCCGGTCCCGGGCATAGACCAGGGAACCCTGGTAGCTGAGTTCGGCGGCAGCCTGACCCTGCAGCGCAGTACCCAGGCGTGCGAAGTTCATGAAGGTGAACATGCAGCGCAGGCCTTCATTCTCGGGGCCAATCAGATAGCCTGTCGCCTCGTCGAAGTTGAGTACGGCGGTGGCATTACCGTGAATGCCCATCTTGTGTTCAATGGAGCCGCAGTTCACGTTGTTGGGCGCCATGGATTCTGCATCCAGCTTGGGGACGATGAACAGGCTGATGCCCTTGGTACCGGCGGGCGCATCGGGCAGACGCGCCAGTACGATGTGCACGATGTTGGGCGCCATGTCGTGTTCGCCGGCGGAAATGAAAATCTTGGTGCCGCTGATGCGGTAACTGCCATCGGCCTGGGGCTCGGCCCGTGTCTTCAGCAGGCCAAGATCGGTGCCGCAGTGCGGTTCGGTGAGGCACATGGTGCCAGTCCATTCACCGCTGATGAGCTTGCTCAGGTAAGTCTGTTTCTGCTCCTCGGTGCCGTAGGCTTCGAGGGTCAGCTTGGCGCCATGGCTCAGGCCGGGGTACATACCCCAGGCCCAGTTGGCGGTGCTCACCATTTCATTGAGTGCTACCGAAAGCGACTCGGGCAAGCCCTGGCCACCGTATGCCGGATTGCCCGCCAGCGAGGGCCAGCCGCCTTCCACGTATTGCTGATAGGCTTCCTTGAAACCCGGCGGGGTTGTGACTACACCCTTGTCGAATTGACAGCCGACCTGGTCGCCGGACTGGTTCAGTGGCGAGAGCACTTCCTGGGCAAACTTGCCGCCTTCGCTGATGATGGCATCCACCAGGTCGCGGCTGGCCTCGCCGGCATCGATGCGCGCGTAGTGTTGCTCCGCATCGAGCACGTCATAGAGGGCAAATTGGATGTCGCGCACGGGCGCTCGGTATTCGGCCATGGAGTATCTCCTGCTGCTACTGCCTCTGCTGCTATTACTACTTATTACTACTCTTCAATTCTGGCAGCAGATCAGCTTTCACGCAAAAGCAATTCGGATGCTGCAATGCGGGCGCCTACGCCTGTGTGGCAGGGGTCGCCGGTACGGACGACAGGGCGCGCAGGCAGGCGTCCAGCGCACGTTCCGTGTCCTGCAGCGTGGCCTCATCATCCGGGGCAAAGCGGCTGTCGTTGTAGTGCTGCAGGAAGCGGCGCGCCGCAGCCTGCCACTCCTCCGGCCAGCTCGCGGGCAGGTTATTGGCGTAGGTCTCGGCGGTCCACGATGCCTGCACGGGCAGATTGGCCTTGTTCAGGAAGCGCTGCCAGAGTCTGTGCCAGCGCCGCGCCCGGGTATCCAGCCGCCGCCGTTCGCCCTGAATACGCCGATACTCGCGCATGAAGAGGAATAGCAGGATCGCCAGGCCGCCCCAGCGAATCAGGCTGGCCAGCACTTCATCGGCCAGGATGCTGTCGATGAGGAGTTGCCACTGGCTGGCGAGGTAGTGATACCAGCGGCTGGCGCTGGATGACTGGTAGCCGCCGAAGAAGGATTCGATGCTGGGAGGCGTGGGATCCACCGTGTGCCAGTAACCGGCTTCATCCTGCCACTCCACCCAGCTGTGGGCATCCCGGTCCCGCACCAGCCACAACTCGGGTGACAGTTGCTCGTTGATGGCATAACCGCTCACCAGGCGACTGGGTATGCCATTGGCCCGCAGCGCCAGGGTGGTCGCGGTGGCGAACCAGAAACAGTAGCCCTCGCGGTCGTTGAGGTAGAAATCATGGAAGGGCTGCTCGGGATCGAAATCCACCTGCAAGGTATAGCGGCGGGTAACGAAGTGATTTACCACATTATCGACTGTGGCGATGCGCCGATCGCCGGCGAAGCCCTCGCTCTTGAGCTGCAGGCTCTCATCCCAGAAGCGTGGCAGTTGCAACAGTGCCTCGTCGATCCTGCCAGGCTCCGGCTGGCTACCGAGCTCGACCTGCCAGCGGCGGTCGGCGCCGCGATCATAACTGGCAGTCCTCACATTGGCGCCATCCTTGCGCATGCTGCCGAAGGTACCGCTTACATGGGTGGCGCCGGGTGCCAGGAACAGGTAGTTGTCACTGCCCAGGTAATCAATCTGGAAACTGCCAGTCTGCTGTGGTGCAGTCTGGTTGTTCTCCAGCGGGTAGCGCCATTCACCAGCCGGGGTCAGCTCGGCGTCGAAGTTGGTCAGGATCTGTACCGTATCTTCACCACCGCGCCAGATGTAGTCTTCATCGAGCGCGGTGAGGCGGTTTCCAATCAGGTAGCGTCCCGGGCTCTGTTCACTGCGGATGCGCAACACCGCACGACTGGAGGGACGCACGAAGTTGGACGCGTTGAGTTGCTGATTCGGTGAGAACCCCGAGGCGGTAAAGCTGCGCGGGGATGGCATGAGATTGCCGATCGCGGCGATCACCGGACGTTGGCCCAGCTCCAGCATCTCATTCATGACCGGCACGGTCAGGGCGAGTGGCACCAGCAACAACACCCTTTGCAGCAGGAAACCGCGGCTGCGTTCGGCAAGCAGTGTGGCGCAGGCGAACAGGATGCCGGCCACGATGAACAGGCCCATGCGCTCACCCAGAATGTGCACGATGATGGATTCGGGCGCCTCCATCATTACCAACAGTAAGAGCCCGGTGACCAGTATCGATTGCGTGTCACGATCGATGGCGGTGGCGCCGGCATCCGACTCCGCATCGTTGCGTGCGGCGAAGATCCAGATCAGATAGAGCAGCAGACTAAGAATGAGACCTGCCCCTAAACCATTCTCCTGGGGCCAGCTGCCATCCAGTGCCCAGTCTTCCAGAACCTGGTTGCCCATGAATGCACCACTGGTGAGAAGCACAAACACCAGCCCCCAGGTCGGGCGTTCCACTTTCAGCACGCGACTGCCCGCGAGGAGGCTCAGGCCAATGCCGCCGAAGGTTACCGCAGGAATCTCCATGGACAGTCCCAGGTGCCAGCACAGCACACTGAGGAACAGGCTCAGGCAGACGGTGCTGGGTGACATCATGGCTTTACCTCCCCGCCAGTCTCGACACCGAGCTGCACTTCGATGAACTGCTGTCCCACCGGCAGGCTGTCCCGGTGATGGTCGTTCTCTGCAATGAGAAATACCAACACCAAGATGCCCTGTCTCTGCCATCGCTCCACCTTCGCCTGGGCCTCCGGACTCCAACGTCCGGTCACCAGGATATGCAGACCGTTCTCATCACTGACGCCATCGGGTAGGGCACTGTTGCTGTGAGTGACGGCGCGCTGCGGCTGGCAGGTGGCGATATGTCGATAGAACTGGTTAATGGAATCGATGCTGTGCCAGGTGTTGCCGGTGGCGAGCCCCACCAGGTTGAGGCCTTCATTCTGGGCAGAGAGACCCAGCTCCACTGCCAGCGCCAGCCGTTCATCCAGCGCCTGGATCGACGTGGGTCGGCGTTGCCAGCGTTGAAAGTCTTCCAGGGTAAGGTCCAGCATCAGGTAGACCTGGTCACGCCGAATTTCTTCTGCACCTTCGAATACCTTGCTCATGGGTTCGCCGTAGCGGCTGCTGGCGCGATGATCGAGGCGTCGCAGTGAATCGCCAGTCTGGTACTGGCGTGAATAGGCGTACTCGAGAGCCGGGCCCTGGCGCAGATTCTCGTTGCCGAAGGTCAGGCGCTTGCTCGCCTGGTCAGCCAGCTTGCGCAGGGACGGAAGCAGCAGTTGCAGCGTGGGAGGCAACACATAGAGCTTGTGTTCACTGGGAATGCGCTGGGTAAAGCGGGTGAGGAAATAGGGGAAGTAGCTCTGCACCGCGATACCGGAGAGCGTCAACAGGCCGCGTTTGCGGGGAATGAAGGAGATTGGTACGGCGGCCTGTTGACCCGATGGCAGCCTGGCGACATGGGGACGCTGCCATTCCCGCGGCCATTGGGCATCGGGCACCACCATCTCGCGCACCGTGAAATTATAGAGACTGCGTGGCCCGGTGTTGCTAATCAGCATGCGGGAATGCAGGGGCTGGCCTGCCACTGCGACCTCCGGGGTCTGCCGGCCAAGATTCACCCGGGGACGATACAGGTAGCCCAGGGCCAGACTCCAGGCGAGCAGGGTCATGCTGACCGCGGCTGTGGTCAGCAGCAGATCGCTATTGATGCGATAGCTGAACAGGAAGATAAGCGCCGAGCAGATCAGCAGTACCTTGCTGACCTGGGTAAGGCCATCGTAGAAACACAGGCCATACAGCCGCATCAACGGCCGCGCAGCATGTTCTCGCAAACGGGGCACGAGTCGCAGATTGGAGAACCAGCGCGCCGTGCGCAGGCAATGAAGGAGAATATTCTCTTCCGGGACGCGCAGTGGGCGATCTGCCATTTCGCTCATGTGAGATTTCCCTTAGCGGGGGACGGCTACCTGCTCGACGATGTCCTGCAGGATTTCATGGGCATGCAGGCTGTCGTTATCGCGTCCGTGTCGGGGAAGGATGCGGTGATCCCAGACCGGGGGAATGAGTTTCTGGATATCTTCGGGCAACACCTGTTGCCGCCCCTTCACCAGGGCATAGGCCTTGCTGGCAGTGGCCAGGTGCATGGAACCCCGCGGCGAGATGCCCAGTTTAATACGCTGGTCGCTGCGGGTCTTGCGCGCAATCTCGACGATATAGCGCATGAGGTCTTCATGCAGGAATACCGCCTCACAGGCGCTGCGCAGGCGCGCCACCGAGTCCTTGTTCAGGATAGCCGGGAGAATGTTGCGGGTCTCTTCGCCATAGGCACCCAGTAGATGCAGCTCGGCTTCCTCACTGGGGTAGCCGAGACTCACGGAGGTGAGAAAACGATCGAGTTGCGCTTCCGGCAAGGGATTGGTGCTATCGAAATCGATTGGGTTCTGGGTGGCGATGACGGTAAACAGTTCAGACAGGAGATAGTTGGAACCCTCCGCTGCTACATAGCCTTCTTCCATGGCCTGCAGGAAAGCCGACTGGCTTCGCGATGGACCGCGGTTGATTTCATCGGCCAGCAGAAAGTCAGTGAAGATCGGACCCGGTGCGAAGCTGAACTTGCCATCGCTTGGGTTGTAGATGCTGCCACCGAGAATATCCGCAGGCAGGATGTCGTTGGTAAACTGGATGCGATTGAAATCGAGACCCAGGACCTGGGCCATACTCTTTGCCAGGGTGGTCTTGCCGACGCCGGGCACGTCTACCAATAACACTTGTCCCTTGGCGATGATGCTGGTGAGCATGACCTCGATGACGAATTCATCACCCAGCCACTGCCTGGCCAGGGCCTGGTGCGCCTGCTCCAGCAAGGTGACTAGTTCGTAAGAGTCATCATTGATTTGCTGCAACATGGAATCCAGGCGCTCAACAAAAAAACAGGGACAAAAAATCATTTTAACAGGACAAAATGAATAAAAAAGCGAACCTGCTCTCAGTCTGAGCAAAGGCGGTGCCTGGCCTGATTGGTTCTAGGGCTGCCAGTCGGCACCATCGTAGTAACGGGTGCCGCGGTGTCCCTTGCGGGGAATCGGCTGCTTGAGGCGTTCGCCGGGGCAGGCCACCATGATCAGGGTGCATGGCCTGCCGGATTTGGGGTTACTGGCACCGCCGATAAATTCGATGATCTGGCAGCGACCGACCAATTGGTCCTGGAAGATAGTGTAGACATAATCACCGACCTTCAGCTTCGAGGGCTTGCCTGCCATGTGAAACTCGAAGTCACTGCGGGAGCCATCTTAGAGGCAATCGATGCCTGCCTGGCCGCGGGAGGCGGGTATGGTCTTGGTAATGCCGAAGCTCATCGCCTGGATGCCACGTCACATTGATTGAATTAATCCGGCAAGGCAAAAACCCACACCACGCCACCCTGTGGCACGAAGGTGCGTGTGCTCCGTTGCTGATCGATACGCGCCGTCTTCGACGCCGCGTCGACACCCCAGCCCGACTGTACGGCCACATACTGCTTGCCATCGACGGCAAAGGTGGTGGGTACACCGATGATTCCCGAGTTGGTGCGGAAGCGCCACAACTCTTCACCGGTCGTCGCGTCATGGGCCCGGAAGTAGCGGTCCGGTGTGCCGCCGCTGAAGATCAGGTTGCCGGCGGTGGTGACGATGCCACCCCAGTTATGGTCGGCAAACTCGCGGGTCCAGACTTCCTCACCCGTGTTCATGTTCCAGGCCTGGATCTCGCCGATGGTGTCGGTGCCTTCCCGCAGGGTGAACTGGGTGCGGGCACCGGTATAGGAACTGCCAGGCATGTAGGTGACCTCGCGACCTTCTATGACCCCGCAATGATTGTCGTTGGCCGGAATATAGACTAAACCTGTCACCGGATTGTACGCGGCGGGGGGCCAGTCCTTACCGCCCCACAGCGAGGGGCAGAAATCGGTGGTTGAATCGGTTGTCGGCTTATGGGCCGGATCGTAAGTGGGTCGACCGGTTTCAGGGTCAATGCTGGCGAAGGCATTCTGGTACACGTAGGGCTCGGCATCGATAAAGCCGATGCGGTCATCGTGGCGTTCCAGGGTCCACAGGTAACCGTTGCGACCTGCATGCACCAGTGCATCGAAGGCGCGACCGTTACGCTCGACTGGCATCAGGATCGGCGTGGAAACCTCGTCCCAGTCCCAGCTGCCATTCCAGTGGAACTGGTGATGGGCGCGGATAGCACCATTCTGAACATCCAGCGCGATGACGGAGTTGGTATAGAGATTATCGCCCGGGCGCTGATCGCCAATCCACGGTCCCGGATTGCCTGTTCCAAAATAGGCAAGACCCCGCTCGGCATCGTAGTGGCCCGGTACCCAGACGGCCGCACCGCCGGTGCGCCAGGATTCGCCGGGCCAGGTCTCGTTGCCCGGCTCGCCAGGCGCCGGCACAGTGTAGGTTCGCCACAATTCCTCGCCGGTGTCGGTATCCAGTGCCACCACGAAGCCGCGAATGCCCAGCTCGCCACCGGACGTGCCCACCATGACCTTGCCATCGATGGCCAGGGGCGCCATGGTGATGTAGTAGCCGAAGTTGTTATCCTGCAGCGGTGTGTCCCAGAGCTTCTCGCCGGTCGCGGCATCCAGGGCAATCATCCTCGCGTCCAGGGTAGCCGTGAAGACCTTGTCTTCATACAGGGCAACGCCGCGATTGGTCCGGTGAAAGGCGATGTAGGTCTGCGGAAGGTCGTGCTGGTAACGCCACAGCATCTCACCACTGACCGCGTCCAGGGCATACACCAGGTTTTCCGGTGTGGTGATGAACATGACCCCGTCATTCACAATCGGCGGTGCCTCGTGGCCGCCGGTCACCCCGGTTGAGAATGACCACACGGGTTCCAGCTCGGCCACATTGTCCGTATTGATCTGGTCCAGGGCGCTATAACCCCAGCCCTCCAGATTGCCGCGATAGGACAACCAGTTATGCGCCTCGGGATTGATGAGGCGGGCATCGGTAACCGGGTTGTAGTTCTGGATCGCAGTCTGGGCACCAAGCTGCGCGGCGAGTGGCAGAACTGCTGCCAGCAGCGCCAGTGGGCGTGTCATTCTTCCCATGGGAACCTCGTAATCATTCTTCTTATATACAGGACCAGACTCTACGTTATTTCCTGAATCTGCTCTTGTCCAGTAGTGTTGCGTTATACCTGCCCGCCAGGCAAAAAGACCTGCCAGTCGTTCGGTGCCGGGCATTTAGCCTCCCCAGTTTCGATGCTATGATGCCCGCTCGGCGACGGGCACGGGTCTGCTGTCGCACTACGAATGAATGGTAAACACTAGTTGAGTTCCAGCAACATTCCACTGACCCTGGCCAGCTGTCTGTTTTTCATGATGCTGGTTGCCGTTATCTCCTGGCGAAAAACCCGCAGTGAAGTCAGTACGCAGGACGGGTATTTTCTGGCAGGCAGGGGGTTGAGCGCGGTCTTTATCGCGGGTTCCCTGCTGCTGACCAACCTGTCCGCAGAGCAACTCATCGGCCTTAATGGCAGTGCCTACGGGTTCAACCTCTCCAGCATGGCCTGGGAGGTCACAGCGGCTGTTGCCACTGTCTGCATGGCCTTTATCTTCCTGCCTCGCTACCTCGCAGGCGCCTTCACTACCTTGCCCCAGTTCCTGTGTGACCGCTTCGATGACAGTGTGCGGCGCATGACGGTCATCCTCTTTATGGTGGGGTACGGGCTCGTCACCATTCCTGGCGTGCTTTACTCGGGATCGATTGCTGTTCTGCAGTTGTTCGACGTTCCCGCATTGCTCAATGTCAGCTATAGCGCAGGGCTGCTCATTACGATTATTGCCGTCGGCAGTATCGGGGCCATGTATGCGGTGTTTGGAGGTCTCAAGGCGGTGGCTGTCTCAGATACGATCAATGGTATCGGACTCCTGATCGTTGGCATTACGGTGCCGATGCTGGGATTGTCTGCGCTGGGAGAGGGCAGCATTACCGAAGGCTTGCGCATTATCACCACGACAAATACAGAAAAGCTCAACGCCATTGGTGGGCCCTCCGACCCTACCCCATTCGCCACCCTGTTCACCGGTATGGTGTTTGCGAATCTGTTCTACTGGTGTACCAACCAGTATGTCATTCAGCGTACCCTGGCCGCCCATGACCTTGAAGAAGGTCAAAAGGGAGTTTTGTTCTCCGGATTCTTCAAGGTTCTGGTTCCTTTTTTCATGATGGTGCCAGGTGTCATTGCCTATCATCTCTATGGGGAAGGCCTGGCAACAATCGATATGGCCTACCCAACTCTTATTCGTGATGTGCTGCCGGTCTGGGCAACCGGATTTTTCCTTGCGGTGCTGCTGGGTGCGGTATTCAGTTCTTTCAATAGCCTGCTCAATAGCGCAGCCACCCTGTTTTGCCTTGATGTCTGGGCGCCGCTGAGCAGAAAGCCAATCGGCGACGCCCAGATGGTGCGTATTGCCAGGCGAGCGAGTGTGGTGATCGCGCTATTTTCATTTTCGATTGCGCCTCTACTGCAATATGCACCGGAAGGACTCTGGCAGATCATTCGAATCTTTACCGGCTTTTATAATATTCCAGTCATCGCGATCGTGCTGGTAGGTCTGTTCACCACCCACGTTCCCTCGCTGGGGCCGAAACTGGTAGTGGGATTCCATATTCTGGCCTACGGACTGTTCCAGTTTGTATTGAACGATGTTGTGTCGATTCACTTCCTGCATCTCTATGCGGTGCTGTTTGTGTTTGAAGTCGCACTGATGTTGCTGGTTGGTTATTTAGCGCCCCGACGGGATGAGTGGGTGATTCATCAAAAGAGAATGGTGGATTTGACTCCCTGGCGTTATGCTATACCCTGCGCCGGAACGCTTCTGTCCTGTGTGGTGGGGCTGTACCTGCTCTTCTCCCCGATCGGCCTGGTGGGTGGCGTGAGCGTGCTGTTTTTGCCTTTGCTGGCTGCCCTGGCAATGGCGAATCTGGCACTCTGGCTCTGGTTTGTATTCGGCAGGGCAGGCAATCGAGCGGCTGTCATGGGAGTCAAATCTCAACAATGAAATTCTATTCTGAGAGCACCGCACAGCGATCGTCCCGCATTCTAGGCATGACCTTACCCGGCGCATCACCAGCCTTTCGCTTCCTCATCGTTGGCGTGGGCATGATCGGCCGCGAGCATATACAGGTAATCCGTCTGTTGGGGGAAGCCAGGGTAGCGGGGATTTATGACCCCTGTGAGGAGAGTGTTAAGTCTGCACTGGCGTTATTCGATGAGGTGGGCGAGCGAAAGCCCACTGCGTACGACTCACTGGAAGCTGCGCTCTCCGCTGGCGATGCTGATGCCATCCTGATTTGTACGCCGAACTACACTCACTACGCAATCATCCGTGAGGCGAGCAAGACCGGCTTGCCCCTGTTCGTGGAAAAGCCAATGGCCACCAAACTCCATGAAGCGGCTGAGCTGGTAAGACTTGGGCGCGACTACCCGGGCTTTATTCAGCTCGGCATGCAGTACCGCTTCAAATCCCAGTACACAGACGCCTTCCGCGAGGTAAAAGCGCTGAAGTCATTAGGGGAAGTGAAGACCATTAGCATGAGTGAGTACCGGCCACCCTTTCTGGACAAGGTCAATCAATGGAACAAGTTCAATGAATATTCCGGGGGCACTTTGGTCGAGAAGTGCTGTCACTACTTTGATCTTATCAATCTCATGGCAGAGTCGAGGCCGGTGTCGGTATACGGCAGTGGTGGGCAGGCGGTGAACTTCCTGGAGTTTAGCCATGAGGGAAGAGACGCCGACATTCATGATCATGGCTTTGTCATCATCAACTACGAAAATGGGGTGCGTGCCAGTTTCGCTCTGAATATGTTCAGCCAGGAACTCTATGAAGAGTTAATTGTTGCAGGCACGAAGGGACGACTTCTGGCGGCTGAACACTCCAGCTTTAAACGGGAAGGCTCAAGGGGACTTATCAAGGTAGAGGTTGAAGGCCATGCAGACTATGAGTTTCGCGACGTAAGCTACCCGGAGCTTGTGGAGCGCAGCGGGCATCATGGTGCGACATTCTTTGAGCATGAGGCCTTGATTGCCCAATTGCGTTGTCAGGAGACCGATAGTGCGACCCTTGAGCAGGGTCTGTGGGCCATACTGGTCGCCAGTGCTGCCCAGGAGTCGATCGAGTCACAGGCGCTTATTAACGTCGAAAAGTTTCTGGCCGCGCAGGGCCTTTCCTGGGTGTGGGATGAGTCCAAAACCTTGCACCCGGATAGTTCTAAATGAGGTCAGTAAGAGGATTGTATGGACACTATCGCTGTAGCGAATGAAAAAATGCCCATTATCGGCCTGGGGCTCTGGAAGATACCCCACGAGCAGGTACCGGCGCTGATTGTGGATGCGGTGAAATGCGGTTATCGTCATCTCGACAGTGCCGCCGACTATGGCAATGAAAAGGCGGTCGGTGCTGGTATCAGGCAGGTTCTGGATGCCAGTCTCTGTCGACGGGAAGACCTGTGGGTCACTTCGAAGCTGTGGAATACTTACCACCGACCCGAACATGTAAGGCCAGCCTGTGAGAAAACGCTGCAAGACCTGGGCCTGGATTATCTTGACCTGTACCTTGTCCACTTCCCGATTGCGCTGCAATTCGTGGATTTTGAAACCCGTTATCCACCGGAATGGATTCATGATTCGGGTGCGGAGAAACCGGCGATGAAAATTGATCCGGTACCCTTGCAGGATACGTGGATAGGGATGGAAGCACTGGTGGACGCGGGGCTGGTTAAACAAATTGGTGTGTGTAATTACAACAGCAGCCTGCTCAATGATTTGCAGGCCTATGCCCGGATCAAACCGGCCATGTTGCAGATAGAGTCGCATCCGCAACTTACCCAGGAGCGCCTGATCAGATTGGCCCATGGCTATGATATGGCAGTTACTGCCTTCTCGCCGTTGGGTTCGCTTTCCTATGTTTCCCTTGGCATGGCTGGTGAAGAAGACTCATTGCTCAAAGCTGAAGTAGTGACAAAGGCTGCTGCACGCCTGGGAAAAACACCCGCCCAGATCCTGCTGCGCTGGGGTGTGCAACGGGGAACAGCTATTATTCCCAAAACCAGCAAGGCAAGCCGGCTTGCCGAGAATATTGCGATCCTTGATTTTCAGCTGAATGACAGCGAGATGCAGGGCATAGCGGCCTTGAATGCGAACCGGCGCTATAACGATCCTGCTGTTTTCTGCGAAGCTGCCTTCAATACTTTCTATCCCATCTATGACTGAGATGACTACACATACAGACTTCTCCGATTTTCCAGCTGTAATCCTGGCGGAGAGTTTGACGCAAGAAGCCAGCACCTGGTTGAGTGAAAATCGCACCTATATTTTGGCGCTGCTGAAGCGGCAGGGCGCGGTGTTACTCCGCGGGTTCGGGCTGGTAAGCGACACGGATTTTGATGCCGCCATTAGCAGCTTCGGGCTGCCGGCCTTCACTTATGAGGAGTCCCTGTCCAACGCGGTACGCAGGAATCGCACTGACAAGGTTTTCACGGCCAATGAGGCGCCAGCGGAAATTGAAATCTTTTTGCACCATGAAATGGCGCAAACTCCGCGCTATCCAGGCAAGGCCGCAGCTGGAAGAGCACCCTGAGTAGCGCCAACCAGGCCGAGGCTGAGTCTCGCCTCAAAACCCTTGGCTATAGCTGGCAGTGGCTTGACGATGGTAGCCTGAAAGCGACAACGCCGGTATTGCCCGCTATTAAATCCCTCGAGTGCGGTGCGGAAGTCTTTTTCAATCAACTGATTGCCGCGTTCATGGGTTGGAAAGACAGCCGAAACCGCCATGAGAAGGTGGTTCGCTTCGGCGATGGTTCTGAGATAGTGGATGAGGATCTGCAGCAGGTCGTCAAGCTATCGACACGTTTCACCTATGACCTGCAATGGCAAACCGGTGATATGGCAATCGTGGATAATTTTCTGGTGATGCATGGGCGCAAGCCGTTCACGGGCGAACGTCGGGTGCTGGCATCACTCACGGATTAGCGTAACACGCTTTGGAAATAATAAATAAAGGTGATGATCGTCTGGCTGTCAGCAAGAGTGCATCGAAGTTGGTCGTAGACGATCTACCACCTGGGATAACACGGGAGAGAAAGTATGGATGGCAGGAAAATTGTGAAGTGGGGTGGTATTGGCATCGTTGTATTGTTGCTGATCTATGTCGGCTCCATCATCTGGTTCGAAACCCAGCTCGGGGTCAATCAGCCACAGGGTTCTACTTCCCTGGTGCTGGCCACATTCAGTCCCGATAACGAACGACACGAGCGTGTCCTGCGTCTCGAGCAGATTGATGGCAACAACTACATCGCCGTGAATCATTGGCCGCGCCGTTGGTATGGTAATGCACTGAACAACCCCAATGTGGAAGTGAAGATGCCCGGCGAAGACACATTCGGACCCTATGTGGCGGTTCCGCTTGAGGGCGCTGAACTGGAACGCATCAGCGAGGAATACAACTTTGGATTCGAGTTCAGGTTTCGAACCGGGTTTCCGCCGCGCCGCTTCCTGCGCCTGGAACCGCGGTCCTGATGCGCACATCGTGGCGAGCTCGGCATTGGCAAGATTGGTTTAACTACAAAGGAGTTGAGTCATAAATGAAAGTTATACGCGTGGGCAGAAGATCCTGCACTGGTTACTGGCCGTACTGTTGTTGTTCTGGCTATTCGTCAGTGGTGAACTCGTTGAAGAGGCGCAGGGTGATGACAAGGGTTTCATACTCATGATTCACTCCGGCGGTGCGATCATCATCGGTCTGTTGATGGCCTACCGCTTCTACCTGCGCCTCGCGCACCCGGTCACGGTGATGAGCAGCCTGAAGGATTGGGAGAAAGTCTGGAGCCAGAGAACTCATGTGGCGTTCTATCTATTCGTTGGTCTGATGGTGTTGAGTGGCATCCTGCAGGGCATGTTCTTCGAACAGGACGTGCGGGTGTTTGGCCTGATCAACATCACCCTGGGCCATAACGAGGGCCTGATGGGAATATTTCACCTGATACACGGTGTGTCTGCCAATGTACTGAAGGTGTTGATCATCTTGCACATACTGGCCGCACTCAAACACCAGTTCATCGACAAGCAGGCCATGCTGAAACGCATGGCCTGACGGACCGGAATCACCAGTTAGCTAATTAAGAAAAAAGGAGAAGGAAAATGTTCAGTCATGTGATGTTGGGAAGTAACGACATGGAGGCATCGAAAAAATTCTACGATGCCACTCTGTCGGTACTTGGTATCCCCGAAGCGGTGCAGGATCCCAAGGGAAGAGTCTTCTACCGCTCAGCAACCGGTACCTTCGGTCTCTCGATTCCCATCAACGGTGAAGCGGCCTGCCACGGCAACGGCAGCACCCTGGGCTTCGCGGCCACCAGCCCCGAACTGGTCGATGCCTGGCATGCCGCCGGCCTGGCCAACGGCGGAGTCGCCATCGAGGACCCACCCGGCATCCGCGAAAGCGCCACAATGAAGCTCTATATCGCCTACCTCCGCGACCCCACCGGCAACAAGGTCTGCGCCCTCTACCGCTACCCCATGGACTAACTTCTTAGGACACCCATTTTTCTAAAACCCCATAAGCCATTGTTTTTCATAACAAAACAGGGCTTTTGAAGCGAACGGGGTGAAGAGAATTTAAATGGGTGTCCTATAAATTGTCCTGCAAATTGCCCTGTAAAGTGGCTTGCCCTCTTCTGGTGCCGGGGTAGTTTGCTAGGACAGCGAGGGGAAACGCCTTATATGGGGGCGCGGGTCGTTTTCAATGCACCCCAATGGTGCGGCATTATCTTTGTCCTATCCGTGCAATATTCAAAAATCCGTCTACACCCCGCGGAATCTGGGGCTCTCTGGTAATTGGCCCGGTAATTGCTCATGACTGTTTCAGGTGGCAAGCACTGCCTTTTAATATGAACCAATCAAGGGACAAGACTAACTATGAAAACTCGAATCGCGTCACTCGTGGCCGCAGGTTTACTACTCTCCACTAGCGCTGTTCAAGCTCAGGAATGGACTGCCAACTTCACCGCAACCAATAACTATATCTGGCGCGGACTGACTCAAACTATTAACGAAGGTGCTATCCAGGGCGGTATCGATTACGCGTCAGAGAGCGGCTTCTACATCGGCACCTGGGCATCGAATGTGTCTTACGATTCCGATGATGTGTATTCCTACGAGCACGACATCTACTTTGGCCTCGCTGGTGAGACTGATTCATTCTCCTGGGATGTCGGCTACCTCTACTACAACTACGATTCCAATGCCGGATATGACTTCAGCGAGGTCTATGGTTCTCTGGGTGTTGGTAACTTCAGCGCTACGCTGTCTCTGCTGGTGCATGCTGAGCCTGACGAAGGTCCAACCGAAGACTTCGGTTTCGCGAAAGCGTCCTACTGGTCATTCGACTATGCGATCCCACTGGAAAGCGGCGCTGAAATCGGCCTGCACGCAGGTTTCCACGAAGGTGACTTCATGTATTCATTCAACGGTGCCACCGATGACTACTGGGATTTCAACATCAGCATCGCCAAGGATGGTTTCTATGGCATGATCACTACCACTACACTGGGTGATGATGACGATGGAGACGGCATTGAGGACTACGCCAGCATGGGTCCCCGCGATAATGACAACGTGAAGTTCGTTATCGGTTACGGCCTGGATTTCGAACTGTAAGCCAGTTATTACAGTTACTCTGCAAACAAAAGCCGGCTTCCAACGAAGCCGGCTTTTTTATACCTGCGTTACCGGCGCAAAAAAAGGGCAGATACCATGTCGGTTTCTGCCCTGACTTCTAAGGGAAGGGATATCTAAGGGAAGTGCATCTGTTTCCTGGGATCAGGCCAGCGCCGGTTTGGCGTTGACCTGTTCAGGCTTTACCTCGGTAGATTCTACAAACTCCACAGCAGCGGCGATGGCGTCACGGCGCTTGTCGAAGTAGTGATCTTTCGGAATCACTTCGCCCATGAGACCTTCGAGTACATCGCGTGTCTGCTCATTCATACCTGAGATATAGACCAGTTTGTTCGACATCTTGCCGTCATTGGCGATCGTCTCCACCGCGCGGGCAGCGGATACGTCAATGAAAGGCACTTGCGAGAAGTCGAGAATCGTCACCTGGCTCAATTTGCCAGACTTCTCCCGCACCTGGTGACCGAGGTCAGCAGCGGCGCCAAAGCTCAGCGGGCCACCGAAGTCGAAGATGTTGATGCGCTCATGTGAGTGCGTCATCATCTCGGCTTCTTCTTCGGTGAAGTGCACAGAGAGGCCTTCACTGGTGATGTCCTTGAGTTCCTTCAGCTGCTGGTCAGCAATCTGCTTCACGAAAGCCAGGGAAGCCATTACCACGCCAGCCATCACAGCGGTAATCAGGTCGACGAATACTGTCAGTACCAGTACCAGCATCATCAGTGCCAGATCCCAACGAGGACCACGGTGGGCCTTCAGGATATAGGCGCGGTCGATAATGTCCCAACCGGTCTTGATCAGGATCGCAGCCAGCACGGTGTGTGGAATGTTAGCTGCCAGAGGCGCCAGGGCTACCACAATGGCCAGCAACAACACACTGTGCAGCATGCCAGAGATCTTGGTCTTGCCACCGGTGCGGATATTGATCACGGTACGCATGGTCGCACCGGCACTGGCGATACCGCCGAACAGGCCAGCAATCGCGTTACCCACACCCTGACCGATCAGCTCTTTGTTGGAGTTGTGTCGGGTACGGGTCATGTTGTCGGCAACCAGTGAGGTCAACAGACTGTCGATGGAACCCAGCAGCGCGAGAATGAACGCGGCTTCCAGTACTACCAGCAGGGAGTCCTGGCTGAGTGCAGGCATGATGAAGCTGGGCAGGCCTGTTGGAATCTCGCCAAGAATAGGCGCGCCAACAACCATCATGCTAGTGATAGTACCGATGATAAGGCCAGCCAGTGGCGCAGGCACGATCTTGCCCCAGGCCGCGGGCCAGTTGAATACGATCAACAGGGTCATCGCACCAATACTCAGCGCGACGAAGTTAGGGTCCATCACCGCGCCCGGAATTTCGACCAGCGCAGGAATGGTGCCACTTCCTTCCGGCTCGTGACCAAACAGGCGTGAAGTCTGCAGCGCAATGATGATACAGCCGATTCCGCTCATGAAGCCCGATATCACCGGGTAAGGCACAAGCCGAATATACTGACCAAGCTTCAAGACACCAAAGGCGATCTGAAACGCACCGGCCAACACAACGGTGGTAAACACCAGTGAAGGGTTGCCATCCAGAGCCGCATACACACCCGCAAATACCACCACCATGGGGCCCGTGGGTCCAGTTACCTGGGCGCCGGTACCACCAAACAGCGAGGCGAAGAAGCCCACGATGATGGCGCCATACAGACCCGCAATAGGTCCGGCACCGGAGGCTTCACCAAAGGCCAGCGCCAGTGGCAGGGCTACTACGCCGGCTGTGATGCCGCCGTAGATGTCGCCCCTCAAATTATCGGTTCGTAAACCAAACATGGATAACTCCTTTTAATCCTTAGGCGGATTTCAGCGCAGGTTCGTCTGCGTTCATAAATTCAGCATAGTGCTCTTCAACCGGCACGAACTCACCCTTCTCAGGATCGTAGGCATTGATAGAGCCGTGCTCGATGTCATAGATCCAGCCGTGCAGTTCGATGCTGCCGGTTGCCAGCTTGGCCAACACGGCAGGGTGCGTGCGCAGGTGTTGCAGCTGCTGCAGCACGTTTTCCTCAGTCACCTGATTGAGGATATTGCTGTCGTCACCACCATTGCGCGCGCGAACCGCTTCAACGGCACCGCGGGAATGCTCCAACCAGTCCTGTACATGTGGCAGGTCAGTCAGCGCCTTGAGGTTTAGGGCGCCCTTCATGGCACCACAGTCACTGTGTCCACACACCACGATGTGCTGCACTCCCAGTGCTGCCACGGCGAATTCGATAGAAGCGGTCACACCACCGGCGTTACGCTGATTCGGGGGGACGATATTGCCGGCGTTGCGAATGATGAACAGATCACCCGGCTCGGTCTGGGTAACCAGGTTCGGATCGATCCTGGAATCAGAGCAGGTGATAAACAACACTTCCGGGCTCTGGCCATTGGCCAGCTCGGCGAACAGCTTCTTCCTTTCTTCGTAGGAAGAGCTCTTGAACTTGGCGATGCCTGAAATCAGTTTTTCCATTTTTCCTTGCTCCTGCATTAAGTAAAGCAAAATTTAAGCGATTCGTTGGTAGCGGGGTTTCGGAGTAGCCATCCCGTTACCAGGGATTAATTGGTCGACGGTAGGCAGTTTAAGGATTATTTTTGATAAGAAAATTGCGAAAAACCGTATTTCGTTATAGATTTTGGCTATCACACAATTTTTTAAGCGTTTTTATAGCCCTGAGTTATAAGGAGAAATAGCCGTGGAGACGACAGAAGGCCTGTCCCTTAAGCAGATTCAGTACTTCTCCGCCGTGGCGGAATACGGCAGCTTCCGGCAGGCCTCCGCGCGCCTGAACATCACCCAGCCCACCCTCAGCAACCAGGTGGCGGCCATGGAAAAAACCCTGGGACTTCAGTTGTTTGAGCGCAGCCGGAAGGGCATCAATCCCACCCCGGAAGGGCGGGAACTGCTGATCAGCGCCCGCCGCGTGCTGGAAGAGGCCCAGGGCTTCACCAACCAGGCGGCCCTGTTGTCCGGCGGTGGCATGGGCACCTATCGGCTCGGCGTAACCCCAACCCTGGGGCCCTACCTGCTGCCGCACCTGCTGGGGCCGATTCACGCGCGCTATACCGATCTGAAGCTCTATGTCCGGGAAGATGCCCCCAGCGACCTGGAGTCGGGGCTGATTAACGGCCAGCACGACCTGATCCTCACCACCCAGCCGGTCATGTCGACGGATCTCGTGGTGTCACCCCTGCTGCGCGAGCCCTTGAAGCTGGCCCTGGCCCAGGACCACCGGCTCGGCAACAAGCCCCGCATCAACCGCATGGATCTGCTGGGGGAGCCCGTACTGACCATTTCCGAGCACCACCTGTTCCACCGCCAGATCACGGAACTGTGTGAGAAGGTGGGTGCGGTAGTGCGCCGGGACTATGAGGGCACGAGCCTGGATACCCTGCGGCAGATGGTGGTGATGGGCATGGGAATCGCCTTCCTGCCGGCGCTGTACGTGAAGTCAGAGATACGGGACAGCTCGGAATTGCGAGTGACCGATGTGGAAGGCATCAACGTGGTGCGGAATCACGCTCTGGTGTGGAGGAACATATCGCCGGCGCGTAACTTCTATCGGGAGCTGGCCGACCAGATTCGGGAGACGGTAGAGAGCACCCTCAGCGACGTCGTCATGTCCGTCAACTGGACGCCGGCCAAGCCCAACAAGCCGCGCGCGCGCTGAGCGCGCTACTCCGGACGGTTCATGGCAAACATGGAATCGGCATCGACCCGGGTATAGTCGTTGTAGCCGAGCCGACCGATGGGCATGATCTTCGCGATGTCCAGCAGACCGTCGTCGGTGATCATCGCATCGTCGATATGAATGCCGACGACCTCCCCGAATACCACCTTGTATTCGTCGCCTTCGTTCCAACCCGGAATATCGGTAGTCTTGATGAGCCTGCATTCCAGGTGCACGGGCGCCTCGGCTATACGCGGCGCCTTCACGATCTTTGACTCCAGGGGGGTGAGTCCGGTCAGGGCAATCTCATCCACATCCGCGCCCACCGAGGCCGAACTCTCATTCATTTGTGCACGCGTGTCCCAGGTAGCGAGGTTGCAGACGAACTCGCCGGTGGCCAGGATGTTGCGCACCGAGTCCTTGTTACGATCTGACGAATTGCCGGCACCGCCGGCAAACATGACTGTCGGCGGTCGATAACTGACTGCGTTAAAGAAGCTATAAGGGGCCAGGTTGAACACTCCAGCTTCAGACACTGAACTGATCCAGCCAATGGGGCGGGGGACGATCAGGCTGTTAAAGGGATTCTTTGCCAGACCATGGTCATGGTTTTTGGGTTCATAAAACATCAGATTCTGTCTCGAATGATTCCTGTTTGATGGTGATTTGATGCTGCTGATTTCATCGCGGGCATTTGTCACTGCGTTCAGCAGCGGAAGTATGATACAAAAGCGGTTTGCTTCAAAGGTTACTCAGGACATGGTCGACAAAACCCGGCCCCTTGCAGGCTACAAGGTCATCGATTTTTCGGCAGTGTATGCCGGGCCCATTTGCACCCGCATGTTGCAGGATTGCGGTGCAGAAGTGATCAAGGTTGAACCGCCGAGTATGGGAGACCTCACCCGGGGAGTGGCTGGCATGTCCCCGGTATTCGCCCATTTCAATGCCGGCAAAAAGAGTGTGGCCATCGATCTCAAGCAGGCCCGAGGCAGGGAACTGGCCCGTGAACTGATCCGCGGCGCAGATATCGTGGTAGAGAATTTTCGGCCCGGCATCATGCAGCGCTTCGGGCTGGACTATCACAGTCTGTCGGCGCAGCAACCGGCCCTGGTGTATTGCTCTATCTCCGGCTTCGGCCAGTCCGGTCCCTGGGTGAATCGCGCCGCCTTCGCGCCTATCGTTCATGCCGCCAGCGGCTTCGATACCGTGTTTGCCAGGGCGCAGGGGGGCAAGGCCGACATCGCCCGTAGCGGTGATAACAGGCTATCTGCAGGCGACACACCCAGGCCGCCAAACTGGGAAATCATGGTGGCGGACATTCTCACCGGTGCCTATGCATTCGGTGCCATTCAAACCGCGTTGCTGGGCCGGATAAACAGCGGCAGGGGAGAGCACATCGATGTGAGCATGATGGATGCCATGATGACCCTGATACCGGCGCAACTGCAGGCGGCACAGAACACGACGAAGGTGCCCATCGGGTGCTTCTATCCCATACACACCCGTGATGGCTACATCATGGTGACCGGTATTACCGACAAGAACCTGCAGAGCCTCAGTGAGGTACTGCAGCGGCCCGATCTGCTGCAGGATCCACGCTTCGTCTTCGGTCCACGCACGGAGAATCATCACTGGCTGGCCTTGGAAATAGAGAAGTGGTCTGCGAATCTCACGACGGCCGAGTGCGAGGCGACGCTGAACGGAGCAGGTATCCCATGTGCAACGTATCCGGAACTGGAAGACCTGTTCTCCCATCCCCAGGTAGTAGAGCGGGGCTCTTTCAACACTGTGAGTAATGATGCATTGGGAGAGTTTCTTATTCAGAATATGCCAGTGAAATTCTCCCAAACCGAGAACCAGACAGCTTCCTGGGTCGCCAATCTGGGAGAACACAGCGCAGAGGTGCTCCATGGGGAACTCGGCCTGCCATTGCAAGAGATTGAGCGGCTGCGTGCCCAAAATACCATCCGCTGAGCTTGATGACGGGTATTGCCGGATGGGTTTGGCCCAGGATAGGCGCCAGTCACTGCCGGACTGATCGGTGCGCGAAGGCAACGTCGTTCCCGCAAAAACATCAGAACCCTCCTCTCCGCAGGTTCGCCACTTAGGCACCTGCCCGTGTTGTTGCTTCGCCTTTGCGCCCGGGAGGTGGCGGTAATCGTAATAGGGTAGAATAATCCGATGCCAACTCTCTCTGTTCTCGATCTCGCGCCCATCACTCAGGGCAGCACCGCCACCATCGCCCTGAATAACTCCCTCGATCTCGCCCGACACGCGGAGCAGTGGGGCTACCGCCGCTACTGGGTGGCGGAACATCACAATATGCGCGGCATAGCCTCCGCGGCCACCGCGGTGGTCATCGGTCATATAGCCGGGGGCACATCCACGATCCGGGTAGGGTCTGGTGGCATCATGCTACCCAATCACGCGCCCTTGGTGATCGCCGAACAATTCGGCACCCTGGCCGCGCTGTATCCAGACCGAGTCGACCTCGGCCTGGGGCGGGCACCGGGCACCGACCCGCTGACCGCCCACGCCCTGCGTCGCAACCTGGAGAGCCGGGCCGAGCAGTTTCCCGATGATGTGGTTGAGCTGCAGCACTATTTAAACGAAGCGAGAGACGGACAGCCCGTGGTGGCCACACCGGGAGCGGGCAGCAGGGTGCCTCTTTATATACTGGGCTCCAGTCTGTTCGGTGCGCAGTTGGCCGCGGCCATGGGCCTGCCCTATGCCTTCGCGTCTCACTTCGCACCCCAGGACCTGATGGATGCCATCGCCATCTACCGGGATCGCTTCCAGCCTTCGGCGCAGTTGGCCGCGCCCTATGTGATGGCAGGCTACAATGTGTTTGCCGCCGACACTGAGGAAGAGGCGGTGTTCCTGCGCTCTTCCGCCTTGCAGGCCATGCTGGCCTTGCGGCGCGGCACACCGATTCAGCTACCGCCTCCGGTGGCGAACTTCGAGGCGCAACTGAGCCTGCAGGAGAAAGCCATGCTGGAGATGATCACCCAGTGCTCGGCGGTTGGCACCGTCGACTCGGTGGCCCAGCAGATGGCAGATTTCCTGCAGCGTACGGGCGTCGACGAATTAATTTGCGTGGGTTCGATCTACGCGCACGAGAAACGGCTGCGTTCCTTCGAGCTGGCGGCGCAGGCGCGCGACAAGTTGGGTTTAAGTGAATCGCCACAGCCTGTTGCGGTCACCGCCTCGCACTAGCGACCCAGGAGAATCACCACCCGGGGTGAAGCTGGCGTGAGTCATTTCCCTCGGTTCGATTAGTAGAAGGAAGAACCATGTATTTTGAAGATGTAGAAATCGGCTCCTCGGAAGAATTCGGCAGTTACCAGGTGACCGAAGAGGAGATCATCGAGTTCGCCAGCAAGTATGACCCGCAACCCTTCCATCTCTCGGACGAGGCGGGCAAGGCCATGATCTTCGGCGGTCTCTGCGCCTCCGGTTGGCATACCGCGGGCATGACCATGCGCATGGTGGTGGATCACATGCAGGCGCAGGGTCGCTCCCACTCCATGGGCTCGCCGGGCCTTGATGAACTGCGCTGGACCAGGCCGGTGTTTCCCGGCGACACCCTGCGGGTGAAGAGCAGCGTCATCGACAAGCGCGCGTCCCGCTCCCGGCCAGAAATGGGCAGTGTGTTCCTGCACAACGAGGTGTTCAACCAGAAAGACGAACTGGTGATGTCCTTCAAGCCCATCGTGCTCTACAAACGCCGACCGTCGGCACCGGACTAGAAAAGGGGCTGGCAGAAAAGGGGTCAGAGTAAAAATACAGTACTGTATTTTTACTCTGACCCCTTTTCTGCTGCTCTGCCCCCCCCTTTTTTTTCCTAACCCCTTTCCCACCCCCACTGAACCAGACCCCCCCCAAGAGACGTAATGACGGGTGAGTTCAACTACCCATGGGTGGAGCCATGAAACTGCCAGTCGGAACCCTGAAAGCCAATATTACTGCTGTGCTGTTGCTACTGCTGTTACTGGTGGCGAGGAATAGCTATGGCTTGGAAAAACCGGAATACGAGGTGTTGCTGGATCTGGGCAAGATCGAGTACCGCCTGTACCAGCCCTATCTCGTGGCGGAGACGGTGGTGCAGGACCCGGATTTCGAGCAGGCACTGGAAGTGGGCTTCGACCGACTGCTGGGCTACATCTCCGGCGACAACTTGGCCAGCTCCAAAATCGACATGACCGCTCCGGTGCAGATGGCCCGCACGGGCATGGCGCTGGACGCCACCTCACCCATCAGCACCAGTCAGACCCCGGACTGCATCCGCATGGCATTCATGCTGCCCAGTGAATTCGACCTGCAATCGGCGCCCATGCCCCTGGACGGAACGGTGGTGTTGAAAGAGTTGCCCGAGCGCATCGTGGCCGCCATCCGCTTCTCCGGGCGCTGGACCGAACGTAACCTCACCAGCAACGAAGCGACCCTGCTGGAAAACATCGAGGCAGAACAGCTGGAGACGGTGGGGCCTTCCGTGTTCGCCGCCTACCATCCGCCCTTCATGCCGCCATGGTTCCGGCGCAATGAGATTCTGTTCGAAGTAACGGGATTGCCCAGTTCCCTGCGGGGAACCGTAACCGGGGACTAGATTCCCGCTTTTTTATCACTGAGGTCGGGGTGGACAGGCAGCGCTTAGGCCTACCCCCCCAAGCCATCCAGACCCCACGCCTTAAAGCTCAAACAGCCCTTGCAGGTAAAGCAGAATCACAGCTGCCATGATGATGGCCTGGGTCCACACAAAGACCCGGTGATTGGCATCAATCCTGGTATCCTGCGCGGCAAAGCGCTCGTCCATATACGCCCGTTGTTCTGCGAATCGGGCCTCCATCATGGCCTGTTGTTCAGCGAAGCGCGTGTCGATGTAGGCCTGTTGCTCGGCAAAGCGGCTGTCGATGTAGGCCTGCTGCTCAGCAAAGCGGGTATCCATGCAGGCCTTCTGCTCCGCTAACCGGGTTTCCACGTAGGCTTTCTGGTCAGCAAACTCTGCCGCCAGGAAGTCTTTGGTCACCAGTGAATCCAGGTTCACGTTGAATGCCTCGGTAAGCACTTCGGCTTGCACTTCCGCCAGGGAGGAAGGCATTCCCGCTGCCTCCAGCCTGCGCACAAACTTCAAAGTATCGAATGTGGTGATGCTCACTTACGTCCCTGTAAACTGAAGAATCCTCGTCAGTATAGAGACTTGGGGAACGATAGGGCAAGAATCTGCGGGAGAGACGGAAAGCTACGGGATCTGCGGGAAACTACAGCGATCAGGCCTGGGCAGCCACGCTCGGTGCTTCTTCCATCCTCACCTTGCCATCGGTGTAGAACCAGCGTCCCTTGTGACGAAGGAATTGCGAGAACTCGTGATGGCACTGGGTCACACCCTTGTCGTCGGTGTAGTAGGCCTTGAACTCGATGGCAGCCCGGTCACCCACCTGCTTCGCCTCGAACACCTCCAGCCTGGTCCAGTTCTGGGTCTTCTGCGCCAGCGACTTGGCGGTGAGCCCGCCGCGATACTGGGGGTGCCAGGTATGGAACAGGTAGTCGCCGTAGCCGCCCAGCGCATAGGCAGTATAGCGGGCGCGCATGGTCTGCTTCACCGTGACGGGTTTCTTCTTTCCGCTGACGTAGGGCTCGCAGCATTTGCTGAAGGGCTTTCCGGCGCAGCAGGGGCAGGTGATGTTGTTCATGGGGCGGAGTGTAACGCAAAAACCGCGAAGCGAAACATACCTGCCAACGATCATTTGCAGTCCCGCGCAAGCCACCTGACAGGCAAGCAGTGCGTTGGTAGGTCAGGTTGAAGTAGCGCACATAGAATCTGCCCAGATACTGCATCATGGGTGATATTGCACCCTCGCGCCTGGGTGTTGCCAGCAAGTGGACATGATTGGTCATGAACACCCAGGCATGTATGGCGACGTCATACTTCTGCGCGGCGGCATGCAGCCAGCCGGCGTAGGCCGCTATGTCATTGTCGTTCGCGAAACAGGCCTGGCGGTTATTACCCCTTTGTATCACGTGCTGTGCTATGCCAGCGGGAGACAGGCGTGATCTTCTTGGCATGCGCTCTTCCTTGATCTGCTGGGAATCTTTAGTTGTACGGCGAGTGTAGTTGATTGATGGGATTGTGCTAAGAAAAGTGGGGGGGAGAAAGGGGGGGGAAGAAAAGGGAGAAAAGGGGTCAGAGTAAAAATACAGTTTTTAAACTGCATTTTTACTCTGACCCCGTCTCTGACTCTGACCCCACCACTTACACCACCACTTACACCACCACTTACACCACCACTTACACCACCACTTACCCCAACACTTCCCCGATCTCGACATCCAGAGCTTCCCTGTCTGCGAGCCCAGCGAACAAGGCCTCAACGGTCTTCCCTTCCACCAATCCCACCAATACCCCCAACACCGCCCCTCGGTGCACATTGTCCCCGCCGAGATTGGTATTGGCCAACAAGCCTGCTTCCATCCTGTGGCAATACTTGTAGGCCAGGTACAGGACACTGGGCCAGGAGTCGGTGATATAGCAGGCGGAAGAGAACAGCCGGCCCACCACGTCGTTGTCGTTGTGAATCCTGGGCATGATCTTGGCCAGTTGCAGGCTGATGCTGCGCTTGCTCCAGGCGCTGATGAGGGCTTGTGGGTCTTGACTGTCATCTCTGAACAGCAGCGCATCCAGCAGGCCCACGTAGTCGCGACACACCTTGGCCAGGAAGTCATCGGGGTGGGTGAGGGCGAGGTGACCGGCGCAGATGTCCTGCACCCGCTCCAGCGGCGTGCCGGCCAGGCGTTCGGCGAAGACGATGGGGGCGATGGTTACCAGGCCGCCGATGGAGGCGGTATCGTGGGTCACGGCGCCGCATTGATCGGCAGGCTTGCCCGCCTCCAGGTTGGCGAAGAAGCCGCGGTGGTAGGACTCGGCATAGGTGTCGGGGTGTTGGGCCGGGTCGGCGGTCATCAATGCGATGTAGACAGATAGGAAAGCCTGCCGATCATAGTGCCCGTTGTTTGCTGCCAGGGTTCGCATTAATGCGCGCGCACAGTGAGCGTTGAGGGTGTTTTCGCCGGCTTTCATGCCGTGGTGATAATGGGTATTGGCCTGCCCCCAGTGCTGCCTCTTGCCCTTGAGAATCACCTCGCCCACGATTTCCCGCGACGCCTGCCTTTTGCCACGTCCGTGGCGACCGCCGTGGTTGGTCGAATGCAGCGACATGATAGACGAGGGGTGATGCGTCGGCGCGTCCTCCAGCTGTTGGATGCCACCCTTGAACTGCCGGTAGATATCCATGGGGTTGTAGTACCAGTGCACCGGCATGGCCAGGGCATCGGCGACGAACAGGGATTTCAGCGCGGCGCTGGCGCGTTGCTGCGGGGTAGTGGGCGCGGACATAGGAGGCTGCTAAACGATTAACGGAGTAATGCCTTGTTTAACGTCGCGCGCCTCGGCATGGATCAGGGACAGGTTTACAGCGGCGAGTGGGACATGGGAATCAATTCAATTCCAAACAGGGGATCATTGATCCACTTTTGGGTAAGGCTTATATCGTAAGCAACAACACACAAATGGAATACACGGCAAACAACGCCGACCAGACCTGGAATCGCGCTGGCCAGAAAATCACAAATCCCATGAGTAGCAACCCCAGCGAAGGCACCGCCAGGGAAGGGAAGACGGCGTTCTCATACATGAAGATATTGACGTAGGGTCCAACCAGGAAATACAAAAGCATGGACAGGGCGGAGAGGCGGCCCAGGTCCTGGCTGTTTTCCAGCATGTTCGCATTGCCCTCGTCGGGCGCTGTCAATGCCATTTCCGCTGCGCCATAGAGTGCAGCGGAGCCGAATACCAGCACGATGAAGTCGATAAAGGACCACTGCTCAATAACACGCAGCTCCCAACCCACCCACCAAAGCTGGAGAATGTAGAGCATGATGGAAAAAGCCCAGGCCAGGGAAGACCAGTGGAATGTCACCCGGCGATAAGCCCGGGTAATCATGGCCATGGTGTGCAACAGCCGGGTAATGGCCAGACCCAGGATGATGGAGACGGCAATGAATATGTATTCGTGCTGTGTCATTTCGTTTTCACGAAGGCGAACGTGGCGAGCCCCGTGGTGGCAAACTCATACGCGAGGGCGCCCCAGGTATAGGCGTTCACATCGCCGGTGCTCACCAGCATGGTAAGCACACGGGCTAGCGCCAGCGCGCCGATTGCCAGTGCCAACAGCGCCAGCCCGGCTCGATAGAAGTCTGCCTTTAGCAGGGACAACAGGCAAAACAGGCCAATACCCGTCTGCAGCCCGCCGTACATGGCGCCCACTTCTGCGAAACCATCGGCGTTACTGATGGCAATCCCGGCCAGCCGTGCGGGGATTTCCGGAGACAACAGGCTGGTAATCCCATAGCCGATGAAGGCAAGAGCTGACATGCCAAGCACGAATTTACCAATCACGGTGGTCGCGATGGTTTGACCGGGGTTATCTGCTGGCATCACTACCTCCCGAGAAGGGTGTTGGCTTGGTTGTTGACATGTGTGTTGGGATGTTTTTTGGGATGGTTGTTGAGATGGATAGTAAGCAACATCATCTTTAACACACACAACACAGTACGACTATTGATACCCCAAGCGGGTCCCTCAAACAAGTTAAACAGCCTCACAGACTTGCGCGGCGACACCACATAAAACCAATGTTAGTTTTTCTGCGTAAACAATGATCTACCCGAGGTAAATCACGCTGAACAAGTACATAATCATCGCAGGATTGGGTTACGCAGGGTTACTGCCGTTTCTTATCCCGGTCTATCTGTTGTTTTCCGCCAGTGTGTTGCCTGCCGATGATGTGGTGACCCTGTTCCTGAGCTACAGTACTGTGATCCTGGCGTTCCTGGGAGGATCTCTGTGGGGATGCGGGCTGGCTCGCAGTCAGTCGCTGTTCAGCGGACTGTTGCTTGTTGGTAGTAATCTGATCGCCCTGCTGGCCTGGGCCAGCTTGCTGCTGGGCGTATTCAGTCCCCATGCAGCCGCCGCCGGCCTGGCGGCGGGTTTCGTTCTGGTCTTGCTGTTCGAGTTACGCTTCGCGCGCTTTCTGTTCGCCGAGAGCAATGTGGCGGTGAAGCGCAACTATATCGATCTACGCCTCACCCTGACGGCGATCGTGGTATTGGCTCATCTGCTCGTGTTCTATTACATCGCCTGAGTAGCCAGATTGCCGGGCACCGGCAAATATGCTCCCATTAGTCATGCCCGATCCTATCTACTTCGCCTATCCCGGCGATCTCGACACACGGACCGGCGGTTATCACTATGACCGCCGCCTCATCGCCGAACTGCGACAGCGTGATCTGCTGATAGAAACCCTGTCCCTGCCCCATTGTGCACCGCAACCTGATCCAGCCAGCCTGGCCCATATTGCATCACTGCTTGCCGCCTTGCCGGATCAGTCCGTCGTCATCATCGATGGCCTGGCCTTCGGTGTGCTCGATGCCATCGCCGAAGCCGAGTCGGACCGATTGCGGCTGCTGGCTCTATGTCATCATCCCCTGGCACTGGAGTCGGGTCTGGATGACTCACTGCAGGCGCAGTTGCTGGCGTCAGAACGGCGTGCCCTGGCCTGTGCCCGGGCGACGCTGGTCACCAGCGAGCATACGCGGCGCATCCTGGTGGAACGGTTCGCGCTGCCGCAGGAAAAGATCACTGTGGCCTTGCCGGGTACCGAGCCGGTGGATTTCGCGCCCTGTGCAGGTGAACCACCGCTGTTGCTGACCCTAGCATCGCTGACACCGCGCAAGGCCCATGATGTGTTGCTGGCAGCCCTGGCCGAGCTCAAGGACCTGCCCTGGCGCGCCCGCTTCGTGGGTGACGACAGCCTGGCGCCGGACTGGGTAGCGCGCTTGCGGCAACAACTGGAGAGCCTGGGATTGGCGGAGCGGATCGAGCTGACCGGCGTGGTGAATGATCATCTGGCCGAGTACCAACAGGCCGATGTGTTCGTCTTGCCGTCGCGCTTCGAGGGTTACGGCATGGTATTCGCCGAGGCCACGGCGGCGGGCCTGCCTGTGGTCGCGGCCCGGGCCGGGGCGGTGCCGGATGTGGTGCCGCCGTCGGCGGGTCTGTTGGTGCCGCCGGATGACAGCGCAGCCCTGGCCCTGGCACTGCGGAGTCTCTTGCGCGATACCGAGCTGCGCCGCAGCCTGCAGCGCGGCGCGCAACAGGCTGCCGCGCATTTGCCGCGCTGGACTGAGACGGGAGCAATCGTGTCTGACTTGCTGAACAGGGTGGCAGAGCAATGAGTGGCTTCAGTATTGACTGGCTGAGCATGCGTGAGCCCGCCGACCGCGAAGCACGGGATCCAGCGCTGTTGCAGCGCGCCCGGCAGTGGCTGCGCGACGCAGGGGCCCGGCCCGCGACGGTGGTGGATCTGGGGGCCGGCACCGGCTCCACCCTGCGCAGCTTCATCGACGACCAGGAGGCCGAACGGCATAATGATTCGCCTGTGCACTGGCGCCTGGTGGATCAGGATGCGGCATTGCTCGCCGAAGCCAGGCGAAGGCATAGCCTGCACACGGGTCTTGAAGTATATGAACTGGATCTGATGCGCACGCAAACCCTGCCCCTGGCCGATGCGCGACTGGTGACGGCCTCGGCGCTCTTCGATCTGGTGTCGACGACTTTTGTGCAGCGCTTGCTGGATGCGATGGCGGAACAGAATGTGTCGCAGAAACCCGCGTTGTATGCCGCCTTGAATTACGATGGCAGCACGCTCTGGACCCCGGCTCATCCACTGGATGCGCCTGTTCTGGCGGCGTTTAATCGTGACCAGCAACGGGACAAGGGTTTCGGTCCGGCGCTGGGGCCGCGGGCCGCCGAGTACAGTCTGGAACAGTGCGAAAGGCTGGGCTACGAGGTGTACATGGCGAGCAGTCCATGGCAACTTGATGGGAAGGAAGGAAAGCACAGGGCACTGGTGGCCGCCCTGATTGACGGTATCGCCCAGGCGGTAAGCAGCGATCCGGCCATCGAGGCCACGGCCCTGCAGGACTGGCTGCAGTTTCGTCAGGCCCATGTGGCCACGGGAACTTGCCAGGTAGGACACACGGACCTGCTGGCACTGCCCTGAGGCTAGTTGTCCACATGCTTGCCGGTTGCGCCTATTGATCCGTCAGCAGCCTGGGTGCGTAGTACGCCGAACAGATTTGGTGCGCGGTACCGGTCAGCTTTGTTGCGACAATGGCAACTGTTCCGACAATAACAATAAATAAAGACAACTCACAAAAACCGAACAGAGCAACAGGAGGCAACATGCAGACACTGAAAAACTTCTTCATTGGTTCGCTGACCCTGGCCGCACTGCAATGCGCCGGCACGGTCAGTGCAGAAGTCGCCGATTGGGAAATCGATGATGAGCACCTGTCCATTGTCTTCGCCGTCGAACACATCGGCTACCAGCGGCAGATGGGCATGTTCCTCGAGGCATCAGGCAGTTTTCGCTATGATGCGGATAGCCGGGAACTGATTTCCGGTCGCATCGAGATCGAAGCCGACAGTATTTTCAGCAATCACCGGGCCCGCGATAATCATCTGCGCGGTGGCGACTTTCTCAATGCGCGGCGCCATCCCGCTATCGTGTTTGATGCCACCGGCTTTACAGCCTCCAACGCCAATCCCGATGAGGGTGTCTTGGTGGGCAACCTGACCCTGTTGGGCCAGACTCATGGGGTAGAATTAGTCGTCACCCTTAACAAACGGGCCACGTATCCCTTTGGTCATGGCCGCGAGACCCTTGGCATTTCAGCCCACACCACGCTGCTGCGCAGTCAGTGGGGTATGGATTACGGTGTTGCCGATGGCCTGGTGGGTGATGAAGTGGTTTTACAATTTGAATTGGAAGGCATCCGTCAGTAAATAATCTCCAGCGCAGCGATGACCAGGTTAGCCCGGGCAGCAATGTCCCTGCTAGCCTGGACCCCACGAGGCCCAGTTGGGCCGAGTCTCTGCTTGTTCCTGTTACCTCAAAAACGTAAGATGAATCGTTATGTCAGCACCCTCAGTAACCCGCATTGCCAGTGCCCGTATACCTACCGATTACGGTGAATTCAAACTCGGCTATTACAGCAACACCCTGGATGAAAAGGCCCATCTTGCTTTTTATATGGGCGATGATCTGGCCGGCGACGACGTGCTGGTGCGCGTGCACTCGGAATGCCTGACCGGCGATGTGTTTGGTTCCCGTCGTTGCGACTGTGGCGAGCAACTGGACCGGGCCCTGCAAAGTATCGCCACCGAAGGGCGTGGTGTACTGGTGTACCTGCGCCAGGAAGGGCGGGGCATTGGCCTGTTACAGAAAATCCATGCCTACAATCTGCAGGATGAAGGCCACGATACCGTCGATGCCAATCTGATGCTGGGCCATGGCGCCGATGAGCGTAGCTATGTGCTGGCGGCATTGATACTCGAAGACCTGGGCATTAACTCGGTGCGCCTCATCACCAATAACCCGGACAAGATCAGCGCCTTGCAAGCCGACGGCATCACGGTGAACGAACGGGTGGACATGCCCTGCACCGTACACCCGGAAAACTCCCATTACCTGCTGACCAAGGCCGAGCGCATGAATCACATGCTGCACGTGCCCAACCCAGCCTCCCAGGCCAGCGACAGTGACCGAGCCGAACCTCAATCAGCGGATTGAAGACTGGTGGCGTGCGCGTAGCGATGCCTTCCAATCCGACGACCGTCCCTTTACGACCCTGGCCTATGCCCAGAGTTGGGACGGCAGCCTTACCACGCACAGTGGTGAGACCTTAAGCATCAGCGGCCAGGAATCCCTGCGGGTTACGCATCAGTTGCGGAGCCTGCATAACGGCATACTGATCGGCATCGGCACCCTGCTCAGTGACGATCCCCAGCTCACCGTGCGTAGTTGGGAGGGACCCAATCCGCAACCAATTGTACTGGACAGTCAATTACGCACCCCCGCCAGCGCTAAACTCTGCGATCACCCCGACAAGTCTTGCTGGGTTCTCACGGCGAAGACCGAGCGCGAACACTTCGGCGCGCATGCCGAGGTGCTCTCGGTGCCTGCCGCCGAAGCAGGCGGCAGTCAGGTATGCCTGAGTGCGGCCATGCAGCTGCTACGCGCGCGAGGCATTCGCAGCCTGATGGTGGAAGGGGGAGCCAATGTGATTACCGCCTTCCTGCAGGCAGGACTGGTGGATGCCGTGGTACTTACCATTGCGCCCAAACTGGTGGGCGGCTACAAGGCGGTGGGTGATCTGCAGTCTGCCGGCTCCAACCGGGTCATGGATATCCGGTCACTGAATTCCGGTCAGGCCGGCGCAGACATGATCGTCTGGGGCGACCTGCACTACAACGGTTCCACCGCATGCAAGGGCTGAACGCGCAACAACTCTGGTTCAGCAAGCCCCATGCCGTAGAAGTCAGGGAGCAGACCCTGTCACCGCCGCAGGCGGGCCAGTGTCTGGTTAAGACCCGCTACTCCGCCATCAGCGCCGGCACCGAGATGCTGGTGTACCGGGGTCAGGTGCCGAACACACTCGCCCTCGATGCCAGTCTCTCGGCCCTGGGCGCCGACAGCATCCGCTATCCCCTGCAATACGGCTACGCCAGTGTGGGTGTGGTGGAAGCGCTGGGTGATGGTGTCGATACTGCCTGGCTGGGCCAGGCGGTGTTCGCCTTCCAGCCCCATGCCAGTCATTATCTCGCAAAGCCTGCAGAGCTGATTCGCCTGCCTGACGGCATCGATCTTCGCGACGCCGTGTTCCTAGCCAATACCGAAACCGCCGTGAATCTCGTCCTCGATGCCCAACCCCGCATCGGGGAACGGGTGCTGGTGCTTGGCCTGGGGGTGGTGGGCCTGTTGACCGCCAGTGCGCTGGTCAATTTCCCCCTGTCCTGCCTGACCGCCGTGGATGCCGTGGACAGGCGCCGGGAGCTGGCGCAGCAGCTGGGGGTGACGGTATTCGATCCCCGGCAGGAGCAGGACATGGCTGCCCTGCAACAGCAGTTGCAGGCCGGCGATGCCGGCGACGGAGCCGACCTGGTGCTGGAACTGAGCGGCAATCCGGCGGCCCTGAATCTGGCTATCGAGCGCTGTGCCTATGGCGGGCGCATCGTGGTGGGAAGCTGGTACGGCAAAAAACCTGTGGAGCTGGATCTGGGCGGGCGCTTTCACCGTAATCGCATCAATATCGTCAGCAGCCAGGTGAGCAGCCTCGCGCCGGAACTCACCGGGCGCTGGAACAAGGCGCGACGCTTTGCGGTGGCCTGGGAACAGATTAAAAAGTGCCAGCCCGCACAGTTTATTACCCACAGCATGCCTTTACGTGACGCCGCGCAGGCTTACCAGCTTCTGGACAAGAGTCCGGAGCAGGCCGTGCAGATAATTTTCGATTACCAGTCCTGATCTGTGCGACAGTTCAGGTCATTAAACAGGAATACAGCATGTACACTCTGGCCGTAAAAAAGGATTTCATTGCCCAGCATTACCTCATTGGGGGTGACTGGGGTGCAGAGAACGATCCCCATTCCCATCACTATGTCCTGCAGGTGCGGCTGGAAGCGGCAGCCCTGGACCAGCATGGTTATCTCGTGGACATCGTCAAGATCGAGGAAGAGATGCAGGCAGTGCTCGCCTATTTTGGCGACAGGCTGCTCAATGACCTGCCGGAGTTTGCCGGCCTCAATCCCAGCCTGGAGCATTTTGCCCGCATCATCTGCGATAAACTGCTGGCCGCCATCGAGCCCCCCGGTTCCGGCCGCTTCACGGCACGACTGTGGGAGAACGAGGCCTGCTGGGCATCGTATTCAAGAGACTTTGGGGGCTGAGCTCTCGCCACTTGTCAGCCCCGGCAGTAGCAGGGCGCTTAATACCAGCACCAGCACATCACGCAGGCGCATCAAGGCGATCAAGCCCGCCGCCGTCGACAGGGGCAGGGCCAGGGCTTGAAACGCCCACAGCATCCCTGCCTCCATGCTGCCCATGCCACCCGGCAGGGGCAGCAGGAAACTCAGGCGCAGCACGGTAAACAGCAGCATAAAATTCCCCGGCTCAAGGTCCAACCCCGCAAAGCGCAGTAATAACCAGAATTCACCAATCATCCCCACCCAGGCCAACAGCGATACAACAATGGCCGCGGCCAGTGGACCGCGCCTGGTGCGGGTGAGGGTCTGCAGCGCAGCATGCAGTTCAGAAAAATGTGTATGCAACTGCCGCAGGCGAGGGTGCGATTGCCAGGGTCGGGTCAGGCGCTCTACCCAGGCTTGCAGGCGCTGCGGATGTCGCAACAGCAACCAGGCCAGGGCCGGGAGCATCAGTGCCAGCAGTAGCAATACCGCGGCTATGCCCTGCCAGTCCAGCGCCAGCCTGCTGGCGGTATTGGCCAGACCCATCACCGCCAGTAACAGAATGGCGAAGTTGATCCATAGCTCATAGAAACGATCCAGACCCACGGCCAGAAGCGCACTGTGTCCCGGCGTCCGGTAGCGGTGCCATAGCCAGTACACCTGCAGCGGTTCGCCGCCGAATTGGGGGCCAGGTGTCACAAAGCTGATGAATTGTCCGGCCTGGCGCAGTCGCAACAGTTGGCCGAAGCCGAGGGGCAGACCCATGGCGCGGGTGAGGATCAGCCAGCGCCCGACCAGCAGAGCGATAATCAGCAGGTTCAGGCCTAGCCACAGCAGCCACTGGCGTACCTGCAGAGTGGCAACCGCCTGCCACAAGGCTGCGAGTGGCAGCTTCGACAGTGCCCAGGCGAACAGGGCCAGGGCCATAGCCCAAGTAAGTGCCGGCAGGTAGCGCTGCATGGTTCTCATGCGCCGTCGTAGCGATGCAGCCAGGCCTGGTCTGGCTGCCAGAGACTGAAACGGCCGGTGCCCAGCAACATCACCCAGACGATGCAGCAATACAACACTGCTTCTATGGTCGTCATGGTGATCTGTGCATAGTAGCTGGCCACCAGGCCGATCATGGCGAGGCAGGCCGCACGGCCGGCGACGCCGAGGACAATCATGGCGGTGGCGACCACAAAACCCCACAGCATGAACCAGCCCGGTTCAAAGCCGTTGCGCCGCAGGGACTCGAGCAGGAGTCCCAGGATCAACAGCCGCATCAGGGGCTGGAAATACAGGGCACTGAAGGCCACCAGCTTGCGCAGGCGAGCCTGAACAATGGGTGCCTCGGGATTCAGGCGGCCACTGACAAACAACCAGTCCACGGCGAAGCCAATCAGCACCGGGACCATGAAGGCAAAGCCGGCGAGGGTAGTGGTGGGGGGATAGAACCAGGGCCAGATTGCAACCACCAGGAAACCCATCTGGAAGCCGGCCCAGGCCCGCCGGTGCATATAGGGTGGCAGAGGGTAGATCGGGAGTCCCTGGTAGCGGCGCCACATCAGGCCGCCGTGAAACAGGTAATAGGCGGCACCGAACAGCAGGTAACTCCAGTGAATCTGGCCATAGCCATAGGCCAGCAGGGATACGACCGCCAGACCCAGGGCATCGGAAACATTGTCCAGGTTATTGCCAAACAGGCTGCTATGGTTGCAACGTCGGGCCACATAGCCATCGACCCGGTCGAAGATGGCGCCGAAGAAATACACCCAACCCGGTACCCAGGCCAACCACCGCCCCTCGGGCCAGGGTTGCAACAGGAAGCCGCCCGTCGCAGCAATCAGGCAGGCCCGCAGCAAGGTCAGGCGATTGCCCCAACCCAGGTCGCTATACAGCGGTGCGTTGACGGCAGGTCGATTCAGCGGCAGGCGCAGCCAGGCCTGATATAACAGAAAGAGCCAGATCAGCAGCGTCTGGACCAGCCATTGCAGGGCCCGCTCAGGCTGCCAGTACACACCCAGCAAGACACCACCGCCGCAGAGGGCGGCGCTGCCACTCACGCCTAGCCAGATCAACTCCCGCTTGAGGGCGGATTCAGTGGGGACACTCACAACTTAACAACGTAATCGCTTTTAATATGGGACCTTGCTTACAGGGCCTACTTTACCTTTTTTAGGCGCAGCTGCTGAGCGATTTCTTTGCGCAGGCTTGTGAGCAATTTCCTGAAGCTCTGCCGAGTACCCGTTGTAGTGCTTGGCGCGGTAACGATGACTGTCCGCTGTGGGTCTAAATCAGACATATGCAGGTAATCCGACTCACTGCTTTGTGCGTAAACAACAGAGCGGTATCGGTGGGTGCTACTGCGCATATCGAAGTTGATACCCTGGCCCGCTATCTTCTCGAGTGCATGCCATGCCCACTAGCCCATTCACTATCCAGTCAACCAGCTAATCGACCAGCCAATGCCCAGTTCAATCCACTACCCTCTGACACTTTTCTTCGATAGCACCTGCCCGCTGTGTGCGGCCGAGATGCGCCAGCTGCGTTCGCTGGATACAGCAGGCCGACTGCGCTTTGCCGACATCTACGCTGAGGACTTCGCCACGTGCTATCCGCACATCGATGCCGCCGCAGCCGATCGCTACCTGCACGGGGAGTACGCCGATGGCAGCATGATCTATGGGCTCGATGTGACCTGCGGCGCGTGGCGGGCGGTGGACAGAAAGCGCTGGCTGCTGATCCTGCGCTGGCCGATTATTCGCTGGTTCGCCGACATCGCCTATCGTCTCTTCGCCCGCAATCGCTACACCATTTCCTATCTGCTAACCGGTCAGAAACGCTGCGAACGCTGCACGACGTTTAATGAGGTGGGTTCTACCTGCCGTCGATGAAGAGCGATCAGCCTAAAGCTGCCCTGGTGGTCGGCGCGAATGGTGGCATTGCGCGCGCCTTGATCGGGAAACTGTTGGCAGCCGATCCGGATCGTCAGGTGATCGCCATTAGCCGATCGGAACACGCTGGCGACGCTGCGACGGCGTCTAACCCGCGAGTGCACTGGAGACAATCGGACAACAGTGACGCATCCATGGCAGGCCTTGCAAGGGAGTTCAGCGGCAAGCGATTCTCTGTCGATCGACTGTTCATCTGCACCGGCATCCTGCATCAGGGCGGTATCGAACCGGAGAAGCGCCTCAAGGATGTAAGTCGCGATGGGCTCAACGCCGTGTTCAACATCAATGCATTCACGCCCATACTCTGGATCCAGCACCTGATGCCCTTACTATCGCGTGACAGCGCTAATGTTGTCACCGTGTTCAGCGCACGGGTAGGCAGTATCGAAGACAACCGCGCCGGTGGCTGGTACGCCTACCGCGCATCGAAGGCCGCACTCAACATGCTGCTGAAGACGGCGGCCATCGAATACCGACGATTCAGCAAGCATACCCGCTTCCTGGCATTCCATCCTGGCACCACCGACACCGGGCTGTCCGCGCCTTACCGACGGGGCATGTCCCCGGACAGGATTTTTACACCGGACTTCGTGGCAGACAGATTGCTGACTATTGTCGAGACTCTGCCGGCAGAGCCGTTACTGAACTTTCTGGACTGGGATGGCAAAGAAGTTGCCTGGTAATCAGGTGCGGGGCATTCGCCGACAGACAGCGCGCGTCGGCTTTGTCACTCGGGAATGACAAAGCCTGTGGCTTCAATCTCGGCCCGTGTCATCTCAATGATGGATACGTCCAGATCGATGGTGACCAGGGGCTCATCGGATTCATCGGTTTCTACCGCTACGATCTGGTCCACCACATCCATGCCGTCGAATACAAAACCGTAAATGGTGTAGTTGTCATCCAGGCGGGGAATGCCGTCTGCGGCATGCACCACATAGAATTGGCAACCTGCCGAGAGCTTGCCGGGGTTGTTGTCCCTGCCGGCAGCGAAGGTGCCGTAGACGTGTCGTAGCTGTGGCCTGAACTCGGGTTCCAGCAAGTGGGTGGAATAGGCAAAGCCCTCGGGCGTATCCGGGCAACCTCCCTGTGCCACAAAGCCTTCGATCACCCGATTGAACGAGTAATCGTCGAAGTAATCGGCCTCCGCCAGGTCGATGAACTTCTGCCGGTGCACAGGCACGTCCTCATAGAGCCAGATGTAGAGATCGCCCAGGCGGGTGCTGATGTGGCCGACCTGGTAGCTTTCTTCCTGCGGGGCACAGGCGCCGACCAGGGCGAGCAGCAGGGTGAACAGAGTTTTATGCATGGCTAAGAATCTGTTGAAACCGGGCAAGCAGTAGCGGCCCGTACAAAAGGGAACAGGGCCGATCGATTTATCGCTATACTTTCATCTTTCCCGCAGAGATACCAGCCAGTGATTGATCTTCGAAGTGACACCACCAGCCAACCCACCGATGCCATGCGCGCCCGGATGGCGGCGGCCGCTGTAGGCGACGATGTCTTCGGCGATGATCCCGGGGTCAATGCACTGCAGGAGAAGGTCGCCCAACTGGCCGGCAAGGAAGCGGCACTGTTATTACCTTCAGGCACCCAGAGCAACCTGGTGGCCCTGCTCTCCCACTGCCAGCGCGGTGAGGAATACATCGTGGGACAGGACTATCACAGCTACCTCTATGAGGCCGGTGGCGGGGCCGTGTTTGGCAGCCTGCAGCCGCAACCGATTGCGGTGGAAGCCGATGGCAGCCTGAACCTCGACCTGGTGGCCTCACGCATCAAGCCGGATGATCCGCACTTCGCCGTGAGCAAGTTGCTAGTGCTGGAAAACACCCACAATGGCAAGGTCGTGGGGCTGGATTACATGGCGGAGGCAGCGGCGTTTGCTCGCAGTCATGGCCTGTCGCTGCATCTGGATGGCGCGCGGGTGTTCAATGCGGCGGTGGCGCTGGGGGTCGATATGGCCGACATCGCCCGGCACGTGGACAGCGTATCTATCTGTTTCTCCAAGGGACTGGGCGCGCCGGTGGGCTCCTTACTGTGTGGGTCGGCCGAGTTCATCGCCCGGGCTCGGCGCTGGCGCAAGATGGCCGGAGGCGGCATGCGCCAGGCTGGCATACTGGCGGCAGCGATCGATCATGCCCTGGATCACCACGTCGAGCGCCTGCAGCTCGACCATGACAATGCCTGGCGCCTGGCTGAAGCCCTGGCCGGCATCGAGGCCGTCACCGTGCTGGGCAATTACACGAACATGGTGTTTATCGAGTTGCCCAGCCACGAGCTGGGTATGCAGCTTGCCAATAGCCTCGCTGCACAGGAGGTGAAAGTCATCGGCGGCAAGCGCATGCGGCTGGTGACCCACCTGGGTATCGCTGAAGCAGACATCGACAGGGTGGTTGGCTTGATGCGGGAGGCACTAACAGGGTAGCCCCCGGCTGCTGGTCGAGTATGATGCAGACTTCAACGCTTGGTTTCAGAAAAAGGCACTATGCCCCCGTCCTCCACACAATCCCTGTTCGCAGACGATAGCCCTGCGGTTTATCAACCCCTGGCCGCGCGCCTGCGTCCTCGCACGCTACAGGAGTTCACTGGTCAGGCGCACCTGCTTGCCCCGGGCAAGTCCATCCATGAAGCCGTCACCCACAAGCAGCCTCATTCCATGATCCTCTGGGGTCCGCCGGGGGTGGGGAAGACGACTCTGGCCCGGATCGTTGCCGAGTCCTGTGACTGTCACTTCGTCACCCTGTCGGCGGTGCTGGCCGGGGTGAAAGAGATTCGGGCGGCCATCGAACAGGCCCAGTTCCATCAGCAACAGCATCAGTCGGCGCAGGCTTCTCGCAAAACCATCGTGTTTGTGGATGAGGTGCATCGTTTCAACAAGGCCCAGCAGGATGCCTTCCTGCCCCATATCGAAGACGGCACTATCCTCTTCATTGGCGCCACCACCGAGAATCCGTCCTTCGAGTTGAACAACGCCTTGCTCTCGCGGGCCCGGGTGTATTTGCTGAAGTCGCTCACGGAACAGGACCTGCTGGCGGTGATCGACAATGCACTGGCCGATTCTGAGCGTGGGCTTGGTGGCTTGCGGCTTGCCCTGGGTGATGAGCAGAAACGGGCGCTCGCCCGCGCCGCCGATGGCGACGCCCGCCGCACGCTCAACTACCTGGAAGTGCTAAGCGACATGGCTGACGAGGTCGACGGCAGGCGCGAGGTGAGGGATGAACACCTCGAGCAGGTCCTCGCGGAAAGTTACCGCCGCTTCGACAAGGGCGGCGATGCCTTCTATGACCAGATATCCGCCCTGCACAAGGCGGTGCGTGGCTCCTCCCCCGACGGCGCGCTGTACTGGCTGACGCGCATGCTGGACGGCGGCTGTGATCCGATCTATCTGGCCCGCCGCCTGACCCGCATGGCAGTGGAAGATGTGGGCCTCGCCGATCCGCGGGCGTTGCAGGTGTGTACCGATTGCTGGGATACCTACACCCGCCTCGGCAGCCCGGAGGGCGACCTGGCCCTGGCCCAGGCGGCGCTGTATCTCGCGGCAGCACCCAAGAGCAACGCCCTGTATTCGGCCTTCGGTGAGGTGAAGGCTTCCCTGAGTGAACACGGTTCACTGGAGGTGCCGGTGCACCTGCGCAACGCGCCAACTCAATTGGCGAAGGAGATGGGCCACGGGGCGGAGTATCGCTATGCCCACGATGAGGCCCACACAGAGCAGGGCGGCTATGCCGCCGGTGAGAATTATCTGCCCCAGGAAATCCAGGACGCACGGTTTTATCATCCGAAAGAGGTTGGCCTGGAATCGCGCATCAAGGAGAAGATGGCGCATTTCCGTCAGCTCGATGAGCAGGCACCTAACAAGCGTTATAAGTAAGCTATACCGAGCGAACGTTGACTAAAGACTGCTTTATCCCGAGGTAAACCGATGACAGCTGCCAGAACCAGATTGCTCAAGACAGTGATCGCCACTGCTTCATTCACACTGGCGGCGACCATGGCTAATGCCGCCTGCGATGCCAGTGGCGTCCAATTGCAGGTGTTGGGCTCTGGTGGTCCGGGCGACTCCATGGGCCGTGCCTCTTCAGCTTATGTCCTGTGGGTGAATGGCCAGAGCAAGCTGCTGATTGATGCGGGAAGCGGTAGCAAGAATCATTTTCACCAGTCTGGAGCCACCATGGAGCAGATTGATCTGGTCGCCCTGAGTCACCTGCATCCCGATCATTCCGTTGAGCTGCCCGCCATTCTGTGGCCCGGCGGTGGCGCGTTCGATCTCGCGGGCCCCATCGGCAACGAGGTATTTCCTTCCATCTCGCGCTTCACCGATTTGATGTTCGGCGAAGGGGGAGTCTATGAAGTGTTCCAGGGGCGGCTGGATATCACTGTCATTGAAGTGGATCCGTCGCAGCAGAGCCAGGTCTGGCAGCAGGACGGCATCACCGTGACTGGCATGGGTGTGCCCCATGGTGATGTGCCTACCATTGGCTACCGGATAGAGGTGGGGGAGGTAAGCATCGGCTTCAGCAGTGACCAGACCGGGGCCGATCCGGCCTTTGTCGATTTCGTAGAGGGTGTTGATACCCTGGTGATTCACATGGCGGCCAATGAGAACGCCAGCGGCGTAATCGCTGACCTGCACGCCACGCCCAGCGTCTGGGGGCGGATGGCGGCATCGGCCGAGGTTGGACAGCTTGTGGTGAGCCATATCTCCACATCAGATCCCAAGCAGCTGCAAACCAACCTGGCTATTCTTCGCGAACACTACAAGGGACCCGTAGTCGTGTCGGAAGACATGATGTGTGTTCCCGCTTAAAGTTGCCGGTATACCCCAATCTTTAATTTGCCTGGAAACCAGGCAATTGAGCAGAAATTGGCCTACAGTCAATGCTCGCTGCAGACTTGTCTGCTTGACATTGATTGTTCCATTGTTACACTTAGTGTAACAATTGCCTTCACCGATGATTACCAGTTTCAAGGGCAAGTTGGCCAGGGATATCTGGGGGACAAATACCTCCAGGACCCTGCCCAGGGAGTATTGGCTGCGTGCCAAGGCCTTGCTGACGATTATGCACAGCACGCGCCAACTAGCGGACCTCAGAATTCGGGGAGAGCCGCCAACTATCCGACTACATAAGCTCAAGGGATTACGGAAAAATTATTGGAGCATCACCATCTCACTCCCCTGGTGCATCACATTCAAATTCAAGGATGGTGAATTCTCCGAAGTGAAGATTGAGGACTATCACTAGCGTTTGTCGGAGAACTGCCTTTGGAAGGATCAGTCCAGAGATAGGCGCTGAAACAGAGGTCAACCATGATTAACAACCCTGCTCCCCTGCATCCCGGCCAGGTGCTGGCCGAAGTCTACATGGCTGAACTGGGCCTCAACCAGTCCGAGCTGGCGCGGCGTTGCGCCTGTGCTTCGCGCAAGATCAATGAGATCGTTAATGGCAAGCGTGGAATCTCTCCCTCATTTGCCATCGTGCTGGAAAAAGAGTTGGGAACCAGTGCGGAGATGTGGGTGCGCATGCAGGCCGAGTATGATCTCTGGGAGGCCAGACGCAACGCGGCATAGGCGTATCATGGTCGGCGCTACGCGTCTGTCGACCTGGGCTCACCTACAATCGCTGCCACATCACCTTCGCTAAGCGACTCTCGTTCGATGAGTGATGCAGCAATCCTGTCCAACTCCTGACGATGTGCCTTCAAGGTCTCCAGTGTGCGTTGCTCGTTGTCGCTGATGAGCTTGCGCACTTCCTCGTCGATTAACTCGGCAGTGTGTTCACTGTAGTCCTTGTGCAGCATGAATTCCTGGTTCGGGTAAGATTGCTCGGGATGCTGGAAGCTTAGGGCTCCGAGGTTTTCGTTCATGCCCCACTCCGTCACCATATGACGTGCGAGTTTGGTGGCCTGTTGCAAGTCATTGGCGGCACCGGAGCTGACCTCATCGTAGACCAGTTTTTCGGCGCAGCGGCCGCCCAGCATGATGGCGATGCGGTCTTCCAGGTAGTGCTGGCCGTAACTCATCTTATCTTCTTTCGGTGTCTGCTCGGTGAATCCTATGGCCAGGCCGCGGGGCACGATGCTGACCTTGCGCAGGGCATCGGCGTGGGGCATGAAGTAGGCAGTGAGGGCATGGCCAGCCTCATGGTAGGCGGTGCGCTCCCGCTCGACATCGGTAAGTACAGACTCCCGCATCTCACCCAGCACCACCTTGTCCCGGGCCCGTTCCAGGTCTGAATTCTCTACTATGGTCTTGCCTTCCCGTGCCGCCAGCAGCGCGGCTTCATTAATCAGGTTGGCCAGATCGGCGCCGCTGAAACCGATGGTACCGGCCGCGATGGTCTCCAGATCCACGTTGTCGGCCAGGGAAAACTTGCGCGCATGTACCTTGAGGATATCCAGGCGTGCATCGCGTTGCGGCAGATCGAGCACGACCTTGCGGTCGAAGCGACCGGGACGGGTGAGGGCAGTGTCCAGAATGTCGGGATGGTTGGTGGCGGCGATCACCACCACGGCCTCGTCGGCGCTGAAGCCGTCCATCTCTGCAAGTATCTGGTTCAGGGTCTGTTCCCGTTCATCGTTGCCGATGCCCACGTTGCTGCGTGCACGCCCAACTGAATCGATCTCGTCGATGAAGATCAGTGCCGGTGCCACCTTGCGGGCCTCCTGGAACATGTCCCGAACGCGGGAAGCGCCGACCCCAACAAACATCTCCACGAACTCTGAACCGGTGATGCTGAAAAAAGGGACACCTGCCTCTGCTGCAGTGGCCTTGGCCAGCAAGGTCTTGCCCGTGCCCGGTGGACCGATCATCAGAATGCCCTTGGGGATATGGGCGCCAATAGCCAGGTACTTGTCGGGCTGCTTGAGGAAGTCGATGATCTCGGAAAGATCCTGCTTGGCATGGGTGAGACAGGCGATGTCATCGTAGCTCATCTTGATATCCCGGGTTTCACTGAGCTTTGCCCGGGACTTGGTAAAACTGAACAGGCCGCCGCCGGGCAGGCTGCCGCCCGCCTTGCCTCACAAGGCGCGGGTGGTCATGAGGAAGATGCCGACCACCAGCAGTACGGGCAGCATGTTGATGAGTATGAGGGTCCAGATTGATTGTTCATTGGAACGCACCATCACCACAACATCCTGTTCTTCCAGCAGGGAAAACAGGTCGCTGTCGTCGAAGGGTGGGAAGGTGGTGGTGAACCCTGTCGACTGATCCCTCGCGCTGCGGTAAGTGCCGCGTATCTGGTCGCCCTTTATGACGATGCTGGCGACTTCATTGTCCCGCAACTCATCCTTGAACTGGGAGTAGGGGATCTCGGCGGCGCCCGATGAGAAGCCCATGCCGATGAAGCGCAGCAGGCTGAACAGCAGCAGGGCAAGGATGAATGAATCCAGTGTGCCGAGGCGGGGTGGCGGATTCTGTGGTGACTGCCGGCCGGCTGGCCCTGCCTGCCTGCCTGCCATTATTTCTATTGTCTGCTTTCGGCTGCTGATCTGACTGTGTTTGGGGCTGGCTCACGTATAGCTTCCGGTTCAAAGGGCAGGTTGTGTGGGGCAGGATTTCTGCGGCCTACCCAGGCATTGTCACTATTGTCGCGCGCCCGTCAAACCCCGAAGTGGATTGTGGAAGGTTTGGTCGGCCGCTGCGCAGGGCCAGTACGCTGTGTCGTCCTGGCATCGAACTGGCTAGTCCGTCGGCCCCATTGATTTTGCTGCCCAGCCTGGCAGCAGTGAACCAGATTGCGTTTGCTGCCGTAAACCGAACAACGCACAACGCGAATACGCGCAGGAGGGGATAAAAGTGATTAGAAAAACAGCCGCAATACTGACGATGGGCATGCTGGCGCCACTGGCCTGGGCAGATTCAGCCGTGGATGGAGAATGGGATTTTGCCATGTCCAGTCCATTCGGCGAGGTCAATGCCAAGGTCAACATGAAGGTCGACGATGGCAAACTCAGTGGTGGTTTCGATCTGGGCGAGGGCCGCGTGCTCGAGATTCAGGAAGGCATGGTGGATGGCGACAAGCTCTCCTTCAGCATCACCCGCAAGGGCATGATGACCATGATCTACCAAATGAGCGCCTCGGTGGACGGCGATTCCGTGTCGGGTACGGCCGCGGCCATGGGTACCACGGCGCCCTGGGCAATGACGCGCAGCAAGTAAAAGCGCAAGCGATTAAGAAGCGGGGGGAACCCGAAAAGGGATGGGAGACAGTAAGGAATACGGTCTCCCATCCCTTTTTTATTGGCGGAGCAAGCTGAGCAGCAGCCGACCCAGGCTGTGTCCACTGAGGAAGGCATCTTCCACCCGGTTACCATGGCTCCAGTCGCCGCAGGCAGCCAGGCCCTGTTTCGCGTCCAGCAACACGCCCGGGAAATTTTCTCCCTCTACCCGCGCATAACGCCAGCGGTGCAGGGCACTATGCTCGGGGTCAGGTACTTCGTTACCAGTGACTTCCCGCAGTGCGTTCAGCAATTGTGCCTGGACGTCCACAGCATCATGCTCCAGCATGCTCGCCGCCCACCGGTTGGCACTGTGCAGCAGCAGGCAAGCCGCGTCGTCGCGTCCAGGCTTCGAATCCTGCACCGCGATCCAGGCGAGAGGTGACTCACGAACCACCGCTGCACCGAAGTTCAGCGCCAGCTTCTGCCCGAAGCCCAGCATTAGGGCGAAGCAGGGTGAGTAACTTACGGCAGCGAGCGCAGCCTGGCCCGCGAACTGTTCGGGCATGAGTGCGCGACACTGGGGAGCCGGTAGCGCGGTCACCACCAGGTCGAACTGTCCCAGTTCCTGTCCCTCTTCATCCTGCAGTAACCAGCCCTGGCGAAAGCGGTGAATAGCACTCACCCGGGTCTTCAGATGCACGTCAATGTCAGCGGCCAGGTGTTTAACCACATCGCTCATGCCGGGCACCGCCACATAGTGGGCTTCGTACCAGGGTCGCTTGTAGGGCTTTTGACCCGGTTGCAGGGTGAGCACCCTGGGTTCCCAGGGCGCAATCACGCCGCTAGCCAGAAGGGCTGAAACCTGCTGCTGGAATGCCGCGGACCGGACCGTGAAGAACTGCGCACCGTGATCGAATTGCCAGTCAGCATGGCGTCTTACCGAGAGCCGGCCGCCATAGCCCCGGGACTTCTCGAACACCGTTACCCTGGCCGTATCACGCAATTGATGCGCAAGGCTAATGCCGGCCATGCCGGCACCGATGATGGCGACTGTCTTTTCTGTTTTCAGGGAATTGTCTCCAGGCTTGTTTCGGCGCAATCTACTTGAGCATGTAGAGGATGCCCTGGTCTTCCTTCTCTATTCTGTAGTTTGTCTCGTCCTACTCGGGTAGGGCCATCCCTCTTTCCTGTAGAACCTCAACGAAGGTGCGCGACGCGTTCACCCCGGTAGGAAACCCGGAGTAGAGTGTCGTGTGCGCGATAAGCTCTGCTATCTCCTGGGTAGTCAGGCCATTGTCCAGGCCGCGGTTCAGGTGCACGCGCAACTGGTCGGTCTGGTAATTGACCAGGGTGGCGGCGATGGTCGCGAGGCTGCGATCGCGGGATGACAGACCCGCGCGAGTCCAGGTTTCGCCATACACCAGGCCTTCGATCAATTCGTCGAGGTAAGGCGCGGCAGGGAAGCGGCCATCACCCATGGGCAGGCCTCTTGCTTCATAGACCTCGGCCACGACACGTGCCGCATTCACACCCGTGGGAAAGCCGGCATAGAACGTTACGTGAGTGATGATCTCGGCGATCTCTTCCTGGGTGACACCGTTATCCAGTGCGCGGCCCACGTGGTAACGCACCTCACTCGATGCATACAGTGCCGTGCCCACGGCGACCGTAATCAGGCTGCGATCCCGCGGCGACAGCTCTTCCCGTTTCCAGGTTTCGGCGTAGACCACCTGGTTGAGCAGGTCGCGCAGATACGGGGTCTGGGGAAACGCGCCGGGGAATTCCAGGTCGGGATCTAGCGGAGGCTGGCGGTCGGAGGCACCGGGAGGGCTCGCAGGCAAGCCACGTTCTTCGAATACTTCCGCGGCCACCCTGGCTGCATTCACGCCGGTTGGGAAGCCCGAGTACCACAGGGTATGGGCGATGATCTCGGAGATCTCGGCCTGGGTGACGCCATTGTCCAGTGCCCGCCCCATGTGCAGGCGCAGTTCGTTGGTGGCATACAGCGCCTGGTTGACGGCCACGGTGATCATGCTGCGATCCCTGGCCGACAGGCCGGGTCGTTCCCAGATCTCGCCGTATACGTAAGTATCGCGTACCTCACCGAGGTAGGGCGCGCCGTCATAGAAACCCGAGGGTGCCGCGGGTTGCTGGGCGAAGGCGCTCGAGCAGAGCAGTACGAGCGCGGTCAGTGTTGCCTGGAGCCGGGCGCGTTGCGACAGCAGGGTTAGGAAAGTGTGGCGAGTCATAGCAGAACTCCCTTGTTTGTTGTTCTTATAGATTGGTTGATAGGTTGATTAATAGCTTGGTTGATAGCGTGTTTGATAGATCTGAACACCAGGCTGCCCCTTTAATAACCAGGTGAAAGCATACGTGGAAGATGAAGCATAAAGCAAAACGCCTGCAAAAGGGGGCGCTGATACAGGACTGCGCACGCCTCGATCGACATCTTGCTTGTTCTGGATCAGGGAAAGCGGCTGCTGCACTTTGGTTTTGCTGGCATTAGTCTTATTCTGATGCCCATGAAGAGAGTCTTGACAGTCTTGCTCGCAGTACTCGCGGGGTGTGCCCAGGGTGAGAGTGGAACGGGAGCCAGCGGTCGGGAATCGGTGAGCGATGCGACCCTGCACGCCCTGATGGCCCAGCGAATCGACGAGCTGTATCAGCGCATTGAGGTGCTCGCCTTCGACCAGAACCGTACCCTGCCGGAACTGGACTAGGACCGGCGCCGGGCCGCGGGTGAGATCGCGAGCAGTGCGCGGAGCCTGTCCTCCCTTGCCAGCGAGCTCATGCAACTGGGTGAGTCACTGATCCTGTCCGCGTCTAACCGGCAACAGTTCCAGTCGCTGGCAGGAAATATGCAGACCGCCAGCAACGAAGTCGCCAGTGCGGCGCTGAATGCCGCCTCGCAGGATCTTGCCCGCAGTGTGTCCAGTCTACAGGGCAGCTGCACGGCCTGTCATAGCCTGTGCCGTGTCAGGTGATGCTTCGCCCTGGTTTAGCAGTCGTGCTGGCAGTCTTCGGTTCGTGTCTACCGGGCATAGGGGAAGCTATCGCTGCTGAGGCACAAGGCAGGTTTGTGCCGGGTGCCGTGCCCGGAACTGTCCGCTTTGCCGGTAGCGAGACGTCCTTTGGTATCGGTGGCCGCCTGGAATCCCACGCGGTACACGTTGACGTGCATTACGAAGAGAGCCAGGCGGGGCGTGATCGCCTGCGATTCTCCCAGATACCGGTTGAGCGCGACGACCAGGGCAGCCAGTTTCGTTTCAATTCCCGGGAGAGCCGACTCTGGTTCCGCCTGCAACGACCTGTGCAGGACCACGACCTCAACGTCTACGTGGAAACGGAATTCACCGACAAGCCCGGCACCTACGCTATGTTCGTGCGGCACGCCTACCTCAGCGTCGGCCCGCTGCTCGCCGGCCGTTCCTAAACCACGTTTATCGACAGCGCTGCCTTGCCTGATGTGGATACAGGCTCCGGACCGGGCGAGGTATTCCTGAAGCGCGGCCAGCTGCGCTGGTCCCAGGGATTCGGCAATGGCATGGAGCTGGCACTGGCCCTGGAAGAATCGGACAGTGTGATCAATGATCCGGTCAGCACGCAGACACGCACCATCGAAGACGACCAGGTGCCGACGATCGTGTCCAGACTTGCCTGGCGCGAGGATTGGGGACAGCTCTCCATTTCGACGATGATTCGCAAGCTGCGCTGACAGCAGGAGCGGACGCGAGTGAGCGAGCTGGCAGGCGCGATTGGCGTATCCGGCAGGTTAAATGTCGGCGCAGTGAATAACATGCGTTTCATGGTCAACTACGGCAACGGCATCGGTCGATTCATCACCCTGGGTGCTTACCCCGATGCCAGTCTGGACAGCCACTACAGTGAACTCAACACCCATCCTGCGTTTGCTGCACAGCTCGCCTATCAGCATTTCTGGAATGCCGCATGGCGTTCGACAGTATCTGTTGGGTGGTCGCAGTCCAACAGCCCCGAAGGCGTCAGCGCCTTGCTGACCGAGCGGGCGGGGTCGGTACAGGCAAACCTGTTCTGGAGTCCGGTGCCGGAGCTGAGTGTTGGCTTCGAATACCTGCACGCAAGGCAGCAATTGCGCAACGGGCAGGATGGAGAGTTAAACCGGTTTATGTTTTCGACCCGGTATACGCTGGAGCTTTAGTCCCGGCAGCCCTACCGCAATCCAATGCCCTGGGTGATGCGCCACAGTAGACTTCCAGCTCCCGGAGTGCAGCGAGTGACAGAAACGAGAATAAAGAGAGGCAGAGGTAAAATCTAGCGGCGTTGTGTGCTTAAATGAGCCATAGGCCACGTTTACCCTGCCACTAACGAGAATAAATACATGCGCCTTGCAGGAATGCCCACCCCCGGCGAAAGTGGCCGCAAGACTAATCTCGGCAAGCGCTATCTGACCTTTGATCGCACCACCCAGTCCCTCGAGAATCTGCACGAAGGCTTTGTGCCACTCGTGCTCGATGCGCACACCCTGAAAGATCTGGAAATCTTCGAGACCGACAGCGATGCGAAGAGCCTGTACGAGTTCTGTAATTTCACCCGCACGGAGGGCGGCGCCAAGCTTCTGCGCAAGCGCATGGAACGGCCGTGGTGTGAAGGTGAGCATATCCACATCACTCAGCAGTCCGTGGCTTTCATTTGCGAGAACAGGGACATCTTCACCAGCCTGCCGGCCTATATCGTACAGAGTGTGGAGAGCTACCAGCGTGAAGTCTTGTTGAGCGTCACGGACAGGAACCCTATCGCCTTTGTCCTGCAAGCCTTCAATGTGTACTTCAATCATGACCGGCACTACCGCAGCATGGTGCGAGGGGTGCAATACACCTGCAGCGTCATTCGCTCACTGCGTGAGTTCATGGCGCACAAGCAACTGGAGTCGGCGGTGGGTGAGTTGGTGCCACTGCTGGTGGAGATGCAGGAGCTCCTGTCCAAACCCTGGATAAGTGAAGTGCCGGAAGAGCAGGTGGCGGGGAGCTCGCCCTTGAAGGTCTTCAGGCTCGATCAATTATTCAGGCAACACAACAAGAGTGTCATCCTGCGTATACTGCAGATCGTGTACGAGATGGATGCATTGGTGTCCATGGCGGATGCCACGATCAATCATGGCTTCACGCTGCCTACTGTGCTGGAAGGTGAGCTCCGCATTGAAGCCAGTGAGCTTATTCATCCCTATCTGAAACAACCGGTTGCCAACGCGGTGCAGCTAAATCAGCAGCAACGCCTGCTCTTTCTCACTGGGCCCAATATGGCAGGCAAGACAACCTACCTGCGGGCCGTGGCAATAGCCCTGTATCTTGGGCATCTCGGCATGGGTGTGCCTGCCAGGCAATTCGGCTTCGTGCCCTTCGAGAGACTCTACAGTTCCATTTCCCTCAACGACGACCTGCATGCGGGCATCAGTTACTTCCGGGCGGAAGCGCTGCGGATCAAGGCCGTGGCCGAATCCATCGCCGGGGGGCGCAGCGTGGTGGCGGTCATGGATGAGCCCTTCAAGGGTACGAATGTAAAAGACGCCTACGATGCATCGCTGGCCGTGTTGAACCGTTTCGCCAACAAACACGGTTGCCTGTTTCTGTTCTCTTCGCACTTGATTGAGCTGGATGAACAGCTGGAAGAATCGCGCTTCATCACGCGCTCCCATTTCGTCGCCGATGTGGAAGGCGGTAAGCTGTCCTTCGATTACCTGCTGCGACCCGGTGTGTCGGATCAGCGCCTTGGTGTGCGTGTTCTGGAAGAAGAGGGCGTGTTTGCCTTGCTGGATGGATTGCAGCGGGAAGGGGCAGAGTCGTTGGATTCATAGCCGTTGGCGTTCACGCCGCAATCAACTCGGGAATTTTCTATGCCAAAACTATTCGAACTACTGTGTGTGACCTCCGGCCGGGTCATCCTTGGCCTGTACTTTCTGCTGCCGGGGGCGCTGCTGAAGATTGTCAATCCGGAGGCCACGGCCGAAGCCATGGCGGCCAAGGGCATGTTTGCCGTTTCCTTCTTCCTGGTGCTGACCATCATCATCCAGTTCGCGGGCGGGGTAGCCATGATCGTCGGCTACCAGACAAAGATCGCCGCCTTCATTCTCGCCGGTTTGACCCTGGTGATTAACCTGGTGATGCACAACTTCTGGGAGGTCCCGTCCGAGACCCAGAACTTTGTCAAGAATCTGGGCATATTCGCGGGATTGCTGGTGTGCGCCGGCCTCGGCGCCGGGCAGTGGAGCCTGGATTTCAGATTGTCGATGACGCGGGGTGGCTAGCAAACCCCGCTGCGGCGCCCATCCGCAGTGTCCACTTACAGCGCCCATTTACAGGACACCCATTTAATTTTCCAGCTCTCACGGCTTCCTCCGGGAATTTTCTATCCGGCTAAGCTATTGATACAGATAGGGAAAGCTGCCAAAACTAAAGTGGGTGTCCTTTAAAATAGGCGGCTTAGCCGCGTCGGGCTACGCGGGTTCTTGCTGCCATCTCGGGTGAGAACTGCTTTCGGCCCAGTACGATGCCGCGGCAATTGACTACACCGCAGCTGCAGGGAAAAGATTTGAACAGGAAGTCTTCGGTCTGGGCGTAATCCATGGTCACCAGGTCGCCCTTCTTGATGGACCTGGTGGCGATGAAGCGACGGTTGGCGACGTCCACGTGGCAGTTGGGATCACAGCTGTGCAGAATCTTGCCATAGAAATACGGGTCATGCAGGTGCTGGTTTTCCTCAAGCTGCAGGGAGAACTGGGTCACCTCTGTGGAAACGGATCCAGTCAGGGCAAAAACGATGTCACCGGGCTCGAACGAAGTCAGGCTGACCACGCCTTCGCCTTCACCATTCTTGAATTGCTTGATGCGAAAGCGGTCACGGGTAGGCTCGTGCTCGAAGGATGGAATGCTTTCCGGATAGAAGCGCCGGATCTTCAATTGCGTGGAATCAGTCATAACTTTTGTTCCTCAAGAGAATCTGTCGTTATTGCCTTCAGGCTCTGGTGTTAGCCGTTGTGGTGAAGTCTATCCACGGGGACGCGCCTGTACTGAGTAGCTCGCGACTTACCGTTGTACTGCCTTGTCCGTCGTCTTCCTGCCACGAGTTATTGCTGGCTACCAGTGGCAAGGAAGCGGCTGCGAAAATCACGCCCTGCTTGTTGCAGTTGTCCTGCACACAGGAAGTGCTCTCCACACGGATACTTTGTGGATCGAACCCAGCCTGGGTAAAGGCTTCGGAGAGATCGTCCACATCCAGAACCACGTTGGCATAACGTGAAGTTCCAAACTCGAAGAATTCTGTTTTTCTCAACGACGACAGCACCAGGGTGCCGCCGGGTTTAAGCAGCTTCGCCAATCGCCGGGTGAATAACTGCCATTCCTGCTTCGACGTCGTCACAGCATCCAGGCAATAGTTACTGATGATGACTTCGTATTGATAACGGGTCCGGACTGGCAGGGGATCGAAGATATTGCACGACACCACGCGCCGTACCAGGTCACGTATGTTGTGTGCGCGCTGGCGAATGGTTTTTTCAGACACCACCTTGCCTTCCAGTTCCAGGCACCTGGCGATATAGGGGGACCAGTCGAATTCCTGGTCCTCGCCGGCCAGCCAACGGGTCAGGTATTCGCGGTTGGCCGAGACATGGTCACAGTAGTGAATGGCCCGGGCTCGCCGGGCAGCCGGAATGGCGCTGATCAGAACCGGACCACTGCCGAATTCGAGCACCAGGGGCGCGTGTGGGGCCTTGTCGAAAACAGAGACGAGAAACTGCAGAAGGCCTTCTGACTCTGAATCGATTTCAGAATAGAACGCGCGCAGATAATCCAGCGGACAGAATCCGCCATAGTCGGCGAAGTCGCTCATGGAAGCCCCTGACCTGGTTGCCCAAGGTGGTTGAAGTAAAAGTAACTGACGCTCTTAGCTCGTCGCCACGGAAACATCATCCACAGTGGAGAGGGAGGGGTGAGCTCCATCCGCTGATGCGCGTATCTTACTCCTAATTCCTAAAAGTCAAAGCAATTTTTGAGGGCCTGGAATGGCCCTGGGGGCGAGGATTCCCGGGGCCTGGGCAGCAATTCTCCAAGCCTGATCGAGGTAAGGGAGAGCTGGGTAGCAGGCCAACCTGGCGAACTGCGAGATAAGGGCAGGGTTTGATTGCAGCCTGCACTATAGATGCCCTACAAAGAGATCAGGTCGGGAGTGGGGCCAGTCCAAAACCTGTCAACACAGGTGCTGAATTGAAAAGACTGCCGGGGTGCTGGAGAGCGCAAATGGGCGCGGCAGAGAAAGTGCTAGCTGAACCTGCAACTATGCAGTGTTCCAGCCAGATAGGAGATTGCCGATTTGTCGATACGATCGAGGAGGCCGGAGTCAGCGCATCCGGTATGCGCATTCATAATAGAGAAATGGGAGTCTGAATGGCCGAGCCCGAGAATGTGACCGATCTCATGAACGAAAACGGACTTACACAAACTCTCTGGTAGAACGGCAATTTCGCCACCAATAATTTTGCCTTCCTTCCACTAGATAGAGGCGTAGCCTGCAAAGTTACCGTACTTGGATTCCATTTCGGTCTTCTCGATCACTTCAACCTGCACGGCTCCGTGTGCCGATGGGAACTCACCGCCACCCAGTACATCGCCGTCATTTAGTTCTGCCACGGTCATCTGAACATAGGATTCGCGGTTCTATACCTTGATGGCTCTGTTCAGCTCACGCACCAGGTCGTCAGCCGGATAGCCATTGCTATTAATCAGGAAAGGAAGCGTGTCAACTGACCACCGCGCACTGGCTGTAATGTAGTTGTGTTCAGGTGGGGGCAAGCTGCTGTCGTCGCAGGCTGGAGTTTCTGCCTCGATCGAGTTGAATCTGAATGCCGCGAGAACAAGTACGATCATCCAAAAATAGATGAAAGTCGACACAGAGTGCCTGTTTCTCGAAAGCGTTGATTCTTGTGCGATGTGTGTTTTGGCGTGCTGCACGTCGGACTACCGGGCTTAAAAAGTGCTGCAATCCTAGCAACTGAAAATTGGGTGATCCGTAATCGCGTAGTATCAACCTGTATCGATCATGCTAATGGCGGCAGGCTGATATTATTCAGAAATTTACGTATAAATTCGTAATTGCCTGTATTTACACCAAACAGTACAGATATATTCTGGAAGGTATTGGGTATGCTCCGCAGGAATAGATTGACTGGGCGTGAAGCCGATTCCTGGTCTTGCTGAAAAACAATGTATAAGGCGCAATGAAGTGAGTCTCAGCGCGAGAGAAGTAAGAGTAGAAAGAGAAAGGGCGCGGCAAGCTTGAGGGCATTGGCTGCCCCGGTGAAGGTGTCAGGTGTCGAATACAGCCTTCACCAGTTTGTGAATTGAATACTTATGCCCAGTAGTAGAGGCATAGATCTGTGGGGCTAGACAATCTGGCCGCTAGGCGCAACTTCTTTGTGTTGAGTCGACTTTTGTCATACGGTAATAACCGCCTCGGGACGGAAGTATAATAAAGTCAGATGATAATTCGGCTAAACGTTTGCGAACCCTAGTCATAAGGATATCGATCGACCGACTCAAGGGATGCATTTCTTTGCCAAAGATAGAATAGTAGATCGTGTCGCGACTATTCTCCTGACCAAACTTGGCCATTAGCAGCGTCAACACCGCACATTCCCGTTCGCTGATGGAAACCTGCCTGTCTTCATAGCTCAGAATGCGTGTGTTCACATCCAGCGTCATGCCAGCGCTTTCGATCAGGCCCGGTTGCTCCGAGAGTGCTTCTCGAGTGGCCTGTGAACTCCTGAGTACCACATGAATCTGGGCGATAAGCTCCTGCAGGCGATAGGGTTTGGTGGAATAGTAGTCTGCACCGGCATACAGACAGGATATTGCGGTATCCTCGGAAGTGTCACCCGAGAGTAAGATAATCGGAATATTCGAAGTCGCCTTGATGATCCGGCATAGATCCCGGCCGTTCTGCGAGTCTTCAAGATCGAAGTCGATTATGAAGAGGGAGGCAGAGGCTTCAGATTGTTTCAAGAACTCCAGCGCATCTTTTGGCGTAGAAATGATTGACGCGTCGAATCCAGCCTTCTTCAGGGAAAGCTGCAACACGGTTGCAAAAATCTGGTCGTCATCAACGATGACGATACGCTTTTTTTTATGCTTGAACCATCTTCATGACTTTTTCCGATACCCGATAACTTGTCGCGCCGACTAATACCGCTGGCAAACAAGTGATAGCTGCAATGTGATTAAACTGGATCGCAGAAATAACTCAGTTACTGCATCCGCTTGCCGCAAACCCGTAGCAGATTTCGAAACCGCATCTGCGGTACTTGATAAATTGGGAATTGTGCGAGGTGCTTAGTATAGAGCCCCATATGCTATTTACTCGGCACCAGTTCACATTGTGGGAAGAAACAGGAATAAGACGGACACCTAAGTGACGGGATGCACCCGCAGGCTGTAGGCTCCAAGTGGCTTGGGCTTGGACATAAATTTCATAAATTGTTGATTTAATGTAACTAAATAGTTGTGCCCGGTCGGCGCTGCCTTGCTTTTGCGAAGTCACGCTTGGTAGCCAGCATGGTTGCCGGATTCTTCTCTGTAGGAAAATTGTTCGAAAAGTGTGAGGTGGAACAGAACATTTGGGTCAGGCCCGCCTGCTGAACCTGGCAGAAAAGACCGACCATTCAGCTTACGTGATACAAGTGCGCACTTTGCCGGGCCGAGATCCGGCCCGGATGCCTAAGCACAGTTCTCTTTAGGGTTGTCTATTTTGGAAATCCTGTAATTACCGTTCCTTGAGGGGAGTATGAGGAAATCATTCGTCAATTCGGCAAGACGTTTGCGTATTCGTGTGATCAGGATGTCAATCGAGCGGCTCAGTGGATGCATTTCCTTGCCAAAAATCGAGTAGTAAATGGTGTCCCGACCGATCTCTTTATCGAAGTTGGTCATTAACATGGTCAATACAGCACATTCCCGCTCGCTTATCGATACCTGATTGTTTTCATAGCTGAGAATACGGGTGTTGATATCCAGACTCATGCCACCACGTTTGATCACGCTCGACTTTTCCGTATCGTCGTCCTGGGCTCCTTGTGAGTTTCTAAGCACGGTATGAATTTGTGCCATTAAAACGGGGAGACTATAGGGCTTGGTCGAGTAATAGTCCGTGCCAGCATAGAGGCATGAGGTTGCTGTGTCTTCCGATATATCCCCCGAGAGGAGAATAATCGGCGTGTTTGATGTTGCCTTTATTATTCTGCAAAGGTCTCGCCCATTTTTTTCGTCCTGAAGATCGAAATCGATGATAAACAGCGAGGGAAGTTCTTGTGAATGCTTCAGGTAATGAAGTGCTTCAGCAGCATGAGAAATAATTGGCGCGTCAAATCCGGCCTTCTTCAAAGAGAGTTTCAGCACTGTGGCGAAAACCTCATCGTCTTCGACAATAATTATGCGCTTCTTGTTGTTTGGGTTGACGCTCATAGTCATCTTAAATGGGCTATTTCAGGAATTCTTCTTCGGCAAGCTGACTCAGTGCTTTGACGATAGAATTTACCGCTAATGATTTTGCGAATAGACACACAGACTAGAAAACCTGGCATTGATTTTCTACAGTGGATTTCCCTAGGTCTGTTCCTTCAGTCAGCTACATCAGCACTGGAGCTATTGAAGATTAATTGTGCCGCTATACAGTGATTGTCGTGGCATACGCTCACACTGTCAGGGCAAAAAGGAACAACAACACTCTAAGTTCGCATCTTTGATCTTTAGATAGTCGCTATAAAGCCCACTAATCTCGTGCTACTAATAATATGGGACATCTAGCCCCATATGCTTCACAAGGGGGGGAACTATATAAATTGAATCACGCCAATTCAAGGCCATGGGTTTGGTGGGATATAGGGGTATACCGGATATCACCTATGGCATCTATACCGGTAATGAGGTGGTCAAAGGATTCGGGCGGTTAAGCCTGGTTCAGGCATGGATAAGGAGAATACAACGGGAAGTGTGGCAAGCTGTAAGCGGAGTCAGTCTCAGCACCAGCTCGCGGCACCTGCATTCGGGGACTTGAGCAGCTCCTTGATATTAGCCTCTATCACGCCATAGCCGACATTGCCGTACAGCTTTTGCCGTCCTTCGTTAAGCACAATAGTGGGACTGCCGGTAATATGAAGTTGCTCTTTCTCTCGCATATCCCCTTCCAGCAGCGCCTGCGGTTCACCCCTTCTGAACATCTGTTGAATGGGTTCAACAGGCACGCCAGATTCTTCCAGCAATTGTTCCAGCACATCGGCATTGCTGATATCCAGACCGCGTTCAAAGAAACCCTCCCGTACAGGGTGCAGGAATCCGGCGAAGAGATCCGGGCTGAAATGTTGCACTGCCTTGAGGGTCTGGTGAGCCGGAGTGGAGGACAGGGGGCGGCAGCTACGCCAGATTTCCGGATGGACCTTGATGTGCGCGAACTGGCGACCAACTTCCTGCAGGTGATCGGAAAACCCTTCATACCCGCCACGGTCGTGTCAGCTTGTCGCCATCTTGTGGCGGGTGTCCGCAAACACGGCACAGAAGCGGTAGTCGATATCAACCTGTGCCCCATACTGACGTTCAACTTCATCGATGCGCGCCTGGGCTATATAGGCCCATATGCAGAGGACATCGGAGAAGCAGGTCAGGGAGATCTTGGGGGCAGCTGGCGGCATCAGTAACACTCAAAATGTAATGGTTACGGGCGACAATTTGGCATTATTTCCCGCCTGTGTCGATCGGGTGAGGTCGCTGGTTCCAGAAGAGCTAACTCCATGAATTAGATGGAGAAAACCACAAAAACAGAAATGGGTGTCCTTAATCTTCGCTTTCCTGTCTAGTCGTCTTCTTCGTTCTTGCGGCTCATGGGTCTGGGCTCGTCCAGGCCGCCGAAGGCGTTGAAGAGTTCGGTGAAGAAGTTGTCCAGCTCGAGGGTCATCAGCGCGAAGTCCTGATCGAACTTCTGGGCCGGGGTGGCGTCTTCCATGCCGGCATTGTCTTCCTCGATGGCCTCGAACTGCAGCCGTTTGATGGACAGGTCATCGTTCACCATGCAGTGAATGACCCCGTTCCAAGAAAGCGCCAGGCTCTTGGCCTGCTTGCCGGCTTCCAGATGGGTGGCGATTTCGTCGCCGGTCAGGTCCTGACTGGCGCAGCGCACCACATTGCTGCTGTCCAGGGGGTTGTGCAGCACCGCGTCTTCCCCGATGGCAAAGTTGGGCGCGGCTTTGCTGGCCCGTAACCAGCGGGTCAGCACATCGCCGGGCGCGGTCCGGGAATTGGGTAGGCCGACCGGGAAGGATTCCAGGCTGTCGCGCAGCAGGTTTACCACCTCCTCGGCGCGGGGTGCGCTGGCACTGTCGACCGCCAGCAGTTTCTGTTTGACCGAAATATACGCAAAGGTTTGCTGGTTCTTGGTGAAGGCTCGCGGCAACAGGCTGGCATAGACATTGTCCTGAATTTCGCGCTTCTCCTTGCGATACACCTTGCGGGCCTGGCGTTGCTCGATCTCGGCAACCTTTTCCTCCGTTTCCTGCCTCACCACTGAAGCAGGCAGGATTCGGTCCTGCTTCTGCGCGCAGACCATGATGAAGTCGCCAATGACATGGGTCAGGGGAGGCAGGTTAACCTCGCCATCTTCATCGGGTGTGTCATCGAAGGCCTCGCCCAGCGGGCTGACCCAGCCCAGGCGGGACTTTTCATAATTGCTGCAGGGGGAGAAGAGCTGGTCGCTTAGCTGGTCTTCCAGCTCTTCCTGGCTATAGCCAAATGGCTCGGTGAGGCAAAACAAACGAATATTTTTGAAGAACATCTTGGTCCATGTCGGTATCCCTGCCGGTGCAAACCAGTGTCTGTCCCGCGGGATGCCAATCCTTACTGTGGAATGAAACGGGGGGATTATACCCAAGTAATCCGTTGAACGTGGACTAACTTGGCAGGAAGGCCGGTAAATGGCTGCTGTTCTTATTCGGGCGGCTGACTGGCAGAATTATTCGGCGAGGGTGATCGCTTCCATGACCTCCATCCAGGCTTCCTCGGTCTCAACGAGGCTGGATTTCAATTCTCCCTGTTGTTTCAGCAGTTCAGTCAGCTTCGCTTTATGGGCGCTTTCATACAACTGGCTGTCGGCGAGTGCCTCCTCGATTTTCTGCAACTGACTGTTGATCTGGTCGATCGCCTGCTCAAGCTGCTTCTCTTTCTTTCTCAGGGGTGCCAGTTGCGCCCTGGCTGCGGCGGCTTGCTGGCGCTGCTGTTTCTTGTCCAGCTTTGTGTGCCTGGAGTCATCTGCAGCGGCACTTGCATTGCCCTGCTGTGAGGTCTCCTGGCTGCTCAACCATTTTTCATAATCCTTCAGGTCGCCATTGAATTCGGCAAACACTCCCCGGTGAATCGAATAGAACTCATCTACCGTGTTGCCAAGCAAATGGCGATCGTGGGAAACGATGATGAGTGCTCCCTGGAACTCCTGCAGTGCCAGGGTTAGTGCATGGACCATCTCCAGGTCGAGATGGTTGGTTGGCTCGTCCATTAACAGCAGGTTGGGCTTGCTTCGCACCACCTTCGCCAGCGCCAGTCGCGCCTTCTCACCACCGGAAAAAATACCGATCTTCTCGTTGATGCGTTCGCCATTAAAGTCGAAACCGCCCAGATAGTTGCGGATCTCCTGGGTGCTCGCATTCGGGTCCAGTTTCTGGATCAGTTCGAAAGGCGTGGACTGCTGATTGAGCTCATCCACCTGATGCTGGGCGTAGTAGCCGATCTTCAGCTTCTTGGCAGAACTGAGCGTGCCAGCCAGTGGCTGCATCTGCCCGGCCAATACCTTTAATAGCGTGGACTTGCCGCTGCCATTGAAACCGAGCAGTCCTAGGCGGGTGTCGGCCCGGATGCCGAGTTTGATGTGCTCAACCAGTGGCGAGTCGAATCCGATACTGAGGTCTTCGACCTGCATAAGAAACGCGGGTAACTGATCCAGCGTTGGAAAATGAAAGGTGAAGGGTGAATCGATATGAGCTGGCGCTATCTCTTCCATACGATTCAATTCCTTCAGCCGACTCTGCGCCTGCTTGGCCTTGCTCTCCTTGTAGCGGAAGCGGCGCACGAAGGCTTCAATCTCGTCCCGGCGCTTCTGCTGTTTGACCGCCATGGCCTGTTGCAGGGCCAGGCGTTCGGCACGCAATTTTTCGTAGGCGCTGTAGTTGCCGGTATACGCAATCAGCTTGCCACCCTCGAAGCTGATGACATGGTTAATGACGCCATCGAGAAAGGAGCGGTCGTGGGAGATGATCAGCAGGGTTCCGGGATAGCGTTGCAGCCACTGCTCAAGCCAGACCGTGGCTTCCAGATCCAGGTGGTTGGTCGGTTCGTCCAGCATGAGCAGCTCGGATGGGCACATCAATGCCGCGGCGAGGTTTAGTCGTACGCGCCAGCCACCGGAAAAGCTGCTGACCGGCTTGTCGAAGTCCTCCGTGTCAAAGGCCAGGCCGGACAACAATTGCTCGGCCCGATTGACGATGCTGTAGGCATCGATGTCTTCGAGTTCACCGTGCAGGCGAGCCAAGCTTGCGTGGTCATCGTTCGCCTCTGCTTCCTTCAGCGTCTGCTCCAGTCGACGGTACTCGGCATGGGCATCGATCACAAAATCCAGTGCGCTGCGACTACTGCCCGGTGTCTCCTGGGACATGGTTGAGATACGCAGTCCGTTGGGTCGGTCTATAGATCCCTGTTCCAGCGGGATCTCCTCCGCAAGCGCCTTGAAAAGGCTGGTTTTACCTGCACCATTGCGCCCGATGATGCCAGTGCGCTGGCCGCCACGCAGTACCAGGCTCGAGTCTTCGATCAGCGTCTGGTTGCCGCGCATCAGGGTGACGTTGTTGAGGGAAATCATGGCGACAGGTTGGGCAGGGTAGTGGGCCGAATACGGGTGAAGTCAGTAAGCAAGGGAGGGGAGAGTACTTGGAATCCGCATGATTTTAAATAGCAGGGTGAAATCATTCGAATTGCGTTGGCAGGTAGGTTATTTTAATCGGGACTTCTACTTCCCAACAGCTTCTGCGGGAGAAAAAGACCAATGCGAGATTTAAAATATGACAGTGGCCCGCATGGTCAATCGCGACGAGATAATCGCGCTAGTCTGTCGGGATCCGGTCACCCGAAGCAAAAACTTTCTCTCATCGCGCTGCTCGGCTCACTGTGCTTGGCAGTTGCTGCATCAGCTCAGGACGGGTTGGCAGTACTGCTCGGTGAAGGTGGAATGCTGATGCACGATCCTGCGGGCGAGGTGGTGGCGAGTCATGATCCTGATCGGGTGCTCGTGCCCGCCTCTATCGTAAAAATTCCCCTCTCACAGGTCGCCCTTGACGTGCTCGGCGAAGACTTCCGCTTTGAGACACTGTTCTATATTAATGACGATAGAGATCTGTTGATCCGCGGCCTGGGAGATCCATTCCTGGTGTCTGAAGACATCGCGGTAATCGCTGAAGAATTGTCAGAGCGTGGTCTCGTGCAGGTCGGGCGCCTGGTCATGGATGATTCGGCCTTCGAGGCCAATCCGGACCTGCCGCTTGAGCTGAATGCGCGCGATCCCTATGCGGCGCGGGTCAGCGCGCTTTCCACAAACTTCAACACGGTAAACCTGGCCTGGGATGCCAACGGAAATGTTGTCTCAGCAGAAGCCCAGACGCCCCTCACTGCACTGGCGCGTGAACTGGCAACACAGCTTTCCGGTCGACAGGATGAGCGCATCAATCTTGGTGCAGATCCACAAGCAGGCTTGCAACAGGCACAACAGCTATTCGAGGTGTTCATGGAAGAAGCGGGAATCACCGTCGCCGACTCCCGCTTCTATCATGAACAAGTCAACGATCAATGGGTGCTGTTCTATCGTCATCGCAGCGGCCGTTCCCTGCGTGAGATACTGGCGGGGATGCTGCGTTACTCCAACAACTTTATCGCCAACCAGATATTCCTGACCCTCGGCGCACAAGAATACGGTTATCCGGCAACGGTCACTTCGTCACTTACTGTGCTGAGAGACGCGTTGGCCCGCCTCTACGGCGAAGGTTTCGGTACAGATCCGGGCCTGTTGATGATGACGGAGGGGTCGGGCCTGTCGCGGGAACAACGGACATCCAGTACCGGGATGATGCGTATTCTCGAAAGTTTTCGACCCTATGCCGATCTGCTTCCGGACGTGAATGGCATCCTGCGCAAGAGCGGTACCCTGACAAGCGTGTATAACTATGCGGGCTATCTGCAACGACCCGATGGGCTCTATCCTTTTGTCATCCTGACCAACCAGGACAGGAACAATCGGGACGAGGTGCTGCAGAGACTGCGTGGCTACTGAAATCGTCGCCGTTGGATTGTTCACACCACATTGCCTGCGCCTGCCACCGGGCCCTCCACCACTGCCCCAAAACACTTGAAACATTGTGTGTCAGCCGCCAACTCCGCGGGCGCCAGCTGCTAGAATCTGCCCCCTTCAAGGATGCAGTACACACGAGGAGCCCCGATTTGTCACCAAAGAATGTGCGGTTTTGGAATGATTCCAGAACGTCCGTGCTGGCTAGCGTGCCAGCACTCGCCATGCTCGCTGTGCCAGCACAGCTATCAGCACAGGAAACGCTGCAGGAAAGCCAGGTAGAGGCAAAGAGTTTTCGTGCGGTGCGGGTAGAGTCGGCGCCGGTACTCGATGGCGTGCTGGACGATGCCGTGTGGCAGCAGGCGCAACAGGTAAGGGATTTCCACCAGAGTCGTCCTGGCGATCATGCCGAGCCTTCGGAAGTAACCGAGCTCTATGTGGTGTACACCAGTGAAGCACTTTATGTTGCCGCGCGCATGTATGACAGCGAGCCCGACCTCATCGCTGCGCCAACCATCCGTCACGGCCAGGGGCTGCCATTCGATGATCGCCTGGTAATTATACTTGACCCCTTTAACCAGGGCCGGGCCGGCTACCGTTTCGAGACCAACCTCAACGGTGTGCGCCATGATTCACTCTATACGACGCCCACCTCGTTCAGTCTTAACTGGAATACCATCTGGGAAACCGCCACCAGTGTGGACGGTAATAGCTGGGTGGCAGAGGTCGAGATTCCATTCAAGTCGCTGTCATTCGATCCGAACCTGGATACCTGGGGATTCAATTTCGGACGTGGCATCCGTCGTCGTAACGAGGAAATGGCCTGGGTCTCGCTGGATCGCAACTACAACCCAACCATCATGGGAGAGATGTCTGGCATGGAAGGCATGGACCAGGGTATTGGCCTGGACATCGTGCCCAGCTTTGCCGCTATCCGTCAGCGCAACTTTAATCCCTCGGGCACCGATGAAGACATGAATCCTTCGCTGGATGCCTTCTACAGGTTGACGCCTTCATTGAATGCGGCGCTCACAGTGAACACGGACTTCTCCGCGGTAGAGGTGGATAACCGACAGGTGAACCTGACCCGCTTCAGCCTGTTCTTTCCCGAACGGCGCGACTTCTTCAATAACGATTCGGACCTATTTGATTTCGGTAATATCAGCGGCCTGTCCGGGGGTAACTCGGCGACATCCGGTGCTTCGCGGGAGAACGCCAGACCCTACTTCTCCCGCAAGCTCGGTCTCGCTGCCGATGGCTCCCCTGTGGATATCAATTACGGCGGGCGTGTCAGTGGGCGGGTGGGGCGATTCAATATCGGCACCCTCGCGATTCGTCAGGACGAATATCAGGGCGTTGCCGCTTCCGATCTGTTCGTCACGCGCATATCAGCCAATGTGCTTGAAGACTCCCGGGTCGGGTTCATCTATACCGACGGTGATCCCACCTCGAACCTGGACAACAGCGTGGCCGGTCTGGACTTCCACTACATCAATAACCAATTGCCCAACGGGCGCAGAATGGCGGGCACTGTATTCTTTCAACAGTCCGACACACCGGGTCTGAATGGCGACGATGCATCCTGGGGCGTAGGTCTGCAATACCCGGCGAGCGCAGGTTTCCGTACGCGGTTTGCCTACAAAGTGGTTGAAGAGAATTTCAATCCTTCCATGGGCTTTGTTAACCGTTCCAATATCGAAGACTTCACCGCAGATGTCGGCTACACCCATTTCTTCGAGAGTGGGCCGTTCCAGAGTCTGTTCGGAGGCATCGACTACCAGCGCATCGACGTGATCGATGATGGTTTGCAATCCGAGGTGGTCGCGTTCCGCCTGGCCGAGCTGGAAAACAATTCACGGGACAGCATCGCCCTCAATCACTTCACCAGCAAGGAAGTCGTGCGCAATGTCTTCCCGATTTTCCGCCAGCCCGGAAATGAAGTGTATATTCAACCGGGCGCCTATGACTTCGGGGAAACCGAAGTTCGCTTCAACACGGCGGGCCAGCGCGAGTTCTCCGGTGGTATTACCTACCGCACCGGTGATTTCTTCAATGGTGAGCGGGTCAACATCAGCGGCAGCTTCAGCTGGAACCAGTCCCGCTATTTCGTTGCTTCCATTAACTACGACTGGAACGACATCGAATTGCCACAGGGTAAGTTCACTACCCGCCTGAGCAGCGTCAATACACAGGTGGCGTTTTCACCAACCCTGTACTGGATCACCCTGGCGCAGTACGACAACATCTCTGAGGAGATCGGCATCAATACGCGCCTGCAATGGATTCCTCGGGCCGGGCAGGAAGGCTTTATCGTGTTGAACTATGGTCTGCAGGACTACGACATGAACAACAGGTTTCAGACGGCCTCGTCTGACATCAGCGTGAAGTTTCGGTATACCTTCCGTTTCTGATTCTCCATATAGCTAGCAATTACGGGTATTCTCTGTGCCTGTTTGCAGGCTGCTGCCGTGCCCGCTCTCCGCGTTGCCGGTTCTGCTTGAGTAGTTGCTTTGTGTACTCTTTTGGTTAGGGTCTCTCGTTGGGCTGTGGCCGTGCCGGACAGCAGGGGCTTGTCGCCAACGCTCGGCGCCCCTCCGGGGTCCCTTCTCTCCGAAAAAA
>JAYPVK010000009.1:70093-101858 GCA_038134565.1 Pseudomonadales bacterium | reverse complement strand
ATAACTACGCCCCTAAATACTCACTCAATAGCCACTAGACACAACACTCGAACATGCCCTTCACAAATCACTGACCTCCACCGCAAACGAAAGCAATTGAAAGCTGTCGCTGCATTGGAATACACCACTCACAGTGATCCCTCAGTACAAGCACATGGCGAAAGTGCGCATGAAAGGATTCTGGTTCATCATGCACGTCGTGCCGTTGATGATCTTAAGCATATTTTACATCCAGATGATGCTATAAAACGCGACTCTAACCGGGTATTACACATGTTGGGCGACTAATCCGTACATTAAGAGAAAACTTTCGCCATCGCCATTGAAAGCAACACCGGCGACATATTCTGCAAAAGTTTCTGGCCTGCTTGATAGAGTGCAGGATAGACACTGATCGAGAGCTGTAGGGTATCAATGCCAGCAACAGTGTAGATGAGATGATTGACGATATGGATGTTGACGATGTAGCCACATTGAACTAGTGGCTCAAGAGCGGTGGCCTAAAATTTACCATCACCATGATTAACTCCTACCTGAAAGAGGGCCGACGCTCTTTCGAGACTTCCGGCCCGCGGTTTATCAAGGCACCGATTGCAAGTAGCACGATCTCACAAGCACCCTTCGGGACAGTTTTAGAGGCCCTGCGCTATGCTAGTACTCCTTGATAGCCCGCCGGGCATTAAGTACGTGTTCATTTCACCCACATATTCTTAACTATCATCATCCATAGCATTAATACAGAGATTCGGGAGCAGGAATATAAAAACCTTGGGGTGAAAACAGATCTGATTTCCCGGGTGCAACGTGCCCGCATGCTCCTGTCCCAGCTCGACCCAACCGCCGCCGCATGCGAAGAAGCGGTGAGCGTGGCCGATACATTTCGCCAGTTTGCTCCTATCGGCTTCGTCTACCTGATGTTCATCTCACTCATGCAGAGTGTGCAGTACCTGTTGAGCAATACCGTGGAAGAGAAATCCAATCGCATCATTGAAATCTTGCTGGCTTCGGTGACGGCCGACGAACTGATGATGGGCAAACTGGTGGGTATCGGCATGGCCGGACTCACCACCATTGGCATCTGGCTGCTCTCCTTCTTCCTGTTCCTCAACCTCTACAGCAGCACCGAAACCGAACTGATCAACCAGATGCTGGACGTCATACTGGGGTCCGAACTCATTCCCTGGTTTGTGTTCTATTACTTTGCCGGCTATGCGCTCTATTCCAGCATTTTTCTCGCAATCGGCAGCCTGTGCAACACCCTGAAAGAGGCTCAGGCACTGATGACACCGATGATTCTCATTCAGGTCGTACCCATCGCCATGATGGCATTCGTAGTGACGGATCCGAACAACTCGCTGGTGCGGGTCAGGTCCTGGATACCCCTGTTCACATTGTACCTGATGATGAACCGGGCCGCGGCCGATCCACCCATGGTAGACATAGTGGGGACTTCACTTCTGTTGATTGTCAGTATCGTGTTCGTGTTGTGGTTATCTGGCAAGGTGTTCAGACAGGGTGTGCTGCGCACTGGTCAACCGCCCCGCTTCGTGGAGTTGCTGCGCCTGATGCGCAGCAGAACCTGAGTTCGACTTCGCGCTTGATCGGTACGGCCTGGGCAGTATGCAGAAAGCAGCAGGAAAAAGAGTCCGAATCTCGATTACCGGCGTAACTCCTTTATCAGCTCATATCGAAAAAGCAATTTGGGATTCGCCGATGAAAATCAAACTCTCGGAACTGCGCAAGCAGAAATTCATCGAAAAAGTCATGCTGCACAGTCATGATCAGAGCCTGTACCTGGTATCGGTACTGCTTGCTGACGAGGAATTCTATGTGACTGATGAGAACGGTGATTTTCTGAAGTCCTTCAACAAGCTGGCGCTGCAAAGCAAATTTGATGGAATGCTTGTGGGACGGATGGTTCTCCGCCATCAGAGTCCCTATGATGAGATGATCGGCCTGACTGAGGAGAAAACCGACAACACGCTGGAAGTGCTAATCGGCGGCGAAGCCTATGCATATCAAGCTCGGGAAAACGAACCTCTGCACTAAAGAATTCAGGAATCGTAAGGCCTGGGGTGTTTATTCTGCGTCATAGCCGCGGGATCTTCCACGCATGCCATGATTCGGATTAAAAGGTAACTTCGTCTTTACTCTTGTTGGAATCGCCCTGGGACAGGGGAAAGCCGCAATGCGTACAGGACTTCTTGCGCAGACTCAGCAGAATATTCTTGACGAAATACTGTTGATGGCATACTGGACAATTGCGTCGGGCCATGTCGACGGCGAATCCGGCCCACAAGCCCATATAGATATACATGAGTAATTCGATGTCTTTCTGGTTATTCAGCAGAATCCAGATGGCAATGACATAGACGGGCAGGGTCCAGAAGCAGACCATCAGTCGGGTGCGCGCCCCGCCAAGCTCACGAACCTGGCGAATCTGCTCTTCGCTGGCCGCAAAATCGGGTGCCGCCGGATTTTTTAGCTCAGGCATGGGTGATCCAGAAGGAAAATGCGTGGACAAGCGGGAGTCGGGTGAAAGACTGGATTACCATTCGTCTAGTAAACTGTGCGTGAATTCAAAGCTACTGTAGCCAACTTCAAAGACAATGTATATGCGCGTCACTGTGCCATTGTCCTTTAGAGAAAACTTCGACGCTATCCGGCCCCTCAAACCTGATTATCCATGAACATCTCTCTGCAATCTGTCACTGCCCTGCTGCGGGACGAGCAATCCGGCCATTGGCTGCATTTCTCCGACGCCATTGAGATCGTCAGCACAGTCAGGCTTGCAGAAGTCGAAGCAAAGTTTCAGCGGCTACAAACGCTGGTTGACCAGGGCTTGTACGCGGTAGGGTATGTCGCCTATGAAGCTGCACCGGCTTTCGATTCCAGTCTCTCTGTGCAGCCGTCTTCTGCGGCCCTGCTGTGTTTCGCCGTGTTCGGGAAGCCGGTTATAGGCCAGCTCCCGCCGCCCTTGTCCACCCTGCCTTTATCCCTCGCAACCACGCTCGAACACCGTGAATACATGGAAAAAGTTACGCGAATCAAGGATCACCTCGAAGCGGGTGACTGTTATCAGGTGAACTTTACCCACACGCTCAGGGGGTACATTCGGGATACGGTTAATCCGCTGGACATCTTCGCGACACTCTACCGGCAACAACCCTCTCCTCGCTCACTGTTTTTTCAGTATGACAATACGGTGTTGTGCAGCGTCACGCCGGAATTATTTTTTGCACTGGACGGCGATCACATCACCATGGAGCCCATGAAGGGTACGCGCCCGCGTAATGCTGTTCCCCAACTCGACCAGCAGCTCCGACAGGAGTTACTGGACACGGAAAAGGAAAAAGCGGAGAACCTGATGATCGTGGATATGGTGCGCAATGACCTGGGCAAGATCGCCAGACCGGGAACCGTGCAGGTAGATGCGCTATTCGAAATCATGTGCCTGCCGTGCCTGTGGCAGCAAGTGTCCCGGGTATCGGCGCGCACTGAGGCCAGCGTGTGGGAGATATTCCAGGCATTGTTTCCCTGTGCGTCTATCACCGGGGCACCCAAGCGCCAGAGCATGGAGGTCATCAAGTCCCTGGAGACAGAGGCACGGGGTGTCTATACCGGCGCCATCGGCCTGATTAGGCCCGGCCGCGTGGCACGGTTCAATGTTGGTATCCGCACCCTGGTTCTGGATACCGGGCGGAGGCTCGCCTCCTACGGGGTTGGCAGTGGCGTCGTATGGGACTTTGACGCGGCAAGTGAATGGCAGGAAACCCCGGATTAGGCGAGTATCGTTCGAGCCCAACCGTCTTTTGAGTTGCTGGAGACCATGCTCTATCGCCCCGGTGAAGGCATTGCCTTGCTAGAGTTTCATTTGCAACGCTTGCAGAGCAGTGCCCACTTCTTTGCCTATCCCCTGAATCGACAGGAATTGGAACAGGTACTTGCTGCGATCCAGTCCAGCGATCCCCTGCGTATCAGGGTGTTGCTCAACACCACCGGACAGTACCGGATAGAGGCAACACCAATAGGCCATTCGACAAGCGAAGTGACTCTCACCCTGGCGAAGAACCCAGTGGATTCCAGGGATCTGTTCCTGCGACACAAGACCACTCATCGCGAAGTTTACGAATCAGCGAAAGCTGATGCTGGCGAGGCCGACGATGTTGTGTTGTGGAATGAACGTGGCGAAATTACCGAAACGACTATCTACAACCTGTTTCTGGAAATTGATGGTGAGCTACTGACACCCGCTCTGTCCAGCGGCCTGTTGGCCGGCACCCTGCGCCGGGAATTACTGGAGTCCGGTAAGGCGCGGGAATCGATCCTGTGCCTGGGTGATCTGGAGAAGGCCTCGCGGATTTTTGTAGGCAACAGCGTACGCGGGCTGCTGCCTGCACACCATGTTGATTCTTACGATAATCCCGCTTACCCCAGAGGCAATGCGGAATAGAGCTGGCTGGCACCGATGAACAACAGCACTGCAGCCAACACGCGATTCACCAAGACACTACTCTGCTCCAGATGGGTCTTCAGGTGGGCACTCGCCAGGGCAAATCCAGCCAACGCCAGAAACTTGCCGAGAAATACACCCAACAGGAATGCCAGCAGGTTGATACCGGCATACTCGAACAGGAATGACTGGGATATGGCCGCCAGTGCGAAAATCCAGAACGGAATCGCCTGGGGGTTCAATGCGGCAATCAGCAGTCCTCTTCTGAACAGGGATTGATTCTCTTCCCCGGCTCTTTCGCGTACTCCGTTCAGTTCAGGGCTTCGAAAAAGCACAATCAGGGCGAGAACGATAAATGCAGTGGCCACCACCAGCTGGAACAAGACATTGCTTTCCAGGAAGCGACTGATCACCATGCCAAACCAGATTGCGACGAGAGCCTGTCCTATCTCAACGAAAGCAGCGGCGAGGGCCACTTGCAGTCCACGGCGCTGATCGAAGTCCACCGTGGTCTTTACCACGGTCAGGTTAATGGGTCCGAAGGGAATGGTGCCGAGAAAACAGGCAAGCAGTGCCACCAGCATATAGTTTATGGGTCCTGACATTGCCAAAGTCGTTTTCCCTCCCGCTACTGATACCCTTGCGCCTGTAGCTTGAACAGGGTGGCATACTGTCCATTCGCCGCCAGCAGTTCCAGGTGACTGCCCTCCTCCATGATGGCTGCTTTCTCCAGAACGATAATGTGGTCCGCCATGCGCACGGTGGAAAAGCGATGGGAGATGATGATGGATATCTTGTTTTCCGTCAGGTCCCGAAAATGTGCGAAGATTTCCGCCTCGGCCCGGGCATCGATGGCTGCGGTGGGTTCGTCCAGGATCAGGATGTCAGCCTTGCTACGCATGAAGGCGCGAGACAGGGCGATCTTCTGCCACTGGCCACCGGACAGTTCCTTGCCGTCCTTGAACCAGGTACCCAGCTGGGTCTGGTAAGCGGCAGGCAGGTCTTTCACGAACTCATCGGCCATACCCTTGCGAGCGGCTTCCTCGATCCGGTTCTGCTCCTCCAGGTCTTCCACATCACCGATGCCGATGTTCTCCCCCACTAGCATTTGATAGCGGGCGAAATCCTGGAATATCACCCCGATCTTCTGCCGCAGTGTGTTGATATCCCAATCAGCGAGATTAAGGCCTTCCAGGTAGATAGTTCCTGATGTGGGCTGGTACAGGCGGGTAAGCAACTTGATCAGCGTTGTCTTGCCACTCCCGTTTTCACCGACGATGGCGAGACTCTCGCCGGGGCGGATATGCAGGGTCACATTGTCCAGTGCCGGTGTCGCGCTACCGGGATAGTAGAAGCTCACTCCCTCAAACCGAATACCATCGGCGGGATCTGGTCCGGCCACCTGGTCACCGGACTGCTCCGGGACCTTGTGGGCCAGGTACTCGGTAAGATTGGAGAGGTAGAGATTGTCCTCATACATGCCGTTCACCGAGGTAAGGCTACTGGTGACGGCATTTTGCCCGAGGCGGAACTGGGCGATGTACATGGTCATCTGGCCGATGGTGATGGCTCCCGCTATCGCTGCCAGACCTACCCAGCCATAGGCAAAATAGAACGCGGCACTCGCCAGCAAGCCCAGTACGTAGCCCCAGAAACCACGACGCAGCGCAAGATTGCGGTCTTCCTTGTAGATGTTGCGGAAGATGTTCACATAGCGGTCCAGGAACAGCTTGCCCAGTTGCAACAGTTTAACTTCCTTTACACCGTCTTCCCGGGTCAGCACCATCTCCAGGTAAATTTGCATGCGTCGTTCTGCGGATCGCCGACGATGAATGCGGAACGCTTCGCCTGAGAATTTTGCCTCTGCCACAAAGGCTGGTATACCCGCGAGGGCCAGCAGTAAAACGGCGTAAACAGAAAACTGCAGCAGGAACAGGCCAATGGTTACCAGCGCAATGAGGTCCCTGATCAGGTCGAAGGTCTTGATAACCAGACTGAGCGGACGGCTGGACGCCTCTCGCCGGGCCCGAACCAGCTTGTCGTAGTACTCGGCATCCTCGAAGTGGGCCAGCTCGAGGGTCAGGGCCTTCTCCAGGATCATCACATTGATCTTGTTGCCCAGCAGAACCCGCAGGATGGATTGACACACACCGTTGGCTTTCTGGGCACCGGTCATCAGCACCACCAGACCCGCTTCGATCAGTACATATCGCAAGACATCGTTTCTCGCCAGGTCCGACTCCTCTCCCTGGGCATTGATAGCCGTGGCAACAGCATCCACAAACAGGCCGCCGATGGAGGCTATGGCTGCTGGCAGTGCTCCCGCGACGAGCGTGGTGATTGCCATCACGACGGTCAGGGAGGCGCTGGTGCTCCAGACGATCTCTATGGCGACCCGGCTATATTGAAATACGGACAGGAATTTACGGACAGGAGTCTGGTTATCTTGCTCGCTCAAGCTTTTCTCGGGAATTACTGACTGAATGGATGGATAGGGCGCGTTGCCTTGACTAAAACGTGCCTAGAAAGACTTTGGATTATAGGGAACCGCTGATCAATTATGTTACATCTGGGGCTCGCAGAAAACCGCGGCAGGCTCCGTAGAGGCGCAACACACTTAATCAGCGCTTCCCTGGCACTGCAAGAAAAAGGGCCTGTATGCGATCACACAGGCCCTTTCGTGTGTTGCTTGTTGGCAGCGTATTTACAGCTTGACGAACTTCAGCACGATACGATCGGTGTTGCGCTCCAATGCGGCATTGAAGGGCGGCAAGGTGTGATCGTCGGCGGGGTTGTCCAGGATATCGCTGGCGCCTACCAGGGCCAGATTACCGTTAGCCAGCACTGCCTTTACCGCCTCATCGAATGCGATTCTGTGCAGGGACTGGTTGTCGGCGCCGGGTGTCCCTTCATGGTCGATGATGCCAAGAATGCCACCGGGCTTGAGCACGGATACAACGCCATTGAGGATAGTCTGTGCAGTATCCGGATTGGAGTTGTGGAAATCGTGAAAATTCAGGGCGGTGATCGCGAAATCCACTGAGCCCGCGGCAGGATCAGTTATCGCACCTACCTGTTCCACATTGGGCAGGCGCGCTGCCTTGGCGGCGGCAGCCTCGGCTGCATTGCCACCCGGGCGATTCTGCATATAGACCTTGCCATTGGGTCCTACGGCATAGGAAAGCACTTCGGTGTACCAGCCAGTTGAGGCATTGATATCCAGTACGGTCATGCCTGCTTCGAGGCCAAGGAAATTCAGCACCGCAGGTGCCTGACGGGAAGCGTCTCGCTCCTTGTCAGCGGCGGGACGATCCGGGTTGGCCATAGCACGCTCCAGGGCGGCCATGTCGAGATCCGCGAATGCGGAAGAACTGATTAGCACAGCTGCGAGCAGCGAAAGGGCAGATTTCATAGGTTTAACCTTTTCTTGTCATTACTGAAACGGATCGATCGGCTACGAACCGGGCAACGTCCTGTCCTGTGAGCCTGATCGGGCATAGCAGAATAAACCAGCGCCGGGACCGATGACAATGAATTCGGCAAAACGAAGCGACCCTGCGATTGCTCACCGCAGCGAATTAAAGACCGAAGAGGATCGACCCTGGGCTAGTGCAATCGATGTACGACCTTCAGTTCATCCTCGAAGAAAGCTTTTACCCGTAATAACTGGCTGAGATCGCTCTCGTCTTCCATGAGATAGAGGTGGCTCTCAATATCATTGAGGATATTGGTGATGCTACCTGTATCGAGATTGCTCAGATCGAGATCGAAGGGGAAATTGTTTTCCTTTCTAGCTTCCTTAGACATGGTCCCTGGCTGCTCCTTATCTTCGCCATATTCCCCGTAATGGTGGGGGCTATTGTTCGCACAAGGGGTTTATCGACTGACATTAGGAAATCTTCATAAGAAATTCTAATTTAAGGGTTTTTTAACATTTTTAATGTGACCTGATGATATTAACGATGTAAACTTTTCGCCGTTCTAGTCTGGCATTACACTAGTCTCACAGAGCAGGTGAGATGCCTTTCCAGCCCGCTCACTTCGCAGTTTTCTGAGATCATTGGCTGAGAAAGCGACACAAAAAAATAACAACTGGAATACAAAGTTCCAGGGAGAGGCAGGATCATCGATGAAAGTATTTATTGATGCCTGGGCGCATTTTGTCATTGCCCGTAGAGCAGGGATCATTGGTGTAGCCGTTTTACTGGTAGCTCTCACCCTCACCACCGGCGGTACCATCCCCTTCGACAACAGCACCGAGCGCTATTTCATTCCCGGTGATCCGGCGCTCCTCGAGTACGACAGCCTCTACGAAAATTTCGGCGACAACGAGTATCTCATCGTTGGCATTGAAGCCAGTGCATCAAGCTCAGATGTCTTCACCGAAGACGCGCTGGATGCGATCAGCCGCATCTCGGAGTTTCTCGAATTTCACCCTTACGTCACCCAACTGCGTTCGCTGAGCAATTACCAATACATACATGCCGATGGCGATGACCTGAATACCGATTACCTGATTGATGACATCAGTTCACTGGCCGCGGATCCGACGGAGATCGAACGAGTCAAGACCATACTCACAGAAGAAGAACTCGCGATCGGCACCCTGATCACTGAAGATTTTCGTCACACTCGTATCGCGCCGAGAGTGGAATACAACCCGGACACCTCAGAAATAAAGGTAGCCGTTACCCAGGACCTCTATCGCTTTCTTGAAGAAGCGAACCTAGCGTCTCCCCAGTTCGCCCTTCATCTTTCTGGATACCCGCTGGTCAACGACGCTTCGAGACCGTCTCTTCCGAGGATACCGCAGTCCTGATACCGGTCATGATCCTGGTAATGATTGTGATCCTGCTCATGAGCTTCCGCTCCCTGGTCGCCATAGTCTTTCCCTGGCTGGTGCTCGCCGGGGGGCTACTGGTGCTGCTTGAATTGCAGTATTACATCGGTATCCCGCACACCACTGTCGATAGCGCCGCCCTGCCGGCAACCATGATCATCATCGGCGTTGGGATCAGCATCGATGTCATGCTGGAGTTTTTCTATGCCTGCCAGCATGGGGAGTGCGGCGAAGTTGCAGCCATGAATACTGTACGCAATATCTGGTTACCGGCGCTGTTTACGGCAGTCACAACGTCTGCCGGATTTCTTGCGCTTTCCGTTACTCGCTTGCAGCCACTGCGAGAGTTCGCCTTGCTGGGATCAATCGGACCCATCCTGCTGTTTCTCTTCGCCCTGACGGTTCTGCCAGCTTTGTTGAGTTATGTGAAAACCTTGCCGAAGGGGGCGAGCCGTGTTCTTCGTGGCGGCATTGTCACCCGAATCACCAGTATTCTGCCCGGCTTTACCCGCAGGTTCCGCAGACCCATCATCATCGCCGGACTACTGACCGTATTGTTTTCAATCTGGAGTTTGCCGCAGGTTCAGATAGATACCAACTACGAGACATTGTTCAAACCAGACAGTCCTACTCGCCTGGAAATTCATTACTTCGATGAAGTCTATAAAGGCATGATGACACTGGACATCATTCTCGACTCCGGCGCTCCAGAAGGTATCAAGGAACCCGCTTTCTTGCAGGACGCCGAGGAGATTCAGAATTGGCTTACCCAAAGAGAGACTCTTGGCCAGGTTAATTCACTGGTCGATTACCTGAAAGAGATAAACAAGGCGCTAAACCAGGACAACCCACAGTATTACCGACTCCCCGAGAGTCGCTAGCTGGCCGCACAGTTACTGCTACTGTATGACAGCGCCGGGCCTAATGAAGATCTATCCGATATCGTCGATTTCGAAAACCGCCTGACCCGGCTGGTGATTCCTGTGGTCAATATGCCCGCCTCGGAGATGCAGCTGGAGCTGGATCTGATCCAGGATTACATGGAAGCAAACTACGCCCATCTCGATCCGGTCCTTACCGGCACCATGGCGTTGCTGACAGCACAACAGATCTACACTGCCGAAGGCATGGCAAGCAGCTTCCTGGTAGCGCTGGCCGTGATTACCTTCTTCTTTATCTTGCTGTTCCGCTCGCTGAAATACGGCATCCTTTCCATCATTCCCAGCGTTGTCCCCATCGTGCTGGCCGCTGGCGTAGCGAGTACCACGGGCGTGTTCCTCGACCAGAGTGCGGTAGTCGTATTCGCCATGACCATGGGACTGGCAGTGGATGACGCGATCCATGTCATGAGTCGCTATCTGATGGGCAAGAATACAGGGCTCTCAACCAATGAATCGATAAAACGCGCCATGAATGAATCGGGTCGGGCTGTGCTATTTACTTCCATGGTGCTTATATTCGGGTTCAGCGTGCTGATATTTGGCTCCTTCACCACCGTAATTAATGTAGGACTTTTCGGGTCCATCATCATGTCGCTGGCCTTGATAGGAGACCTGATCTTTCTACCTGCGATCCTTCACTATGTGGACGGAGACACCGACAAGACGAATGCCGAACTTAGTTCTTTAAGTGCCGATTCCCTTTAATCTAGAATAGTGACAATGATTAAGAACGCGTATGTATTCCTGTTATCCATCTGCTGCATGGTTTTTGGCCTCTCCGCATCTCTGAGCGCCGCAGAACTCACTGCCCTGGAAGTCATGCAAGCGGTCGACGATCGCGACGATGGCGAATCCTTCGTAGCCGACTACACGATGGTCCTGATGGATCGCCGAGAGCGACAGCGCACGCGAAACCTTCGAATCTATTCCAAGAACTATGGAGCCGATACCCGCTCGCTATCTCGCTTTGAAAGTCCAGCCGATATCAGGGGTACTTCCTACCTCAACAACGATTGGGATGATCCCGCACGCGACGATGATTCATGGCTCTACCTTACCGCCTTGCAACGGGTAAAGCGAATCGCCAGCAGTGACACCTCGGACTCCTTTCTCGGCAGTGATTTCACCTAAGCCGATATTAATGGCCTTGAACTGGATTGGTATGACTTCCGCTTCGTAAACGAATCGGAGATAGTGGATGGTCACGACACCTGGGGTATCGAAGCCACGCCCAAGGCGGCGATGAAAGAGCAGGCAGAAGAAGCGACGGGCTATTCCCGACTGCAGACATGGATACGAAAGGACAACTTCGTGCAGGTTCGGGCCCAGGCCTGGGAGCTGCGCGGTAACCGCATCAAATTTTTTAACTCCGCCGACATCGAACAGGTGGATGGCATCTGGACTACCCGGCGTCTTCAGGCTGTCACCACACGCAACGGCAGGCAGGAGCATGCCAGTGTGCTGCAACTCAACGACATCGACTATAACGCAGATGTCGCCGACGACTTGTTCACTACCGAGTCCATGCAACGAGGGCTCGACTGATCTCGAGACGCCATGTGAGCAGCGCACCGGGATATTTCCGAACAAGATGTCTGGCTGTTTTCCTGCTGCTGGGCATCAGCGCACACTCTGCCGCACAGGATGACTTCTTCTCCTCTATCGACGTCGACATTGAAGAGTCTGGCGACCGCGGACCGGTAGAGTTTCTCGGTTGGGTCAATCAGAAGTTCGCCTACGGTTTCCAGGCGCCCGGCCCGTTGTTCTCCCGCTCCGAGAAGGAAATTAACCGCATTGAGACCTCCCTGTTTGGACAGGTGGATATCGATGTCGACGACAACACGGCCATTCGCTTCGGCGCACGCATGTACCACGATGAAGTCTATCGCTGGTTTGATGACACGCCCTATCACCCCGACGAGATCAATGAGTTTCGCAATCGCTACGAGATTCGTGATTTCTACCTTGAGCACCAGTATGACAATGGCGTGTATTTCAAGCTCGGCAACCAGATGCAGGTCTGGGGCATGGCTGAGTATCTGCGGGTTACCGACCTGGTCAATATCGAGAACCAGTTTGCCCTCGGACAGCAGGACCTGGAAGACTTGCGGCTGCAGGTCCCGGCGTTGCAAGTCAGCTTCAATCTCGGCGACTGGACCGTCGACAATGTCATCACCAGGAGAGCCGGTCGTAACCTGCTCTCCCCCAGCGGCGATGAATTCGACCAGTTTATCCTGTTTCGGCGAGCGGGTTTCGCCATACTGGAAGAGTCTGTAGCGCACGATAGCGAGATTTTCCTGCGCGCCAGCACCCAGCTGAGCCAGGGAGATCTGCAGCTTGTCGCCGGAGAATTCAACGACAACAGTGTAGGCCTGCAGCGACTCGAGGCCCTGCAGTCACCGCAGCCGCTCGCGGTTTTCCGGCAGAACCGGATGCGGGCGCTCGGCTTCTCTGCGAACTGGGTCGAGGGTTCCTGGCTGTGGTTCGGTGAATTTGGCCTCCACGAAGACCGCCAGATGCAGAGTAACCAGGCAAACCTGCTGAATCGGGTGAACGGCTGGGAAGAACGGGACCAGGTGCTGGGAGTTCTCGGCGTTGAATACAGCGGTTTTCGCGATCTATTGCTGAGCCTGGAACTGGATGCCGTGCATATGAAGCAGTACAACGGCACCCTGCTGGTAGACGATACCCAGCTGGGCGGCGGACTCCGGGCCTACTGGACACCCCTGAATGAGCGCCTACAGGTGGTGGCGGTGTGGAATGAACTGGTGAACATCGCCGGGCGTGTCGTACGCGTGTCCGCGGATTACAACTGGTCGGATAACCTGGATTTCGGCTTTTTGTGGGTGGCCTATGACCTCGACAAGGACACGCCCTTCGCCGTATACGAATTTAACGATGTATTTCAGCTGCAGTTGCGTTACAGTTTCCAGCTCTAAGGACTCACCCGGGGCCAAGGCCATGGGCTGCACGGCTTGCCTTGCAGCGCAGGGTGACAGGCTCCACAGGACAGATCTATGCTGCCGGAACACACAATAAGAAATACGCAGTCATACCACCATGGCAACGTCAAGGAAGCGCTGATCGAAGCGGCGCTCAAGCTGATTGAAAACAATCAGCTGGAAGCCCTGAGCCTGCGACGGCTCGCTAAGGAAGTCGGCGTTACGCCATCAGCGCTGTATAACCATTTCGCAGACAAGGAAAGCCTCATGCTGGCCATCAAGATTCGGCTGTATGAGGAGATCAACCTGTTCTTCGATGCCCGCTCCAGCGGTGCCAACGATCCGGAGCAGGCACTACTGGAAATCTGTTTTGCCTATTTCCACTTTTCCCAGCAGCAGCCAGCACGTTTTCAATTCCTGTTCAGCAGTACCCTGCCAAGGGAACAATCAACCCCGGAGTTCATCAGGGTTTCCTGTCACAGTGTCGTGAAGGCCAGAGCGCTGGTATACAAGATTTTCCAGAAATACCAGGTTCCCTGCGCTGAGGCAGATGTAGTGAACACCACACTGCTCATATGGTCCCAGCTGCATGGCATGGTGGCACTCAGAAATTCCGGCTCCATTCCCACGGCGGTGGCCTACCAAGACTGGCCAGCGAGCTGTGCGCTATCGCGGAATGAAGAGGTTGAGCTGCTTATTCGGAACCAGGTGAAAGGGACGGTAGGTGCGATTCTCAACAAGCAGCATGCCGAGAGTCATCACTAGTTAGCGGGCCCCTCCGCGGAGCCCTGTGTCCAGGCAGACCTCAGTCTATTCCCATGGCCTGTTTGGCAAGCTGATTCTTCAGCAGACTGAAGTTATCCACCGTAGACATTCCCAGATTCCGCAACCAGGTTACCGGTGGCGGCTGATCGGCAAACAGGTGCTTGAAGCCTTCCATTAGCCACATCATGCTCATGTTGTGGCCTTTCCTGTCTCGCTGGTAGCGCTCCAGGATGCGCTCATCATGCAGGCTCCTGCCTGCCTCCAGTCCACGACGGATCTCGGCAGCCAGTGCTTTTGCATCGAGCAAGCCGAGATTGACACCCTGCCCGGCCAGCGGATGAATGGTGTGGGCCGCATCACCCACCAACACAATGCCATTTTTGAAGTAGGCGTGGGCGTGACGTTGACGCAGGGGAACTTGAAAGCGCCTGTCAGTCCACAGGATTTCTCCCAGTCGATGCTCGAAGGCCGTGCCCAGAGCATGTCTGAAAGCCGCATCGTCCAGGGTCATCATTTCCTCAGCCCGCTCCGGGACTACAGACCAGACGATCGAACAGAACTGCTGCGCGGCGGTCTCGCTCTCGCCCAGGCCAGCATCCAGTGGCAGGAACGCCAGAGGCCCCGTGGACATGAAGCGTTGCCACGCAGTGGCCTGGTGGGGTAATGCGGTCTTGACCGTGGTCACAATGGCATTGTGCCCGTAGTCCCATTCCCGGGTCTCGAAGCCAGCCAGTTTGCGCAGCTTTGAATTCGCGCCATCGGCGGCCACGACCAGGGAACATGCCAGGGATTCGCCCCCCGAGGAGAGTACACAGACACCTTCGTCGCCGCTGGCGATGGCGTCGATCTCCCAGGGTGTTAGCAGCTCGATGTTCCTGTGCCCAGCCAGGGCCTGGTTCAGCGCCGCCAGGATCACACTGTTTTCGATGATGTAGCCCAGCGCGCTCTGCTGGATTTCCTCTGCCGAGAATCGGATCGAGCCGGTACCTTCGCCGTCCCAGACTTCCATATGCTGATAAGGACACAGCCGCTGCGCGGCAATAGCCTCCCAGCTGCCGATGGCTTGCAGGAATTGTCTGGATTGCAGGGTTATGGCGCTCACCCGGGGATCGAAATGCCCGGACGCGTCCTTGAAGGGTATCTTGTCGGCGGCAAAGGCCTGCCTGTCCACCACGGCGATACTGAGCCCGAATTCGGCGAGAGCCAGTGCCAGGCTGGCACCCACCAGGCCGCCGCCCACGATTGCGATATCGAATTGTCGTTGCTTGTTCATTGGACAGGATTATAGGTGGAGTTGGCCGAAATCCCTAAATTGCCCGCTGCTGAGTCGTCCCAGAGCTCAGACCCCCTGGCGTTTCCCGACTATTGGATAGCTGGTAGACTGCAGCGCAGACAAGACTACTCGGAGTAAACATCATGGCTCTCACGCTGAACCCGGATCAGCTGCCACAGTACATAGGCAAGGAAGTAGGCGTTTCAGAATGGCTGACCGTCGACCAGGCGCGTATCAACCAGTTTGCGGAAGCCACCGGCGATCATCAGTATATACACGTGGATCCCGAGCGTGCCGCCGCCACACCATTCGGCAGCACCATCGCCCATGGCTTTTTGACCATGTCACTGATGGTGCTCATGGGGTATGAAGGCAGTACCAAGCTGGAAAATACCGTGATGGGTATCAACTATGGTTTCGACAAGTTACGCTTCATCAATCCGGTGAAGGTAGACAGCAGGATTCGCGGTCGCTTCAGACTGCTCAGCGCAGAAGAGAAAAAGCCGGGGCACTACTTGCTCAAGCACGAGGTAACCGTGGAGATCGAAGGCGAGGAAAAGCCCGCCTTGATCGCCGAATGGTTGGGCATGACGGTTGTCGGATAGTCTGACCCTCTTTCAGGCTTACAGCGATCGTCCATAATTTTCAGGACACCCGCATCATGAAGAAATCACTACTCTCACTGCTTCCCTTCCTCACCGCCTGTGCCGGAGAGCCACCGCAGAACATCGGTGTGCTAAATGGGCGCCTCACCCCCTGCCCCGATTCCCCCAACTGTGTCTCCAGTTTCGCAACCGACGAAACCCACGCAATCGAGCCCCTGGCGGCGAGCCTGGCCGATGTGGAACGGGTACTGCTGGAATTCGATGACACCAACATCGTCAGCTCCGAGGGCGACTATCTCTACGCTGAATTTACTACCCGTATCATGGGCTATGTCGATGATGTGGAGTTCCTTTACGACCGCAATAACGGCGTCACCCATGTACGCTCGGCATCACGCCTTGGCTACAGTGACCTGGGCGCGAATCGCAACCGTATCGAGCGGATTCGCAGTGCACTAGGGTCAAATTGATAGCCCCATCGCCTGACGGGCGAACGCCTTACGCAGTCCAGGCAACAGTTCCAGGCACAGGATTCCGGCCTTGCGGGTGAGCACCTTGCTCCACCTGCCCGTGGAAAAGAGATTGACCATCTGGTCGGTAAACAGGATCACCCGTTGCTGATCAGCCTGTTGCAGGTCCATATAAACCAGCAGGGTGTCCATGGCGCCCGGATTCCTGTCCTGGCGTATTGCCTGTGCCACCAGTCCTGCGAGTCTGTGGGAATCCCGCAGCGCCAGGTTCAGGCCCTGCCCGGCCACGGGATGCAGGGTATGGGCGACGTTGCCGAGCAACACCAGGCCAGGTCGAATCTGTTCCTGTGCCTCGGTGAGTACCAGCGGATAACTGAAGCGCTGGCCGACTTTCTCGATGCGCCCCAGCCTGTTTCCAAACTGGGTATTGAGGCCCTGCAGGAAATCCTGTTCGTCGCAGTTCAGCAACGCGTCCTGTTGACCCTCCGCTACGGTCCACACCAGCGAACCCCGATGCAGCTGCTCATAGTCTGGCAGGGGCAGAATGGCCAGGGGACCCTGCTCCGTGAATCGCTCATAGGCAATATTGTTATGAGGTAGATGGAAGGCCACGTTGCTGATGATAGCGTGCTGGCGATAGGGTTCACGCTTGCGCTGAATGCCCAGTTGATCGCAGATCGGGGAGCGGCCACCGTCGGCGAGAACCACCAGCGCCGCCGAGACCGATTGCGTCGTGTCCCCGCACTGGAGGTCGAGTTCCATGCCAGCGGCAACCGGACTGATCTTTTCAACCTTGCCGGGAGCGAGGAAATGCAGCGCCTGATGCGCGTCCATGGCCGCCTGCAACACTGTGCCCAGCTTGCGGTTCTCCACGACATAGCCGAGCGCTTCCGTGCCCTGCTCTTCAGAGCTGATCGATGTTGAACCGAAATGGCCCTGGTCAGAAACCTGGATCTCCCGGATCGCCGCGGCAGTTTCCCGGATACTGGACCATAGACCCATAGACTCATAGATCTCCCTGCTACCGAAGGAAAGCGCAGTAGACCGGGCGTCAAAACTGGGTTGCCTGTCTGTGTCGCCTGGCGCGACAGACTCGATGACGAGTATCGATGCCGGTGTCTGCCGTTCCAGTTGCTTTACCAGCTCTATAGCAAAGCTTGCTCCCACCATGCCACCGCCGATCACGACAAGATCGTAGTGGGCCCTGGCTTCACTCACTCGCATGGCTAGTGCACCGATTCAGCCATGAAGGATTCGATTTCCTGCACGGTTCTCGGGATGCCGGTACTCAGCACCCTGTGACCGGTCCTGGTAACCAGCACATCGTCTTCAATTCGGATTCCTATGCCCCGCCATTTCTTCGGCACGCGTGTATTGTCGGGTGCGATATAGATACCGGGTTCGATGGTGGTGACCATGCCAGCCTCCAGCAGGCGCCAATCATCATCGATCTTGTAGTCACCCACGTCATGCACATCGATGCCGATCCAGTGGCCCACCCGGTGCATATAGAATTCGCGGTAGGCCTCACTCTTGATGAGCTGGGCGGGACGCCCCTTGAGCAGACCCAGTTTTACCAGGCCCTGGGTAATCACTTTCACGGAAGCTTTGTGGGGTTCGTCCCAGGCGGCGCCGGGTTTCACTGCGGCAATAGCTGCATCGGCGGCTTTCAGGACTATCTCGTAGACCGCTTTCTGTTCCGGCGAAAACTTGCCGGTCGCTGGAAAGGTGCGAGTGATGTCGGATGCATAGTGTTCGTACTCACAGCCGGCATCAATAAGTATCAGGTCACCCTTTTTAACTTCTGCATTGTTTTCATTGTAATGAAGAATGCACGCATTATCGCCGGCCGCGACGATGGAGTTGTAAGCCGGCGCCCGACTGCCATTGCGCGTGAAGGCATACAGCAGCTCAGCCTCCAGTTCATACTCCTTGATCCCCGGCTTGCAGTAAGCCATGGCGCGGCGATGGCCTTCGGCAGAAATCTTTGCCGCCTGTTCCATGAGTTTTATTTCTTCACCGCTCTTGATGAGCCGGAGCTCGTGCAGCAAGTGATCGAGCACCAGGAATTCTCCAGGGGGATGGGCCCCCAACTTGGCCTTGCTGCGGATTACCTTTACCCAATCCATCACCCGGTCATCGAACTTGTCATCCTTACCCATGGCGTAATAGACCCGGTCGCGGCCTTCGATCAGCCCTGGCAGGATGTCATCGATGTCGCCGATAGGGTAGGCATCGTCCAGGCCCAGCGCCTCGCAAGCCACATCCGGTCCCATCAAACGGCCTTCCCAGAGTTCCTTCTCCTTGTTCTTTTCCTGGCAGAACAGTACAACCTCGCCATGTTTACGCCCTGGAATCAGTGCTAGTAAAGCGTCAGCCTCTGCGAAACCGGTGAGGTAGTAGAAGTCGCTGCTCTGGCGGTACTGGTATTCAGCGTCGTTGTTGCGAACCTTGGGCTGGGCGGCTGGAACCAGGGCAATACTATTGGGTTCCATCTGCGCCATCAGTTCCTTGCGACGCCGTTTCATCTCGCGAAATTTGTGCTGCGTGGCGGCCATTCGGTGCCTCTTGAGTCAGTGTTACATCAGGCGCACAAGCATAAAGCCCAAGGCATGTGGAACCAAGTCCCACTCTGGCATTTTTAGCGCACTTTTTTAGGCCCCTTCTGTTGACCGTTACCAGCGGCGGCTCTATAGTTACTCCACTCTTAATGTAAAGCCTAAGGTTATGCCAATAGCGTATTGGGCTTTATGAATTTTTTAAGAGACTCTCTGGGAATTCTGCGGGATTTCCTGAGCGTTTCCAGAAACTTAGCAATTTCAACACACACTATTAACCCTATGTCCGACGATAGCTTCCAGAATCTGAGCAGCAAGGTAGATGATCTAATCGATCTCTGCGCCGAAATGAAACGGGAAAACCAGACCCTCAAGGCCAAAGAGTCTTCGCTTAAAAGCGAACATGAGAAAATGGTACAGAGGAACCAGGAAGCAAAGAGTAAGTTGCAATCCGTACTCGAACGCCTCAAGGCAATGGACAATTCCTGATTTAGCACGGACCGGAAATCATGAGCGAACAAAGCACCGCTGTACAGGTCAAGATCCTCGACAAGGAATACCAGGTCAACTGCCCACCTTCCGATCAGGAAGCCCTGTTGAAGTCAGCCCGCTACCTCGACGAGAACATGCGCAAGATCAAGGGCCGCGGCAATATTCATGGCGCCGAGAAAATCGCTGTCATGGCCGCACTGAATATCACCCATGACATGCTGCGCAAGAATCGTCTCATCAACGAGACCCGACAGGTGACCAGCGATCGCCTGCACGACATCGAAGAGAAGATCGATCTGGCCCTGGCCTCATCGCGACAATTGGAAATCTGATCCTGGTGCGCACCTCTCCGAGAGAAGGGGTGAGAGAAAAGAGAAAAGGGGTCAGAGTAAAAATACAGTAGTTTGTCACCTCAGTGGCATCATAGCGATGTAGTGCTAAAACTACTGTATTTTTACTCTGACCCCTTTTCTCTTCTGCCCCCATTTCTCCTCTGCCCCCTTCTTTCCTCTGCCCCCTTTTCTCTCGCACCGGCCTGCTTTCCCTGCCCCCGTCCCCAAGCTATACTTGCCTTGAGAGTTCCCTAGAACATTTGCCAATCAAATGTGTTCTTGAGCCGATACTTTTATACCCGGAGGCATCTCGACGATGTTGGTGTGCATGTCCGCAAGTCGGAAAGCCTTATGCGTCGCGGGGGCCACCACCTGAACCTTTTGGTTCAGGGCAAGTTTGGTAGCGGTGTTCCGGGGAACTTGATTCTTATTTCATGCGAGTGACGTCGTCTGTAGGTATTCAGACAGAAACTGTAGTGCAGCTTCTGAAGGTTCCCAGAAGAGATCCTGGAAAGATTTTCCTGATATGAATCGAGAAGAACGACTGGCTCTGCGTGAGTCGCTGCGAGAAGCAAGAAGAAATCTCTCGGAAGCCGAGCAGTCCGCGGCGGCACAGCAGTTGGTCGAACGCGTCAGCCAGCAAGATTTCTTCAAGAATGCCAGCGAGCTTGCCTTCTACCTGACTATCGACGGCGAGATTAATCCCCGCCCGCTTCTGGACCTTGCCTTACAGTCCGGAAAAACCTGTTATTTGCCAGTGATCAGCAAAGACAATGAAGAACTGCTGACCTTCTCGTCCTACGATGAGTCGACGGAGTTAATAGAGAACGAATGGGGAATCTTCGAGCCTCCACATCCGGAAGACCATATCTCGCCTACCAACTTCGATGTGGTGTTCGTGCCACTGGTAGGCTTCGACGCCAATTGTTTTCGCCTCGGCATGGGCAAGGGTTTCTACGACCGGACCTTCGGCTTCAAGATTTTTAATCGGCGCAGCCAACCGCTGCTGGTGGGACTGGCACATGATTGCCAGTTAACGGAACCGTTTCCAACCCAGACCTGGGATGTCAGGCTGGATGCTGTAGTCACTGAGAGAAAAATATACCGCCCCGATACTGCATAGGGCGGCGTCACTGAGCGACTTCCCTACCTATCCCTGGCCTTTGTTTCCCTTGTCGTTATCGTAAATTCGATAGCGCCGTTGCATCTTCCAGATGCCCTAAGGCTCCTGCCTTACATCAATGCACTCTGGGCTACACTGCTTGCGAGAACACTCACAACAAACAGAGTGATGACGACCACCACCATGTCCGGTTTCTTGCTCATCGACGGGCTCCACTGCTGAGTCAATGTTCTCTTGGCTTAACGGCCCTCCCCCGAAAAGCTTTAGTCAAAAATTACCTAAAAACAACTGACTACTGGGCATAGTTAAAAAGTTGCTCAAGAGCAAAAAACAGTTGCCAGCAAAAAAGTACTGACTATATACTGTATGAAAATACAGTATTTGAAGTACGCAGCGCCCCGATGACGGCATAAAAAGGCGCAAAAAATACGCAGAACCAAGCAGGACAAAAGAGGTGTGGAAACCAAAATGGCAACGATCAGAGGTGCCTCAATGAGGCTCGGGCCCACGGCTGGTGCGGCCTACAGAAAAGAACTGACAGGCAAGCGAACAGCGGGCCTGGCAGCCAGGGCAGAATTTTCAGCACGGCAGGATTCAACTCACACAGGCACCCGCATCGGTAAGCAGACCGCGGTTCCAATCGAGCAACTCCTGCACAGCAACCCCAAATTATGGCGCGGCTGCGACATGGCCGGCCGGGGCTCCCATGGACTCAGCACCGGTTATCCGGCGCTGGATGAAATCCTTCCCGGTCGCGGCTGGCCCCGCAATGGGCTGGTGGAAATCATCAGTAAGCAATGGGGCATGGGAGAACTACAGCTGCTATTGCCACTCATGCGGTCGGTAATAGCCCAGGGTAAATGGGTGCTGTGGATCTCCCCGCCCCACCAGCTTTATGCCCCGGCCCTGGTACAGGCCGGCATCGATATCGAGCAGGTACTGGTGGTCAAGGCCGAGACTTCCTGCCGCGATGCCCTGTGGAGCATGGAGAAGGCGCTGCAGAGTGGCAGCTGCGGCCTGGTGCTGGCCTGGCAGAACTGGCTCCCGGGCCGGGTACTGCGTCGTTTACAGCTGGCCGGGGAAAGCGGAGATACCCTGGGCGTGCTGTTCAAGCACAATGTTAGCAAGCACTCACCATCGCCCCTGCGCATGGAAATAAAGAGCTCCTGTGAGGAAGACTCGACTTTCTCCGATGCCGAGGTGGCCGTACTCAAGGCCCGGGGCAACTTTCGCCCACTCAGCACACGACTCGACCTCTACCCCTGTTTCGGGCCGGATTTTCGTCCCGCATTCCAGGCTAAACCCGAGCCCCAGCCCGGCCTCTACGCCCATCTCTAGGCCCGGGTCTCACAGTGAAAGACTCCGAATCCATGGCCCAACTCCCGCTACCGGAAGCAGGGGAAGGCCGGGTCATCAAGCTGCCACTGCCCGTCGGTATCGGTCCTCGGTCACAGCCCCAAACCCCCGATCAGGCTGAGTCCGCACCACGGCACCGCGGCAAGCTGTGGTATGCCCTGTTCCTGCCCCAGCTGGCGACCCTGAGTGAGCCCCATCAAGAACGGGTACTGAAACAACTGGCGGCGCTGATGGAATCTGTCAGTTCCACGGTGAGCTTTCATCCCCAGGCTCTCATCTGTGAGGTACGCAGCAGCCTCAGGTATTTTGGCGGCATCGAGGTGATCCATGACAGGCTGCAGTCACTGATTACGCCGGCGCTGCAGGATATGGCGTTGCCCAATCATTTTCTCTACGCTGCCAGCCCAACGGTTACGGGTAGCCTGCTGCTCGCACGTTCAGGCCAAAACCTGCTCGTCTATCGAAAAGAAAACCTGCGCTCTGCCCTCGGCCAGTTACCCACCGAGGTACTACAGCTGAACAAGGAACAGAATCGGCGCCTGTACAATATGGGCGTACGCAAATTAAGGGACATCTGGCGCCTACCTGCAGATGGACTACACAAGCGCTTCGGCAGTGACTTTATCAAGCTCCTGAATCGCGCCTTGGGAACTGTAGCGGAACCTACCCATAACTACCTGCCACCGCCGACGTTTACCTCCTCCTATGACCTGCCTTATGAGCTGGAAAATCTGGACCGCTTGCTGCCAGTAGCCGACGAGATGCTGGCCCAACTCTGCGATTTCCTGCGCCAGAGAGATCTCAGCGCCAGCCACCTGGTGTTTTCCCTGCTCCATGAGAGGCGCGAGGCAAGCGAGATAGACATGACGCTACGCCAGGCCAGCCGTTGTCGCGATCACCTGTTGTTATTGCTGGAAACCCATTTTGACAATCTCAGTCTGCCGGCACCGGTTACCGGGGTGAGACTGCACATAAAACAATTCGATGCCTTCATGAGCGAAAGCGAATCACTGCTGCTGCAAGACAAGGCTGTACCCACCACAGCCAGCAATAGCCTGGATCAGTTCATGGAACAGCTACAGGCTCGCTTGGGCGGCCAAACCCTGAAAAGCATCAACACCATCGCCGAACACTGCCCCGAATATGCCTGTGAAGAACTCGACTACGAACAGGCGAGGAAGACACGAGGGACACGAAAGGCAGGAAATATTGAGGCCGGCGGCAGAAGCAAGCAGGATGTCGCAAAGAAACCCACCCTGGTGACCCGACAGCAACAGCTTCCCAGCGCCCTGGTGGCAGACAACCCACGACCGCTGTGGCTACTGGACGATCCTGTAGAACTTACCCGCCGCGGCAGCAGGCTTTATTATCGCAAACCTGTCAGCCTGATAAGCGGTCCCGAGCGCATCGAGACCTGCTGGTGGACGGGCGCCGACGTGAACAGGGACTACTACGTGGCACAGGAAAGCAGCGGCAGTCGCCTGTGGTTGTACCGGGAACGCAGCGGCGAGAGGCGCTGGTATCTCCATGGTTTCTTTGCCTGAGCAAAGAAAAGGGGTCAGAGTAAAAATACAGTAGTTTTAGCACTACATCGCTATAATGCCACTAAAGTGACAAACTACTGTATTTTTACTCTGACCCCTTTTCTAGCCATGAATATCCGGGAAGCCAACAAGAAAGACTTCGATGCTATCTGGCCCATCTTCAATGAGGTAGCGTCCGCCGGTGATACCTATGGCTATCGTCGCGACACGACGAAAGAAGAGGCCTTCCATTTGTGGATGGAGTATCCCCGCAAGACTTATGTCGCCGAAGAAGACGGCATGATACTCGGCACCTATTACATCAAGACCAATAACGAGGGCCCTGGTGCCCATGTCTGTAACTGCGGTTACATGGTGTCTACTGCCGCCCGCGGCAAAGGCCTCGCCACCAGCATGTGTGAACATTCGCAGCAGGAAGCATTGAAGCTCGGCTACCAGGCCATGCAATTCAACTTCGTGGCGTCCAGTAATGAAGGCGCAGTGCGCCTCTGGAACAAACTGGGTTTCGAGACGGTAGGCACATTGCCCAGTGCCTTTGACCACCCCGAGAGAGGTCTGGTGGATGCGCTGGTGATGTATAAGTGGTTGGCGGAGTAATAATTGCGTTAGTTAACACGTCAGGATAATGATTCCAGAACGTGTGTATTCGGTAACTCGAGATCCTGATGTAGTGAAGGCACCGCCTTCAGGTAAAATCCCGCGAAGAAATCTCCATGGTGCCCAGCCAGTGACTCAGGTCCACCAGTTCCCTGGCGATGAGATGGATCACACCCTCACTCTTCTGCACATGTCCCACCACGCCCATCAGCATGGCCTGTCGCACTACCGGCCTCTGTTTCTCGCCCAGGCTGGGCCATACCACCACGTTAACGAAACCGCTCTCGTCTTCCAAGGTCAGGAAGGTGACGCCGGCGGCGGTCATGGGTCGCTGACGGCAGGTGACGATGCCAGTGATCTTGGCATTCGCTTCGTTGTCCACGGCGACGAGGTCTTCGGCGCGTAGCACATCGAAGCTGTCCAGGTGGGAACGAAACAGGGCCAGCGGATGGCGGCGCAGGCTCAGCCCCGTGCTGGTGTAGTCGCCGACAATGTTCTGCCCCTCGCTGGCCACGGGTAGCAGCACATCGGCGCCGAAGTCTGCGCCAGCGGGGTCAAAGCTGGGGTCGGAGTAAAATTTCAATTGCGCTGTGCCCATAGTCAGCACACTGCGTGAAATTTTACTCTGGCCCCCCGGCTCGATACCGCTGGCCTGCCAGAACGCCCGGTGGCGATCGCCGCTGAGTTCCCGCAGGGCATCGGCCGCGGCCAGGGCTTCCAGGTCGCCACGGTTGATGCCGCTACGAAACACCAGGTCCTGCACGCTGTGGAAGCAGTCAGACTGACGTGCTTCCACAATTGCCTGCGCACCCTGCTCCGAGAGGCCTTTCACCATGCGCAGGCCGAGTCTTAATTGCGCGGCTTGCTGGCGATGGCAGGCTGTCTCCGGCTTCACATAGGCATCATCGAACTCCAGCGTGCTGTCGTAGTCGCTATCGTTCACGGTGACCGGTAGTACCTTCACGCCATGCTGCCGCGCGTCTTTTACCAACTGCGCGGGCGCGTAGAACCCCATGGGCTGGCTGTTGAGCAGGGCGCAGCAGAACGCGGCGGGATGGTAGAGCTTGAACCAGGACGACACATAGGCAATCAGGGCAAAGCTGGCGGAGTGGGATTCCGGAAAGCCATAATCGCCAAAACCCTTGATCTGGCTGAACAGCTTCTCCGCGAAGTCTTCCTCGTAACCCCGTTCCAGCATGCCATCCACCAGCTTCTTCCGGTAGGGCTCCAGACCACCCTTGCGCTTCCAGGCCGCCATGGCCCGCCGTAGTTGATCGGCTTCGCCACCACTGAAGCCTGCCGCCACCATGGCCAGCTGCATCACCTGTTCCTGGAAGATGGGTACCCCCAGGGTGCGTTCCAATGCATCCCGCACCGCTTCGCTGGGGTAGGTAACTGCCTCCCTGCCATTGCGGCGGTTCAGGTAGGGATGCACCATGTCGCCCTGAATAGGGCCAGGTCGCACAATTGCTATCTGTATAACGAGGTCATAATAGTTTCGCGGTCGCAGCCGCGGCAGCATGCTCATCTGGGCCCGGGACTCGATCTGGAACACGCCGATGGTGTCTGCTTCTCCCATCATGTCGTAGACCTTTGGATCCTCCGCCGGAATCTTCTGCATGGTGAGCGGCTCCCTGCTGTAGCTGCTCACCAGCCGCAGGCATTTCTGCACCGCGCTCAACATGCCCAGTGCCAGCACATCGATCTTCAACAAGCCCAGGGATTCCAGGTCATCTTTCTCCCACTGGATGACGGTACGGTCTGCCATGGTGGCGTTCTCGATAGGCACCAGGTGAGTGAGAGGACCCTGGCTGATGACGAAACCACCCACGTGCTGCGAGAGGTGGCGGGGAAAGCCGATGAGCGCCTTGGCCAGGCTTACCAGCATCTGAATCTGCCGGTCATTGTGGTCGATATCGGAATCGCTTAATTGCTCTTCGAGGGTCGACCCCCACCAGTAGATGGACCTGGAGATATGGTCCAGCAGCGCGTCTTCCAGACCCAACACCTTGCCCACATCGCGAATGGCACTGCGCGAACGATAGGTGATGACCGTGGCCGCCAGGGCCGCACGCGCGCGCCCATACTTGTCATAGATGTACTGGATCACTTCCTCGCGGCGGGCGTTCTCGAAATCCACATCGATGTCCGGCGGCTCATTCCTCTCCCTGGAGATGAAGCGCTCGAACAGGACCTCTACACGGGCCGGATCCACCTCGGTGATGCCAAGGCAATAACACACGGCGGAATTGGCGGCAGAACCGCGTCCCTGGCAGAGGATGCCCTGGCTACGGGCGAAGGCCACCATGTCGTGCACGGTGAGGAAGTAATGTTCGTAGTTGAGCTCCTTGATGAGCATCAACTCGTGCTCGATGATGTTGCGCACCTTGGGCGTGGCACCATCAGGCCAGCGCTGCCGGATGCCCTTCTCCGTCAACTCCCGTAACCAGCCATGGGCCGTGTACTCTTCCGGCACCAGCTCCCTGGGATATTCATAACGCAATTCGTCCAGCGAGAAGTGGCAGCGGTCGGCGATGTTTACTGTCTCCTGCATCAGGCTATCGGGAAACAGCTTGCCCAGCTGAGCGCGGTTACGCAGATGGCGCTGGCCGTTGCTCTCGCCATCCAGTCCCAGGTTAGTGAATTGCCGACCCAGACGGATAGCCGTCACCGTGTCCTGCAGGATGCGCCGCGCCGGGTCGTGCATATAGACCCCGCCTGTGGCACACAGGGGAATAGCATACTGCTCGCCCAGTTTCTGCAGCTGCTGTAAACGCTGCCGATCATTGCCCCTCAGTAACAACTCAACACCGATCCACAAGCACCGGGGAAACTGGCGCTGCAACCATACCGCCTGGCAGGCAAGGTGCTCCGGTGCCTGCTGCAGATTCGGCAGCCACAAGGCCAGGCAATCCTGTGGCCGATTCGCTTCCAGCATTGCGCGATCCAGTTGATAGGTCCCCTTCTTCGTCTCGCGCCGGGCGCAGCTGATGAGATGACTCAGGTGGCCATAGCCGTTTCGGTTACAGGCGAGCATGACTAGGTGGCAGCCTTCCACCAGGTAAAACTCGCTACCGATGATGAGCTTGATGTCCCTGCCCCTAGCCGCCACATGGGCACGCACCACACCGGACAACGAACACTCATCGGTGATGGCCAGGGCGGTGTAGCCGAGGGCATCGGCCCGCTCTACCAGCTCCTCCGGAAAGGAGGCGCCGCGCAGGAAGCTGAAATTGGAGATACAGTGCAGCTCGGCATAGGCAGGCAATACCGGTGGGGGTGAGAGGGCACAGTTGGGCTCCGGCCGTGCCACTGGCACGGTTTCGGCGGGGGACTTTTCGGCCATGATGACACATCAAAATACTGGATAAATATACAGTATTTTTCCCGGCACGAATTGTCAATAGCGGGGAGCCTCGCGGAGCTCGAAAATGCCTCCCCCCGCAAAAAGGCAGGCATAAAAAAGCCCGGCAAGCCGGGCTTCTCATAAGCTGGCAAACGGATTAGTTGCCGTCTTCCATGGCACGTCTCTCCTCCATACGCTCGCCGCGCAGGATATTGACCATGCCGTAGTTGCCTTCATGGCAGGCGTATTCGTAAAGCTGGCCAGCCACCTTGGTCATGGGCACGACCGCCGTGATCGTGTCGGTGAAGGTAGACGGCGCTTCCAGGGTCCATTCATATTCGACTGTGAAATCGTCTACCCGGGTGAAACGCTCGGTAAGCACCTTGTCGTCGGCGATGCCGAAAGGTTCAAGGGCTGCCGCCATGTCGGTAAAGTTGGTGGACACAACCACCAGGGTGTCACCGTCATAGTAGCCACGGGCATCTCCCGACCACTGACGGATCTCATCGGGTAATGGGGGCCGATCATCCAGGGGCACGATACGGGCATTGTGGATCATCTCCGTGAGAATCACCGCCGTATCCCGATGCTGGAACAGTTGTACATTGTTGTTGTACAAGCTGGGTGAGAAGGGGGGGCCATCGTTAAAGCCCACGATGCAGCGCTCGGACAGTCCGCGGTCTTCCGGACCGGTCTTGGCGATGCCACCCACGGTGAAACGTACCGGGCGGGTGCCGGGCACATCATCACCCAGGCCACCGAACTGAATCGGGGAACCCTGCACCCGTGCCGGGTAGCGCCCGTTGGGCGGATAGATGATATGGGAGGTGCGAATGCGATCCGTGAGCCCCGCGCTCTCTACCCAGAAGTCGTTGTAGCCACCCGGGCTGTTGGGGTCTGTACTCGGCACAGCCTGATCGGATGCCGCATCGCGTTCAGCGAGTCGGGCCCGCATGATGGCAATCTCGTCATCGGTCATGAACTCACGTTCGCCGAATTGCTCCGGCCGTTGCATGGGCACATTGGAGGAGAAATTCCACACGCCCTGCAGATCGGGTTGTCCCCAGATATTGCGGGGCGCGACATAGGGCGCCTGCGCCGAGGCCAGTCCGGACAGCAGGGTTCCGGCGACCAGTAATATCAGTCCATGAGTCTTGTTCATCTTGCCTCCCTCGGCAGTCATCGTTCAATGACAGCGACCTTAGAGGCTTTGCAGGCTGGAATCAATGCCAGTCGGGTTGAAGTAACCGCAGGAATGGATGGACTGGCGATTCAGTACCCCTTGTCATCACGGCAGGGGCGTTGGCAGGGAGGGAAAAGAAACTGCCGTCCATAGAACCGCTAATGGAACGGCCGTATGAAGAGAGGCCGGTTCAGCGACTGGCTACGGCTCCAGCACCCGACTTCTCTTGTTTGCTCCCCCCTAGAGAATGCCTGTTAACTACCATTCGGTCATGCAGGCGGTTCACGATGGTGCTACCGCGCTTCTCGAACAGGAATGGAAAGACTGCGTGGACCAGGCAGACCACGGCAGCAATTGCCAGGTTAAAGGAAAATGACAAGGCATGACCCATGTGTTCAAGATAGGTCTCATCGACTTGTCTTAAATGATCATCCAACCGTGACATCGTGTGCTCCCGCCCTTTCAGGCAACTAACTTGAACCCGGCTGCAACACTCACTGCGGCCAATGCGCTGGCCAGTAAACGCGCAGCAAACTCTTGATACCCGGGAAGCATAGCACCGGGGTGTTAAAATATTTTTGCTAATTTCCTCTTGCAACCCTAATATAAAGAATTACATTCTACATATTAGACTTATAGTAGTATTTTATTCCATGGATAAGATCGATAAGAAAATACTGAGCCTGTTGCAGCAGAATTCCCAACTCTCCACGGCGGAAATCGCCGATGCGGTGGGCCTGTCCACCACACCCTGCTGGCGCCGCATCCAGAAACTGGAGGAAGAAGGGGTGATAGCCCAGCGGGTAGTGCTCCTGAATCGCCAGAAACTGAATCTGGATGTGGACGTGTTCGTGGCGGTTAAAACCAACCAGCACAATTGGGAGTGGTTCCAGGATTTCGCGGAGACCGTCAAACGCTTCCCGGAAGTGGTGGAGTTTTACCGCATGGCGGGTGAGTCAGACTACCTGCTGCGCGTCGTGGTACCGGACATCGCCGCGTTCGACAGCTTCTACCGAAAGCTCGTGCAGGAGACGAAGCTGACAGACGTCTCGTCCAGCTTTGCCATGGAACAGATCAAGTACACCACAAGCCTGCCGCTGGATTACGCGGACTAAACCGCTGCCGTGAACGATCAGGGACGAGGCACGGCGAGTTTCTCCGGCACCCCGTAGCCCGCCTGTACTGCAGGACGGTCGGCGATGCGCAGGTACCAGTCCAGCAAACGCGGGTAAGCGTGCAAGTCCATCTGTTGAAATTCGAAGCGGGAAATCCAGGGCCAGGTAGCGATGTCGACGATGGAGTAACTGTCGCAGATAAACTCCCGCTCGGCCAAGCGCGCCTCCAGAACACCGTATAGCCTGGCATTTTCCCTGCTGTAGCGCTCCTCGGCATAGGGTGACTTGCCGGGATTGTATTTCACGAAATGATGGGTCTGGCCCAGCATGGGCCCGACGTGCCCCACCTGGAACATCAGCCATTCCATTTGCTCCCAGAATCTGTCGCTGCCCAGAGGAGCCATCAGCTTACCGGTCTTGTTCCCCAGGTACATAAGAATGGCACCTGACTCCATCATGGTGGTGTTCGTATCGTGATCCACGATAGCGGGAATTTTGTGATTGGGGCTGATGCGGGAATAGCTGTCCTGATGCTGCGCGCCCTCGACGATGTTTACCGGAATGACCCGGTAGTCGACTGCAAGCTCTTCCAGCATGATGGATACTTTCCTGCCATTGGGGGTCGACCAGGTATAGAGGTCGATGCCACTGTTGCCGTCATTACTGCTCATAGGGTCTCCAGATTTAATGCCCCGATGGTGATCTGCCAGGGGGTATCCTGAGTATGCCTAATTGCTCAGCAAGATTCGAACCGTGCTTCGGGACCAATTGCGGGCATCGATAATTCTGGGTATCCTGAAATATCCCATCGGAATCCAGTTTTTACAGGGCTTGCTAGACGTGGGAAACACCGTAAGAAAACCAGTATCTTCAGGCTTCCCAGCCATTCTTGTGCTCTGCCTCGTCGCGCTTGTGCAGGGTGCCCCGCTCTATGCCCAGAACCCGGATGATTCCTCCCGGTCCTTTCTGAATGCCTATGACCAGGGCAATATGGAACAGCTGGTTTCCCAGGGCCTGCTGGCCATTGAAGCCGGGGACTTCCCGGAAGCCGAACGCATCTTCCTGGAGGCGACGCAGGTGGCCAAGGTCAACTATGGCCTCAGCAGCAAGGAACAGCGGATACCCCTGCGTCACGCAATCGAAGCCCAGCTAGCGCAAGGCAAATTCGAACAGGTCGAAAACCACCTCAGCTATTTCGAGTGGCTGAACGACGAAATCTATGCCCGGGATTTCTACGCCTACCTGGAAGGCACGGAGTTACTCAGCGAACTTCTGCTCAAGGCTTCCGCCGATGCCAACAACCCCCTCGGTGTGCGCTACCTGATCGCGGCCAAGAACCTCAACTGGCGAGCCGTAAGTGGCATCGAAGCCACCCTGGGAGACGACCACATCCAGCTGGCACCGTGGCTCTACAATATCGTGCTGGCTCACTACTACCAGAGCTCACTGGTGAAGAACAGCAGCGTCATCAGCTATGTCCATCGCTCCGATGATGACGAGGAAATCAACGGCTTTACCCTCACCATGGGTGAGTCCCTGCGTATCAGCTATCGCATCGGCAGGGAGCTGCTGGGCCGGATCGCCGCTATCTACTCCGGCACGGAAGGGTTGCCGGCGGAGAGTCTTGCCCTGGTGCAAATCTATCAGGCGGATTGGGAGATGCTGTTCGGTAACGAAACCAGCGCACTGGAACTCTACACCGGGGCCTATAAGCAACTGCTGGCCAATGGGTTCAGTTCCGATCAGGCCAACCGGATGTTTGCCCGCCCCACCGTATTGCCAGCCAGGACGCTCGCTACCCGTCTCGACGCCTTTGCCGACGAGGATCAG